>DASTFN010000001.1:0-9370 GCA_035719905.1 Allosphingosinicella sp.
GAAAGGCGCCGGCGTTCTTCACCCGCCGGGGCCCCAGCCTGCGCTGGGGCGACGGATCACGAATCCACCCCCGCCACGATCCGGCGCTCGGGCCCCGGCAGTCCGATCCAGTAGCAAAGCTCCGCCGGCCGGCTCACCCGCCAGACGCACAGGTCCGCGGCCTTGCCGGTCGAGATCCTGCCGACCTCCTTCTCCAGCCCCAGCGCCTTCGCCGCATGGACCGTCATCCCGGCCAGCGCCTCCTCCGGAGTCAGCTCGAACAAAGTGCAGGCCATGCTCAGCATCAGGGTCGGCGAGAGGACCGGGGAGGTGCCGGGATTGCAGTCGGTCGCCACCGCCATCGGGACACCGTGGCGGCGAAGAAGCTCGACCGGCGGCTTGCGGGTCTCGCGGAGCGCATAGAAAGCGCCGGGCAGCAGCACCGCGACCATTCCGGCGCGCGCCATCGCGCCGATGCCGGTCTCGTCGGCATGTTCGAGATGGTCGGCGGACAGCGCCCCATACTCGGCCGCCAGAGCGGCGCCGTTGAGGTTGGAGAGCTGCTCGGCGTGGAGCTTGACCCTGAGGCCGTGCTCGTGGGCGGCCTCGAACAGGGCGCGCACCTCGTCGGGCGTGAAGCCGATCCCCTCGCAAAAGGCGTCGACCGCCGTCGCCAGCCCCGCCTCGGCGACGGCCGGGATCATCTCCTCGATGGCAAGCCGGACGAACTCGTCGCGGCTGTCCTTATGCTCTGGCGGCAGCGCGTGAAGCGCGAGCAGGGTCGGGACGATCCGCACCGCCTCGCTTCCCCCGAGCGCCCGGGCCGCCTCGAGCATCTTCATCTCGCTCGGCACGTCGAGCCCGTAGCCCGATTTGATCTCGATCGTGGTGACCCCGGCCCGCATCAGCGCGCGCAGCCGCGGCCGCGTCTGCTCGACCAGCTCGTCCTGGGTGGCGAGGCGGGTCGCCTTGACCGAGGAGACGATTCCGCCGCCGGCCCTTGCGATCTCCTCGTAGCTGGCGCCGTTCAGCCTCTGCTCGAACTCGGCCGAGCGGTTGCCGCCGAAGACGAGGTGGGTGTGGCAGTCGATCAATCCGGGAGTGACCCAGGCCCCGCCAAGCGGCTCGATCGTCTTCGCCCGGTAGCCGGCGAGGTCGATCCGGCGCCCGACCCGGACGATCCGGCCGTCCTGAATTCCGATCGCGCCGTCCTCGATCGCCCCGAAGGGTCCGGGCACCGTCGGGTCCATCGTCGCGACATGGCAATCGGTGAGCAGGCGGTCCCACATGGGTCGCTTCTTAACCTTCGCCGGATTAAGAGCAACGCCATGAGCTGGAAATCCATCGCTGACTTGATCGGCAGCGAGGGCCAGGTCGCGATCCTGGGGGCGCCCCTGGAGGCAGGTTCGGTCACTCCGGGCCGCTGCGATCTCGCCCCCGAAACGGTCCGCCGGGTCCTTCGCCGCTTCAGCACCTACGATGTGGAGCGGAGCTCCGAATTATTCTTCTCGGTGCGCGATCTCGGCGACGTCCCGGTCCAGGGGCTGAGCCCGGCCGAGGGCTTCGGGCCGATCCGCACCGCCGCCGCCGCGGCCGTCGCCGCCCACCGGCTGACCATGCTGATCGGCGGCAACAACGCCGTCACCCGTCCCGCGGCGCACGCGCTCGGAGTCCCGCTCGCCAAGGTCGGCCTGATCACCTTGGACGCCCATTTCGATCTTCGCGAGACCGACGGCGGGCCGATCAACGGCAACCCGATACGCTGCCTGATCGAGGACGGCCTGCCCGGGACCAATATCTGCCAGATCGGCCTCGCCCCCTTCGCCAACACGGCCAGGATGCATTCCGACGCCCGAGCTTTCGGGATCGGGGTCTATACGATGGCCGACTGCCTCGATCGCGGAATCCTCGCCATCCTCAACCACGCCCTCGCCCGCTTCGTCCATCTCGACGCGCTGATGGTGGATTTCGACATCGACGTCATCGACCGCTCGCACTGTCCCGGCGCTCCCGGCGCCCGGCCGGGCGGGATGCCGGTCTCGATGTTCTTCGCCGCCGCCCGGCGCCAGGCGGCCGAGCCCAGGGTCAAGCTGGTCGACCAGACCGAGTTCGACCCGGGCCTCGACGTCAGCGACATCACCGCCCTGACGGCCGGGCGATGGGTGTGCGAAGTTCTTGCGGGGTTCGCGGGGCGGTAAAAATCCTCCCCGGCATTTGCCGGGGAGGGGGACCATGCGAAGCATGGTGGAGGGGCCTCGCTGAGTCCGAAGAACCCCTCCACCGCGCTTCGCGCGGTCCCCCTCCCCGCGAAATCGCGGGGAGGAATTTCTTCTACAGCGCCTTCAGCGGCACCGCCGTGTCCGCCAGCCGCCCCGGCTCGATGACCCTTTGATCGAGCACCAGCTTCCTGCCCTGCACATAATCCCGGGTCGCGTTGACGCAGTCGAGGGCGATCACCCGGCCTTCAAGCAGATAGAGGACCGAGAAGCTCCGTTCCTCCGGCCGGCCGCGGAGCAAAGTCGAGTCGTGGCCGACCGACAGGCCGACGGTCTGCAGCCTCAAATCATATTGGTTGGACCAGAACCAGGGGATGGAATCGTAGGGGTGGGGAACCCCGACGATCGCCTTGGCCGCCGCCGCCGCCTGGTCGTGGGCGTTCTGGACCGATTCGAGGCGGATCCGAAGGCCGCCGGCGAAGCGGTTCTCATGGGCCGCGCAATCGCCGATCGCGAAGATTTCGGGCAGGCTGGTGCGGCAGAAAGCGTCGACCTCGACCCCGTTCGTCCCGGCGGCGCCGGCCGCGAGCAGGGGCGCCACCGCCGCGTCGACACCGATGCCGACGATCGCCATCCCGGCCTCGAGGGTCTGGCCATCCTGCAACCGCACCGCCGCGACCCGGCCGCCGTCGCCGACGATCGAGGCCACGCCGGCGCCGAGCCGGACGTCGACCCCGTGGGCGCGGTGCTCGGCGGCGTAGAAATCCGAAATCTCCGGACCGGCGACCCGCGCCAGCACCCGGTCGAGCGCTTCGAGAAGCACCACTTCCTTGCCGAGCTTGCGAAGCACCGCCGCCGCCTCCAGCCCGATATAGCCGCCGCCGACCACGGCGACCCGCCGGACCGAGTCCAGCTCGGCGCGGATCGCGTCGACATCGGCCTTGCGTCGGATGACATGGACTCCGGCGAGGTCGCCGCCCTCGCAGCCGAGCCGGCGAGGGGCTCCGCCCGCAGCCCAGATCAGAGCCCCGTAGCCGAAGCTCGCGCCGTCCGCGGCGGTGAGGCGTTTCGCCGCGGCGTCGATCGCGGCGATCCGGGTGCCGAGGACGAGCTCCACGCCCCGCTCCGCCCAGAAGGCTTCCGGCCGGACCAGCATCCGCTCGAAATCCTTCTCGCCGGCGAGATATTCCTTGGAGAGCGGCGGCCGCTCGTAGGGAGGCTCGGCTTCGGCGCCGATCAGGCCGATCGAGCCCTCGAAGCCGAGTTGCCGGAGCTGGATCGCGGCCTGCGCCCCGGCATGGCCGGCGCCGACGATGATGATGTCGTAATGGGTCACGGGAGGAGCTTAGACGAAGCTTCGGCAGCCGCATCAACCCTCTCCCGCGAAAGGCGGGAGAGGGTTGATGCGGCGACTACTCCTTCGGCGGATCTACCGGCACCGCGACGAGCGGCTCGTGGACCTCGGGAGTCGGCGCCGCGCCGTTGCCGGCGCCCGCGACCAGATTCTCCAGGGACGAGCCGTCGAACCCCAATTCCTTCATCAGGCCGTCGACGATCGGGGCCTGGGCGCGATAGCGGAGGGCCGCGGCGACGGCGCTGGAGGCGAGATTGCCCTCGCCGCCCGAGCCCGAGCCCGAGCCGCCCGAACCGGAGCCGCCGCCAAGGCCCTCGACCTGGACGATCTTGATCGAATCGATCGCCTCCATCGGCTTGGCCGCCTCGCGGACGACTTCCGGAAGCACCTTGAGCAGCGCCATCTTGGTCTGAAGCGAGATCTGGTCGGAGGAGAGCAGGTTCGCCGCCTCGTTGATCGCGCGCTGGCCGGCGGCCTCGACCTCGAAGCGGACCCGCGAGGCGTCGGCGCGAAGCTTCTCGGCCTCGGCCTCGCCCTCGGCGGCCAGGCGAATGGCCTCGGCGCGGTCGGCGGCGGCCTGCTTCTCGGCGTCGGCCTGGACCTTGATCCCGATCGCCGAGCGCTCGGCCTCGCGGCTGGCGTCGATCAGCTCGATCCTCTTCAATCGCTCGGCGACCTCGGTCTCGCGGGCGGTTCCGACCCGTTCCTCGGCGGCGACCGCCTCGGCGCGGGCCTTGTCGGCCTCGGCCCTGGCCTGGCTTTCCTCCTTGCTCTTGTTCTGGACCGCGATCTGCTGCTCCTGGCGGGCGATCTCGATCGCCTGGGTCTGGGCGATCTTCGCCTGCTCGACGACCTTGTTGGCCTCGATCTGGGCGCTGTCGACCTGGCGCTTGGCCGTGATCTTCGCCTCGTCCGCCTCGCGCTGCCGCTCGGCCTGCTGCTGGGCGACCTCGGCATTCTGGGCCGCGCGCCTGACCTCGACCTCGCGCTCCTGCTCGAGCCGGGCGAATTCGGTGTCGCGGCCGATCTCGAAGCTCTTGCGCGCCGCCTCGAGATTCTTCGCCTCGATCTGGACCCGCGTCTCCTGCTCGATGTCGTTGCGGGTCTTGCGGCGAAGCTCGATCTGCTCGGTGAGCTTGGTGAGGCCTTCCGCGTCGAAGGCGTTGTTGGCGTTGAAATGCTCGATCGAGGTCTGGTCGAGGCCGGTCAGCGACACCGATTCGAGCTCGAGCCCGTTCATCGCGAGGTCGGCCGCCGAGACCTGCTGCACCTTCTGGACGAAATCGGCGCGCTGCTCGTGGAGCTGGTTCATCGTCATTCCGGCGGCGACCGAGCGGAGCGCGTCGACGAACTTGCCCTCAATCAGCTCTTTCAGATTCTCCGGATGCATGGTGCGCAGGCCGAGGGTCTGGGCGGCGATGGCGATCGATTCGCGGTCGGGACGGACCCGGACGTAGAATTCCGCCTTCACGTCGATGCGGAGACGATCGAGCGTGATCAGGGCGTCGACATTCTTGCGTTCGACGGCGAGCCGGACGGTGTTCAGATTGACCGGCATCGTCTCGTGAAGGACCGGAAGGACGAGGGCGCCGCCGTTGATCACGACTTTTTCGCCGCCGAAGCCGGTGCGGACGAAGCCGATCTCCTTGGTCGCCCGGCGGTAGAGGCGGGTAATGATCAGCCCCAGAATAAGCAGGGCAGCCAAAACGATCCCCGCGTAGATGGCCATCTGGACCATGTCAGTCTCTCCTGGTTGAAAGCGGCCGGCTCGGCGTGGGCAGCACGTCGAAACCGGAAGCGATGGCGTCGGCTCTGCCGACTGCGATGAAGAGGTTGCCGTCCCGACGGTCCAGCCGGACGGTCTCGCCCTCGCCGATCGATTGATCGTCGTCATAAGGCTCGACCATCACATGATGGGCCTGGCCGTAGGCGTCCTTGACCCGCGCCTGGGCGGGCGAGCCGCGCCGGGCGGTGCCGATCGTGATCGTGCCGCGCCGGCCGACGAGGCTGTCCAGGCTGACCGCGGTCGTTTCGTCGCCCGGCATGATCCGGGCGAGGCCGCGGGCGCCGAGACCGGTCAGCGGGAACGCCGCCGCCGCCGCCGCGGGCGCCGCGATCCACAAGGGCAAGGGGCCGGCGAATTGCTGGACGGCGAGCCCGATGAGGCCGAAGAAGGCGAGGAAGACGACGAGCAGCATCAGCAGCGGCACCGTGCCGACGCCGAGCCAGCCGAGCAGGTCGCCGCCGCCGTCCGCGTCCGCATGGAGGTCGAGATGGACCGCCGATGCCCCGAGGCCGAACGCCTCCACCGCACCGATCAACAGCATGACCAGAAGCGCCACGGAAAATGGCAGGTTCGCCGGAGCGGCGATGATTTCGAGCATCTTCCCCCGTCCCTCGACTCGACGGGATAATCGGAATTCCCGTAATTTCCTAGCTATATCCGAGGTTTGCCATCGCATCTCAGGCTTGGCGCAAGGCTAAGCCATTGCCACCGCGCCGCTTCCCGGCCATGGGCGGGCGCCATGGCGACCTCCGGCGGAGACCTCAACCAGGACTTCAAGCAGGCGATGCGCCGCGTCGCCTCGACCGTCAACGTCATCACCGTCTGCGTCGGCGGCGAGCCGATGGGGATCACGGCCACCGCCATGTCGTCGCTGTCGCTCGATCCGCCGAGCCTGCTCATCTGCATCAACCGGACGGCCTCGCTGCACAGCCCGCTCGAGGACGTCTCCCATTTCTGCGTCAACGTCCTCCACCGGAGCCAGGCGGAGATTGCCCAGATGTTCGCCGACCGGAGCCAGCAGGCCTTGCGCTTCGCCTCGGGCTGGCACGTCGACTGCGACCGCCCGCCCCGCCTCGCCGACGCCCAGGCGGCGATCCTGTGCCGGCGGATCCGGCACTTCCCCTACGGAACCCACTCGATCTTCGTCGGCGAGGTCGAGGAGGTGACGGTGCGGGGGGACGTGGATCCGCTGCTCTATGTGGACGGGCGCTATGGAGGGGCGAGCTAGAAAGCCCCTCCTCTTCAGAGGAGGGGTTGGGGTGGTGCCGATGTAGGAGAACTGGATGCCAAGCCAGTTACGTACGACTCCCCCACCCCAACCCCTCCCCTGAAGGGGAGGGGCTTGCTGAGGGGTCACCCCCTTATGAAGCGCTCCAGGGCCTCGTGGGCCTCGTCGTCGGTGGTCTGCACCGGCGGGTGCTTGCAGAAATAGGCGGCCGCCGGGTGGACGGGGCCGGCGAGGCCGCGGTCCTTGGCGATCTTTGCGCAGCGGATCATGTCGATCGCGACCCCGGCCGAATTGGGGCTGTCCTCGACCGAGAGGCGGAGCTCCAGGTTCATCGGCACGCCGCCGAACATTGAGCCTTCCATCCTCAGGAAGCAGACCTTGTTGTCATTCTGCCAGGCGACGTAATCGGACGGTCCGACATGGATGTTGTCGTCGTCGATCCGGCGCTCGGCGACCGACTGGACCGCCTCCGTCTTCGAGATCTTTTTGGAGGCGAGCCGCTTGCGGTTCGACATGTTGAGGAAGTCGGTGTTGCCGCCGGTGTTGAGCTGGTAGGTGCGCTCGAGCCTCACGCCGCGCTTCCTGAACAGGTCGGTGAGGACACGGTGGACGATGGTCGCGCCCAATTGCGCCTTGATGTCGTCGCCGATGATCGGAACCCCGGCGTTGCGGAAGCGCTCCGCCCAGGCCTCGTCCGAGGCGATGAACACCGGGATGTTGTTGACGAAGGCGACCCCCGCTTCGAGCGCGCATTCCGCGTAGAATTCGGTCGCCTCCTGGCTGCCCACCGGCAGATAGTTGAGGAGGACGTCGGTCTCCGTTTCCTTCAGCCGCCGGACGACGTCCGCTTTCTCCGGCTGCGGCAGGTCGGCCGGAAGGAAGGTGCGGTCGTCGGGCCATTCGGCCATATGCTCGGAATAGCCGTCCAGCATCCGGCCCATCTCGACCGTCACGCCGCTCTCGGGCACGTGATCGCAGAAGATCTGGGTGCAATTGGGCTTCTCGAAGATCGCTCCGGCGACGTCGCGGCCGACCTTGCGGCGGTCGATGTCCCAGGCAGCGACGAGCTTGATGTCCTTGGGCCGGTAGCCGCCCAGGTCCCAGTGCATCAGCCCGATCTGGTCGTTGGCGCCGCCATTCTGGTAATGGGCCAGCCCCTGCACGAGCGAGCTCGCGCAATTGCCGACGCCGACGATGGCGATATTGATCGCCTTGGGGTCATGAAGGCTCATCGGGCGCGCTCCAGCCGGGCGCGGTTCAAACAGATCGTCACGTTCACCTCTAAGGTCCTGCGGCGGCCTCCAAACGCGTGGAGCCGCGAAAATCAGCACATCCAGCGGGCTCTGCCCCGCCCGGGCGCGGAGTGCAAGCTTGGCGTGCGCCGCGGCCGCGCTAAGCGCATGGCGCGAATGCCCTAAAAGGCCGTCCGCGGCGGGGAACAATGGCTCGCATCGGTCGGTTTAACCGAGAGGCGCAGTGCAGCGCCCCGATCGATGTCGCTTCCCTAATTCGCTCTCGAAAAACACAGGAAGACAAAGGGTTTGCAGAGACGCCTTTTGAGTTCGGGCGGAAGCGCCGTCTTCGCCGTCGCGCGGCCCGATGCGCCTTGCGGCGGGCCGTCGCTAGGGCGGCGGAGGCGGCCGTGAGGCCCTCGCTGCGCATCCTCGTCACCGCCGATTCGGTCGGCCGCCTCTGGCAATATGGCCTCGATCTCGCCCGCGGCCTCTCCCGGCTCGGCCATGAGACCGTGCTCGCGTTGACCGGCCCGGCCGCGAGCGATGAGCAGATCCGGGCCGCGACCGCGATCCCGCGGCTTCGGCTGGTCGACACCGGCCTCGCCCTCGACCGGGTCGCCGAGGACGAGGCCTCGCTGGTCCGGACGGCGAAAGCGATCGCCGCCCTCGCCGACGAGGTCGGAGCGGACGTCGTCCAGCTCAACACGCCGGCGCTCGCCGCGCTCGCCGATTTCGGCCCTCCGGTCATCGCCGTCCTCCACAGCTGCGTCGGCACCTGGTGGGAAACGGTCCAGGGCACCGAGCTTCCCGGCGATTTCGCCTGGCGCACCGATCTGGTCGCGAGCGGTCTTCGCGCCGCCGACGCCGTGGTCACCCCGACCGCCGCCTTCGGCCTGTCGGTCAAGCGGCGCTACGGCCTCAGGGCGATTCCGCGCACCGTCCACCACGGCCGCTCCCCGCTGGCCGAGCCGAGCGGGGTGCCCCACGATTTCGTGTTCACCACCGGACGGCTTTGGGACCAGGGCAAGAATCTCGGCCTGCTCGACGCCGCCGCCGGCCGAATCGCCGTGCCGGTGCGCGCCGCCGGGCCGCTCGCCGGGCCGAACGGCGGCCAGGTCATGTTCGATAATATCCACTGCCTCGGCCCGCTCGACGAGGCGGAGCTGGGCCGCTGGCTCTCGGCCCGCCCGGTCTTCGTCTCGGCGGCCCTGTACGAGCCGTTCGGCCTCGCCGTCCTCGAAGCCGCCTCGGCCGGCTGCGCGCTCGTCCTCTCCGATATCCCCACCTTCCGGGAATTGTGGGACGAGGTCGCGATCTTCGTCGACCCGAGCGACGAGGAAGGCTTCGCCCGGACGATCGGCGACCTTGCCGGCGACGATTTCGAGCGGGCGGTGCTGGGCCGGGCGGCGAGGGAGCGGGCGGCCCGCTACACGCCCGACGCGATGGCCGCGCAAATGGCCAACCTCTATCGCGGCCTGCTGCCCGCCGTGCGCGGGCCGGTGCTGGCGGCGGCGCGGGCGGCGGCCTGACAAGGTTCCTCCCCGGCATTTGCCGGGGAGGGGGACCAGGCGA
>DASTFN010000002.1:0-43778 GCA_035719905.1 Allosphingosinicella sp.
ACGTTGGTTCCGGCAAGCATCGAGATATATTCGATCCCGGTGACCGAGGAATCGAGGGTGAGCCCGCCGCTGTAATCGCCCTGGAGGACGACCGTATCGGCGCCGAGGCCTCCGTCGACATTGTCGTCCGCCGTCAGCGCTGCGCCGAAGTAGAAGATGTCGTCCGAGCCGAGGCCGCTCACCGTGTCGTTGCCGCCCTGGCTGACGACAAAGATATCGGGCTGCGGAGTGCCGGTGATGACGTTGTCGGTGCCGTCGCCCATCAGCCAGTCGCCCGGCCCGGCGACGCCGTTCACGGTCACGGTGACGGTGACGGTGTTGCCGCCCGCCAGGGTGTACTGGAAGGTGTCGCCGACCGTCGACGTGTTCACCGCGCCCGACGTGCCGTCGGTCAGTCGGTTGAACTTGCCGTTCGGGTTGTAGCTGTAGCTGCCGTCGGCGTTGACGGTAAGCTTGGCGCCGGAAGCCAGGGTGATCTCGGTGCCGACATTGGCACCCGAGCCGTTCACCGCCGAGATGGTGAAGGTATCGCCGTCCGCGTCGGAGTCGGGACCCGAGCCGTTGTCGACGAACAGGCTGCCCGTGCCGATCGCATTCTCCGCCGTCGCGACGGCGTCGGGCTGGGCGATCGGCGCGTCATCCTGCGCGCTGACGCTGATCGTGCGGGTGTCGACATCCTCCTCGCTGGTGCCGTCGCCGGTGAGGCCCGGATCGCTGCCGTTGGCGCCCGCGTCGTTGGTCGTCACGGTGAGCGTGTCGTCGCCGTTGAAATTGGCGTTGGGCGAGTAGGTCAGGCCATTGGAGGCCGCCAGGGTCGCATTGATCTCGTTCAGGGTCGCCTGGACGGTGATCGTGTCGCTGGCCTGGGCGATGATGTCGCCCGCGACGATTCCGCCCGCGACGTCGGTGCGGATGTCGATCGAGCCGCTGACGACCTGGAAGGTGACGTAGATCTCGTCCGTCGCCGGATCGGCATCCGGATCCGAGATCGACATGCCGCTCAGCCACGCGTCGATCGCGTCCTCGCCGGTGCCGATCGTCCCGCCGAGCGAGTTGACCGGAGCGTCGTTGACCGCGGCGATGTTCACCGTGACCAGATTGACGTCGAGGTCGGTGGCTCCGGCACCCTGGCCGCCGCCCGGCGAGCCGTCGTCGAAGCCGATTGCGAGATCGACCGACGCCGGCGGATCGTCGCTGGTGTTGGTGTAGCGGACCGCCTGGATGACCTCGTCGACCAGCGCGCTGGTCGCCGCCGTCTCGAGGCTGGTGAAGTTGATGACGATCAGGCCGGCGGTGCCGTCGACGCTGATCGTTCCGAAGATCAGGCCGCCGGCCTTGAGGTTGGAGCCGTCGATCGTGAAGTTCGGCCCGGCGACCAAGGTGAAATCGTCTTCGGTGGCATTGGTCGCGGGGTTGCGGTTCACGCTGAACGAGGCTCCGGCATAGTCGCCATTGCCGCCGTTGCGGGCGTCGAGGTCGACGTCGGCGACGCTGCCGGCGGGCAGGATCGCGACCGCGGTCTGCTCGGTGGCGGCGATCGGGCCGCCCGTGGTCAGCACCGGCGAATCGTTCACGGCGGTGACGTCCACCGTCAGCACGTTCGGGCTGGCGTCGGTGTTGCCGTCGTCGTCGGTGACGGCGAAGGTGATCGTGCCGAGGCCGGCGCCGTTGGCGTTCGGAGCGGCCAGGAAGCTGACCTTGCCGTCGATGAGATCCTGCGCCGTATAGGTCTGGGGCAGGGTCGCGACGAGCATCGGCGCGCCGCCGCCGGCGGTGCCGTCGGCGTCGTAATAGAGGCTCCCGCCGGTGACCGCGCTGATGGTGACGCTGGCCAGGGTGCCGTCGGCGTCGCTGAAGCCGAGATCCACCGGCTCGATCAGCCGGAAGGTGTCCTCGATCGCGGTGATCGTCGAGCTGGTGCCGGACGGAGCGTCGGCATTGTCGTCGGCGACGCTGATGGTCGAGACCGCGACGTTGCTCGGCAGGTCGCCGTCGGTGACGGTGACGTTGATCGTCCGCGAATTGTTGGTGCCGCCCGCGGTCGGATCCTGGCTGCTGCTCGAGAAGGTGATCTGCTCGATCGCCGCCTCATATTCGGCCTGGGTGCCGGTGCCGGTCAGGATCAGGTTCGTGGCCGTGCTGCTCGGATCGACGGTGATCGAGCCGGGCAGGGCGCCGACCACGGTCAGGACATCGCCGGCGACGGCATTGGTGATGGTGATCGTCGCGCCTTCGACATTGTCGCCCGCGTCGGCGTCGGTGATGAGGACGTCGATGTCCGAGATCGCCGCGGCGGCTCCGCCTTCGGTATAGGCGCCGGAATAGCCGGTGCCGGCGCCGCTGGCGTCGAGATCGAGCACCGGCGCGATATCGGCCGGGGCGATGTTGATCGTGTAGGTGTACTCGCCGATGGACAGGTCCTGGCCGCCATTGAGAACGCCGCCGTCGTCCCGCACCCGGAACTGGAAGACCGGCGAGGTGTTGGCCGAGCCCGCGGCGGGCAGGTAGGTCAGGTCGCCATCGTTCAGCTGGGTGAGCGTGACGTCCTGCGGGACGGTGATCGCCACACCGTTCAGCTTGAGCGTTCCGGTCGCCGGCGTCGACGTGATCCGGATCCCCGCGAAATCGTCGCCGTCGATCGGGTCGCTGAAATTCTCGGAGAAATCGGTCGCGGTGAAGACATATTCCACGCCCTCGAGCGCGCCGCTGTCCTGATTGGCGCCCGACGGCGCATCGTTCACCGAGTTGACGGTGACGGCGATCGTGTCGGAATCGTTGGTCGCGACGCCGGTGCCGGTGGCGACGATGCCGCCGAACGTGTCGGTCGCCTGCAGCTGGATCTGGGCCGGGCCGTTGTAATTGGCGGTCGGCGTATATTTGGCGGTGGCGAGCGCGGTGTTGATCGCGGCGAGCGTGCCGTGGAACGTCATCGTCGTGTCGCCGGTGCCGTCGCCGATGGTGAAGGTCAGGCCGGTGAGGGTGGTGAGGGTGAGCGTGCCCTGGGTCGCCGAAAGGGTCACGTCGTACACGCCCGAAGGCGCGAGCGTCGCATCCACGTCGGCGATCGACATGCCGGTGACGGCGAAATCGACGGCATCCTCGTTCGGCGAGGCCGTGGCGGGCGCGGTGGTGCTGACGGGATCGTTGACCGCCCCGACGGTGACGGTGGCGAGGCCTACGTCGGTGTGGCCGTGGCCGTCGTCGATCGTATATTCGAAGGTCGCGATGCCGTTGAAATTGGCGGTCGGAGTGAAGGTGACCACGCCCGCGGTGACGCTGACCGAACCGTTGGTCGCGTTGCCGGCCGAGACGATGGTGAGCGTGTCGCCCGCGTCCGGATCGGTGTCGTTGCCGGTCAGCTCGGTCGAATATTGCGACTGCTGGTCTTCGGTCGCGGTCAGGCCCGGATCGTCGACGGCGACCGGCGGGGCGTTCTCGACGAAGCCGAAATCGACCGTGTTGTTGGTGTCGTTGCCGGTGCCCGGAGTCGGCTCCTGATTGGGGTTCAGGGTGATCGTCGCCGCGGCGACGGCCCCGCCGGTGGCGGCGGCGCCATTATTGTCGCCGTCGACATTGTCGTCCGGATCCGTGGCGGTGCCGGGTGTGATCAGGAGATTCTGAAGAGCGCCGCCGGAGCCGAAGTTGCTCGCGTTGAGCACGACGATGTAATCGCCCTGCGCCAGGCCCGCGAAGCTGTAGAGGCCGCCGGCGATGGTGGTGGTGGTGCCGAGGAAGGCGTCGCCCGCGTCCCAGCCGCCGCTGTCGTTGGTGTCGGCATAGAGGTCGACCACCACGCCGACGATGCCGGTGTCGGTGCCGGCGTCGTAATTGCCGTCCTTGTTGACGTCCTTGAAGACGAGGTCGCCGAGCGTCAGCCCGTCGAGCGCGATCTGCTCCATGGCCTGTTTGCTGAAGCCGGTGCCGGTGATGGTGCTGGTGTTGTTCAGATTGACGAGGAAGCCGTCGGTCTGGGCGTTGATCGTCGAGTTGAAATAGACGTCGACGGTCTTGCCGGCGGGAAGGGTCCCGATCGCGACGGGAGTGAGCGCGAACGAGGTCGAGCCGACCGAGCCGGGCACGGCGCCGGCCGCGTCGCCCTCGCCGGGCAAGCGGCGCTCGCCGACATTGGCATAGCCGTACATGAGGTCGTTCTTGTCGGACGATCCATATTCGTCGCCGAGGCCGATCTGGTGGCCGAGCTCGTGCATGACCACGGTGAGAAGGTCGATCTTGCCATCGGCAGAACCGCCGGAAACGGCGGTGAGCTTGGTGCCGGAGCCGCCGAACTCGCTATCCTCTCCCGGAGTCGAGTCGACGAACCAGCCCTTGCCGGCGCCGTCGGTGTCGATGTTGACCACGCCGTGGGTGGAGGAGCCGAGGAAGATCCCGGACATGTCGACGATTCCGAACTGGACGGCGCGCATCGCGTCGACCTGCGCGGCGGTCGCGCCGGCATCGACCCAGCGCTGGATGGCCGCCTCGACCATCGCGCTCAGATCCGCCTGGGTCAGGCCGGTGGCCGCCGGCGGAATCGCCGGATTGCCGCTGTCGCCGGTTGAGCCGCCGCTGCCGCCGGAATCGCCGGTGCCGGTCTTGCCGCCCGAGCCCTGGTCGCCATCGGCGATTTCGTCGGGGAGGCTCGGCACGGTCAGCGGATCCGCAGCGCGCGGCGGGGCGGTGACGGGGCTGACGGCCAGGTCCTCCCAGCCCGCGGCTTCCTCCTGCTGCAGGATCATCATCGGGACGGCCAGGCTGAAGGCGGCGTTGGTGATTCCGAAAGTGCCGCCCGCTTGAACCTTGCCCACCTGATCGGGGAAGGGGCCGTTGACCAGCGTCGTATTGGTGCCGCTCCAGAAAGTCGAGAGAGCGGCGCTCGCCGTCCCGCCGCTACGCTGCTCGCCGCGTGCATTAGTCCCGGCATTGTTGTAGCCGGGGATATTGTAGTGCGCGACGCTGTTGGTCGAGATCTGATCGAGGTAGATCGCGTTGCTGCCGCTATTGGCGCCCGCGCGGAACGTGTTGCCGGTGAGGTTGAGGCCCATGATCGACGGATCGGTCGCGCCCTGGCCGCCGACGATGGCGTAGAAGCCCGCCAGCAGGTCGGAACCGGCGACGTCGCCGTTGATATTGTCCTTGACCGTCGCCTCGAGCCGGGTCGAGCCGCCGCCGCCGGCGCTGTTGGCGACCAGCCTGATCGCGCCGAGGCCGGCCTTGACGTCGTAAATGTCGTTGCTCTCGATCCGCACCGCGAAATTGATCGAGCCGGCGCCGCTGGACTTGGCGAAGCCGAGGTCGATTCCGGCCCCGCCGAGCGAACCCGTGGCGGCCCCGGAGTCGAGCACGCCGTTATTGGTGCCGATCTGGTTGTTGAAGAGGACGCCGTTGATGGTGGCCGCGGCGCCCGTGTAGATGGCGTCGATCGCGTTGCCGTTCGCGCCCCTGATCGTGTTGTTGCTGACGTTGAAGGTGATGTTCGCGTTCGAGCCGGCGGCCGTGCTTCCGCCCAGCAGGTCGAGCCCGCCACCGCCCGAGACGATGTTGCCGTGGCCGTTCAGGAACTGGTTGTTGGTGATGGTGATGTTCTGGGTGGTGACCCCGATCGCGATCGTCTGAAGCTGGTCGCCGCGGGCGCCGTTGAACGCGACTCCGTCGACGGTGAGGGTCAGGTTGCTGCCGGTGCCGCCCGATTCGACGTGGAGGCTGTCGTCGCCGAGCAAATTGCTGTTGAGGCCGAACACCGCCTGGTCGTTGGCGCTGTCCTTCACCGTCATGTTCAGGGTGTCGGTGCCGTAGACGTAGACCGAGAGGTTGTTCTCATGGCCGCCGGCGATGTTGTTGCCCTCGAACAGGGCGGTGCCCTTGAGGCCGGTGGTGATGTTCTCGGTGCCGAAGCGGATCACGCCTTCGTCGAGACCCTCGTTGGTGCCGAAGGTGCCGGTGAAGGCCGAATCGCGCAGCGTGAAATTGTTCACATTGTCGCCGCGAATGCCGAAATTGGCGAAGGGACCCGTGAACTGCATGTTCGACAGCGAGACGTTGGAGACGTTCTCCAGGTAGATGCCGGTGCCGCCGGTCGCCGCGGCGCCGATGCTGCCCATGTCGCCGCCGCCGATATTGGCGAAGGTGCCGCCCGAGCCCGCCACGGAGGCGTTGCCGACGACGACGAACTGGCCGCCGCTGCCGGTGTTCTTGAGGAACACGCCGGTGGTGGTGCCGCCGCCGGAGACTCCGACCTGCTCCAGGGTGATATTCGCCGTCACGCCGTCGATGTTGATCGCTCGGCCGGTGGTGGAGTTGACGAAATTGTCGGCGCCGCTGATCGTCAGCGAGCCGGCGCCGACCGTCGTGCTGGTCGCGTTGATGCCGGTGCCGGAGGTCGTGTCGAGGTCGAGCGTCCCTTCCGAGAAGGTCACGTTCGCGCCCGTGCCGGCGGTGTTGGTGAAGGTGATCCCGCTGAGCGAGCCCGTGTTCAGGGTCGTGTTGCCGGTGAAGTCGATATTGCCGCCGGTATTGTTGACCAGGCGAATGCCGCCGCCGCCGACGGCCGCGGTGATCGCGCCCGAGAAGCTGATCGCGCCGCCGCTGTGGCCGGAGACGTCGACGACATTGTTGCCGCCCGACGACTGGGTGATGGCAGCCGCGACCGTGACCGCGCCGGTGCCGTTGGTGACGTTGACGCCGTCGATGGCCGGATCGTTGGTCGAGCCGATCGAGCCGCCGTTGATGTTCACCGCGTTGGTGGCGCCGACGATGTTGACGCCGTTGCCGGCCATGCCGTCGAGGTTGACGGTGGTGAAGGTGACCGTACCCGTCGTGTTGGGCGTGGTGCCGTTGATCTCGATGCCGTCGCCGGCGGTGTTGTCGATCGTCGCGCTGGCGAAGTTGAAGGTCGAGTTGGAGGCGGTGATGTTGATTCCGTCGGCGCCTGCGCCGGCGGTGCCGCCGATGGTGACCGCGCCGCCGCTGAACGTGCCCGAGCCCGAGTCGAGATTGTTGATGTTGATCGCGTTGCCGGCGGCGACGTTGCCGCTGGTCAGGGTCTGGAAGGCGATACCGCTCGCCCCCATCGTGCCGGACAGATTCATGATCTGGCCGGTGCCGGTAGTGATCGAGTTGGCGGCGCCGGTGATGTTGAGCGTTCCGCCGCCGGTGAAGGTGAGGCCGGATCCGGACGTGGTGGTGATGTCGAGGCCGGTGCCGGTCGCGGCGAAGTTGATCGTGCCGGTGTTGTTGGTCAAAGTGACGCCGTTGCCGGTGCCCGCGCCGGCGCTGACGAAGGTCTGGCCGTTGAAGTTGATCGTTCCGGCGCTGCCGTCGATCAGGATTCCGGTCTGGCCGGCGTTGATCGCGCCCTCGGTGATGGTGCCGGAGAAGGTGACGGTGCCGCCGGTGCGGTCCTGGATCTCGACGACCGAGCCGCCCGGGCTTGAGATGTCGCCGCCATAAGTGAAGTTGACGTCGCCGCCGGAAAGGGCGGTGCCGCCGCCCGAGGCGCCGATCAGAACGCCGGTGCCGGTCGAGGTCTGGATGATTCCGGTGGCGGCGGCGAAGCTTCCGGTGACGCCCTGGAGGTGGACGCCCTCGGTGGTCGAGCTGGCCGAGCTGAGCTGGTCGAGGTCGACCGCGAGAGTGCCGCCCTGGTCGATGTCGACCGCCTTGCCGAGGCCCGTGATGCTCGTCTCGTCGACCGTTAGAGTGCCGACGGAGGCGCCGCCGTCTTCGATTCCGACGGCGCCGTTCGCGGTGCCGTTCAGGGTCACGCCGTAGATGGTGTTGTTGGTCGCCAGGGTAACGCCCACGCCGGCATGGCCGATCGTGGTGTTGGAGGCATTGGCGCCGATGGTGAGGTTGTTGACGCTGAAGACGTGGCCGTCGCCGATCAGCTTCTGGCCGGTCTCGAGCACGATGCCGGTGGTGTAGGCGCCGCTATTGTAGACGAAGATGGTGTCGTCGGCATTGTCGAGCGCGTCGGCCGAGCCGCCGGTGCTCAGGTTCGCCAGGGTCGTGAACGGCTTCAGGTAGCTGCCGTCCGAGGCGCCGTTCACGCCGGTGTAGCTCGCGTCCACGTACCAGACCGGGTCGGTGACGGTGAACGAAACGACGCCCGTGGAGACGCTGGCGAGCCCCTGGGCGTCGGTGATAGTGTATTGGAACGAGGCGGTGCCGACATAGCCGGTGTTCGGAGTGAAGGTGAAGGTGCCGTTGCCGTTGTTGACGATCGCGCCGTTGGTCGCGCCGCTGACTCCGGTGATCGTGAGGCTGATCTCCGCGCCGTCGGGATCGACGTCGTTGCCGAGCAGCTGCGCGGCGGTGAACGTCATCGGCGTGTTGCCGGTGATCGAGGGCATGAAATCGTCGAAGGCGATCGGGGTGACTTTGACCGAGGTCGGGTCGAGCGTGACCCCGTTCAGAGTGTCGGTGACCGAGACGTTCAGGGCGTCGTCGTCGGCAAAGCCGTTATTCTCCTCGTCGACCGCGTCGACGGAGATCCGGATCCGGGTGGTGATGATATCGCCGGGATCGAACTGCCCATCGCCATCCTGGTCGTTGAACAGGGTGGACGTACGCGTAGCGGTGATGTTTACGGCCATTTCAAATTCCCCCAGAGGGCAAAATCCCAGGCTCGCACGCGCACGTACGAGTCTCCCATTTGCTTTGATGACACATTATGGAGTCACCGCCTAGAGCGATTAACCCGTATCAAGTTGAAAAAATGGTAAGAAAACAACAGCCCAAAGCGAAACTCGGATATTACTCGCGAAAAGCGGTTTGGCTGAGCTTGGTGATCGGGCTGAGGATGTAATTGAGGATGGTTCGCTTGTCGCCGAGCAGGCTGACGTCGGCGATCATGCCGGTGCCGATCGGAAGCGGTTTGCCGTAGCGGATCAGCGCGTTCTTGGTCGTCCGGACCTGCACCGTGTAGAAGCTCTCGCCGGTCTTCTCGTTGACGCTTGCGTCGGGCGAAATCGCGGTGACCAGACCCTCGAGCGAGCCGTAGACGGACGGGTCGTAGGCGGTGATGCTGACCTTGGCCTTCTGGCCCATGCGCACCCAGCCGATGTCCTGCGGGCGAACCAGGGCCTCGATCAGCAGGGTCTCCTCCGACGGCACGATCTCGACCAGCGGCGCGCCCGGGCCGACGGCGGCGCCGACGGTGGTGACGTGGACCCGGTTGACCCGGCCCGGCAGCGGGGCCCGGACCACCGTCCGCTCGGCGCGCTCGGCCAGTGCGGGCAGGGTCGAGCGGCGGGCCGAATATTCGGCCTGGGCGGTCGCCAGCTCGTTGGCGGCGATCGAGCGCCAGTCCTGCCGTTGCTGGTTGATGGTGGACTGGGCCTCGACGACGGCCGAGCGGGCGCGCGAGATCGCCGCGGCCGCGGCGGCCGCCTCGCTGACCGCGACCGCATAGGCGCTCTCCGCCTGCATCAGCGACAGCCGCGGCTCGATGCCCCGCTCGACCATCGGCCGGATCAGGTTCAGCTCCTGGCGGCGGGCGTCGCGCGCCGTCGCCCGCGCATCGTAGGCGGCCTGCGCCTCCTGGACGGCGCGGTTGGCCTGGGCGACCCGCGCCTGGCCGGCATTCGCGAGGCTGCCCAGCTCCTGCATCCGCGAGGCGTGCAGCGACCGCTCGATCATCATCTGGCTCGCCGCGGCCTGGTCGGCCGGCGCCGGATAGCGGGGCTCGCGTCCGGCGACTTCGGCCGAGAGGCGGGCGATCTTCATTCCGAGCGCGTTGGCCGAAGCCTCGCCGCTGCCGAGCTCGGCGCCGGTCGCGGTTCGGTCGAGCCGGACCAGCTCCTGGCCGGCCTTCACCTGCTGGCCGGTCCTGACCTCGATCGCCTCGACGACTCCGCCCTCGAGATTGGAGACGATTTGGAGCTGCGAGGTGGCGATCACACGGCCCTGGCCGCGCACCGTCCGGTCGAGCTCGGTCAGCGCCGCCCAGATGATGAAGATGACGAAGAAGCCGATCACCACCCAGAGCAGCACGTTCGATGCCGTCCGGGGTTTGATCCGGTCGGTCAGGTCCTCGATATGGGTGTGCTCGTTCATGGCTCAGGCCGCCTTGGTGGGCGGCGTCTGCTGCCGCGTGATCTGCTTGAGCACCTCGTCGCGCGGCCCGTCCATGGCGACCTTGCCCTTGTCGATCAGCATGATGCGGCTCACCAGGGCGAGCAAGGGGGGCCGATGGGTGATGAGGACGAGAGTGCGGTCCTGCAATTCGTCGCGGAGCCGATGGATCAGCGCCGTCTCGGTCTGCGCGTCCATCGCGCTGGTCGGCTCGTCGAAGACCAGCACCGGCGGCCGGCCGGCAAGGGCGCGGGCGAGCGCGATCGACTGGCGCTGGCCGCCCGAAAGCCCCTCGCCGCGGTCGGCGAGCCTCAAATCATAGCCGTTGGCGATCGAGCCCATGAACTGGTGGGTTCCCGAAAGCTCGGAAGCGCGAAGCAGCTCTTCGTCGTCGACATGGCCGCGGGCGAGGCCGATATTCTCGCGCACCGAGCCGGTCAGGAGGACGCTCTCCTGGAGCGCGGCGCCGATGTAGCGGCGCATCTCGAGCGGATCGAGCTGGCGGATGTCGGTGCCGTCGATCATCACCAGCCCTTCCTCGGGCGGGTAGAGGCCGAGGATCAGCCGGGCGATCGTCGACTTGCCGGAACCGACCCGTCCGAGCAGGGCGACATGCTCGCCGGGCGCGATGGTGAAATTGAGGTCCTCGAGGGTCTTCTCGGCCGCCCCGGGATATTTGAAGGTGACGTTGCGGAACTCGATCCGGCCCTTCAGCCCGGACAGCTTCAGGCCCTCGCCCTGCGGACCTTCCGGCGGCAGGTTCATCATATCGTTGAGCTGCCGGTAGGCGGTCCGGGTCGAGGTCATTCTCGAGAGCAGCTGCGAGATCTGGGCCAGCGGAGCGACGGCGCGGCCGGCCAGGATCGAGCAGGCGATGAGGCCGCCCATGGTCAGGCTCTGGGTGGCGATCATTCCGACTCCGACGATCACCACGCCGGCATAGGAGATCGTCCCGGCCGAGGTCGCGGTGGTGATCCCGATGCTGGAGATGAGCCTCTGCCTCAGCGAGCTGTCGGCATGATTCTCCATCGCCTTGTCCCACCGCCGGGCGAGCAAGGGCCCGGCGCCGGCGGCCTTGACCGTTTCGAGCCCGCCGATCGTCTCGACCAGCACCGACTGCTTGGCCATGCCCTCGCCCATCGCCTTGGCGGAGAGCCGGTCCATCGCCGGCTGGGTGAGCGCTCCGACGATGATCACCAGCGGCACCATCAGCGCCGGCACCAGCGCCACCCAGCCGCCGATGATCGCGATCACGGTGATGGTCAGGATGATGAAGGGCAGGTCGACGATCGCGGTCAGGGTCGCCGAGGTGAAGAAGTCGCGAAGCTGCTCGAGCTCGCGCATCAGCCCGGTCAGCGACCCGGTCGAGCCCTTCTTGAGGTCGAGGCGGAGTCGAAGCAGGCGCTCGAACAAGGTCTCGCCGACGTCGCGGTCGATCGCCGCTCCGGCGATGTCGACGAAATAGGCGCGCAGGAGCTTCAAGACGAAGTCGAAGATGACGACGATGGCGAGGCCGATCGACAGCGCCACCAGCGACGAGGTGGCGTTGTTCGGGACCACCCGGTCGTAGACGATCATCGTGAACAGCGAGGTCATCAGGCCGAAGATGTTGATGACCACCGCCGCCAGGGCGACCTTGAGATAGACCGGGCGGTTGCGGCGCATCGGCTCCATCAGCCAGGCCGCGAAGCGCGGCTGCGACGCCGGCTTGATCTCGTGCTCGCTACTCATCCTGGCCTCCGACTCGGGCGGGATCGATGCCCAGCGAATCGAGCAGGCTGCCGGTCCGCGACAGCAGCACGTAGCGGGCCGCGTCGAGTTCGCTCAAGGTCCGGATGAAGGCGGTTGCGGTTTCGAAATAGGCGTCCTCGGCCGCGACCACGTCGAACAGATTGCCCCGCGAGTTGATGAACCGCTCGATCAGGACGTCGCGCGACTGGCGGCTGGCGAGATAGCTCGCCTGAAGCGCCCTCAGCTGCTCCTCGAGCGCCCGGACGTCGGACCAGGCGATGGCGGCGTCGCGCGACGCTTCGTCGCGGACCCGGGCGGCTCGGGCGTCGGCGGAAACGGCGCGGGCGCGGGCCTGGGCGACCCGCGCCTCGGTGCCGCCGAACAGGCGCTGGCGCAGGGTGACCCGGCCGCGGATGTCGTAATCCCGGTCGTTCTCGAAGACTCCGTAGCGCCCGGCGTCGATCCCGGCGCTGATCTGCGGCAGCCGGTCGTTCTTGGTCGCCCGGGCCTCGCGCCGGGCCGAATCGGCCATAGCCTGGGCGGAGCGCGCCGCCGGTGTGCTCATCCCGGCAAGCGCCGCGGCGTCTCGGGTGAGGGCCGGAGTCTGGGGGATCGGCGCCCGCTCGAGATAGGCCGGCGGCGGCGAGCCGGTCAGCTCGGTATAGCGCGCCTCGGCATTGGCCAGAAGCCGCCGGAAGCCGGCCAGCCGGGTCTGGGCGGAGGCGAGATAGCTCTCGACCCGGGCCGTGTCGCCCGGCGCCGAGACGCCTTGTTGGACCCTCTCCTCGACCGCCTCGCGAAGCTCCTGCTGGTTGGCGACGAACGATTCGCTCAGAGCGACCAGCGCCCGGTAGGCGAAGACGTCGTACCAGGACGCTACCGTGTTGAGCGCGATCCGGTCGGCGCTCGCTTCGGCCTCCGCCGCGGCGGCGCGAAGCCGGGCCCCGGCGGCGAGAACCCGGTCCGCGCTCGCCCCGAAGTCGAAGATATTCTGGTTGACGTTGAGGATCGCGTCGGTGCGGTTGGCCGGGCGCGAGCGCTCGATGATGTTCTGCGGATCGTCCGAGAAATCGCGCGAGATCACCCGGTAGGAGGAGACGCTGAGGTCGATCGACGGCAGCCGCCTTTCCCGGGCCTCGTCGACCACCGCGCCCGCTTCGTCGCTCGTCGCCCTCGCCTCCTGGGTCGCCGGGTGCCGCTCGACGGCCGTGGCGACGACCGCCCGGAACATCTCGGGCGAAGCCTGGCTTCGGGCGAGCTGGAGGATCGGGTCCTTGCCCGGATCGATGTTGAGCGGATCGTGGGTCGGCCCGGGCAGGGTCGGAGCGCCGGCCCGGGGAAGGGCCGCGGCCGGGGCGATGGCCGGGCTCGTTCGGGCGGCGGAGGATTGCGTCTGGGCCGCGGCTCCCGGAGTCGGGGCGATATGCGAGGGCAAAGGCGCCGGCGCCGGCTCGGGGATGTAGGGCGGGGTCGGGGTCGGCGGCGGCGGGGTGCTCGTCCCCGGCGAGCTCGTCGACGGCACCTGGGCGAGCGCCGCCGCGCCCGTGACGAGCGACAGCGCGCAGACCAGCGCTCCCTTGTTCAACCCCAGCATCGTCTGTTTCGGAACCCTCTGCCGTCGGTCCCTTACCCACGTTAATCGCGGGAGACTAGGAAAACCTGCACCCTCAAGGGATTGGCTCATGCGGCTGGCACTCGCGGTGCGCGCCTAGGCGGCGTCGGGCGGGAAGCGGGCGAGGCAGGCGAAGCTCGGCGCCTCCTCGCCGCCGATCACCGTCTCGCCGTCGACATCGACCCAGACATGGGCGGCCAGCCCCTCGCCGTCGCGCCGCGCCCCGTAGAGGAGCACCGAGGGGATGCCCCGGCGGCGGAGCATCCAGTGGACGGCCAGCCCCTTCTGGAAGCAGACCGTCCGCCACGGCACCCGGCGGGCCCATCCCGTCACCGCCGAACGGGCACGTCGGATCGTCTCCGGATCGGCCTGCGCCGGCCCCCGGACGGGCGCCGAGGCGGCGGCGGCGACCCGGCGGAACGGGAGAATGGCGATGGCGAGCGAGGCCAGGGTCAGCGCCGCCAGGGCCTCGGCGAGCATCGGCCCGTCGGCAAGGCGCGGCCGGGCGCGGCGCGGTCTGGTGGCGGGAGCGGCCATGGCCGAGGCGTTACAGGATGGCCCGCGAAGGTGGCAACTCTTGTTGAGGCGCTCGATCATCGCCTAGGACCCCGGGCGTGCACCTGTCCCGTGAATTCCGGCTCGTCGCCGCCTGCTGCCGATGGCCGCCCTCGCCGGCGCGCGACTCGGCCTTGCTCGCCGCCGCGGCCGGGATCGACTGGGACCTGGCGGCCCGGATCGCGGCCCGCCACCGGGTCGAGGGCCTGGTGTGGAACGCGCTCAGGCAGGCCGGCGCCGTCGTCCCCGCGGAGGTCGGCGAGCGCCTCCAGGGGGCGAGCGCAAGGATCATTCGGCAGAATCTGGTGCTGACGGCGGAATCGCTTCGCCTGGCCGCCTTGCTCGACGAGGCCGGGATCCGCCATCTCTTCGTCAAGGGGATCAGCCTCGGAGTGCTCGCCTACGGCTCGATCGGCCCCAAGATGGGGTGGGACATCGATCTGCTCGTCCCGCCCGAGGCGGTCGAGACGGCGGCCCGAATGCTGGAAGCGGCGGGCTATCGCCTGTCGGCGCCGCACGGGGCGCGGGGCCGGGAGCGGCTCGGCCTGTGGCACCGCCATTGGAAGGAATCGGTCTGGGCGACCCCCGACGGCAGCCTGACCGTCGAGCTCCACTCCAGGCTCAACGACAATCCGATGCTTCTTCCCGACGTCGGCCTCGAGTCGCCGAGCCGGCCGGTCGAGGTCTCGAGGGGGAAGTTCCTCGAGACCCTGCGCACCGACGAGCTGTTCGCCTATCTGTGCATCCACGGCGCCTCGAGCGCCTGGTTCCGCCTCAAATGGATCGCCGACGTCGGCGCCCTGATCGGCGCCTGCCCGCCCGCGGAGATCGAGCGCCTCTACCGCCGCTCGCAGGCGCTTGGCGCGGGCCGGGCCCCGGCCCAGGCCCTGTTGCTGTGCGAGCGCCTCTTCGCCACCGCTTTGCCCCCCGCCCTCTCCGCCGAGCTTCGCTCCGACCGGATCAACCGCTGGCTCCTCGCCATAGCGCTTCGCAAGCTCGCCGGCCGGACCGAGACCGCCGAGCTCAACGAGAAATTGCTCGGCACCGGCACCATCCACCTGATGCAATTCGCCCTTCTGCCGGGCCTCAGGTTCAAATTTGCCGAACTCCGCCGCCAGCTCGTCAACCCCGCCGACCGCGTCGCCGTGCCTCTGCCGAAGGCGCTGGGGTTTCTCTATCCTTTGGTGGCGATGTCGAGACGGCTGAGGCTTCGCGGGCGCTGACCGACCCGCGGCCGCCGAGAAGAGTGCCTTCATGCCGGCTTTCGTGACCGTCGACGGGGAGCATGGATATTGGGTCGGGGGCGCCTTCTTCGATCTGTGGCTCCTGCTTCTCGCGCTGCACATACATCCCAGCGAGGCGTTGGACAGCCTCGAGGCGCGGATCAGCAATCAGTGGCTTTATGCCGCCAGGACCAACGTGGGCGGACTCGAGGCGGACAGGCTGGAAGAGTTTGCGCGCGAACCCGCCGCTCTTGAAATCATCCGCTCCGCTCTGGCTTCCCTGACGGAAACGCTCGAGCGGCTGCCCGAGACGATCAACCCCGACGCGTTCGAGCTGCTGGGCTTCGGTGCGGACCGGAATTTTGCGCCGACCCCGCGCTCCGACCTCCTGGCGATGGCCGCCGCCTTCGCGGATCTGCTCGACGGGAGGATCGAGGCCCGGGCGGGCGACAAGCTGGATGCCCTCGGACGCTACGGCCGCTCACCATCGGCCTGAATTCGCGTTTCGACTGTCGAATAAAGGGCTTGGCGGAGCGGGAGGGATTCGAACCCTCGATACGCTTTTGGCGTATACTCACTTTCCAGGCGAGCGCCTTCGACCACTCGGCCACCGCTCCGCATGCCCTGGAGGCCGCAACCCTCTAGGGGCAGGGCGCTCTCAGGGCAAGCGGGCGGCGAAGGCGTCCATGAAGCGCGCCAGGGCGATGTCCTTGCCCGTCACTCCGCCGGCGCTGTGGGTGCTGAGCGCGACCGCGACCTTGTTCCAGCTGTTCGACCAGTCGGGATGATGGTCGGCTTTCTCCGCGGCAAGCGCGGCTCGGGCCATGAAGGCGAAGGCCTCGCCGAAATCGGCGAAGCGGAAGTCGCGGCGGATCGCCCGCTCCTCTTCGTCGTAGCGCCATTGGGGGAGCGCCTCGAGCGCCGCCGCCCTCTCCTCGTCATCGAGCGTCATTGTCTCACCCCTCCCTTCCCCTCTATGTCGCTCAGGTGACCGGGGACCGTCAAACCCTTGCGCCCGACGCGGCGGAGATCGAGCGGCTGGCCGACGCCGCCGTCGCCCGGATGCCCGACCATTTCCGCCGCCACCTGGGCGGGGTGGTGCTGAGGGTGGACGAGTTCGCCGAGGAGGAGGTTCTTGCCGAGCTTGGGATCGAGGATCCGTTCGAGCTGTCCGGCCTCTACACCGGCCGGCCGATCGGCGAGCAGAGCTCGATGCTTTCGGGCGAGCTGCCCGCCATGATCCATCTCTATCGCCGGCCGCTTCTCGACGAATGGGCGGAGACGGGGGTGAGCCTGGAGGCGCTCGTCACCCATGTCATCGTCCACGAGGCCGGCCACCATTTCGGCTTCTCCGACGCCGACATGCACGCGATCGAGGAATCGGCCGGCCAAGAGGCGGAGCGTTGAGCCTGCTCGAGCTTCGCGAAATCGCCTGCGTCCGGGGCGGGCGGCTCCTGTTCGAAGGCCTCGATCTGGTGCTCGAGCCGGGCGGAGCGGCGCTGGTCGCCGGGCCGAACGGGGCCGGCAAGTCGAGCCTGATCCGGCTCGCCGCGGGGCTTCTTCCGGCCGCGGCCGGCACGGTCGGACGCTCCTCCCGAGCCGCGCTCGCCGACGAAGGGCTGGCCCTGGATCCGAAGCTCGGCCTGGCCCGGGCGCTGGGTTTCTGGAGCCGGCTCGACGGCGGCGACCCGAAGGAGGCGATGGCCGCGATGGGCCTGGCGGCGCTCGGCGAAATGCCCGTCCGGATGCTCTCCACCGGCCAGCGCAAGCGCGCCGCCCTCGCCCGGGTGCTGGCGAGCGGAGCGCCTCTCTGGCTGCTCGACGAGCCGGCCAACGGCCTCGATGCCGACGGCCAGGCCCGGCTCGAAGGGGCGATGACGGCCCACCGCGCCGCCGGCGGCGCAATCCTCGCCGCCTCGCACCAGCCGCTCGGCCTGCCCGGCGCCGCTTTGGTGGCCCTGGGATGAGCGCGCTCCTCCTCCGCGAGCTTCGGCTCGCCGCGACCGGAGGCAGCGCCCTGCTGCCGGTCATCTTCTTCCTGCTCGTCGCTTCCCTCTTCCCCTTCGCGATCGGACCGGACTCGGCGCTCCTCGCCCGAACCGGCGGCGGCACTTTGTGGGTGGCGGCCCTGCTCGCCGCGCTCCTGCCGATCGACCGGCTGGTCGAGCCGGACCGGGCCTCGGGCGTGCTCGACCAGCTCGCCCTGCGCGGCGTCGGCGAGGAGAGCGTGGCTCTGGCCAAGCTCGCCGGCCACTGGCTCAGCTTCGGCCCGCCGCTGATGCTCGCCGCCCTGCCGGCGGCGGCGCTGATCAAGCTGCCCGGACCGGCGCTGGCGCGGCTCGAGCTCGGCCTCCTCGCCGGCACTCCGGGGCTCGCCGCGCTGACCCTGATCGTCGCCGCTCTGACCTCGGGCCTGCGCACGACCGGAGCGCTGGCCGGGCTGCTGATGCTTCCGCTGGCGGTGCCGATCCTGATCTTCGGGGCCGGGCTGACCGAACCGGACGGCAGCGCCGGCGCCCTCAAGCTCCTCGCCGCCGCATCGCTGCTGCTGGTCGCCGTCGCCCCCTTCGCCGCCGGCGCCGCGATCCGGGCGGCGCGGGACTGAAAAGAGGGACTGTCCCTCTTTTCAGTCCCGCGACCACCTCGCGAAGATCGCCGTCGGCAGAAGCAGCCCTCTCGCTTCCTCGCGCACCGCCATGTCGCCGCATTCGACCCGGCCGCCGAGATCGCCGAGCGACTGGCGAACCAGCTCGCCGACCGCCAGCGCCGACATCCGCACCGCGTAGACGGTCAGCACCAGGAACCGGCTGTCCTGGTCGAGCAGCCTCCGGCAGTCGGCGATCAGGCCGGGCAGGCCCTCCTCGAGCTTCCACACCTCCCCGTCGGGCCCGCGGCCGTATTTGGGCGGGTCGAGGATGATCCCGTCGTAGCGCCGGCCGCGCCGGACCTCGCGGGCGGTGAACTTGGCGGCGTCGTCGACCAGCCAGCGGATCGGGCGGTCGGCCAGGCCGGAGAGACGGGCATTCTCCTTGCCGGCCTCGACCGACTTCCTGGAAGCGTCGACATGGGTCAGGCGAGCGCCCGCCGCCGCCATCGCAAGGGTGCCGACCCCGGTATAGCCGAACAGGTTGAGCGCCTCGCTGCCCTCGCCGAGCCGGCCGCGCATCCACGCCCATTGCGGCGCCATGTCGGGAAAGAAGGCGAGGTGCCGGAAGGGCGTCGCCTGGGCCCGGAAGCGCACCTCCTCCCAGGCCAGCTCCCAGCCCTCGCGCGGCACCGGCCGGGCGAACTGCCAGCGCCCGCCGCCCTCCTCGTCGGAGCCGGGAACGAACTCGCCGTCGGCGTCCCAATCGGGCGAAGCGGGCGCCCACATCGCCTGCGGCTCGGGCCGGATGAACCGGTAGCGGCCATAGCGTTCGAGCTTGCGGCCGTGACCGCTGTCGACCAGCCCGTAATCGGCCCAGGGCTCGCCGACGAGGGTGTCGAGCCTCACGCCGCGCGGACGGCCGGGAAGCCGATCGTGGCCCGCGCGCGCGGGCCGGCGAGCATCTTGGCGCCGGCTTCGCGGACGTGATCGAGGGTCACCGCGTCGAGCTCGGCGATCACCTCGGCCGGCTCGACCAGTCGGCCGTAGACGAAGAGCTGGCGGGCGACATAATGGGCCTGACCCCAGGGGCTCTCCATCGACATCAGAAGGCCGGCCCGGGACTGGGTGCGCACCCGGTCGACCTCGCGCTGGGTCAGGGTCTCCACCGTCTCGGCGACGATCTCCTCGATCAGCTGGGCGGCGGCGGCGGATTCGCGCCGGGCGGTGGCGGCATAGACGTAGAACAGGCCGGTGTCGGCGTGCGGGTGGAGCTGCGAATAGACCGAATAGGCCAGCCCGCGATCCTCGCGCACCTTCTGGAACAGCCGGGACGACATGCCGCCGCCGACGATGTCGGAGAACATGCGCGCCGCGAAATAATCGGGGTCGAGCTGGGCCGGCGCCGGGAAGCCCAGAGCAAGGTGCGCCTGGTCCGGCGACGAGCGGCCGACCCTCGTTCCACCGGTGAACAAAGCCGGCTCCGATTCCTCGATAATCCCCGAGGGAAGCCCGCCGAGCCTCGCCTGGGCCATCTCCACCAGCCGCTCATGCTCGACCTTGCCGGCGGCGACGAGGGCCATGCTGCCCGCGCGGTAGCGGCCGCGCCGCCAGTCGTGCAGATCCTCCACGGTGACGGTGTCGATGCTCGCCTCGTGGCCGAGGACCGATCGTCCGAGCGGCTGGTCGTCATAGGCGGCGGCCCACAAATCGTCGAAGATGATGTCCGACGGCGTATCGCGCGCCTCGCCCAGCTCCTGGAGGACGACATCCTTCTCGCGCTCGAGGTCGGCCTCGACGAAATGGGGCTTGAGGATGAGGTCGGTGACCAGCTCCACGCCGAGCGGCACATGCTCGCTCAGCACCGAGGCCATGAAGTTGGTCGCGTCGCGCTCGGTCGAGGCGTTGAGGTCGCCGCCGACATCCTCGATCGCTTCGCTGATCTCGCGGGCCGAGCGGCCGCCGGCGCCCTTGAACACCATATGCTCGAACAGATGGGCGATTCCGTTCAACCGCGCCGGCTCGTGCCTCGACCCGGCCTCGGCATAGAGGCCGACCGCCGCGGTCTCGATCGCGGGCATCTCGCGGCTGGCGACCTTGAGGCCGTTGGCAAGGATGGTGAGCTGCATCCCTGGGCAGTTAGTGGCTCAGCCCCGCGGCGGCAACTTTTCCCGCTGGCGGCGGCGAAGCGCGAGCAAGTAGATCGAGGCCGCGGCGGCGGCGAAGAAGAACCATTGGAAGGCGTAAGCGAGGCTGTTGCTGGTCGCCTCGGCGACGGGGGGAGCGCTCGCTTCGAGGTCCGGCGCCGGGACGGCGGAGACGATCATCGGCCGCGGCGGCGGCGACTTGCCCGACAGGCGCTCGAACAGGGTGCCGGATCGGGGCTCGGCGACGATCCGGCCGGCCACCTCGCCGCCCTTCCAGCCAGGCTTTGCTTTCGGATCCGGCGAGACCCCCATGTCCGCGGCGAAACCCGGGCCCTCGGCGCCGGTCCGGCAGTCGGCGACGAAGCGGGTGCCGCCCCGTCCCGAAGCGGCCTTGCCGCCCGTCGTCCGCCACCCGGTCACCTCCAGGCAGAAGGCGGTGGCGCTTCGGTAGAGAAGGGTCTCGTCGGCAACGGCCGCCGGCGGAAGCGCGATCGGCGGCAAAGCGAGGTTGCGCTCATAGTGGCGCTGAAGCGCCTCCTTCTCGTCGGCGCGGCGAAGCTGCCAGACCCCGAGAGCGATCATGGTCGCGACCGCCGCGGCGACGAGGATGGTGGGGAGGAGCGGGAAGCGCATCAGCCGGCCGCCCGGCCTTCGCGGGCGCGGTGGAGATATTCGAGGGCGAGGAGAAGGCCCTTGGCGAGCCGAAGCGAGCCGAGGACCAGGGCCGCCGTCAACGGCAGCCACAAGAGGGCGTGCACCCAGAAAGGCGGCTCCGCGGCCAGTTCCAGAGCGACCGCGAGGGCGGTGACCAGCGCTCCGACGAACAGGATCAGGAAGGCCGCGGGCCCGTCGCCGACGTTGAAGCCGGCGAAGTCGAGCCCGCAGGCGCGGCATTTCGGAGCGAAGCCGGCAAGGCCCCGGTACAAAGTCTTCGCCGCGCAGCGCGGGCAGAGGCCGCGAAGGGCGACGGCACCGGGGGTGGGCTCCTTCATATCCGTCCTTCGATACGCCGTTTCGCCAAGCTCAACGGCTACTCAGGATGAGCGGTTGCAGCCCGACCCTACCCGCTCATCCTGAGTAGGGACTGAGCCCGGCGAAGGCCGTATCGAAGGACCACTCTATCCGTGATATTCGGCGCCCGCGCCGCCCCAGACGTAGATGCAGATGAACAGGAACAGCCAGACGACGTCGACGAAATGCCAGTACCAGGCCGCCGCCTCGAAGCCGAAATGCTGGTTGGGCTTGAAGTGGCCCTTGTAGGCGCGGATCAGGCAGACGATCAGGAAGAGGGTTCCGATGATGACGTGGAAGCCGTGGAAGCCGGTCGCCATGAAGAAGGTCGACGTGTAGATATTGTCCTTAAAGCCGAATGGCGCATGGGCATATTCATAGGCCTGGATGCTGGTGAACAGCAGGCCGAGCCCGATCGTCGCCCACAGCCCCTTGATGAGGCCGTTGCGGTCGCCGTGGATGAGGGCGTGATGGGCCCAGGTCACCGTCGTTCCCGAGCAGAGCAGGATCAGGGTGTTCAGGAGCGGGAAGCCGAACGGATCGAGGACATGCATCCCCTTGGGCGGCCAGACGCCGCCGACCGCCTCGACTCCCGAGGGGAAGAGGGACGCGTTGAAGAAGGCCCAGAACCAGGCGAGGAAGAACATCACCTCCGACGCGATGAACAGGATCATGCCGTAGCGCAGGTGGAGCTGGACGACCGGCGTATGGTCGCCGGCATGGGCCTCGCGGATGACGTCGGCCCACCAGGCGAACATCGTGAACAAAACGCCGATCAGGCCCATCACGCCGAGGAAGGTCATCCCCATGACCATCTTGGCGCCTTCCGCGCTCGGCGGCGCACCCCAGTGCGTCCCCTGGTTGGGGACCGACCACCAGCCGTAATCGTGCATCCACATGACCAGGCCGCCGAACATGAGCAGACCCGACACGGCCCCGATGAGCGGCCAGATGCTGGGGTTCACCAGGTGATAGGAGTGGTTCTTCGCGCCGGCCATCATTCGTCCTCTGTCTTTGCCCGTCATCCCGGCGGAGGCCGGGATCCCAGTGAGAACTAGCTCGGTGCGAACTCTCGCTGGGGTCCCGGCCTCCGCCGGAACGACGGTGGGTCTCTAGCTTCCCTCTCCGCCCGAATCCACCGGGTAAAAGGTGTAGCTCAAGGTGATTTCGCTGATCTCTTTGGTGTCGGCGTCCTGGAGGATGCGGGGGTCGACGAAGAAGACCACCGGCATCCGCACCTCCTCGCCCGGCTTCAACGTCTGCTCGTTGAAGCAGAAGCATTGTATCTTGCTGAAATATTTGCCGGCCTGGACGGGCGTGACGTTGAACGTCGCCGTTCCCTTGATCTCTCGCGCCGACAGGTTCTTGGCCGTGTAGAAGGCCATTTCGCGCTCGCCGATGGTGACGATCTCGCGCGTCCTTTCGGGGCTGAACCGCCACGGCAAAGCGGACGAGATATTGGCGTCGAACCGAACCGCCACTTCCTTGCCGGCGACCGGGCCGGGCGCCTCGGCGGCGCGCTGCGTCGTGCCGTCGATCCCGGTCACCTGGCAGAACAATCGATAGAGTGGGACGCTGGCGAAGGCGAGGCCGACCATGGCCAAGACGAGCAGAGCGGCGAAACCCGCCGTGCGCCCGTTGCGGCGGGCGAGATCGGTCATTGCAGCATGCCCATCTTGGCGATGGTGATCGCGTAGACCAGAATGACGAAGGCGCCGAGCAGGAGCGCCATGATGATCGCCCGCGCCTTTTGCCGGCGGCGGATCTCGTCGTCGCGCGGATCGGTCATGCCGCCACCTTGTCGACCACGAGAGCGCCGAACAGGGCGAACAAATAGAAGATCGAGTAAGCGAAAAGCTGCTTTTCGGGCTTCATCCCCGCCGGCTCGCCGGCCCGGTTGGAAAGGACCCGAAAGGCCAGGACCAGGAAGACGAGGCTGAGCGCCGCGGCCGCGACTCCGTAGAAGGCGCCGGCGAGACCGAGCGGCCAGGGCGCCACCGCCGCCGCCGCCATCGGCAGGGTGTAGAGCGCGATCTGCTGCCGGGTCGCCTTCGCTCCCGCCACCACCGGAAGCATCGGCACGCCCGCGGCCGCATAATCGGAGCGGACGAACAGCGACAGCGCCCAGAAATGGGGCGGGGTCCACAGGAAGATCAGGGTGAAGAGCAAAGCCGGCAGCAAGGTGACGTCGCCGGTCGCCGCCGCCCAGCCGATCACCGGCGGGAAGGCGCCCGCGGCGCCGCCGATGACGATGTTCTGCGGGGTCCGCCGCTTCAGCCAGACCGTGTAGACCAGCACGTAGAAGAGGATCGACGCCGCGAGGATGGCCGCCGCCAGCCAATTGGCGGCAAGCCCCATCAGAAGCACCGAGAAGAAGGCCAGGCCGACCCCGAAATGAAGGGCGGTCTGCCGGTCGAGCCGCCCGGCCGGAAGCGGGCGCCCGGCGGTGCGCTTCATCAGAGCGTCGAGATCGGCCTCGTACCACATGTTGAGCGCCGCCGCGGCGCCGGCGCCCAGCGCGATGCACAGGATCGCGGTGAAGCCGAGCACGGGGTGGATGGCGACCGGCGCGGCGAGCATCCCGCAAAGCCCGGTGAAGACGACGAGGCTCATCACCCGCGGCTTGGTCAGAGCGAGCAGGTCCCGCCAGTCGGCGGGGAGGGCGGTGTCGGCGTTGGCGGTCACGGTTGTCATATAGGCTCGACAGGACGGTCCTTCGATACGCCGTTTCGCCAAGCTCAACGGCGACACAGGATGAGCGATCCATCCCGGACCGCCGCCGCTCATCCAGAGTAGGGACTGAGCTTGGCGAAGGCCCGTATCGAAGGACGGACTAATCGATCTTCGGCAGGGTCGAGAATTGGTGGAAGGGCGGCGGGCTCGACAGGGTCCATTCGAGCGTCGTCGCGCCTTCGCCCCAATAATTGTCCGCCGCCTTGCGTCCGGCCAGGAGCGACCAGAAGATGTTGATGAAGAACAACGCCATCGACGCGGCCACGAGATAGAAGCCCATGCTCGCCACGTGATTCCAATCGGCATAGGCGTCGGCATAATCCGGAACGCGCCGCTGCATCCCCTGCAGGCCGAGGAAGTGCATCGGGAAGAACAGGATGTTGACGCCGATGAAGAACAGCCAGAAGTGGAGCTGGCCGAGCACCTCGTTGTACATCTTCCCGAACATTTTGCCGAACCAGTAATACCAGCCCGCGAACAGCGAGAAGACGGCGCCGAGCGACAGCACGTAGTGGAAGTGGGCGACCACGTAATAGGTATCGTGGACGTTGTTATCGATGCCGCCGTTGGCGAGCACGACTCCGGTCACGCCCCCGACCGTGAACATGAAGATGAAGCCCAGGGCCCACATCATCGGAGTCTCGAAGGTCAGCGAGCCGCCCCACATGGTGGCGATCCAGCTGAAGATCTTGATGCCGGTCGGCACCGCGATCACCATCGTCGCCGCGGTGAAGTACATCTTGGTGTTCACGTCCATTCCGACCGTGAACATGTGGTGCGCCCAGACGACGAAGCCGATCACGCCGATCGAGACCATCGCATAGGCCATTCCGAGATAGCCGAAGACGGGCTTGCGGCTGAACGTCGCCACCACCTGGCTGACCATCCCGAAGCCCGGAAGGATCATGATGTAGACCTCGGGGTGGCCGAAGAACCAGAAGAGGTGCTGGTAGAGGATCGGGTCGCCGCCGCCGGAGGCGTCGAAGAAGTGGGTTCCGAAATTGCGGTCGGTCAAAAGCATGGTGATCGCGCCCGCGAGCACCGGCAGGGCCAGCAGAAGCAGGAAGACGGTGACCAGGATCGACCAGACGAAGAGCGGCATCTTGTGGAGAGTCATCCCCGGAGCGCGCATGTTGAAGATGGTGGTGATGAAGTTGATCGCGCCGAGGATCGAGCTTGCACCGGCGAGGTGGAGCGAGAAGATCGCCATGTCGACGGCCGGGCCCGTTGAGCCGGAGGTCGAGAGCGGCGCGTAGACGGTCCAGCCGACCCCGGCGCCGTTGCCGGACCCGCCCGGGACGAAGGCCGAGCCGAGCAGGAGGATGAAGGCCGGGACGAGCAGCCAGAAGCTGATGTTGTTCATCCGCGGGAAGGCCATGTCGGGAGCGCCGATCATCAGCGGCACGAACCAGTTGCCGAAGCCGCCGATCATCGCCGGCATGACCATGAAGAAGACCATGATCAGGCCGTGGGCGGTGATCAGCACGTTCCACAAATGGCTGGCCTGATCCGCGGACCCGGCCCAGGCCTCGAGGAAATCGATGCCCGGCGAGGCGAGCTCGGCGCGCATGATGCCCGAGACCGTGCCGCCGATGATCCCGGCGACGATCGCGAAGATCAGATAGAGGGTGCCGATGTCCTTGTGGTTGGTCGACATGAACCAGCGCACGAAGAAGCCGGGCTTGTGATCGGCGTCATGATGCGCCGCGTCGGCGCCATGCGCTTCGAAATGCGTGGCGTTGGCAGTCGTGTCGGTCATGTCAGTTTCCGGCCTTGGTATTGGTGGCGCCCTGACTGGAGACGGGCGGGGTTGCGGTGCCCGGGGTGATCCCCGGAGGCGCCGGGCTGGTTTCGGTCGCCCCGGACGCCCCGCCGGTCGGAGCCGGCGGAGGGTTGGTGACCGGCGAGCCGGCGGTGGAATCGGGGCCCGTGGGCGGGCTGGCCCCCGGCATGGTTCCGCCCTTCGAGGCGACCCAGGCGGCGAATTGCGCCGGCGGCAGCACTTCGACCGCGATCGGCATGTAGGCGTGGCGGGCGCCGCACAGCTCGAAGCACTGGCCGTAATAGACGCCCGGCTTGTCGGTCTTGAACCAGGTCTCGTTCAAGCGTCCCGGAACCGCGTCGATCTTGGTCCAGAAAGCGGGGACTCCCCAGCTGTGGATGACGTCGGAAGCGGTGACGATCACCTTCACCACCGCGCCCTGCGGAACCACCATCCGCTCGTCGACCGCGAGCAGCCGCGGCTCGCCGCGGGCCCTGGCGTCGGCATCCTTGAGGCCGTTGGAGACGATCTCGAAGCCGCCATGGTCCGGATAGGTGTAGGTCCAATACCATTGGTTGCCGGTCGCCTTGACCGTGATGTCCGCCTTGGGCGGCGCATATTGGTGGGCGAGGAGGCGGATCGACGGCACCGCGATCGCCACCAGGATCAGCACCGGGACCAGGGTCCAGACCACTTCGAGAAGGGTGTTGTGGGTGGTCCGCGAGGGCACCGGATTGGCGCTCCGGCGGAAGCGGACCATGACGAACAGCAGCAGCCCGAGGACGAAGACCGAGATGATCGTGATGATCGGCATCAGGATGGCGTTGTGGAAGAAAAGCGCTTCCGCGCCGATCGGAGTCACCTGCGGCTGGAAGCCCATGGCGCCGGTCGGCTGGCCGACGGTCGCGTCCGGCGCGGTCCGGGCCGGGCTGCTCGCCAGCACGCTCGCGTTGGACGGCGCCTCGCCCTGGGGCTGGTTCATCTCTTCGGGCTGGGCGGGCGCGGCCTGCGAAGCGGCGCTGATTGCATCCCGCGGCGTCTGGGCGGCGGGGGCCGGAGCCTGAGCCGTTTGGCCGGGGGCGGAAGCAGCGGGCGCCGCCTGGGAGAGGGCGGCGACCGGCGCCAGCGCGAAGGCGGCGGCGGCGAGGATCAGCTTGAGGGGAGTCTTCATCTAAACCCTTCGGGAGCTTGCGGACAAAGCGAAACGGATTCGAGGCCGGGGCGGCGGATTGGCGGGCCTTATAGGCAGGAGGTCCTGCCGCCTCAAGGCTCTTGGATCGCCTTGAAGCCGCCCTTTTCGCGGCCTATCACGCCGCCGGCCGAAACGACCGGAAAAGGACCCATGGACGAAGAGGAAATCCTCGCCGAATTCCGAGCCGCCGAGGCGCTGCTCGAGGGGCATTTCATCCTCTCCTCGGGCCTTCACAGCCCGCGCTACCTCCAATGCGCTCGGGTGCTGATGGATCCGATGCGCGCGTCGCGCCTCGCCTCCGCCCTGGTCGCCTCGATGCCGCGCGAGGTCCGCTCGGCGATCGAGATCGTCGTCTCGCCGGCCATGGGCGGGGTCATTGCCGGCCACGAGGTCGCCCGGGCCCTCGGAGTCGAGGCGCTGTTCGTCGAGCGTCCCACCGGCACCTTCGAGCTTCGCCGGGGCTTCCGCCTCAGGCCCGGCCAGAAGGTCCTGCTCGTCGAGGACGTCGTCACCACCGGCCTCAGCTCCCGCGAGGCGATCGCCGCGGTCGAGAAGGCGGGCGGGGAGGCGATCGCCGCCGCCGCGCTCGTCGACCGCTCGAACGGCGAGGCCGATCTCGGCCTGCCTTTCTATCCCCTCATCCGCCTCAACGTCCCCGCTTATGCCGAGGACGCCCTGCCGCCGGAGCTCGCCGCTCTTCCGGCCGTAAAGCCCGGGAGCCGGACGGCGGCGTGAACCGGGACCTTCGCCAGGCCTTCGAGGATCGGCTCCGCCTTGGGGTCAATATCGACCATGTCGCGACCATCCGGAACGCCCGGGGCGGCGATTTCCCGGACCCCGTGCGCGCCGCCCTGCTCGCCGCCGAGGCCGGCGCCGACGGGATCACCGCCCATCTGCGCGAGGATCGCCGCCATATCCGCGACGAGGACATTGCCGAGCTGATGACCCGGCTGACCATCCCCCTCAACCTCGAAATGGCGGCGACCGAGGAGATGCTCGAGATCGCGCTCCGCCACCGCCCCCACGCCGCCTGCCTGGTCCCCGAGAAGCGCGAGGAGCGGACCACCGAGGGCGGCCTCGACGCCGCCGGCCAGGACAATCACCTGATGCCCTATGTCGAGCGCCTCGGCGCAGCCGGCATAAGGGTCAGCCTGTTCATCGAGCCCGACCCGCGCCAGATCGAGGCGGCGATCCGCTTGCATGCGCCGGTCGTCGAGCTCCATACCGGCCGCTACGCCCACCTCGAAGGCGAGGAGCGGGCCGAGGAGCTGCGCCGCTTGGCCGACGCCGCCGCGCTCGCCGCCAAGAACGGGATCGAGCCCCATGCCGGCCACGGCCTCACCTTCGCCAACGTCCAGCCAATCGCCGCCATCCCGCACCTCAAGGAGCTCAACATCGGCCATTTCCTGGTCGGCGAGGCGATCTTCACCGGCCTCGGGGAAAGCGTAGCGAAGATGCGCGGCCTGATGGACGAGGCCCGGGGATGATGATCCTCGGCATCGGCTCCGACCTGTGCTCGATCGAGCGGATCGAGCGCTCGCTCGGCCGGTTCGGCGAGCGCTTCGTCCGCCGCGTCTTCACCGACGTCGAGCGCTCCAAGGCCGAGGGCCGCCCGCTCACCCGCGCCGGCACCTACGCCAAGCGCTTCGCCGCCAAAGAGGCTTTCTCCAAGGCGGTGGGCACCGGCTTCAAGCGCGGAGTCTTCATGCGCGACATCGGCGTGGTCAACCTGCCCTCGGGCGCTCCGACCCTCGCTTTGACCGGTGGCGCGCTCGCAAGGCTTGACGCTTTGACTCCGGAGGGCCACCTCGCGCAAATCCATTTGACGATGACGGACGACTATCCTTTCGCTCAGGCCTTCGTCATCATTACCGCCAGCCCGTTTCCAAGGAGCCCTGGGTGAGCAGCAGCGACCCCGCCGTGACCGACACGCCCGACTCGGCAAAGCCCGCGGAGAAAAAGCAGGGCACAGACTGGTGGGCCGAATTCAAGGCCATCTTCTGGCTGATCCTGGCCGTGCTCGCTTTCCACAGCTTCATCGCCAAGCCCTTCTACATCCCGTCCGAATCGATGATGCCGGGACTGCTGAAGGGCGACCGCCTCGTCGTCAGCAAATATCCCTACGGCTGGTCCTGGGTCTCGCCCAGCTTCCACGTCCTGCCGCGGATGGAGGGTCGCCTCTTCGGCCGGATGCCGCAGCGCGGCGACATCGTCATCCTCACCCCGCCCGGCGAGACGTCCGACTATATCAAGCGAGTCATCGGCCTGCCCGGCGACACCCTGGAGATGCACGGCGGCACGCTCTACATCAACGGCCGCGCCGTGAAGCGCGAGCCTCGGCCGGCGGCGCGGATCCCGGTGGACGCCAACGCGCCGTGCAACCTGGGAGGCGATTCGCACCAGGTCGCGGATGCCCAGGGCCAGCTCTATTGCGAGGCGCCGGTCTTTCGGGAGACCCTGCCCAACGGCCGCTCCTACGACACGATCGACCTCGGCCCCTCCGGAGTCGACGATTTCGCGAAGGTCGTCGTCCCCGCCGGTCACGTCTGGGTCCAGGGCGACAATCGCGACCGGTCGGCCGACAGCCGGGTCGCCTCCTCCGACCAGGGGCTCGGCGGGCCGGTGCCCTGGGAGAATATCGGCGGCCGCGCCGAGTTCATCACCTTCTCGCTCGACGGCTCGTCGCAATATCTCAATCCGATCAGCTGGATCACCGCGATGCGCGGCGGCCGCGCCGGCACCTCGCTTCGGCCTCAGGAGGGCAAGGCGCCGTGAGCGACGAGGGGGCGGAACCGCCGGCCGGCCGGCCTTCCGACGCACCCGCAATCGCTCGAGCTTCGTCCGACGATCACGACCTCCATGTCGAGCAGCCCGGCCCGGCCGAGATGCGCGATCCTTTCATCCGCGAGGAGCTGAAGCGGGCCAGCGTCTGGTTCGGCCTCGCCCTCGCCATCGCGGCTCTAATCTTCCTCGCCCAACCGCTGCTGCTCATCTTCGCGGGGATCGTGCTCGCCTCGATGCTCGACGGCGGCACCCGGCTGCTCGGCCGGGTGCTTCCGATCGGCCGCGGCTGGCGCCTCGCCATCGTCACGCTCGCCGCCGTCGGCTTCATCGTCTGGGTCTTCTATTTCGCGGGCACCGAGCTGATCGGCCAGGCCGAGCGGCTGCGTCAGGTCATCACCGCGCAGGGCAACCGAATCCTCGCCTGGGGCAACAGCCTCGGGATCGTCCAGGGCGGAGTCGGGGTCGACCAGATAAGCGGCCAGTTGATGGGCACCCTGGGCCGTCTCGGCTCGGCGGTGTCGAGCGCGCTGGGGGTGGTCGCCTCGACGGTGATGATCCTGGTCATCGGAATCTTCATCGCCGTCGAGCCGCGCCTCTACCAGCGCGGAGTCGCCTGGATGCTTCCGCTCGCCAGCCGCGATCGCTTCTACAGCACCGCCGAGAATATGGGCTTCACCCTGAGGCGGCTGATGGCCGGGCGGCTGGTCGGAATGGCGGTCGAGGGCGTCGGCACCTGGATCCTGCTCGCGCTCGGCGGCGTTCCGATGGCCGCCTTGCTCGGGATCCTCACCGGGCTGCTCGCCTTCATCCCCAATATCGGGGCGATCGTCTCGGGCGTCCTGATCGTGCTCGCCGGCTTCAGCGTCAGCGTCAATGCGGGCCTGTGGGCGATCGCCGTCTATTTCATCGTCCAGACCGTCGACGGCTATCTGATCGTCCCCTACGTCGCCCGCAAGACGGTCGACCTGGCGCCCGCCCTCGTGCTCGGCGCCCAGCTCCTGTTCGGCGCCCTGTTCGGGCTGATGGGCCTGATGCTCGCCGATCCGATCGTCGCCATGATCAAGGTCGCCCTCGAGCAGAAGTCCCGCGACGACGAGGAAGACGGTGACGACCGTGCCGACAATCCCCTCCCCGCGCGCTCACCCTGAGTCCCAGAGGACCCGCGCATCTCGCGCCGTTTCTTCCGGCCGAAGGCCTGACTCATTTTTGAGAGAAGGCACGAAGCTACAAGGAGAAAGGGCTCGAGCCCGTGATTCGTGTCGCTGCGTCGGATTGATTGCGCTCCGCGCTGTCGGTGGGAGCTACGCCCCTCTTGTACCTTTGTGCCTTCGTGCCTTCTCTTTGAAAAAGCGGTCGATGCGCTGGGATGCCGGCGCAGTTGGCGGACGCCCGTCCTACGTCAAGTAACGGCGCAGCTCAGACTGACGCCGCGCGGCTCAGCGGCCGCCGCCCTCCGGCGGTGCGCCTTCGGGGCCGCCCGGGGCGCCGCCCTGCATTTGCTGCATCTGCTGCATCTGCTGGAGCTGCTGCATGCGCTGCATCTCCATGTAGCGCGGGCCCGCGCCCGGCTCGACCTGGAGGATTTCGATCTCGAAGACGAGATCGTCCTTCGCCGTGAACGGCGCGCCCGGCGGGACCGGCTCGGGAACGTGGGTGCCGGGCGGGAGGGTGAGGATATAGGAGCCGCCCGGGCGCATGTGCTGGAGACCCTCGCCGAAGCCCGGATAGACGCCCTGGGTGGTGGTGACGAACGGCTGGCCGGTCTGGCGGCTGTCCTCGACGACCGGGGCGTCGAGGCTCTTGGCGTGAAGCTTGTAGTGGAGCGCGACGACGTCCTGGTCGGTGATCTTCGCGCCCGAGCCGGCGGCGATCGTCCGGATGGAGACCCCGCTCGCCGTCTTCACCGGCTGGAAGGCGCTGGTGCCCCACCAGGCGAATGCCGCCGCCAGCGCGGCGAGCAGGACGAGCGCGATCCACAGCTTGGCGACCGAGCCCTTCTTCAGGGGATGCAGAGGTACGGCGGTGACGGACATTCTTTATCCCCGAAATGACGAAGGGCGGCGATACATCGCCGCCCTCTTATCGTGCAAGCGCCGCTTTCGCGGCCGGTCCGAACCCTAGCGGGTCGCCCCGCCGTCGCGCTCGGCGCGCTTGCGCTCGAGCTTGCGGGCGCGGCGGATCGCGGCGGCGCGCTCGCGGGCGCGCTTCTCCGACGGCTTCTCGTAATGACGCCTGAGCTTCATCTCGCGATAGACGCCCTCACGCTGCAGCTTCTTCTTGAGCGCCCGCAGCGCCTGGTCGACATTGTTGTCGCGAACGATGATTTGCATAAAGGCCCGTCACTCTCCGTCGAAAAGCATTTCCTAAGCAACCTCTTGGGCCGCCCATTGCGGAAACGCCGATAGCATAAAAATCGGTTCGTCGCGAGACCTCTCCCGCGCCGTTACGCCGGGGCCGTTAGCAGGGGTGGCGGCGGAGTTCAAGTCACGCCTTGCGGATGACGGCTCCGACGGCGGCGACCCGTTCGACCGCCTCATAGCCGGGCCCGCCGAGCAGCTCGCCGAAAATGTCGGGATCGATCTCCGAATAAGCGAGCGAGCAGCCCAGCGCCGGCAACCGCTCCGCCAGCGCCTCCCTCAAACCATCGCGGCCCCCGACGATGGCGCTTCCCGTGTAGAGCAGCATATTGCCGCCAGGCTCGAGCCTGCGCGCGGCGGCGAGGGCCCAGTCGAGGGAGAGTCGGGCGCCGTGCAGGTCGCCGCCGTCGCGATAGAGGCGCTTGGCCGGGTCGGCGACGAAGGGCGGGTTGGCGATGACCAGGTCGACGGGGCCCTCGACCGAGTCGAGGCCGCTCGCCTCCACCGTCTCCAGCTCCACCCCCGCGTGGCGGGCATTGATTCGGGCGAAGCGCAGGGCAAGCGGGTTGATGTCGGTGGCGGTGGATCGGATGCCGGGAAGAATCGCCGCCGCCATGATCGCTCCCACGCCGCTGCCGGCGCCGATGTCGACGAGACGGCGGGCCGAAGCCAGGCGGGGAAGCTCGGCGGCGAGGAAGCGGACGTAGCGGTAGCTGTCGGGACCGAAGAAGACGGCGTCGGCTTCGTCCGTCGGGTAGGCGGAGTGGAGGAACAGCCGGTCGCCGACCGAGGCGGCCCGCACCCGGCTCCTCCACAGCAACCCTTCCCGCGCCAGAGCCCCACTTCGCTCGAGAACCTCGCGAATCGGCGGGGGCAGGAGGCCTTCCTCGAAGGGCAGGCTCCAGCCGAAGACGTCGCGCAGGTCGCGGGCGGCCCTGCCGGCCGAGCGCTCCATAACCCGCCGGTGGGTCTCGGGCGTGACGGTGACGAAGCGGTAGGAAGCCGCCGACAGCGAATCGAGCAGACCAAGCAGGGCGGAGTCGGTGTCGCTCACCAAAGCTCGGCGCGGTAGCGCTCGAAGCAGCGGGCGCCGCATTGGAGCCGGATCAGGGCGCCCTCGGCGATGGCGGTGGCGCGGCGCGGCTCCTCCTCGACCAGCGGCCTCAGCGCCTCCCGGTTCCAGGCTTCGCTATGCTTGACGTCGAGCACGGCATGGACGTCGAAATAGCGCCGCTCGCGACCCGTGAAGCCGAGCCGGCGAAGCCCGGCGGCGGTGGCGGCGGAGCGGTCCGGGGCGGTCAGCTCTATCGCTCCGAGCGCTCCGACCGAATGCCAGGCGTAGCGGCGGGTCGTCGCCATTGCGGTCATCGCATTGGCGAGGGCGAGGCTCTCCCAGACGGTGCAGTCGATCTCGGCCTTGAGCTCGAGCGTGTCGATCAGGACCGCGAGCATCGGCCCGTGCATGCCCTTGGGATTGCCGCGTCCCATCTCGTCCCAATAATTGCGCGCGAACTCGAGCTTGGCGCGGGCCGGCATCCGGACCTGGGTGTAGGAGAGCAAATCCTCGAAACCCGCTTCGCCCGCCGCCTCCTGGCCGAGAAACCAGCGTATCTGATCCCGGTCCGCCGCCTCCGCGATCCACGGGAAGAGCGGGTCGTTCTGGCCGGGGCCGGTGCCGCGAAGCGATTCGAACCAGGCAATGAAGCCGTCCGGATCGGTGGGCACGCCGGCGGCTTCCGCCAGCACGTCGGCGCGCAGGGCATCAAGGAACTCGCCTTCCTGGCGGCGCATGCGATGGTCGCGCTCCTCGGCGCCCGGCCAGCCTTCATCGGGAAAGCCGGGCACAAGCCGGGCCCGGTTCCAGCGGGCGAGTCCACGCTGGAAGTCGTCATTGCAAAAACGGTGCGCGCGGTCGGCGACGGCGTCGGCGAGAAAGGAGGTGGCCAAGTGGGTGCCTTTGACGTGAGGGGAGGTCCTGGCCGATCAACCGTCCCGCTTCGCCAATGTTCCACTTAACCCATGTTAGCAACGACTTAACGCAAGCGCCGGATCAGGGATCCAGATCCTTGAATTCGGGCACCTGCTTGCTCAGCCGGCCCTGGACGGCGGCGGTGAGGTCGGCGCTGACCAGCGCTCCGGCATTCCACAAGGCGACATGGCGAAGCCCTTCCTCGACCGTCCGGCCGCGGCTGTAATTGAGGCTCATCTTGGCGCCGGCGACCGCCAGCGGCGACTTGGCGGCGATCGCCCGGGCGAGCTCCAGCCCGGCAGCGATCAGGGCCTCGCGATCGGGCAGGACCCGGTTGACCAGCCCGAGCCTGGCCGCCTCCTCGGCGTCCATCCGGCGGCCGGTATAGGCAAGCTCCCTGACGATGCCTTCGGGGATGAGATGGATGAGCCGCTGCAGGGTGCCGAGATCGGCGGTGATGGCGACGTCGACTTCGGCCACCTGGAAGAAGCCGCCGGCGGCGGCGAGCCGGATGTCGCAGGCGGTGGCGAGATCGACCCCGGCGCCGATGCAGCCGCCGTGGATCGCGGCGATGACCGGCGGCCGCGCCTCCTCGGCGGCGGTGAAGGCGTCCTGAAGCCACTTGATGTGACGCAGCCTCGACTCCGCGGCCCGGCCGGGGTCGTCGGTCTTGGGGAATTGGCCGGCGGCATATTGGAGATCGAGGCCGGCGGTGAAGTGGCGCCCCCGTCCGGAGAGCAGGATGGCGCGCACCGCCGGGTCGGCGCCGAGCGTCCGGAACGCATCGCCGATGGCCTCGAACATCGCTTTGTCCATCGCGTTGAACTTGTCCTCGCGGACGAGCTCGACATGGGCGACTCCGCCGTCGCTCGAGATCGCAATCCTTTCGCTTCCCATCGTCCGTCGGGCTCCCCTAGAAACAGCGGCCTATGAGCCGCTTTACCGTGAACGGGCAGCCCGTCCACTACCGCATGGATCCGGAAACGCCGCTGCTCTGGGCGCTGAGGGACGCGTCCAATCTCACCGGCACAAAATATGGCTGCGGCACCGGCCATTGCGGCGCCTGCACGGTCCATGTCGACGGCCAGGCGGTGAGGAGCTGCCGGGTTCGGATCGCCGACCTCGAAGGCAGCTTCGTCACCACCATCGAGGCGCTTTCGAACGACCGTTCCCACCCGGTGCAGCAGGCCTTCGTCGCGGAAAATGTCCCGCAATGCGGCTATTGCATTCCGGGCATGATCATGGCCGCGGCCGCCCTGATCGACCGCAACCCGGCGCCGACCGACTCGGAGATCGATTCGGCGATCACCAATATCTGCCGCTGCGGCACCTACCCGCGGATCCGCGAGGCGGTCCGCCGGGCCGGCAAGATGCGCGGCGGCGAGGAGTCGATCTCGGCCGCGCCGCCGCCGGACATCGACCCCGCCGACGCCGCCCGGCAGGTTCCGGCCCTGCGCGCCAACGACGGGGACCGGCGCTGATTCCCTCCCTTCGAGGGGGGGAGGGGCTATCAAGCTGAACGGAAGGCATTATCTCGGTTCAGCAACGGCTCATCCTGCCTGGGGCACAGGCCGTCCATGTCGGAGCAGGCCGAAAAAGGCGGCCGGGCAAGAGGAGTGTGAGATGCGTAAAGCTTTACTTGGAATTTTGATGGCGGCGACGGCCGGGATGCCGATCGCGGCCCAGGCCCAGGACCGGGACCGCACCGATGGCCGCACCGAGCGCGCCGCGGCGCGCGCCGAGCGCAATGCGGAGCATTATCGCGAGCAGGGCGAGCGCAACCAGGCGCGGTCCGAGCAGCGCCAGCAGCGGCAGGAAACCCGCCAGGAAGTGCGGGTCCAGCGTCAGGAGCGGGTCGCGCCCGTGCAGGTCCAGCAGCAGCAACAGCAGCAGCAGGCCCAGAGCTGGACCGGCCGGCGCAGCGCTGCCGATGGCCAGCGCGGCCAGCGCTGGAGCGGCGGCCGCACCGATTCCAACCGCGAGGCCTATCGGCAGCGGGTCGAGGAGACCCGCGCCGCCAACCAGACCAGCATCGATCAGTCGATCGGCGGCAATTACGCCCGCGAGGGCCGCCGCAACCAGGCTCGGACCGAGCAGCAGCTTCGCCGGGAATATGACATCGGCCAGCGCGACGGCCGCCGCGGCGACTGGAACCGGGACGGCCGGGGCGATCGCTACGGCGACCGCCGCGACAGCCGCCGCAGCAGCTGGAACCACAGCTGGCGCAACGACAGCCGCTACGACTGGCAGCGCTATCGCTACTCGAACCGGAACCTGTTCCGCATAGGCAATTATTATTCGCCCTATCGCGGCTACGGCTACAACCGGCTGTCGATCGGCCTCTTCCTCGATTCGCTATTCTATTCGAACCGCTACTGGCTGGACGATCCGTATCAGTATCGCCTGCCGGCGGCGCCCTATGGCACCCAGTGGGTCCGCTATTATAACGACGTGGTCCTGGTCGACGTCTACACCGGCGAGGTGCTCGACGTGATCTACGACTTCTTCTGGTAAGCAAGGGGGACACGTACTTTTCGCCTGAAAAGTACGTGTCCCCATTTCCGGCGCAAGGGCCCGGGGCGCGACAGCGTCCCGGGCTTTTTGCTTGTCAACGCAAGGACCGCGCAGCAGTAAGGCCCCTTCCAGCAAGGGGTCCGCGATGCGCTTTCGGTTGCTAGCCTGTCTCAGCCTGCTCGCCGCCGCGCCCGCCGCCGCCGAGACCGTCGTCGTCCATGCCGGCCGGCTGATCGCCGATCCGTCGAGGCCCGCTTCGGGGCCCTCCACCATCACCATCACCGACGGCCGGATCACCGCCGTCGCCGCCGGCCTCAATCCGGCCCCGGCCGGCGCCCGCCTCGTCGACCTGTCCGGCAAGACCGTGCTTCCCGGGCTCATCGACATGCACGTCCACCTCTCGGGCGATCCGGGCGGCGATTTCCGCGACGAGACGGTCGATACCAATGAATGGGCGGCCCTGGTCGGAGCCAAGAATGCGCGGATCACCGCGCTCGCCGGATTCACCACGGTGCGCGACCTCGGCTCGGCGCCTTTGGTCGGCTTCGCGCTCCGGCGCGCCACCGCCCAGGGTTTCATCCCCGGGCCGCGGATCATCTCCTCCGGGCCGGCCATCTCGACCATCGGCGGCCATGGCGACGTCTCCGGCTTCCGACCCGAGGTGATCAAGGCGCTCGGCGGTGACAATACCTGCACCGGTCCGGAGCAATGCGCCGCCCGGGTCCGCGAATTCTCGAGGGCCGGCGCCGACATCATCAAGATCACCGCCACCGGCGGGGTGCTCTCGCAGCAGGCGCGCGGCCTCGGCCAGCATTTCACCGACGCCGAGATGAAGTCGATCGTCGACACCGCCCATTCGCTCGGCCTCAAGGTCGCCGCCCACGCCCATGCCGACGCGGGAATCGCCGCCGCGGTCCGGGCCGGAGTCGATTCGATCGAGCACGGCACCTTCGCCAGCGCGGCCACCGTCCGTCTGATGAAGGAGCGGGGCACGTCGCTGGTGCCGACCCTGATGGCCTTCACCGGGATCCGCGAGCGGCTCGGCAAGGGCATCTACACCCCGGTCGTCGAGGAGAAGGTGCGAATGACCCTGGCCGAGGTCGGCAAGGCGGCGCGGCTGGCCCGTCAGGCCGGCGTTCCGGTGGTGTTCGGAACCGATGCCGCCGTGTTCGAGCATGGCCGCAACGCCCAGGAGCTCGCCCTCCTCGTCGACCTCGCCGGGATGAGCCCGGCCGAGGCGATCGCGTCCGCGACCACCGGCGCCGCGAAGCTGCTCGGCATGGAGCGGGAGATCGGCCGGATCGCGCCCGGTTTTTCCGCCGACCTGATCGCGGTCGACGGCGACCCCTTGCGCGACGTGCGGGCGCTGGAGCATGTCGATTATGTGATGGTTCGGGGAAAGGCGATCCAATGAGCACGCGCGCTCGAACGATGGGCGATCCGGGGGCGCTCTACCGGATAGAGATCGGCAGCTTCGTCCGCGAACGCGTGCTGAAGACCCCCAATGCGTTCAAGCTCCCGGCCCAGGGCCTCGACATCTTCGTCGTTCGGGAATTCCTGACGCCCAAGGAATGCACCGAGGTCATCGCTCTGATCGACAAGGACCGGGTGCCCTCCGGCCTGCTCGCGCCTTCGGACGACCCGGAGTTTAGAACCAGCGAGAGCTGCAATTTGCGCCTCGAGGACCGGGCCAACCAGATGGTGGAGGCGAAGATCAACCGCCTCACCGGTATCCATCCCACCCATGGCGAGACCATCCAGGGCCAGCGCTACGCGGTCGGCCAGCAGTTCAAGCCGCACCACGATTTCTTCTACACCAACCAGCCCTATTGGCCGGAGATGGAGAAGCAGGGCGGGCAGCGCACCTGGACGGCGATGATCTTCCTCAATGAGCCCGAAGCGGGCGGTCAGACCTTCTTCCCCAACGCCAAGGTGCGGGTGACCCCGCGCACCGGCAACCTGCTTTTGTGGAACAATCTCGACGAATTCGGCCAGCCCAACATCGCCTCGCTCCACACCGGCTGCCCGGTCGACGCCGGGATCAAATATATCATCACCAAATGGTATCGCGAGCGGCCCTGGGGCTGGTACGCCCAGCACGGGGTGGCCCCGACCCGGTCGACTTGAGCTTCAGCCCCTCCTCCTGCCCGCTAAGCAAGGACCCATGACCAGATCGATCCTCCTGCTCGCCGCCGCTTCGCTCGCGGCCCTCGCCACGGCTGCGGTCGCGCCGGCTCAACCCAAGCCCGCCCCGGCGGCGGCGGCGAGCGAGGCCGAACGCCTGAAGCGGCTCTTCCACGAAAGCGACGAAGCCGGTCTCAGGCGCAACCCGATCGGCGCCATCTTCCGCGGCGACCTGCGCTACGCCGACCGGCTGGGCGATTTCATCACCGACGAATATTTCGCGGCCGAGCGGGCGGCGTCGCAGGCCGACCTCGCCGCCCTGCGGGCGATCGACCGCTCGAAGCTCAGCGCCACCGACCGGATCGCCTACGACGTGTTCGAGTGGCAGACCCGCGACTCGCTCAAGAATCTGGAGCCCGACATGCTGGCGCTCGGCGTGGTCCGGCCGGTCAATCATTTCTCCGGCTTCCACACCTTCTACCCGGCCTTCGCTTCCGGCGAGGGGGCGGCGCCGTTCAAGACGGTCGCCGACTATGAGAACAACCTCAAGCGCCACAAGGATTATGTCCTTTTCAACGACCGGGCGATCGGCCGCTTCCGTCAGGGTATTGCCGCGGGCGTGTTCGAGACCAGGCTGACGACCCGCAACGTGATCGAGCAGCTTGATCTGCTGATCGCCCAGAAAGTTGAGGAATCGCCATTTTATGCACCGGTTCGCAACTTCCCGGCCACATTTTCGGAAGCGGACAAGACTCGCCTGACCGCGGCCTACCGGGCGTCGATCGAGAACGAGATCTACCCCGTCCACCGCCGGCTCCGCGATTTCCTGCGCAGCGACTATCTGCCCAAGGCGCGCGAAGGCGTCGGGCTGGTCCACATGAAGGGCGGCGCCAAGGTCTACCAGCGGCAGATCGAGAGCAATACGACCCTGCCGCTCACCGCCGGCGAGATCCACGATATCGGGCTTCGCGAGGTCGCCCGGATCAAGGCCGAGATGGAGACGATCAGGACCCGCACCGGCTTCAAGGGCACGCTCCCCCAATTTTTCGAATATCTGCGCACCGATCCCAAATTCGCCGCGGCCACCAAGGAGGCTTTGCGCGAAGGCTATGAGGCGATCGCGCGCAAGGTCGACGCCCGCATCGGCGAGCAATTCTCGACCATCCCGAAGAGCCCGCTCGAGATCCGGCCGGTCGAGCCCTTCCGCGAGAAGACCGAGGCCGGGGGCTCCTACCAGCAGGGCACGGCGGACGGCTCGAGGCCCGGGATCTTCTACTATAACAGCTACGATCTGCCCTCGCGCCGGCTGTGGGGGATGGAGACGCTCTACCTCCACGAAGGCAGCCCGGGGCACCATTTCCAGATCAGCCTCGCCCAGGAGAATGAGGCGCTCCCCGCCTTCATGCGCTTCGGCGGCAACACCGCCTATGTCGAGGGCTGGGCGCTCTACGCCGAGACCTTGTGGGACGAGCTCGGGCTCGAGACCGACCCCTATCAGCGCTTCGGCGGATTGAACGACGAGATGCTCCGGGCCATGCGCCTGGTGGTCGACACCGGCATCCATTCGAAAGGCTGGAGCCGCGAGCAGGCGATCGATTACATGCTCGCCAACAGCGGCATGAGCCGGACCGAGGTCACCGCCGAAGTGGAGCGCTACATCGCCATCCCCGGCCAGGCGCTCGCCTACAAGATCGGGGCGCTCACCATCCAGCGCCTGCGGGCGAAGGCGCAAGCCGCGCTCGGGTCGCGCTTCGACCCGCGGGCCTTCCACGCCCAGATCCTGATGACCGGATCGCTGCCGATGGCGGTGCTCGAGAAGAAGATCGACGACTGGATCGCGGCCAGCAAGGCGTGATCCGTCATTGCGAGGAGCGAAGCGACGCGGCAATCCAGCTGGGGCCTCGGAGGTGCGCTGGATTGCTTCGCTTCGCTCGCAACGACGGAGTGAGCAGGTTCTCGAAAGGAAGCAGGCAATGCGAGGAGCAATATCGATTCTTGTGACGGCGGGCCTGCTCGCCGGCTGCGCCTCGTCGCCCCCGCCCGAGCCGGCCGCCACCGCCGCTGCAGAGGCCCCACGCCCCACCGCCTCCCAAGCCCTCGCCGCCCTCTTCCGCGACATCGACGAGGCCAGCCTTCGCCGCAACCCGATCCAGGCGACCGCGCGCGGCGACCTGCGCTACGCCGACCGCCTCGGCGACTTCTTCAGCGATTCCTATTACGAGGCCGAGCGCGAAGCGGCGCGGGCGGATCTGGCGGCGCTCGCGGCCATCGACCGCGGCGCCCTGAGCGCCGACGAGCGGGTCGCCTACGACGTCTTCAAATGGCAGCGGGGCATGGACCTCAAGGGGCTGGAGGGGGAGATCTTCGCCGCCTCAATGGTCCGGCCGGTCGACCATTTCAACGGCTTCCACACCTTCTTCGCCGACCTCAGCTCGGGCGAGGGCATCGCCCCGTACAAGACCGTCAAGGATTATGAGAACGGGCTCTCCCGGACGAAGGATTTCGTCCGGCTGGTCGATTCCGCCATCGCGCGGATGGAGCAGGGTCTGGCGGCGGGCGTGGTGCAGCCGAAGCTGGTCATGGCCAACGTCCTCGAGCAACTCGACGCGATGCTCGCCGAAGGGGTGGAGGGCAGCAGCTTCTACCGCCCCGTCGCCAATTTCCCGGCCGAAATCCCCGAGGCCGACCGGCCGAGACTGCGGGCGGCCTACGCCCGGTCCATCTCGACCGAGATCAGGCCGGCGGTGACCAAGCTGCGCGACTTCATCCGCGACCAATATCTGCCCAAGGCGCGGCCGAGCGTCGGGCTTCAGGACATGAAGAGCGGACCCGCGCTCTATCGCCACCTCGTCGCGCTGAGCACTACCACCGACATGACCCCCGACCAGATCCACCGCATCGGCCTCGCCGAGGTGGCCCGGATCCACAGGGAGATGGAAAGTGTGAAGGCCGGGGTCGGCTACACCGGAACGCTCCAATCCTTCTTCGAGCACATCCGCACCGATCCGAAATTCAAGCCCAAGTCGCGGGAGGCGCTTCAGCAGGGCTATGTCGCGATCGGCAAGAGGCTCGATGCGACCCTGCCGACGATGTTCTCGACCATCCCCAGGACCCCGCTCGAGATCCGCCCGGTGCCGGCTCTGACCGAAAAGGGGGCGGCGCGCGGCTCCTATCAGGGCGGCACCGTCGACGGGTCGCGGCCGGGCGTCTTCTACTTCAACGCCTACGATTTGCCGTCGCGGACGACCCCGGGGATGGAGACGCTCTACCTTCACGAGGGCGCGCCCGGCCACCATTTCCAGATCAGCCTGGCGCAGGAGAATGAGGCTTTGCCGAGCTTCATGCGCTTCGGCGGCAATACCGCTTATGTCGAGGGCTGGGGCCTCTATGCCGAGACTCTGGGGCGCGAGCTCGGGGTCTATAGCGACCCCTATCAATATTTCGGCTATCTCGATTCGCAGCTGTTCCGGGCGATCAGGCTGGTCGTCGACACCGGCATCCATTCCAAGGGCTGGACCCGCGACCAGACGATCCAGTACATCCTCGACAACAGCTCGCGCGGGCGGAGCAACGCCACCGCCGAGACCGAGCGCTACATCGCCATCCCCGGCCAGGCGCTCGCCTACAAGATCGGCCAGCTCAAGATCAGCGAATTGCGGACTCGGGCGCAGCGGGAGCTGGGCCCCCGCTTCGACATACGCGAGTTCCACGCCCAGGTGCTGATGACCGGCGCCCTGCCGCTCGCCGTGCTCGAGAAGAAGATCGACGACTGGATCCTTCGATACGGGACTTCGACAAGCTCAGCCCCTGCTCAGGATGAGCGGTCGGGATTATCCGCAACCGCTCATCCTGAGTAGCCGTTGAGCCTGGCGAAACGGCGTATCGAAGGACGTATCCAAAGACCTAGCCGAACGGCAGAGTCTCGATCTCGGCCTTGTCCGCATAGAAAGCGAGATGTCCCGCGATCGCCGCCGCATTGGCGAGCGGTGTCTCGTAGCTCCAGGCGACGTCGGCCGGGCCGCCGAGGGCGCTGAAATAGACCGCGTCGCCTTTGAACGGGCAATGGCTGGCCGTCGCGCTCGGCGTCAGCCGCTCCATATGGATGTCGTCGCGCGGGACGTAGAAGACCGGCGGAAGCGCGCCCTCCTCGAGCAGCAAGGCGCGGCCGGTGTCGGCGACGATCTCGCCGGCGATGCGCACCCGCACCCGCCCGCCGAAGGGCCCGATCTCGATGGAGTGAGCTGCGGTCATGGGCCGATCAATAGCGCGGTTCGCCCGTCTCCGTCGAATCGGTGTAGGATCGCTCGTATGTCGACGGCGGCAGCCTCAGTGGGCCGTCCGCTCCATGAACTTCTTCATGTCGTCCGAAGCGCAATAGGCCTTGTCCGCCTGGCTGAGGCTGTCGCCGTTTCGGCAGCGCTCGGCCGCCTCCCGGGCCGGGAGCATCTGGAGCGGCTCGGAGTCCGCGTTGCGGGCCTCGATCAGGACGCCGAGCTCCTTGAACTGATCGAGGAAGGCCCGCTTGCGCTTGGCCTCCTGGATCTCGTCATAATTGAGGACCGACCGGCCGAGGCCGCTGGGAGTCGACTCGCCGGTCTTCTCCTCCGGGATGGCGACGTCGAGCGGCTTCAGGTCGAGCGAGGCGAGCAGCGCCTTCGCCTCGTCGAAGCGGCCCAGCTCGCGAAGCCCGTTCACCGCCCGGGCCTGCATGAGCAGCCAGTCGGCTCCGTCACCCGTTCTGGCCAGGGCCCTTATCCGGTCGACATAGAGGGCCTGGTAGCGCTTCTTGAGCTCGGGCCGCCCGTCCGCCTGCCAGCTCGCCTGGACCGTCATCCAGGCGACATTGATCGGCGGACGGCCTAGGCCCTTCATCAGCCAGGCGGCGAGGAAATAGCTGGTCTCCGAATTGCGCATCGCCCGATATTCGGCGCTCTCGACCAGTGTCTTCAGCCGTTCGGTCTCCTCCCTGGTGAACTGGTCGAAGATGACGAGCCCGTTGCCCGGGCATTTCGGCATCTCCAGCGGGAATTCCCAGCTTCCATAGGGCTTGCCGTCGGGCCGGTAGCCCCAGATGCTGTAGGAGGCCGTGGTCGTCCAGGTGAAGCTCTTGCCGCCGACCGGGCATTTGGCGGTGGCTGGGACCGGCATGCCGGCGGACGCGGCGGAGGCGGGCAGGAGGATCGCCGCCAGCCAGATCCAGGTCTTGATCCCCTCCCGCATCGCATTTCCCCTTTCCAGCCAAGGCTATGGCCTCGACGAATTGGAGTCAAAGCGTCCGGGATGGAACCGCTCGGCGGTCTGCCGCCATCGCATCGAGCGCATCTCCTCGACGGGCCGCAGGCCCTGGATCTTTTGAGGGAAGGCACGAAGGCACAACGTAGAAAAAGGGGGTCTCTACGTTGTGCCTTC
>DASTFN010000003.1:0-82397 GCA_035719905.1 Allosphingosinicella sp.
AGCGAACGGCGCACTTCTTCGGCCACCGTCCGATCGGTTTTTCTGATCTCGCGCAATTTGGCGATGATGCTCGTCAAGCCACAGTTCCCCTCAGACCAGGTCCGCTTTGCCGCAAAACCGTTTATCTTGGATTAAGGCTGCGGACGGAGCCGGACCCTCAACCATTTGTGAACGTTTGCCTGTCACGAAACCTGTATGCGTATTTATCCCGCCTTCCTTCCGGCCACCGCCGATCCGCGCCGCCTCGAGCTTGCGCTTCGCCTCGAGGATGGCAGTTCCTGGCGGCTGACCGTCTCGGCCGGGATGGAGCGCTTCATCGGCGCTTATCCGCTCGTCCAGGGACTTAATCCCGGCGGTCCGTTGCTCCGCTTCCGGGCCGCCGACCCCGCCTGAGGGAAACCGCCGCGCTCCCCGGCGTTGGGAGGGCGATGACCGGCCATATTCAAACTTCCGAATGCCCGGGCCGTGCTCCGCGCGCCGTCCTGTTCGACGTCGACGGCACGCTCGTCGACACCAACGACCTCCACGCCGCCGCCTGGCGCGAGGCTTTCCTGAACTTCGGCCTCGACAAGCCGGTCGAGGAGATTCGCTGGCAGGTAGGGAAGGGGGGCGACAACCTCATCCCGTCGCTCTTCCCGGACCTGGGCGAGCCGCAGCGCAAGGCGATCGAAGCGTATCGCGGCGATCTGTTCCGGCGCGACTATCTCCCCCGCGCCAAGCCCTTTCCCGGAGTGCGCGACCTGTTCGAGCGGCTGACGGCCGACGGGATCCGGATCGTCCTCGCCTCTTCCTCCCATGAGGAAGAGGTGGATTATCATCTCAGCCTGATCGCCTGCGCCGACCTGGTCGAGGCGACGATTTCGAAGGACGATGTCGAGAACAGCAAGCCCTGCCCGGACATCTTCGCCGCCGCACTGGGCCGGGTGGCGCCGCTCGGCGCCGGCGAGACGGCCGTGGTAGGCGACACGCCCTGGGACGCCAGGGCCGCCGCCAAGCTCGGCCTTCGAACAATCGGCTTCCGCTGCGGCGGCTTCCCCGACGAGGCGCTGGCCGAGGCCGGCGCCTGCGAGCTTTACGACGGCCCGGGCGACCTCCTCGCCCGCTTCGAAAGCTCGGTGTTCGGCCGTGGCTGAGGGCAAAGCGAGCCGGGCCGTTCTCGCGGCAGACGCGGCGGCGGCCGAGGCCGCCTTGCCCTATCAGGGGTCGCCCGCCATGGAAGCGCTCGGCCGTTTCGCCTCGCTCGGCGACCAGCCGCCGCTCAGGATTCTTTGCGCCGCCGTGATCGCGGCCGGAGTCGCGGGCAGCAACAGGCGCCTCGCCCGCGCCGGAGTGAGGATGCTGGTCGCCCACACGCTGGCAACGCTGGCCAAGGATTATGTCAAGGAGCGGGTCGACCGGACCCGCCCGCGCTCCAAAGGCGAAAAGGGCAAGGATCACGTGCCCAGGCCGGGCCGCGACACGTCCAAGGAAGAGACCAGCTTCCCTTCCGGCCACAGCGCCGGTGCGGCCGCGGTCGCCCGCGCCTTCGCCCGCGATTATCCGGAATATGCGGCTCCCGCTTATGCCGCCGGCGGAGCGCTCGCGCTGGCCCAGATCCCGCGCTGCGCCCATTACCCCACCGACGTCGGCGCCGGGCTGGCCATCGGCCTGGCGGCGGAGGCGATAGTGGACATCGGCTTCGGGCTGGTCGAGGAGCGGCCCGGCCTCGTCCGAAGATAGGAGCATCGTCTTGCGTCTGTTGTCCCTCGCTTTCGTCGCCCTCGCCGCCGCCTGCTCGCCCGCCGGCGACCGGGGCTCTCAGAACGGGCAGGAAGCTGCCGCGAGCGAGCGGCAGGTGGCGCCGATCCTGGATTCGGCCGAGGCCAGGGACGTTCAAAGCTACGCCCGTCCCCTGGAAGCGCGGGTGACCCACGTGGCGCTCGACCTCAAGGCCGATTTCGACGCGAAAAGGATCGGCGGTACGGCGACCCTCGACGTCGAGGCGAAGCCGGACTCGAAGACCATCATCCTCGACAGCAAGGGCCTCGAGGTAAAGTCCGTCACCGACGGCGCCGGCAAGCCGCTCCTTTATGCGTTGGGCAAGGCCGATGCGGAGCTCGGCGCACCCCTCACCGTCGAGCTTGAGGGGGCGAAGCAAATCCGCATCGCCTATGTCAGCGCCCCCGATGCCGAGGCGCTGCAATGGCTGACGCCCGAGCAGACCGCCGGCAAGAAGCAGCCCTTCCTGTTCAGCCAGGGCCAGGCGATCCTCAACCGGACCTGGATCCCGACCCAGGACAGCCCCGGAATCCGCCAGACCTGGGAAGCCCGGATCGTCGTCCCCGAGCCGCTCAGGGCGGTGATGAGCGGCGAGCGGCTGACTCCCGAAGGCGAGGCCGCGGAGGGCGGCGGCCGCGCCTTCCGGTTCCGGATGGACAAGCCGGTCGCGCCCTATCTGATCGCGCTTGCCGCCGGCGACATCGCCTTCCAGAGCCTCGGCCCGCGCACCGGGGTCTATGCCGAGCCGGCGACGATCGGCGCCGCCGCCGCCGAGCTGGTCGACACCGAGAAGATGGTCGCCGCCGCCGAGCGGCTCTACGGACCCTATCGCTGGGGCCGCTACGACATGATTGTCCTGCCGCCCGCCTTCCCCTACGGCGGGATGGAGAATCCGACCCTCACCTTCCTCACCCCGACCTTCCTCGCCGGCGACCGGAGCCTGGTCGGGCTGGTCGCGCACGAGCTCGCGCACAGCTGGTCGGGCAATCTCGTCACCAATGCCGTCTGGCCGGACTCCTGGCTCAACGAGGGCTTCACCTCCTATTTCGAGAACAGGATCATGGAGGCGCTCTACGGCCCCGGCCGCGCCGGCCAGGAAGCGGCCTTGTCCTTTGCCGACATGGAGAGCGCTTTCACCGAGCTCGGTGCCGCCGCGCCCGGCACCCGCCTGCACAATCCCGACGAAACCGTCGAGGGCGGCGCCAGCGGGATCGTCTACGACAAGGGCGCCCTGTTCCTGAGGACGATGGAGCGGACCGTCGGGCGGGAGCGGTTCGACGCCTGGCTTCGCTCCTATTTCGACCGCCATGCCTTCCAGCCGATGACGTCCGCCCGCTTCCTCGCCGACCTGCGCTCCAACCTCGTCAAGGGCGACACGGCTCTGGAGGAAAGGCTGAAGCTGGACGAATGGGTCTACAAGCCCGGCCTTCCCGCCAACGCCGTCCGCCCCGACCCGAAGGCTTTCGCTCCGGTCGATCGGGCGCTGGGCGCCTTCAAGGCCGGCGGCCAGGCGCCGGCGCCTTTATGGGCACGCTGGACGACGGCGGAACGGCTGCGTTTCCTCAACGGCCTTCCGCGCGAGCTCGAGCAGAGCCGGCTCGCCGAGCTCGACCGCGCCCTGCAGCTGACCGGAGGCCGAAACGCCGAGACTTTGTTCGCCTGGCTCCAGCTCGCCCTCGCCAACCGCTACCAGCCGGCCGTGCCCGCCGCCGAGCGCTTCCTCATGACGATGGGGCGGGCCAAGTTCGTCGTGCCGCTCTTCAAGACCTTGTGGGCGGAAGACGAATGGGGCCGGGCGATCGCGAAGCCGCTCTACGGCAAGGCCCGGCCGACCTATCATTCGGTGACCAGCGGCCGGGTGGACGAGACGCTGAAGGGGAGCGGCGGCTAAGCTTTCCTCGTCATTGCGAGGAGCGAAGCGACGAAGCAATCCAGTGGGCTCAGCGGCAGCACTGGATTGCTTCGCTTCGCTCGCAATGACGGGTCAGTAAGGAAAGATCGCGTATCCGCGCTCCCGAACCGCGGTGACATGCTCCGAATATTCGGCGTGGCATTTGTCGCCGGGGCGGATCAGGCCGACCTCCGCTTCCGCCCGGCGGCTCATCGGCAGCAGGGCGATCGGGGTCGAGGCCGGGGTAAGCTGGGCGCCGCTGCCGGCGGCAAGCGTGGTCAGCACCCCGTTGAGCGCTCCGGCCCGCGACGGCCGGCCGAGGATCGCGATCCGATATTGGCCTTCGACATTGGTCACCAGATAGATGTGCCCCGAAAGATGGGGGAAGGAGACGAAGCCGTGCTGCTCGAAGTCGCGGTCGAGCCGGGAGCTTTCGCTGAACGACAGGCAATGCGTGGCTTCATGCCATTCGATCAGTGTCCGGTAGGCGAAGATCGAATCCGACTCGCTGAACGAGCGGCGCAGGGTCAGATATTCGCCCTCCAGCCAATGGACCGCCGCGCGCGAATAGGCGCCCATTTCGTCGGGCGCGAGGCCCGTGTCCGCCGGACCTCGCTCGGGGCCCTTGACGGCCCGAAGCGCGACTCCGAGGGCGCCTTCGAGACGAACCACCGTCGCGAGCGTGAACGGGCGCTGGCCCGAAAGCGCCTTCTCGAGCGTCGACAGGCTCACCTTCGCTTCGTCCGCGAGCCACTGGCGCGACAGTCGGCGGCGCGCCAGCTCCTCGCGGATCCGCATGGCGGTCGCGCTGCTCTCCTCGTCGCTCTGGCTGCCCAGCACGGCTTTCTCCCTCAAGTCCTTCTGCGCACATTTTCGCACATTTCGTCAACTCCCTGCCCGTTTCGGCAGGCGAACGCGCAGGATGCGGCAGACCTTTGTCCGACAATACCGTGGCGGCGAATGTGCAGCCTGCTATCGAGGGAGGGCAGAAGGGGTGCGAAGACTCTCCCTCGCATGGAAGGGGACTGTAAATGGTTCGGGCCGCTCTCTCCGTCGACGAAAGCCGGGCACGGCCTTTCGGCTTCGTGAAGCCCCCCAAGCTCGGGGACCGCGTCGGCGTGTCGCGCCGGGGCACCCCGGTCTGGGCGACCATCGTCGAGCTCAGCATGCAGAACGGCCCCGACGGTCGCGGCACCCTGCTCGTCATGGCCCGCTCGGCCTGAGCTTTCGCAACTGACTTTCCCGCAGCTTTCCGACCTCACAGGCCTGATCTCCAACCCCTCTCCCGTCTTCACGGGAGAGGAGGGGCCCGCCGCGAAGCGGTGGGAGGTGAGGGTCTGTACTTCTGACTCGGCAAGACCCTCACCCCCCAGACCTTCGACCTTGGGTCCCATATCTCCCGCAGAAAAGCGGGAGAGGAAAATATGCGTCGTCGGCTCCCCTCCAAGTCCCTCAGCCTGCCGCAAATTATGGTGGATAAGTCATTTACCGTCTTGGCTCCGGAATCGATTTGATACACTATGGCTAGTGGCGCTGCCATGGGGGCGACGCAAGACATTGTAGGCGGCCGCTGCTCACCCTATGTTGGGATGAGGCGGAATTCGCTTGCCCTGTGGATATCGGGGGCAAGTCGAAATGAAGCGCCCGCGCCCCCTCGAAAGCGCTTAAGGTGGAGTTAAATCCACTGGAACGTAAATGGTACAAGGGGTAGGATGATGGACCTTTCCGGCAGCAGCGAAACGGGAGCGAGCGACGTGGCCACCACCCTCTCCGATTCGCCCAGGGCGAAATCGGAATCCGCCAAGGCGGGCCCGAAAATCTATCCGGTCGAGGTCGACCACAGCCGCGATTCGCTGCTCACCGATTTCGGCAAGGACACGTTGAACGACCGCTATCTGCTTCCCGGCGAGACCTATCAGGATCTGTTCGTTCGGGTCGCCTCGGCTTATGCCGACGACGCCGAGCACGCCCAGCGCGTCTACGATTACATCTCGAAGCTGTGGTTCATGCCGGCGACCCCGGTCCTGTCCAACGGCGGCACCGGCCGCGGCCTTCCGATCAGCTGCTATCTGAACTCGGTGCCCGACAGCCTCGAGGGCATCGTCGACACCTGGAACGAGAATGTCTGGCTGGCTGCGCGCGGCGGCGGCATCGGCACCTATTGGGGCGCCGTCCGCGGCATCGGCGAGCCGGTCGGCCTCAATGGCAAGACCAGCGGCATCATCCCCTTCGTCCGGGTCATGGACTCGCTGACCCTGGCGATCAGCCAGGGCAGCCTGCGCCGCGGCTCGGCCGCCTGCTATCTCGACATCTCGCATCCCGAGATCGAGGAGTTCCTCGAGATCCGCAAGCCGTCGGGCGACTTCAACCGCAAGGCGCTCAACCTCCATCACGGAGTGCTCGTCACCGACGATTTCATGGAGGCGGTTCGCGACGGCGCCGAATGGACCCTGAAGAGCCCGAAGGACGGCTCCGAGCGCGCCACCGTCGACGCCCGTTCCCTGTTCCAGAAGCTGGTCGAGACCCGGCTCGCGACCGGCGAGCCCTACATCATCTTCATCGACAAGGTGAACCGGTCGATGCCGCGGCATCATCGCGAGCTGGGGCTCAAGGTCTCGACCTCGAACCTGTGCTCCGAGATCACTCTGCCCACGGGTCGCGACCATCTCGGCAAGGACCGCACCGCGGTCTGCTGCCTCAGCTCGCTCAACCTCGAGACCTGGGACCAGTGGAACGGCGACAAGCAGTTCATCGAGGACGTCATGCGCTTCCTCGACAACGTGCTCAGCGACTATATCGAGCGCGCCCCCGAGGAGATGGCCCGCGCCAGGTACAGCGCTGAGCGCGAGCGCTCGGTCGGTCTCGGCGTGATGGGCTTCCACTCCTTCCTCCAGGCCCGCAACATCCCGTTCGAGGGGGCGATGGCGAAGAGCTGGAACTTGAAGATCTTCAAGCACATCTCCGCCCAGGTGAACGAGGCGTCGATGATGCTCGCCAAGGAGCGCGGGCCCTGCCCCGACGCGGCCGACATGGGCGTGATGGAGCGCTTCTCCTGCAAGATGGCGATCGCTCCGACCGCTTCCATCTCGATCATCACCGGCGGAACCTCGGCCTGCATCGAGCCGATCCCGGCCAACATCTACACCCACAAGACCCTGTCGGGCAGCTTCTCGATCAAGAATCCCTATCTGGAGAAGCTGCTCGCCCTGAAATCGAAGAATTCGGAGGGCGTCTGGTCGACGATCCTCGAGCGCGGCGGCTCGGTCCAGCATCTCGACTTCCTCACCCCCGAGGAAAAGGACGTGTTCAAGACCAGCTTCGAGATCGACCAGCGCTGGCTGATCGAGCTCGCCGCCGACCGCACGCCCTATATCGACCAGGCGACGTCGCTGAACCTGTTCATCCCGGCCGACGTCGACAAATGGGACCTTCTGATGCTCCACTACCGCGCCTGGGAGCTGGGCATCAAAAGCCTCTATTATCTGCGCTCCAAATCGGTCCAGCGCGCCGGCTTCGCCGGCGGGGTCGAGGCCGACAACACGATCGACCCCAAGCAGATCGAGCTCGCCGCGACGACGGATTACGACGAATGCCTGGCGTGCCAGTGACCTATGCCGTCGCCCCCGCCTTCGCGGGGACGGCGTTCCTTTCTCCCCATGCGGGGAGAGAGAGCCGCGCCTGGCTCCCTTCGGCGCGGCGCCTGGCGGGGGAAGGCGAGGCGGCTATGGCGCGAGCGGTTCCGCATCCGCGCGCGCTGCGTGAAGCGCCCCCTTTCCCCGCTTTTTGTAGGAAGGATGAACTTTGATGCCGGAGACGATCACCCTCGGCCACGTCCTGATGCTGCTCGGCGCTCTGGCCGCGCTCTACGCGCTCTGGCAGGCCTCGATCTTCCTCAAGCACAAGAGCGCCGGCCGCGGCACGCCGCAATATGCCCGCCGCCGCGACGGCCGCCGCTACGCAATCTGGGGGCTGATCGTCGCGATCATCCTGTTCGCGCTCGGCTGCCTGACCCCGCTTTGCGAGGTGGCGATCGCATGAGGCTCACCGTTGGCCAATTCCTGGTCGGCATCGCGGCGCTCGAGGTGATTGCGATGTGGCTGAGAGCGCGCGCTTTGCCCGAGGACGCGACTGCCGAGCAGCGCAGCGCGGGGCGGATCGTCCTCGTCGCGGCAGTGGCCTTCGGGATCATCATGTGCCTCGTCGCTTTGTTCGTGCCTTCGATATCCGAAATCCAACTTATCTGAATTTGTCGCTGGAGTAGTCCGATGCCCCTTCTCGAAGCCCGCAAGCAGTACAAGCCCTTCGAATATCCCTGGGCGTTCGAATTCTGGAAGCGCCAGCAGCAGATCCACTGGATGCCGGAGGAGGTGCCGCTCGGCGAGGATTGCCGCGACTGGGCGCAGAAGCTGACCGATCACGAGCGCTCGCTTCTGACCCAGATCTTTCGCTTCTTCACCCAGGCCGACGTCGAGGTCCAGGATTGCTACCACGACAAATATGGCCGGGTGTTCAAGCCGACCGAGGTGAAGATGATGCTGACCGCCTTCTCCAACATGGAGACGGTCCACATCGCCGCTTACTCGCACCTGCTCGACACGATCGGAATGCCCGAGAGCGAATATTCGATGTTCCTTCAGTACAAGGAGATGAAGGACAAGCACGATTACCTCGCCACCTTCGGAGTCGACACCGACGAGGACATCGCCAAGACGCTCGCCATGTTCGGCGGCTTCACCGAGGGGCTGCAGCTCTTCGCCAGCTTCGCGATGCTGATGAACTTCCCCCGCTTCAACAAGATGAAGGGCATGGGCCAGATCGTCAGCTGGTCGGTGCGCGACGAAAGCCTCCACTGCGAGGGCATCACCCGCCTGTTCCACGCCTTCGTCAAGGAGCGCGACTGCTACACGCCCCAGGTCAAGAAGGAGATACGCGAGGTCTGCCACCGCACCGTCGAGCTCGAGGACGCCTTCATCGACCTCGCCTTCGAGATGGGCCCGGTCCCCGGCATGAGCCCCAAGGAGATCAAGCAGTACATCCGCTACATCGCCGACTGGCGCCTAAGCCAGCTCGGCCTGAAGCCGATGTTCATGATCGACGACCACCCCCTGCCCTGGCTCGCGCCTCTGCTCAACGGGGTCGAGCACGCCAATTTCTTCGAGACGAGGGCCACGGAATATTCGAAGGCCGCGACGAGGGGGAATTGGGGCGAGGTCTGGGACAATTTCGACCGCAGGAAGAGCGCGAAGGCGGCGAATGATGGGGAGGGTGCCGCGGTTGAGGGCGGGGGGGATGATATGTTCACGCGGGCTGGGGTGGCGGCGGAGTAAGGTTCCCAGGAGTTTCTGCCGATGCCGTGTGCCAGAATTGATTTTCTAACAGTATGAGAATCTGTGGACCAACATCAGCGACACCTTAATCTTAAACAGGCCCTCTGGCTTGCCGCGACAGATCGGCAAAGCCTCATACTTGCTTTCGTCGGCATCGCTCTCGCCATAGTTAGCCATCTTGTGTCGCAAGACCGAACGGGTCCGCTTTGGCTGGTCTGGTACGTACTCATTGGTTCTCTTACTGTCATATGGATTATCCTGGCTGCATTGCGGACGGCTCTGTCCCAAGATACTGCGCTACTCCCAGCAGTCCGTGCGGTTGTCCCTGACACTGGGGACTCTGGGCGCCCAATATTATTACTTGAGCCCAGCGCTCTCTTTGGAAACACTGCTTTAGTATCTATCTATCATAGAGATATCCCGACTGGCTACGAGGTCTTGCTGGGACATGGCACCGTTAGGACGGTGCAGAGCGACATGAAAATCCAGGTTAAAGTTGACGAATGGTTGCCTGGGAACGCTCAGTTAGTTGACGCACTTCGGGCCGGACAAGGGGCACTTCTCCCTCAGATAATTGTCAGGCCTTCAGTTTCACGTGAGCAGCCGCAGCTGGGAAATTTCGGTGCACAAATAGTCCAGGCGATCATTGCTTCACGGAATTCCGCAGTTTCATTCGAGGCTAGTGAAATGTCAGACTCAGGAAATGCCAATGAGTGAGTCGAATCCTTTTTCTGCTGTGGTTGCTGCAATTCCTCTTGAGGACGAATTTTTGGATAAGAAGGGGGACGAGGTCGAAAACGTCTGGGATGTGATATTAAATGTTGGAGCTACGGATGGAGTAGAATTGGGGCAAAACTTTGTAGTGTTTGCGTTAGGGCCTGAAGTGAAGGATCCGATCACGCAAAAGTCATTGGGGCACTTTGAGGTCGTGCGTGGACGTGGACGGGTGTACCACGTCCAAGAGCGCATATGTACCCTACGAAGTGCTAATGTGAAATTAGTGCCACGCTATAATCAGAATGCTCTAATGGCACTTACCGGAGACACTCGACAGGAAATGCGACAAGACCCCATACCGTTCGACTTAGTAGCAGTCGGGGATTTTGCTCGAAGGGTATAGGCATCGGGGAATTGCTCTCATGAGAGCCTTGGTGCTGGGCACGTTGAAACCGAAGTAATCAGTGACAGCATACATTTACACGTCGGTTTGCGGAGACAGAGGCGGCAGTGACAGTCACTCTATCCACTTTTTGTGAATCGCTGGCGACGGCCTAATCTTCGGCGATGGCAGCTCGGACTGCGGCGGTCATCGCCAATAGGAGTCCGAAAATGCAGGGAAAATGGTGACAGTATACATTTTGCGCTGCTCTCCACCGAAACCTACCGCACTTCGATCAGCGCCTCGCCTGCCTCCAGCCCGGCGGCAATGGCGGCCCAGCGCTCCTCCAGCCACTCCCCCAGAGCACGATTGGTGATGTTCCCGCAGCGCAGCCAGACGAGGCGGTAGGCACCCGGCGGGTGCCGAAGGGCGAAGTCATCGTCCTTCGTGACCAGCACCAGGTCTTCGGTAACGGCGCAGGCGGCGATCTCGGCGTCGGGCGTCTGCCCGCCGAGCCGCTCGCTCACATGCCCGGCCTCTAACCCGCGCTCCCTGAACCAGCCGCACAGCGCCGGAGGCAGCTGCGCGTCGATCAGGAAGCGCATCAGGCGGCTTGCACCACGCTGTGGTCGACGGCGCGGGCGCCGTAAGCGAGGCAGGCGAGCACGTCCTCGCGGGAGAGATAGGGAAAGTCGCTCAGCAGTTCGTCGACGCCCGCGCCGGCCGCCAGAGCATCCAGCACATCCGACACCCGCATCCGAGTCCCGGCGACGATCGGGCGCCCGCCGCAGACGGCGGGGTCGATCACGATGCGCTGTCTTGCCATGCCGAGAACTTGCTATCGCAAGGCGGGCAAGTCAATCTGCCGGCACCTCTCAACCGTTCATATCCGAATTTTGCAAGGCCACCCAGTCCTCCTATCCCGCCGACATCGGCAGGCGATGCTGGAGGCGTGGCATGAATATTTCGGCCAAGCTGGGCGACGACCGGGTGGTGGACGTGCGCTGCGACGCCGAGCGGCTGATCGTCGACCTCGCCGACGGCCGCACGATCGCCGTGCCGCTCGCCTGGTATCCCCGCCTTCTCAATGCCACCCCGGCCCAGCGCGCCAACTGGACCCAAGCGGGCGGAGGCTTTGGAATCCACTGGCCCGACGTCGACGAGGATCTAAGCGTCGCCGGACTGCTGCGGGGAGCGCCGGCTCCAACAGGGGGTAATCAGTGACAGTATGCATTTACCAGCCAAGCCCCGATTCCCTCTGCTAGGTCGCCTTATGCCCGCTCGCCTCCCCCTGCTCGCCCTCGCCCTCGCCGCGCTCGTCGCGGTCCCGGCTTCCGCTTGCTCGGTCGTCTCCAGCTACCGGGTGGCTACCAATCTCGAGCTCGTTGAGCGGGCGGAGGCGATCGTGCTCGGCACGGTGGAGCGCCAGCAAGGGGAGGGCAGCCCTTTCGATACGGAGGTGGTCGTGCGTCCCACCCTGTTGCTCAAGGGCGCGGCAGTGCCCGACGAAATACGGCTGCGCGGCTATCTGGCGAAGGGAGGCGGCAACAACGCGACCCGCTCCGATCCGCGCGAGCTTTATCGAGTCAATCCCGATGCGCTGACTGGCGGCTGCAATCGCTACGTGTTCGAAAGGGGCATGCAACTCGTCGTCTTCCTCCAGCGCGACGGCAAGGGCTTGCTTCGGCCGTCCCTTCCCCCGTTCGCCCGCGCCGCGGAGGACGTACCGGGGCCGGACTCGCTTTGGGTGAAGGCGGTGCGCCAGTATGTGGACATCGTCGCCTTGCCGGCGGACCGGCGCCCTTCCGCGTTGATCGCCCGTCGCGACGCCCTGCGCGCCGCGGGCGGTCCTGACGACATCGCCCTGGCGGATGATATCGACCGCAATCTCAAGAAAAAGCGCCTGCCGAACTTCGATTGAGGCGAGGATCGCTGGTGTCGAATCATTGGTGCCAGATACCAAGGAAAACCTGCATTCTTCGCACCGGGATTTCTGGTGCCAGCTACGTGCCAGGCACGTGCCTGGCACCGAGTACCTCGGTGGTCACTGCGCTATAGGCATCCCTCTTCATGGTCACTGACAGGGACCACGCAGAATAAGGCACATTACCGAGGTGGCAGCACCCGTAAAGCGCCCGGGACGACCGCGCCTGCATCCGGGCCCTGGCAGAGGAAGCGGAGACCGGCGGCTTCATACCCTTGGCGGATTGCAGCCACCTTCTCGGCCTTGATGTCGCGCTGATCATTTTCCAGGCGGAGGATGGTTCGGCGGCTGACTCCCGCGGCCGCGGCGGCCTCGTCCAAGGACCATTGCAGCGCCGCCCGCGCCATCCGCGCCTGCGCTGGCGAAAGAGGAGGGGAGCCTTCGACGACTCCCTTGACAGGCAGCTTCGCGGTCACTAGTAGTGACCAAACAAGAAAGGACCCTCAGGCATGGCTGCCGGGAGGCATAACCTGACGCGCCGGGCGTTGCTAGGCGCGGGTATCGGCGCTTGCGCTTTTGTCGGGGACGGTCGGGCGCCGGCCGTGCCGCTTGCGTCTGCCTCGGGCTCGTTTCGGAGCCCGTCCCGTCGAAGCTGGGAGCGGGCGGTCGCGGCCTTGCGGCGGGCGGAGGCTCGGCTGGCGGCTTTCGAGGCGGAGGAGAGGCTTCTGCCGGCGGAGCGGCGGGCGCTTGCCTGCGAGGCGCTGGAGGAAAGGTTCGAGCGGCTCGACAAGCTACGCCTCGCGGCCGTGCGGCGGCTGCTTCGGCTTCCGGCCCGGGACCTGCCCGCCCTGGTCCTGAAGCTAGACCTCGCCGTCGCCGGGCAGGCCTGGGAGGACAGCGGTTCGGAGGGCTGCCTGGTGCTCATCGCCACGGACGCCCGGCGGATCTCGGCGAACGCCGCGTCATGGGAACCTGGCAATGGGGATTGATCCGAGGGGCCGGGACTCGGCCGAGTTTCCCGACAGCCCGGAAACGATCCTCGCCTATCTCAAGGCCGTGCTCGAAGATGGCGACGCCAAGGCGACCGCGTTGGCCCTCAACGACGTGGCGAGGGCGAAGGGTCTCGCGCAAGACCCGCTCACGGCGCAAAGCGACATCGCCTCGCTAATCGTGACGCTCAAGGCCCTCGGGCTCCAACTCGCAGCGCAGGCCGCGTCAAAGAAGGATTGCGCGACGGCCCGCCGCTGAAAGCGGCCATTCTCCTTTCCTACGTTGTGCCTTCGCGCCTTCGTGCCTCCCCAAAAACGGGTGACGAAGCGCCCGATATTAAGGCGAAAGCGCGAGGCCGAGTGCACCGCCAAGGAACCGAATCGGACCAGAACAGGAATTCCCATGTAGGAGCTTTCCTATTATATGTTCTAGTTCTGTTCTCATACCCAAGAGCTGAGCATGACCGAAAGTGCCTCACCCCCGCCCCCCGGCGATCCCCCGGACGATTCCTCCGGCGAACGCGCGCCGCGCCTCCCCGCCATCCCCTTCGACCCCGTCCCGGTCCAGCCCCGCCGCGATGGCTGGACCGCCGCGAAGCAGCGCAGGTTCATCGAGGTGCTGGCCGAGACCGGGATCGTCCGCCTCGCCGCCGCGGCCGCCGGGATGAGCGAGGCCTCCGCCCACCGGCTCGCGCGCCGTCCGGACGCCGCCGCTTTCTGCGCCGCCTGTGACGCGGCGCTGCGGATGGCGGCCCGGCCGGCGGCGGCCAAGCTCTACGAATATGCGCTCGACGGGATGACCGAGACGGTGTGGCGCGACGGCGAGATCGTCTACCGGCGCCGCCGACCGTCCGAAAAGGCGCTCATCTTCCTGCTCTCGCGCGTCGATCCAATGCACTTCGGCCGGCCGCCCCCGGCGACGGCCTGGACCGACGGCGCCGGCGAGCTGATCGACACGGTCGCCGAGACCGCCGATCTGTTCGACACCTATCTGGAAAATCTGCGCGACCTGCCGCCGGAAGCGGCCGAGGACGAAGAAGGCGGGGCGGGCCCGGAGCACGGACATGGCTGAATCTTCGCCCGCGCGCGCCCGCGCGAGAGGGGCTGACTTTCCTGACCTTCGTCCGCTTCCGGACGGCGATTCGAACGATCGGCCGAGTTTCCGGTGGCAAGGGGGAGCCGTACGGATAGCTTCCCGCCGTCGCGACGGCCGCCTCTGCTCCGCTCTATTTCGCCCCTTCGACCTCCAGCTCCGCCAGATTGGTGTCATGGTCGCACCAGACCACCACCTTGGTGATGCCGCGCTCGCCCGGGCCGTAGCGGAGGTCGTACCAGCCGTCTTCGGGGACGTCGTCGGGGAATTCCTGCTCGGCCCGGGTCAGCGACAGCCTGAGCACTCCGCCCTCGACCCCGGTCTTGCTCAGCTTCGCCATATATTTGGGATCGCCGACGCGGGCCTTGCCGGTGACGAGGATCATTCCGGCGGTCCGGGTCAGGTCCTTGCCCTGGACCGCCTTCCAGTCCTTCACGTCGTCCGGCTCGAAGGTGCAGGGGAAGGCCGCGGCGCCATTGCCGGCCGCGGCGTTGGCGGGAGCGACGGCTGCGTCGGCGATCGCCGCCTCGTTGCCGGGTGCGGCGGCATTTTCGAGGGCTTCGGAGCTCTCGTTGGCGGCGACGTTCGCCGGAGCGTAGCCGCCGCCCGAATTGCAGCCGGCCGCGCCCAGCGCCAGCAATGTCGCGGTCAGCCAAAGAGCCTGTTTCATGATCTGCGTCTCCCCTGTTCGAGCCACGCCGCGGGCAGCCTGCCAGTTCGCGCCGGGCGAGTCGAATCAGGCGCCCCTTGCCGGGCGCGGCTTCCGCTTTCGCGGATCATCGGTTACGCTCCCGCCCCGGGAGGCAGGCGGATGGACGCGCCCAAGGGCCGGTACCGGGTCGAGGAGAAGGATGGGCGGCTGGTGGTGATCGATACCGCCACCGGCGCCCCCGCTTCCTCGGTGACTCCGTCGCCAAGGCCCCAGGCCGCGCCGCGAGGGCCGGCGGTGATCGCCCGGCCGCCGGGCCTGTTCGATCGCTACGGCCGGCTACTCCTGCACCTGGTGGTCAATCGCTGGGACGAAGAGGGCCGGGCGATAATCGGCTGGGAATGGGAGACGAACGGTCTCAAGCAGCGCTGGGACGCGGCGCTCGGTCCGGCCGAGCAGAGGCGGCTCGCCAGGGCGCTGGTCGCAATTTCGGCCTTCCCGATCGTCATTCTGCTCTCGATCTTCGCCGGGCCGCTGCCGTGGCTGTTCCTGCCGGTCGCGCTGCCGGCGACCTTCTGGGGAGTCTGGTCGATCATGCGCCTCAAGCGCGAGACCGGGGGCCGCTAGCCTCAGGGCCGCAGCGCCGCCTTGCCGCCGGCTCGGGGCGCACCGGAGCGCCCGGGCCCCTTATCCTCCGCCGTGGCCGCCTCGAAGGCCTCGGCGTACCGGCCATTGTCGAAACGGAATCGGTCGAAGCCCGAATAGGCGACGGGGGCAAGGGTCGCGACGACGTCCTCGTAGCGGGCTTCCGGGTGCGGATGGAAATCGACCCAGCCGGGCGTCGCCAGCAGCAAATCGAGCCGCGATCGCAGCCCCTGGAGGGTGACCCGCCGAGAATCGAAGAGCAGCTCGCCCGTCGGCAGGAGGTCGAGCCGGTGGCGCGGCGCAGACGGGTTGGGCGGGGCGACGAAGATGTCCAGGACGAAATATCCGCTCGGGCGCCGGCTGCGCATCCGGGGCCGGATCCAGCCCGCCTCGTCGGCGTTCATGCCCGCGGTCAGCTCCTCCGTGATCAGCCCCAGATCGAAGGTCAGGCTGTCGGTCTCCCTCGGCCGGGCAAGCAGGGTGACCGGGAACAATGCCAGAATCAGCAGCGCGAGGAGCAGTTGCGCGCGTGCGCCGTCCGAAGCCGGTCCCAATGTGGAAAGCTGCATCATCTGCCCTCTTTTGTTATAATATAACATCAATTGGCTTCAGTCTCAATCTGTGTCGAGGCGAAGCTGAACCTGCGACAACGAGGCGTTCATGAAACCCCTTGGCTCTCCGCCCGTTGATTGCGCGAGTCCCGCCGCTTCGGGGCCTCGATCCACAGGAGAGTAAGATGCGTAAGTTCGTTCTCGCCGCCGCCACGGCCGCCTGCGCCATGCCCGTCGTTTTCGCGGCGCCGGCCAACGCCCAGCGCGGCTATGAAACACGCCAGGAGACGCGCGAATGCCGGCGCGAGCTTCGCAACGCCGACAGCCGCCGCGAATATCGCCGCGAGCGGCGCGAATGCCAGCGCGAGATCGCCCGGGCCCGGGCGCGCGACTGGCGCACCTACAATCGCTACGACTACAATCGCTACGAGCCCGGCGTGAGCGCTTATTATGCCGACCGTTACTATCGCGACGGCCGCTATTATGGCGAGACCCGGCTGAGCCGCAACGACCGCATCTATCGCGGTTCGGACGGACGCTATTATTGCCGCCGCAGCGACGGGACGACCGGTCTCATCATCGGCGGCGCGGTCGGCGCCCTGATCGGCAATTCGATCGACAACGGCCGCTCGAGCCTGCTCGGCACCCTGATCGGCGCCGGCGCCGGTGCCGCGCTCGGCCGCGAGATCCAGCGCGGCAGCGTGCGCTGCCGCTAGGCCTTCGAGCCTGAACTGAAGGGGAGGGGGGCAGGGACTTTCCTGCCCCCCTCCTTCAGCGGCGCCTTGCGCGCCGGCCGCCCCGCCGCAGCCTTCCGGCCGCGGCGGGGCGCCTCAGTGCCAGACCGTCGGGGTCGCCGACTCCGGCTTGGCGACGATCTGCCACGGGTCGCGATAGAGGATCGTGCCCGGGCGTCGGGTCGCCACCTTGAGCGCCGGGACTCCGCATTCGCCGACCAGGGCGGCCAGAGCGAAGGCCCGGGCGATCATCTCGCGGGCGTCGTCGACGAACCAGCAGATCCCGTCGGCCAGCCAGCGCCCGCGCGACTTCACCTTGAGCCGGGCCGGCGCCGGCAGATTGTCCTCGAACCAGTCGATCTCGATCCACAGCGCCTCGCGAAGCCCCTCCGGCACCTCGGGATCGCGCGCGCAGGCGTAGGCCGGCCCGAACAGGCCGGAGTCGACGCCGCGCGGCAGCCGCCACCAGGGCGTGATGAAACGAACATACATGACAGGTCTCCCGCCGGCTGCTCCGGCGGTTCGTGGGTGTTCAGGGATAAGCGGAGGACGTGCGCTACGCGGTCGGGCGAAGCTCAGTCGCGCCAATAATCCTGGCGCAAACTCCCGTCGAAACCGGCCCGTGCCGAGGCAGCAGCGCTTGAAAGCTCTTGTCCGAACCGCACGGGCAGGGATCGTTGCGGCCGAGCTTCTCGACCAGCTCCTTCTCGCCGCCACGCACGAAGCGCAGTCCGCGCTTCACCCGGGTCTCGGACGGATAGCCCTTACGACGCTTGGCTATGACCTCGAAAGCCGGGGAGGTCGTCGCGATCTTCCTGTTTCATCTCGGCCTCCTCTTTTTCGGCGGACGCATGATTGCGCGGGAGCGGGCCCCTAGCCGCCGCCGATCTGGAAGTAAAGCCTCGTTCCGGCTACGGGCCGATCGACATCGTCCCCGGGAGAAGCTTCCGATGCGCAAGGTGATCGTTCAGACCTTCCTCACCCTCGACGGCGTGATGCAGGCGCCGGGCGCGCCCGACGAGGATCGGGAGGGCGGCTTCCGCCACGGCGGCTGGTCGTTCAATTATTGGGACTCGATGATGGAGGAGCGGATGGGGGAGGCGATGAAGCTGCCCTACGATTTGCTGCTCGGCCGCAAGACCTACGACATCTTCGCCGCCCACTGGCCCAAGGCGGACGAGCCGACCATCACTCCCAAGTTCAACGCCGCCACCAAATATGTCGCCACTTCCTCGCCCCGCACTCTCGAATGGGAGAATTCGGTGGCGCTCGAAGGCGATGTCGGCGAGGCGGTTCGGGCGCTGAAGGCGGGCGAGGGCCCCGATCTCTCGGTCCAGGGCAGCAGCCGGCTCGTCCAGGCCCTGCTCGCCGCCGAGCTCGTCGACGAGATCCTGCTCTGGACCTTCCCGATCGTGCTCGGCGAGGGCAAGCGCCTGTTCGGCGACGGCGCCCATCTGCTCGGCTTCCGGCTCGAGGCGATCGAGGCGTCGACCACCGGGGTCACCATCGCCCGCTACGTCGCCGCCGATCCTCTCGAGCCGGGCTCGTTCGCGCTCGAGGAGGGGCGCTGACCGGCGCTCGCCGATCGCCGCGTTGCCGGGCCGGTGGCTGCGGCGATGGCCGGGATGCGGTGAAGCTGATATCGTCGCCGCAAGGGGCCGCGCCGGGGGGAGCAGGATGAGCCGATTTCGAAGCGACGTCCTGGGCTGGTTCGACTCCGGCCGAGTCGTCCCGGGCCGGGAGCGCGAAGTCCTTCGGGCCGCGGGGATCGCTCCGTCGCCCGCGGAGTGGCGCGGCTTCCTCGGTCAGCTGACCTTGTGGCTGGGCACGATCTCGCTCGCCGCCTCGGTCATCTTCTTCTTCGCCTTCAACTGGGACGATCTCGGCCGCTTCGCCAAATTCGGGCTGGTCGAGGCGGCGATCCTGGCCGGGCTTGCCTTGTTCTGGTGGCTCGACCTGGACGGAATTGCGGGCAAGGCGCTCCTGTTGCTGCTCAGCTTTCTCGTCGGCGCCCTGCTCGCCCTGACCGGACAGATCTACCAGACCGGCGCCGACAGCTTCCAGCTCTTCGCCTGGTGGGCCGTCCTGATCCTGCCCTGGGTGCTGGTCGGCCGCTTCAGCCCCCTGTGGCTCGTCTGGCTCGCCCTCCTCAACATCGCCGCCTTCCTTTATTTCCAGCTCGCGTGGGAGTTCGAGGGCCTGTTGTGGGCCCTGTTCGGCCTCAACAGCCTGGCCCTGATCGCCTGGGAGGCGGCGCACCGCTCGGGCCTCGAGTGGCTGCGCGACAGCTGGCCACCACGGCTGGTGGCGATCGGCAGCGCGGCCTTTGCGACGGCCTTGATCGTGTGGGCGATCATGGACGGCCGTGGCGGCCGCTCGACCGTCCTGGCAGTGCTGGCCTATGCCGCCTGGCTGGTGGCTTTCTATTTCTGGTACCGCCGCGAGCGCGCCGATCTGTTCATGCTGGCGGGCGGAGTGCTGAGCCTGATCGTCGCGATCATGGCCTTCCTGTCCCAGAACATGCTGGGCTCTGGCTCGGGCGGGCTTCTGGTCATCGGCCTGGCGGTGATCGGGATGTCGGCCGGGGGCGCGATCTGGCTCAAGTCGGTCGCCCGGGAGCAGAGCGCATGACCGCCGCTTCCTTATGGGCCCGGCTGGCGGCCGACGATCTCGTCGAAGGCGATCAGCCGGCGCAGGACGGAGCCGCATCGCCCTGGTTCGTCCGGGTCATGCTCGGCATCGCCGGCTGGATCGGCGCTTTGTTCCTGATCGCCTTCGTCGGCGCGGCTTTCGCGTTCATCATGGACGATGCCCGCTTCGCCGCCTTGGCCGGAGCGGCCTGCTGCGCCGCCGCCTTCGCCTTGTTCCGGGGCTTCGACGGCAATGATTTCGCCGAGCAGTTCGGCCTCGCCGTCAGCCTGGTCGGACAGATTCTCATCGTCATAGGGCTTGCCGAATTCCTCAGGCCCGAGGATCCGGCCCTCTATTTCGCGGTCGCCGCCGTCGAGGCCGGGCTGGCGCTGGCGGTGCCCAATTTCCTCCACCGAGTGCTCGCGACGAGCGGCGCCGCAATCGCCGTGGCGCTGGGGGTCAACCAGCTGGCCTTGCACGGGCTCGCCGCCCCGTTGCTGTCGCTGGGCCTAGCCTTCGTCTGGCTGGAGCCGAAGAGATGGGCCGTGGACGGGCGGATCTGGCGTCCGATCGGTTACGGTCTCGTGCTCGCCTTGCTGCTGGTCGAGACGTTTCGACTGTTCGGCGCCGAGTGGCTGCTGTTCGGCCGGCGCGACCAGACGCCCTCCTGGTTCAGCCTCTACGGTCCGCTGCTCGGGCGGGGATTGACGGCAGCGGCCCTGATATGGGTGGCCACCGTGCTGGCCCTGCGCGAAGGCGCCGGAAGCAGGATTTCCGCTTTCGCGGTCGGAGGCGCGATCCTCCTCGCCTTGCTCTCACTGACGGCGCCGGGACTGGCCTCGGCCCTGCTGATCCTGCTGCTGGGCTTCGCCGCCGGCAATCGAATCCTCATCGCGCTCGGGATATTGAGCCTGCTCGGCTTCGTCGCCCATTTCTATTACAGCCTGCACGCCACCCTGCTCGAAAAGTCGGGCATATTGGCTCTGACCGGTGTCGTCCTGCTGGCCGCCCATTTCCTGCTGCGGCGGCTCCCGGCCTCCGCCGGCGCCGCGGAGGCCGGCAATGCGTAAAGCCATCGCCCTCCTTGCCGGGCTGGCCCTGCTGGCCTTCGTCAATTTCGGGATCTACCAGCGCGAGCGGCTGCTGACCGACGGGCGCATCGTTTTTCTGAAGCTGAGCCCGATCGATCCGCGCTCGCTGATGCAGGGCGATTATATGCGGCTGAATTTCGAAGCCGCCGACCAGGCCTTTCCATGGCAAAGGCGGAAGACTCTCGCCGACGGCCATATCGTCGTCGCGATCGACCCGCAGGGGGTGGGCCATTTCCGCCGCTTCGCCGACGCTCGGCCGCTTGCCCAGGACGAGATCGCCCTTCGCTATCGGGTGCGCGGAGGACAGCCCAATTTCGCGACCAACGCCTATTTTTTCGAGGAGGGGCAGGCTCAGGCCTATGCCGCGGCGGCCTATGGCGAGTTTCGAGTGGGCACCGACGGGGAAATGATCCTGACCCGGCTGCGCGACGCCCGGCTCCGGCCGCTGCAGGGCGACCGCCAGCGCCAAAGACCATGATGACGAGCAAGGGGAAGACAGGATGTCAGAGCAGAACGTCGCGCTGATCCGGGCCATTTATGACGCCTTCGCCGCCGGCGACATTCCCGGCGTGGTCGGAAGGATGAGCCCGGACATGGTCTGGAACGAGGCCGAGAATTTCCCTTATGCCGACGGCAACCCCTATCGCGGGCCCGAGGCGATCCTCGGCGGAGTGTTCGGCCGCCTCGGGGCCGAATGGGACGGCTTCGCCGCGTTGCCGGAAGAGTTTCTCGACGCCGGCGAGACGGTGGTCGTTCTCGGCCGCTACCGCGGCACCTGCAAGGCGACCGGGCGCGCCATGGATGCCCAGCTCGCCCATGTCTGGCGGGTCGCGGACGGCAAGGCCGTCCGCTTCCAGCAATATACCGACACCCTCCAGGCGGCGCGGGTCATGGGCGCGGCCTAGATGGAAAGATACGGTCGGGCGCTCCCCTTCTCGATCGCATCCCGGAACGGGCGGCTGTCGAGCCGCAGCCGCTCGAGACGGGCGCGCCGGGTGACAGCGAGGACTTCGATGACCATCTCGTAGCGGGCGTTCGGCTCGGGCCGAAAATCGACCCATTCCTTATTGGCCTCGACGATTTCGAGGCTGCTGCGAAGGCCGGCGAGGTCCACCGCCCGACCGTTGAACAGCACCGTGTCCTGGGGCGTGACGACGAGCTTGTGAAGGCGGCGAGGGGATTCGAGCTCGAAGTCGATGGGCGCCATGATCGAGGCGGCCATGAGATAGGTCTCGGGCTCGGACGGAGTGGGCGGGAAGATCGCCTCCGGGAGACGCGGCAGGTCGATCTTCACCGAATGGGTCTGAATCGGGATGGTCAGCAGGAAGGCCGGGAAGACGGACAGCAAAAGCAGCGCCAGCAGCAGCTGCGCCCGGCGGCCGGCCGCCGCCGGCGGTTCGAAGGTCGAGGCGGGAAGATCCATTTCGATGCCCTTCTGTTTCAGTAATGATATAACATCCTAAACCAAAATGACAGGGAAAGTGGGCTTGCGCCTCTCCGCGCTTTGGCCGGGCGGCCGTCCTTGCTAAGCCTCGCGCCATGACGCCGGCTACCCACAGCGGAGCGCCGCCCGGCGAGGCGGCCAATGCCGCTCCACCTCCGGCGCCGGCGACCGATCCGAAGCTCGCCTTCCGGCCCGACATCAACGGGCTTCGGGCGATCGCCGTGCTGGCGGTGCTCGGCTTCCATTTCGGCCTGGCGCCGTTCGGCGGCGGCTTCGTCGGAGTGGATATCTTCTTCGTCATCTCGGGCTATCTGATGACGGGGATCATCCTCGGCCGGATCGAGCGCGGCACCTTTTCCGTGGCCGGCTTCTACCTCGACCGGGCACGGCGAATCGTCCCGGCCCTCGCGATGCTGCTCGTCGTGATCCTGGCCGCCGGCGCCTTCTTCCTGCTTCCGGACGAATATGTCCTGCTGTCCAGGCAGGCGGGCAGCAGCGCCCTGTTCGTCTCCAACGTCCTCCACTGGCGAGAGACCGGCTATTTCGATCCCGGGATCGACCAGAAGTGGCTGCTCCACAGCTGGACCCTGTCGCTCGAATGGCAATTCTATCTGCTCTACCCGCTGTTCCTGCCGCTGATCGCGAGGTTCCTGCCGCCCGCCCGGCAGCGGTTCCTGCTGGCGGCGGCCGCTCTTCTCTCCTTCGCCCTGATGCTCGCCCTTTCCCGGCTCGCCCCCGCCGCGGGTTTCTATCTGCTGCCGCCGCGCGCCTGGGAGCTGCTGGCCGGGGCGCTCGTCTATCTGGTCCCGCCGCTCTCCGGGCGGAGCGCCAGGGTCGCCCAGGCCGCGGGCCTCGGCCTGATCGCGGCCGCGGTGATCCTGACCGGGCCGGACGGCTGGCCCGACGGCCGGGCGCTCCTCCCGGTCGCCGGAACGATGCTGGTGATCCTCGCCGCCCGGACGGAGTCGCGCCTGACCGGCAATGCGATAGCCGCCTGGATCGGGCTCAACTCTTATTCCATCTATCTGTGGCACTGGCCGGTCGTGGTCGCGCTTCGGCGCTCCGGCCATGCCGGGGAATGGCCGTGGATCGTCGCCGGAATCGCCGCCGCCTTCCTGCTCGGGCACCTCTCCTGGCGCTTCGTCGAGCGTCGAGCCCAGCCTCGGCCGGCGGCGCCGCGCATCGACACGGCGAAGATCGCGACTACTTGGCGCTCCGGCGCGGCTTACGTCTTCCCGCCGCTCGCGCTCGCCTTGGCGAGCTTCGGTATCTGGCAGACGCGCGGCCTTCCGCAGCGTTTCTCGGCCGAGGTCCAGGCAACGGTGCGGGATTCGACTCCGCGCCCGGTCGCCGGCGCCGGACCCTGCTATTCGACCGGGGAGCTGCCGCTCGAGCCCTGCCGGCTGGGACCGGCCGGCGCTCCCGTGCTGGCCATCTTCCTCGGCGACAGCCACGCCGACGGCGAGCTGATCGGGCTGATCGAGGCCCTGCCCGCCGGCACGCGCGGCACCTTCGACTTCAATGCGCTGGCCGGCTGCCCGCCGGTGCTGGGCCTCCGTCCGGTACAGCCCCGGAGCCGCTGCGGCGCCTTCAACGCCCGCTTCCTCGAGCCGCTCGCCGCGCCGCGACGGACTCCGCTGGTCCTGACCGCAAGCTGGGCCGGTTATGCCGCCGAGCCGGCCTTCCGCTTCCCCGGCGACGGGGCCGCAACGCCGTCTTCCTTCCGCGCCAATCTGCTGCGCTCCTCCTGCGCTCTGGCGGCGGGCGGACCGACCTATGTGGTGCTTCCGACGCCGCATTTTCCCTTTTGGGTGACCCGCGAGCTTCAGCGCCGGCTGATCGCCGACCCGAAGGCGGCGGACGTCGCGATGCCCTACGCCGCCCACGAGGCGCGCAACCGCTCGGTCGTCGCGGTGCTTCGCGAGGCGGAGCGGAGCTGCGGAGTCCGGCTGCTCGATCCGGCGCCCTATCTCTGCCGGGCGGGTGCCTGCCAGGGATCGGTCGGCCACCGCCCGCTCTATCGCGACGACCATCATCTCACCGATCAGGGCGCGCGCCTGCTCGCGCCGATGTTCCGGCGAATATTCGAGGATCGCGGGCCGAGGGGTTGACCGCGCCACTGGCGCCGCCCGTGCGCGCGCGATAAGCGGGAGGGGAGATGCTTCGCCGTTTGGCCCCTTTGCTGCTGGCGCCGCTGCTTGCTTCGTGCCAGCCGCCCGACATCCTCGTCCGGGCCGCCTTCATCGGCAATGCGCTCGTCTTCGTCGCCGCCGATTCCGGCGATTCCGATGCGGATTTCTGCTGGGACGAAGCGACGATCGTCGACGACCGCCTGCGGCCGGTATGGCGGTTCACCGGTCCGCACAGCGGCGAGTGCCGCCGGCTGTTCCCGCTTTACTACGGCCGGGCGCCCGACGGCGCCGAGACGGCGATAGAGGCGGCGCGGCTCGAGCCCGGCCGACTCTATCTGTTCATCGGCGACGCCATCGGCGGGGTCTATGGCGCGTTCGCGCTCACCCGGGCCGGAAGCATGGCGACCGTCCACAATGTCGACCCGGATTCGGCGGCGGCCGACGCCCTTCGCCAGCGCTGGTGGCAGCGCCAGGTGCCTGGGGCCTGACCCTCCGGGGCCTCCGTCTCTTGCGCCGTCGCCGCTGAAGGGATTGCCGCGCCGCCGCCGCGAGCCCATCTAGCCTCGATGCGAATCCTCGACGTCGACCAGACGCCCGCCGCCGACGCGGCCGAGCTCACCGCCCACCTCGTGACGGGCGAGACGGTTCATGCCGCCTTCGCCGCTCCGACCGGGGTCATCCTGTTCACCGACCGCCGGATCCTGATCGCCCAGCGCGAACATCTGCTCGAGGCGCGGATCGAGACCAGCTCCTATCCCTATCGCTCGGTGCGGCATTTCTCGATCCAGGAAGGCGAGGCCGCCGAGAGCCGGTCGACCGTCCGGATCTGGCTCGGCGACGAGCCCCATCCGCTCCACCTCCGCGCCAATCCGGGCACCGACCTGCGCCCGCTCCAGCGCCTCCTCGCCGATAAGCTCGCCTGAGGCGACGGCTTAGCGCCAGTCGTGCCGGCACTCCGGCTCGCAGACATGCTCGCCATAGCCGAAGCCGGGATAGGGCAAATGGGCGGCGATGACCGGGGGGACAAGCCAACGCTGATCCTCGCGCCGGATCATGGCGCGGACGAAGGCGACCGGCCGGGTCGGCCGCGGATGGTGGATCGGGGCCAGGACGTGGAGGGTGCCGACCGGCACGTGCCCGGGAGGAAGGTCGGTTATCTTGTCGCCGGTGACTTCATAGCGGTGGCAGTCGATTCCGGCCTCGCGATAATGACGGGCGAAGTCGGAGTCGCCGGTGCGGGCCGCGCCGAAGGTCACGACCTTGACTCCGGCGTCGGGCCATAGGCGGCGCGCCAGGACGGCGCCGAGGTTGGCGAGCGCTCCGCCCTTGCTGTGGCCGGTGAAATAGAGATTTCCGGCGGGATGCGCCCGGCGCAGGCGAGTTACCTCGGCGGCCACTCCCGCCCAGAGCCGGGCGAGCGAGCCCGCCAGACCCCGATGCACGCCGCCCGGGAGGGTGACGCCGCCGATGGTGACGTTGCTCGAAGGCGCATAGTTGAGGTCGTTCAGCCAATCGGCGATGACCTGGGGTCCGACTATATCGGGCCCGACGATACGCCTGAGATCGGGGCTGAGGTCGAGCGGCGGCAGGGTACCGCGAAAGGCGACGACGATACCCTCGTCGAAGCGACCGACGAGGGCGAGATCGATTTCGGAGCCCGAGGAGGCGGTGGGCCTGACCGCCGCCGGCCGTTCCGTCCACCGCGCCGGCCCGCTGTAGAGCGGGTCTTGATGATAGCACTCGACCGAGGCGTGAAGCAGGTGGCGCTTGAGGCAGCCGTCGCGGCTCATACAATCCCCTCCAGGGCGCCGATTTACGCCTTGCCCGGAGAGATTGACAGTCCCGCCCTTCACCTCATCAGGCCGGCCTTGCGCAGGGCATCCTCGATCACCTGCTGGACTCCGCTCGCCGCCTGCGGCCGCGGCCGGGCGGCGGCCGGAGCGCGACGCCGCGGTGCCGGCCGGGACCGGGCGGCGTCTGCGGACCTTCCCGCTTCCTCCACCGGCGCGATCCCGAAGAAATCGGCGATCCGGGCGGTCGAGCTTAGGCCGACGTCGAGCATGTGCGCGCCCGCTTCGCCGAGCTTGTCCTCGCCGCTGCCGTCGAGGGGAATGCCGTGGGCCATGCCGGTGATCATATATTGCTCGACCAGGGGCTCGCCTTCCGTCCCGAGCCAGGTCCGGCGGGGATAGCCTTCCACCCGGTCGCTTCGGTCCGGCTGGGGGGCGAGCCCGTGGAGATCGGTCCATTGCCGGACGATCGCATCGGCGTTGCTCGCCACGACGGTGCGGTCGGCGCTGCCCTGCCAGACCTGGATCCGCGGCCATGGACCCTCGTGCGGCGAGGCGCGGCGCACCCGGGCGCCGAGCTCTGCCGAATCGCTCCGGGCCCGGCCGCCCATGCAGTCGAAGGCTTCGGCGACGTCGGCCGCGCAGCCATAGGCCACTCCGGCGATGATCGCTCCGGCGGCGAAAATCTCCGGATAGGCGGCCAGCATCGCCGAGGCCATGGCGCCGCCGGCGCTGAGACCGGTGACGAAGATCCGCGTGGGATCGACTCCGTGCCCCTGCTCCATCGCTTCGATCATCGAACGGATCGACGCCGCCTCGCCCATGCCGCGCCGGTTATCGTTGCCCGAGAACCAGTTGAAGCACAGCATCGGGTTGTTGGCTCGGCGCTGCTCGGGGAAGAGCAGGATGAAGCCGTGGCGGTCGGCCAGGGTCGACCAGCCCGAGCCATGGTCGTAGACCGCGGCGTCCTGGGTGCAGCCGTGGAGCACGACGACGAGCGGCGCCGGCCCCTCGATCCCGGCCGGGACGTAGCAGCGGGCGGCGAGATTGCCGGGATTGTCGCCGGCCCACTCCAGCTCCGAAAGCCGGTCGCGGGTCGCGGACGGCGCGGCGAAGGCGCTCCGCCCTTTGCGGCTGGCACGAAGGCGCAGTCGCGGTCGAATGGCAGGCATAAGCTTACTCTCCCGGGGAGGCCCCCGACGGAGGGCACAGGGCATCAGAACGATATGGAGAGGCTTTTGTTGCAGTGCAACATTGCGATTGCCCGCCCCGGCTCAAGCCGGAGTCGCGGCAGGCCCCCCAAGAGGCGCTTTTCGCCCAAGTTGACGCTCCAGGCGGCCGGTCCTATCCCCGCCGCGCATCTCAAGGGAGCCTCGAGTGACGGATCAGCGCAGCTTCGACGACCGCGACGGCTTCATCTGGCTGGACGGGGCCCTGGTGCCGTGGCGCGAGGCGAACGTCCACATGCTCACCCACGCCCTCCATTACGCTTCCTCCGTCTTCGAGGGGCAGCGCGCTTATTCCGGCGAGGTCTTCAAGCTCAGCGACCATAGCCGGCGCCTTCGCAATAGCGCCGAGCTGCTCGGCTTCGAGATCCCGTTCAGCGTCGAGGAGATAGACGAGGCCTGCCGCGAGGTGCTTCGAGCCAATGCGCTCGAGGACGCCTACATGCGTCCGCTCGCCTGGCGCGGCTCCGAGCAGATGGGGGTGTCGGCCCAGAAATCGAAGATCCACCTCGGAATCGCGGTCTGGCCCTGGCCGGCCTATTTCGGCGAGGAGGCGATCCGGAAGGGACTCAGGCTCGCGATCTCCAAATGGCGGCGGCCCGCGCCCTATACGGCGCCGACCGAATCGAAGGCGTCCGGCCTCTACATGATCTGCACCCTCGCCCGCCACCAGGCGCAGGCGGACGGCTATGACGATGCGCTGATGTTCGACTGGCGGGGGCAGGTCGCCGAGGCGACCGGGGCGAACGCCTTCTTCGTCAAGGACGGAGCGCTCCACACGCCGACCCCGGACTGCTTCCTCAACGGGATCACCCGCCAGACCGTGATCGGGCTTGCCCGGCGGCGCGGGGTCGAGGTGATCGAGCGGTCGATCTGGCCGGAGGAGCTCGAAGGCTTCGAGCAATTCTTCCTGACCGGCAGCGCCGCCGAAGTGACCCCCGTCGCCTCCGCCGGCCCGTGGAGCTTCGAGGTCGGCGAGCTGACCCTGCAGCTCAGGAAGGATTATCTCGACCTCGTCCACCGGCGCATCTCGAACGCCTGACACCGCCGTCGCCCCAGCGGAGGCTGGGGCCCCGGGGGGTGAAATGCGCCAGGTTCAACCTCGTCGGGGCCCCAGCCTTCGCTGGGGCGGTCGACGCGGGGGCTTCCGCCTCCCGCGCCGACCGCTATAAGCCGCCCGCCTGCTGGGGCGTCGCCAAGTGGTAAGGCACCGGTTTTTGGTACCGGCATTCGCAGGTTCGAATCCTGCCGCCCCAGCCAAGCACAAGCTAAGCTGTTGATTTCGTTGGCTCCACCTTAAGGGGCTGCGAACATCGCGCCCATCGATTGTGCAGGTCGATGTGCAGTGGCGCGGCTCGGGGAGACCATCCGTGGCTTCGATCCAGCACGTCTACCGCCGCGGCCACATTTTCTGGTGGCGCCGAGTTCTCTGTATCCACGGAGAATCCGGCTGTGATATCCGTCTTTCCCTAGGGACCGCCGATCGGCGCCGAGCCCGCGAGCTCGGCGCCATGCTTACGGCGGCGAGTGAGGGCGTAACCATGTTTGTCGAAGAGCAAGCGAGAAGGCGGGCCGACGAGCGGCCCAGCGAGGCCGAGCTTCAGGCGATCGCCAAGGCCGAGTTCCAGAACCAGCTCGCCCGCTATTGCGACATGCAGCGCGAGCACCCGCGCCACCGGGCGATGCACAGCGCGGCGAACCGCGCTTATGCCGATTACTACCAGCGAATGATCGACACCGGAGGCCGACCCGTATTTGGGACCGGTGAGGAGGCGGAGCTTCTGGCGGCCGGCTATCCGCTGGAGCGGCTCGAGCGGCTCAAGATCGTCATCGAGCAGCATCACAGCGGCGGGCAGCCGGCAATCAAGCCCGGCACCTGCGCCTTCCACCTTCGGCGCCTCGGGTTCGAACCAAGCCGCTTCCTGGACGCCATCGTCGAGCGCGCGCTCTACCCTGCCTACCGCGACGCTTGCCTAGAGGCGGAGGTAGCCCTTGGCTCGCCGAGGCCGGCATTCGTGCCGGCGGCGCCCGAGGATGCCCCGAGGCCGGCACCGGCGGAGGCTTCCGCGCCTACATATGCGCCGGGGCCACCGCTCGGCGAACTGATCGAGATCGCCATTGTCGACCTGAAGGCGGAAGGCCGCTGGGACGATAAGCTTTGCCGCCAGGCGACGAGCACCGTGGCCGTGTTCGAGCTGCTCATCGGCGTCAAGCCGTTCGCCGCCTGCACCCAAGAGGATCTTGCCACCTTCCGGCGCAGGCTGAGGCTCCTTCCGAAGCGTTACGACATGACGTCGCCCAAGAGTCGCGCGATCGTCCTCGCGGCCGCGGAAGGGCGGCCGACGGGCGTGTCGCCGGCCGATCTGGGCTTGGCGGCGCCCACGATTAATCGTCACATCACGGCGCTTCGGGTGATTCATCGCTGGGCCGGGGTGTCGGGATTGGCGACACCGATGTGGTCGTTCGAGAACCTCCATATCGGCAGTTCCAAAACTAGGCGCGATCGCAACCAGCGCCCGCCGACGAGTTTAGAGGACCTGATGAAGCTGTTCGCCCTGCCGATCTTCACCGGCTGCCAGAGGCATCGCGGCGGCACCGGCCAGGCCGTCCTGCGCGCCCGCTTTACCGCAGGCCCGGCAATCATCCACGACGCCTTCTACTGGGTGCCCCTGCTCATCTACTACACCGGCGCCCGCCGCGAGGAGATCTGCAAGCTCCGTCCGGACGATTTCCGAGAACTTGACGGCATCCCGTTCATCCAGATCGACGAGACCGAAACCGGCCGAGTCAAGAACCACGGCTCAATCCGCGCCATCCCGCTCCACCGCGAACTCATCCGCCTCGGCCTCCTTGATTTCGTCGAGGCCTGCCGCCGGCGCGGCCAGGACGTGCTCTTCCCCGAGCTCCGCCCGACCAACGAAGTCCAGAAATTCGGCGACGTCTTCTACAAGCGATGCTGGGTGAACATCCGCGCCAAGGGCGGTCTGTCGCCGCGCGCCGACATCCACGGCACCAGGCATCGCTTCTCGACCGCCCTCAAGGACCAGAAGGTCGAGAGCGAATTCAGGGGCGACCTCCTCGGCCACGTCGGCAAGACGATTACGGAGGAGCGCTACAGCGAAGCGGCGGGGCTGAGTCTGTTAAAGGAAGTGGTGGACCGATTACCTTCGCTGACGGATCACCTGAAATCCATAGTTTGACGGCAGCCCCTATGGGACGAGCCGCTTAGTCAATCTATCTGAGATATTAAAGACTGGCTTGCGCGCTCCCTGTCTCGATCCTGAGGCCTTTTTGCTACTGTTTTGTACCAGTCACGGAAATGGCATTCGTGCCTGACCGTGAAAACGCTCGACGCGGGCATTGATAACGACCGCTTTGCGCCCAATTGGGCCATCGGGCGCCGCCGACGGCGATCGCAGCCGGCCGGCAGAAGGCATGACCTCGCGATTCAACACGTCTCGTTCCTCGCGGAATAATGCGGGCAGAGTAAGCTCCTGAGCCCTTGGGCGACACCAAACTGTCTCTCATTCTAGTGCCGTGTTTCGGGCTTCAGGCCTTGGTCGAGCTCGGTACCCTCGTCAGATTGTTCCCGGGGCTATGGCCGACCCTGTTGGGGCGCCGCTTCAGCCTCTTTGAGGTCGACCTCGTCGCCGGGCCACGCAGGAAGCTTTGCTGCGTCGGGCAGCTTCAGTTCGGGCATCGGGCCATGAGATTGATCAAACCCGCTCCTCAGGACGGCGCACCGTCGTTTGATCCTCTCCAGGTCCTCGTTCAGCGCGACGTCGAGTTCTCTGGGATATACGTATTTCTCGAACTCCTTTGAATCCTCGCCGAGCTTTCCCCGGTAGGCGAGCACCAGAATCCGGTAATGGGTCACAGCTCTGGCGAGGTGCTTGGAAAGCGCCGGGTCGACGCCGCCTCCGTTCTCTTCGATGAATTTCTGGAGGCGACAGGCGGCGGCACAGACTTCGCGGACGAGAGCCTGGTCCCCGGCGGATTGCTCGGCCAGCCAATTGTCATTGAACAGGCTCACCAAGAGCCGATAGCCTTTCGGCTGCCTAGCCCTAACGTCCCTTGCCATATTCTTGTTAGCTTCAGCGAGCGTAAGATAGGGCACATGGAACTTGCTGATCAGAGCCTCGAGCTGTTCGAGCTCTCGCTGGTTCATTTCCCGTTGTCGCTCTGCTCGGGCGTTATCGGTGCCAGCCTGGACCGTCGTGGAGGTATTCCTCATGGACGCCCATACCGCGAGGCCCGCGATTCCTGCCGTAATGAACGGCGCGAGGAGGGGTCCGATATCCTTCCACCAAGGGCTTTCACTCCCATTCGCGATCACGACTCTCAGCGTCGGGTCGGTGGAAACTGGGACCGAAGGCGGGTTAGATCCGAGCCATGATAGGACTGCGATAGCGGTCACGAGCAGGAGCACGAGGGCCCACACCCACCACTTTCGAAGCATCGCCATCACCGTCAAGGCACCCGGCGTACGAGTGTGGCCATCCAATTGTGCGACGAGCTGGAGACGTCGACTTGGGCGGCGGACTGGCTCTCCGCGACCCTTTCGAAGCCGGCCTTGGCAAGCGCGGACCACCAGGAGCCCGGTTCCACGAGGGTGAACCAGCGCCCCTCTTCGTCAGCGTCTACGCCGCTTCCCAGCTTCATGGTGGCGAGAAAGATGCCACCGGGCTTGAGCCAGGACGCGATCGCCTTGAGCTGACGCGTTAGATCCTCTCGAGGAAGATGCAGCAGGGAGGCGATAGCGACAACGCCGTCGGCGCAGGCTGGCGCAATGTCGAGGTCGCGCATATCGGCGACGATAGTTTCCGCGCCTGATCGGCGGTGCGCGATTGCAGCGAGTTCGGGCGACAGATCAAAGCCGACGCATTGGAATTCGGCGGCCACGAGGCGGCTCAGTTCGCGCCCCGCGCCGCAACCCAGGTCGATCACGCGTCCACCAGCCGGCACAAGCGCCATGAATTCATCTAGCAATGGCGGTGGCGGTGCTCCTTGGGTCCTGGCCGCATAATTGTCGGCATTGCGGTCATAATAAGCGTTCGAATGCAACGCGCCGCCGCCGGTCGCAAGACGACCGTCGGGGAGGACGCCCTCGGTGTCGGCATTAAAGGTCTGTGGGGTCAGGGCCGCTCTCCCGGCGCAATAGTGCGCCGACCAGCTAGATAGCATTTCTGCTGCGAGACCAACAATCCGGCCAGTTGGTAGGCCCCTTCGTGAGAGTTACAAGGGGGCATGCCACTCGAACGAAAAGACGTGGAGCATCCGCTCTGGCGCAAGAAGGTGTCGATCCCTAGAGGCGGATATCGTCCAGCCGGACGATCAACTCGCCCCACGGGATTGAGGGTGTCTCATGCGTCCAGGAGAGACGAATAGTTCCTGCGATCAGGTCGGGGTCCAGTGCCATCGCCTTGAGCACATGGCTGGCTTCGTAGCGCGATGACGTGCAAGCCGACCCGTTGGACATCGCGACGAGATCCTTTGTCGCGACCATCACTGCCTCGGAATCCAGCCCGGGAATCGCGAAGCTGAGGATGTTGGGCAGAACGCCAAGGCTCGGATCGGCGTGAACCTTTGCTCCGAGCGCGTTCAGGGCCTGGAGCGCCTCCATCCGCATGGCGAGGCAACGGGCGGACCGCCCTGCGCTCTCGCGCTCTGCGAGCTCGCAGGCAAGCCCGAAGCCGGCAACGAGCGGAACGGGAAGGGTGCCGGGACGCAGCCCCCACTCTTGGCCACCGCCGAACATCAGGGGGCGGATTGGCAGGCGCTGGCCGTCGCGGCGGCGTGTAATCAACGCGCCGACCCCTTTTGGACCAAAGATCTTATGTCCGCTGATGCTGACCAGGTCGATCCGGGCGTGGCGAAGCATTGCGTTCAAGCGGCCGAAGGATTGCGCCGCGTCCACGTGGAAGAAGGGACCGCTGGAGGGCAATTCGCGCGCGATCTCGTCGATTGGCTGAACCGCCCCCGTCTCATTGTTGGCGTGCATAACGCTGACAAGCACGGTGTCAGGCCGTATCGCGCCAAGCACATCCGCAGCGGCGACATGGCCCTTGGAGTCTGGCGCGATCCGGGTAACCTTAAAGCCACGTTGCTCCAGCTCCGCCACGGGTTCGAGCACGGCCTTATGTTCGATTTCCGTCGTAACGATGTGACGACGGGTGGTAGCTTGACCGTGCTGCGCCAAGCCCAGGATCGCGAGGTTGTTCGCCTCGGTCGCGCCGCTCGTGAAAATGATTTCGTCGGGATTGGCTCCAGCGGCCACAGCGAGGCGCCGGCGCGCCAGCTGAACTTCCTGCTGAGCGCGCGCGCCATAAGCGTGCGTGTGGCTTCCGGCATTGCCATATTCCTCGGTCATCAGATGACGGATTAGGTCCGCGACACGCGCATCCGTGGGTGTCGTCGCAGCCGCATCGGCATAGATTCCAAATACCTTGTTTGTTTCATCCGCAACAAACTTTGTCTGCTTCATTGACCTTGTCCGTCTATCTACATTAGATAGTAGCGGCAATGGGGCGCCGGTGAAACAGGTTTGAACGATGTCGAGAGGCGCATTGGAATTTCCCGCGATTCGCGGCGTGCAGGCCGGCCGCGAATATTACGTGTCCATGTGCCCGCTGCGCTCGATCCCCAAGCTCTTCACCTTCGACGAAGGACTGAGCCCCGAGCTTCGCGCCCAGCGCACTCTCAATCGCGGGCGCGTCCCGGAAATGGCGCGTTATCTCGTCAACAATGCCGATAGCTATGTGTTTTCGGCCATCACCGCCTCGATAGACGGGGAGATCAGGTTCACCCCCATTGATCAAGAGAGCGACGAGGTAGGTATGCTGCGAGTTCCGATGTCCTCGACGATCATCCTCAATGACGGCCAGCACAGGCGCGCTGCGATCGAGGCCGCGCTCGCCGAGGCGCCTGCGCTGGCCGATGAGTCGATCGCGGTCGTCTTCTTCCATGACCGGGGTCTCGAGCGCTGCCAGCAAATGTTCGCGGACCTCAATCGTTACTCGGTCCGCCCGTCACGATCCTTGAGCGTGCTCTACGACCACCGGGACGACCAGGCGTTGCTCGCCAGGCTCGTCATAGCAAGGGTTCCCGGCTTTGCCGCGCTCGTCGAAATGGAGAAGTCGAGCCTCGCACCTCGGTCAGCCGCCTTGTTCACGCTGAGCGCGATCTACACGGCCAGCGCCGCGCTGCTTGCGGACATTGAGATCGGCGGCGCTGAAGCACGCGGCAGTGTTGCGGCGAATTTCTGGGCGTCCCTCTCCGAACAATTTCCCGAATGGGATGCGGTCCGGCGCGGTGAGCTGACTTCGGGCGCCGTTCGCGATAATTATATCCATTCCCACGGTGTCGTTCTGCACGCCCTGGGCAAGGTAGGGAATGTCCTGCTCAAGACGTCGGGCATGCGCGAGCGGCTTCCGCTTCTCGCCTCGCTCGATTGGTCGCGCTCCGCCCCTATCTGGGATGGTCGAGCGGTGATTGCCGGTCGTATCATGAAGACCCATCAAGGCGTCGGACTGACGGCGAACGTCATCAAGGGGCATCTCGGGCTGGCCTTGTCGGCTGAGGAGCAGGTCGTCGAGGACGAGTTTCGGAGGAATGGCAATGGCGCGTAATGTGCCGCCGTTGGGCGCGTCGCGAACCTCGGCCTTTCAGCCCCTCGGCTTTAAGCAGACGATCGCCGGCGTGCTCAACGAAATTGCCGACCTTTATATGGCGGATGCCACGCCTTGGGTCGTCGGCTACAGCGGCGGCAAGGACTCCACCGCCACGCTCCAGCTCGTCTGGCTCGCTCTGTCGAGGCTCGAGCCAACCGAGCGCCTGAAGCCCGTTTATGTCATTAGTACGGACACATTGGTCGAGAATCCGATCGTCGCGGCTTGGGTTGGGCGCTCGCTCGAGAAAATGGGAGAAGCCGCCGCCGGGCACGGACTGCCGCTGACGCCGCATCGGCTGACTCCAGATCCCAGCGAGAGCTTCTGGACTACTCTCATCGGCCGCGGCTATCCCGCGCCTCGCGCCAAGTTCCGCTGGTGCACCGACAGGCTCAAGATCAATCCGTCGAACCGGTTCATTTCGCGTGTGGTCAAGGCAAGCGGCGAGGCGATTGTTGTCCTCGGCACACGCAAGTCGGAGAGCCTGGCGCGCGCCCGTTCCATGGAGCATTATGAGGGAAAGCGGGTTCGTGAACGGCTCAGTCCGAACGGAAAGCTGCTCAACTCGTACATCTATTCGCCTATCGAGGACTGGTCGAACGACGACGTCTGGACTTTCCTCATGCAAGTGAAAAATCCTTGGGGGTTCGACAACAAGGCGCTCCTGACGATGTACCAGGGCGCTTCGGCTGATGGCGAGTGTCCACTCGTCATCGACGCATCCACGCCGAGCTGCGGGGACAGCAGGTTCGGCTGCTGGGTTTGCACGATGGTCGAGCAGGACAAGTCGATGAAGGCGATGATCCAGAACGACGTTGAGAAGGAGTGGATGCTGCCGCTTCTGGAATTGCGCAACGAGCTCGACGTGCGCAATTCCGAAACCGGAAAGCGCGATGACCGTCACCTGCGCGACTTTCGCAAGATGAATGGCTCGCTCCAGCTCCACAATGATCGGATCGTCCACGGGCCCTATATCCAGTCTGCTCGGGAGTATTGGCTGCGGCGCGTGCTGGAGGCGCAGCGCCATGTTCGCGACCGCGGTCCGGAAGAGGTGCAGGGCATCGAGCTCATCACCCTGCCGGAGCTGAGGGAGATTCGTCGGCTCTGGGTCGTCGAGAAGCATGAGTTCGAGGACAGCCTGCCGCGAATATATGAGGAAGTGCTGGAGACCCCATTTCCCGACGGCCGCCTGGACGACAGCTTCGCGTTCGGCCGCGAGGAGGTCGAGATGCTTCGTGACCTGTGCGGGGAAGATGTTCTCCATTTCGAGCTCACCCGCGAGCTGCTCGACGTCGAGCGGCAGCATCGGACCATGGCGCGCCGCGCTGGTCTGTTCAAATCTCTCGAGAAAGCGCTTCGCCGGGGATCGTTCGAGAGCGCTGAAGAGGCCAGTGAGACAGCGCTACGCAGACGCGACCTGCTCGATGACCTTCGAGAAGAGGATGAAGATCTGCTGCCGCTGATGCAGGCGAGCGCACCGCGCGAGGCGGCGCCATGATCCTGGACGAGATCGTCCTCCATGACTTCGGAATTTACGGCGGACGCCAATCGATCGATCTTACCCCGACGAGCAAGGGCCGCCCGGTGATCCTGTTCGGCGGGCTCAATGGCGGCGGCAAGACCACGCTCCTCGATGCTCTCCAGCTCTGCTTTTTCGGACCCGTCGCGAAATGCGCTGGGCGAGCCGATCTGTCTTATGACGAATATTTGCGCAGGAGCGTCCATCGCCGGGCGCTTTCGCCTGAAGCAGCCATCGAAGTTGCCTTTCGGCATACGGTCGACGGCCGGGTACAGCATTGGCGCCTTTGTCGTTCATGGACGGCTGGCGATAGTCTGCGAGAGCGCTTCCAGGTCATTCGCAATGATCGGGTCGACAAGGCCGCGAGCGAGCAGTGGAGCTCGCAGGTGGAGGATTTCATCCCCGCGCGCATCGCACATCTGTTCTTGTTCGATGGCGAGAAGGTAGAGGGCTATGCCGATCTCGCGCAGGCGCCAGGTCTCATCCGAACCGCCATCCAGAACCTTCTCGGCCTCGATATCGTGGAGCGGCTCAGCGTCGATTTGACCGCGATTGAGCGTCGCAAGCGCGTCGCTGCGAAGCCGCCAGCCGAGGCCGAAGAGGTAGCGGCGCTACGCGACGAGATCCGAGGGCTCCTTTCGGAGCGAAGCCGGCTCGTCCGCGAACGGGGGGCCGGCGAAAACGACAGGGATCGGCTGCGGCGTGAGCTGGATGAGCTGGAGAGGCGCTACGAGCGGGAAGGAGGCTCCCTTTATGAGGATCGCGGGCGCCTCGAGGCGGAGCGTGCGGTCACCGAGCGGGGACTGGAAGCGATCCGCAAGTTCTTGCGGGAGATTGCGGCCGGGCCCGCGCCGCTCGCTCTCGTTCGCGACTTGCTGGATGAGGTTGCTGAAAGAGCCAGCGCGGAAGAGCATGGGCGACGTTGCGCGGAGACCGCCGAGGTGGTGGCTGAAGAGCAGGCTCTGCTTCTCAATCAGCCCACCCTCAAGGGCCTCGCCGCCGGCAAGCGTGCCGAGCTTGAGGCTTATGCGGCATCCCGCCTGGCCGCGCTTCGCGCCGCGGGCGACGGTCCGCGGATCCTCAATCTCGATGATGGCGGGCGGGCATCCCTGGAGGCCCTGCTTACGTCTGAATTGGTTGAAGCTCAGGCCGAGCTGCAGGCGCTCCTAAGTCAGTCGAGGGAACTTGATGAATCGGTGGGCCACACTCGGACCCTGCTCGGCGCCGTACCCGAACAGGCCACCATCGCCGAGCTTCTGGCAAAGCGTGAGCTCGTCGCGGAAGCCCTTCGGGCAGCGGAATTTGAGCGCCAGCGCCTAGATGAGAGCCTGGCCCGGATTGACCGCGAAATCGAAAACGCGCGCGAACGCGAGACACGCTTGCTCGAGACCAATGCCCGCGACCAGTTCGAGCATGAGGACGTCGGGCGCCTCCTGCGTCACACCGCAAAGGTTCGCGCGACCTTGCAACAATTCCAGGCTGCCGTGATCGAGCGTCATGTCGCCCGGATCGAAGGCCTCGTTCTGGACAGTTTCCGGCAGCTGGTCCGCAAGTCGACATTGGTCACGGGATTGCGGATCGACCCGGCGACTTTTACTTTGATGCTGCGAGGGTCGGACGGGCGCGAGCTTACCGCGGAACGCCTGTCCGCCGGGGAGCGGCAGCTCTTGGCAATCGCAATGCTCTGGGGCTTGGCGCGCGCGTCAGGGCGGCCCCTCCCGACGGTCATCGACACGCCATTGGGGCGTCTCGACGCCGATCACCGCACCCGGTTGGTTACGCAATATTTTCCCCACGCCAGCCATCAGGTCATGCTGTTGTCGACCGACGAAGAGATCACGCGCGAGCATTATCGGGCGCTCGAGCCGTCGATCGGACGGAGCTACCGGCTGCGCTATGACGAGGGGCAGGACCGGACGATCGTCGAGCCGGGCTACCTCCCCAACGAGGCGCTGAACTGATGGCGATCGAGCATATTCGCCTGTCGCAGCAAGCACGGGAGCAGCTGATCCGGCTAAAGAGGCATACCGGCATTGAGCACTGGAATGTCCTGTGCCGCTGGGCCTTCTGCCATTCGCTCGCCGAACCCAATCCGCCGGCGCCGGCGAAGATACCAGCGGACAGCAACGTCGAAATGTCCTGGCGTGTCTTTGGCGGCAAGCACAGTGACCTCTATATGGCGCTTCTCAAGGCCCGATGCCTTCGCGACGGAATCTCGACCGACGACGAGGCGCTCGTCGCTCAGTTCCGCCTGCATCTTCATCGCGGCATCGCCTATCTCGCCAATGATCGCGAATTGCGCGGCATCGACATGCTGGTCGGAATGGCCGCCTAGGGTTTCGATCTGAGCAGAGGCGGCACACGGCAATGCGGGCGAATCCATCGCGCCTTGAGCGGCCAGACCCACTCGAGCAGCGCCATTGCATCCGCATAGAAAGCGGAAAGGTCAAGCCTGATCAGGGGCTCGTGATGGGAGATGCGGTTGCGCAGGAAGGCGATCCGTGACGCGGCATAAGCAATATCAGATCTCGCCTTGCCCAGCGGCAGATGTGGAAAGGCGAGCTTGAGCTGCGCGCTCCACACCTTGGGGTTGTAGCGCGCCTGGAGGAGGGCCACCCAGAATCCGAACGAAAGACCCGAGACGATCTGGCCGGTGTTTACCACCCTATGCTTGTCGGTCAGGCGGCGCACGACCAGCTCGATGTCGTCGATCCGCTCGGGGCCGGCGATGCGCCGGAAATCCGGGTCGCGCCACCAGTCCGGGCCGAAGACCGCGGCAAACGCGCTAGAGATCCTGTTGCGCAGCGAGACCTCGACGGCCTGGAGGGGCAGGTGAAAGGCTTCGCCGATCTGCGCGTTCCACAAATAGAGCGCGAGCGCGCGATCGGGATCGAATCCGGCGGCCTTGAGGTACGATCCGACCCGGTCGTCCGAAAGGGCCGGCCGCAATTGGTCGATCAGGGAGGGTTGAGTTTTCAGTACCATATGTCTATACCCACCCGCGTGAGCCGTTGATCGTCACTGCCGCGCATACGTTCACGGACCGATAGAGCCCCCCGACAGCCTCATGGCCCTCGGGGGGTTTCGCATTTCAGCGCCAGTGAAACCTGTCGCCGTCCATACGGGCGGATGGGGCCTTTGCGCCTTGATCGTCTTATCGCACCGCATCCGCGCGGAGGTCAAGCCACGATTCCGGAATGGACAGATAAATTCCGAAACTGTAGAACCTCTATCAAGAATCGGGGTTTGATGCGCTACAATGTAACCAGCAAGGACGTGCAGCCCTTAGTCGCGACCGGATTGGTTCCGCTCGTCCTTGAGCGGGGCAGCATCGCTGCGGCGTGCAAGGTGCTCAACGAGGCGATCCGGGCGGTCGGCGATGATCGCGTCTTGCACCCCAACCGCATTCACGCGCTCTTGTCAGACGATGTCGCGCGCAGTGTGAATAAGGCGACGATTGAGCTGGTGACCGAAGCGATCGATCATCTGCGCGACGGCGGCTGGAGCCCATGGAATGGCGATTTCACGCTTCAGCTCGCCGAGCTTTCCGAGCGAGCCGCGCCTCTATTTTCGAACGAAGGAAACGGCCTGTCAGAAGTTGCGGACATGCTCGGCGTTCCGCAGGCGGTGCTGCGCGTCGCGATGATGGCGGTCGCGGGAGTCGACGGGGAGAAATTGCTGAAATCGCCGAATCCCGAACGACGATCGGGCCCGGATTGGACCTATCAGGATGTGGCCGTTTCGCGATGCCTCGACGCGTTACGCCGTCGCCCCACTGGGAACATCGGACTCGTCCTCCCGACCGGCGCGGGAAAGACAAGAACGGCGCTGCGCATCATCTTGGAAATTCTTGCGCGCAGCAATCAGCCGCGCGCGCGCGTCATCTGGATTACCCATCGAAAGACGCTTCGCACGCAAGCTTATCGCGAATTGCACAAGCTTCTCGAGTCTGGCTCCGACGCGCGCCTGCCTTCCAATGCGGCTGATCTGGCCGCTCGGATACATTTCGCGATGGTAAGTGAGGTCGAACGCCTGCTTCAGGCGGAGGTACCCGCCCTGGTGATCGTCGATGAGGCGCATCACGCGGCCGCGCTGAGTTATCAGCCGCTTTTCGAGGCACACCACGATTTTCCGCTTCTCCTGCTCACGGCAACCCCGAACCGGACCGACAAGCTTCCGATCGGCATCGACGAAATCGCCTTCACGATCACCTATCGAGAGCTGGCCGATCGCAGCGCGATCATCGTCCCGCATTTCGAGCCCATCCCCGTCCCGGATTTCGATTGGTCGGAATCCTCCTTGGCGGACCTTGCCGATCGCCTGGCAAACGAGACCGCGGACAGATTCACAAAGACCTTGGTTCTGGTGACGCGAATCGATCAGGTGCGGGCCTTTTATGAAGCCTTCGCGACCCGCATCGAAGCGGAGCCCGATCACCCGCTTAAGTCCGACGACATCGGCTACATTCATGGTGCGGGAAATTCTCATGGCCTCGAAAATGAGGATTTCCTGGCCCGCTTCGCGGACAAGCCGCGCGCTCTGCTCGTGTCGGCTCAAATGCTGCTTGAAGGGTTTGACGATCCTGCCATCGATGCGGTGGTGATCACATACCAGACGGAAAGCGTGATCAAGCTGATGCAGGCGGCCGGGCGCTGCGTGCGCTACGCGCCTGGCAAGCGGGAAGCCTATGTGCTGCAGGCCGATAATCCGCAACTGGCCTACCGCTTCGACCAGCGCTGGCTTTACCAGGAAATCGACGACTTTTTGCGGCCCGACCTTCAAGATCAGGACTATGCGGACCGGCGAGACCTGCTCGCCTGTGCAAGCGCGTTGCTGGACATACACCATGTCGCGATATCCGATCGCGCCGCTATCCTCGAGCAGCTGGCCGGCGCGCCCGTCGGCGCAAGCCCGCGGCTTCTTTTCTATGGCTTGCCCTATTTTGGCGATCGAGACCGATTCGATGACAAAGCGCCATGGGGCGTGTTCGTGGAGACCGCAGAAAATTCAGAGACCTTCAGATCTATATTCAATGGTTTTAGCGAATTAGGGGCGGAGCTATCAGATCCCACCGAGTATCTGGCGGTCGTGGGCCCGCGCGTCGGATTGTCCCATGAGGCCGCCTCCAGCTGCCTCGGGCGCCGGCTTACGGACGTCCTGACCGCAGCCTATTTCGCTCGCGAGGAACTGTACGGCATCGGCGGAGCAGTCCAGGAGTCGCGTCCGTTCGTGCGCCATGGTCCAACCACCTGGCTAAAATATGTCGTCTTTCACCATCGGCCCCATGTTCCGGCCGCGCTGACCGAGTTTCTCGCGGACTGCCACAACCGGCTCGCGCTCGAGGCGGACTATCTCGCCCGCCAATCCGAGCTGGCCCTTGCGATGAAAATCCCGCTGCCCCTCGGCGGGGCTGAAGGTGCCTTACTCGAGCCGGAGAAGGCCCGTTCGTTGCTGAGTTGGCTGGACGGGATGCAAGAAGCAATGCGGGGCGTCGAGCCTTCGCGGCAATTGATCGAATATGCCTCGCTAACGGCCGGCGCAGTGCCGCCTCCGCTACCCCTAACTTACCTCAGCCGACTTGAGCGGCTCGTTCCCGAATCCGGCCGTCGCAACTACCTGCTGGCACTCGACGCACCCGCTGGCCACAAGGAGATCTTCCAGTGAACTATTCCGACCTTGGCAGCCCGCTTCCGATCAAGTTGGAAGAGATCCATCTAGATCCGAACAACCCGCGCGTGGCCCCAGAGCCGGCTCCTGGTTACGAGGATGCGAAAAAGCTGTTTGATGCCGAGGTCCAGCAGCTACTCGTGACCAAGGTCTATGATGTCTACAAGGCCGCGGACCTCGAAAATTCTATCATCGAGCAAGGCTGGACCCCCGTCGACCCCATTCTCGTTTGGGCGCATCCCAGCGGCGCCGGACATGTTGTTGTTGAGGGCAACACCCGTATCTCCGTCCTTCGCCGGGTGCGCGACCGGCTGGAGAAGGAAAAAGCCAAGCTGGACCGAATGGAGAAGGGCGGGTTCCCGAAGCAAGAAGTTCGCAAGCAGGAAGGCCTGATCGAGCGGATCCAGAAGCTGGTCAGCGATACGAACGAGCTTCAGGTCTACCCTGTGCTGGCGAAGACAGCCGCTGACCTCGTCGCCAAGCTTCCTCGCCTTTTGGGCGTTCGCCACATCTTTCCGGCGAAGCATTGGACGCCATATGCGACAAACCTCTATATCCTTTCGCTCTACGAAAAGGCATGGGGTGAGAGATATGGCGATGCCGACCTGAAGCTGGATGAGGCTATGTTGGAGATTGTGGCCGACCAGCTGCCAATGAAGAGCGAGGCGATCCGCAAAAGCATCCAGGCGGCATCAGCGTTCGGGCATTTCAAGCGAATCTACGACGAGAAGGTCCAGGATGCCGGCAACAAGTTTGTCGATGGCGACCAATATTTCTTTGACAACATTCTCTCGAACAAGCACGCCCGCGATGAATTTGGCTTCAGCCCCAATTCATTGAGATTATCGGAGGAGGGGGAGGAGGCTCTATTTCAGTGGGCCTTCGCGAAGCAGCGCAGCGGCGGCGGGGACGATGACGAGGCCATAAACGAGAACGTGTTTCAGAAGGCCGAGGATATCCGCATATGGCAACGGATATCGCGCTACGACAGCAAGACCGGGGTGACGAACTTCGCTAAGCGTCTCTCAGTTGCCAATCCAGGAGATGCGGTCGCGGTTTGGCGGCTGGAGCGCGAACAGCTCGCGCATCGGGAGAAAAACACTCCGATCAAGACGCTCGACGATTTGCTGAAGGCGCTAAAGGACCTTAAGGCGGACACGTTAAAGGCCCAGGCAAGCCACTTGCGCCCAATGTTTGCCGAAATCGCGGAGAAGGTGCACAACTATCTCCACATGATCGATGGCGCCGTGAACGATGCTCCGACCGAATGACTGAATTCCTAGGTAACGCGCTGCGGGAGGGTCACATCCTCCGCGATTTCCCCGGTTGCCTTTGAGATATCGGCCTTTAGCCGGGCAACCGAAGTCGCGGCCGTCCGCGAACCGAGCATGTAGAGTAGGATACGGCGGACCAGGGCCTGGCGGCGCACATCCATCGTACCGGACGCCGGGTTCCAGATTAGCCCCCGATATGGGGGCCTGCTGCGGTCGGCAGTAAGGCCAGCTTTTCGAATGCGCTTTCGAGGCTATGTTTCTTGATCAGAACGGCCATTACGTTTGCGAACATCGTGAGGCCAATCGGCCGAAAGAGGATGCTTCCGCCGGCCTCGTGGCGATTCTCCGCAACCACCTGCGCGCAAACCGCGGCCTTGGCCTTGAAGAAGCGGCCGACCTCGGGAAAGCTCTCGCCCAAGAGCTTAAGATATCGGGAAGCAAATGCGAGATAGGCTTCGAGCGCTTCGTCGCTCGGCCGATTGAACTTCAGATCCGCGACAGCCGTCGTCTGCATCACCTTAGAGAACAGGATGGTGAGAACGTCATAGAGATTCACGATCGTCGTAAGGTGCTGTTGATCGCCCTGGGGAAGATTGGCAGCCGGCGCGATGAGAATGCGCTTGGCAGAGAAGCGGCGGTCATCTTCGACGAGGCGCCGTGCCGTGATTGCCATCACGTCGGCTTCGTCCAGGGCAATTATCTCTCCCTTGGTGACTGCCTTGGCGGTCTTGTTGAGGGTCGTGAACAGCGCCCGGGTTCGGCGGAGCCCAGCGGCATCGTTGCGATGCGAGACGAAGATGACCGACGCCTCATCGTCACCCAGGTCTCGATCTTTCCTGATGGCTCGCTGAATCCCTGCCAACCTGTGCTGACCATCCAGTGCGAAAAGCAACTCGTCGCCCGTCAGGCTCAAAAAACCGAGGCTCGCGATGGCGTCCTCGTTGACATCATCCACGTCGAAGTCATCAGACTGCGGTGTGATCGAATCCAGCGCATGCCAGGCCGGATCTCCACCATATACTGCTACCACCAGCGAGTTGAAAAAGCGGTCGGGTTCATGGTCAGGTAGTCAGAAATCTCCTTGGCTCTCCCTTCTTTCAGCTCGCGCTGAATAAGGTCTGAAAGTGCCTTGCTCTTGTGGATCTGCGCCGCGAATTGGATCCGCTCGGCCACAGATCTGAGGCTCATTAAGCAGGAGTAAAAGGCCCAGTCGCCAAAAAGACCTCGTAGCGCGGGCAGATAGTGTCGCTTCATGGCATCACCTAATTCGCTCGAAGGACGCGAACGAGCGCTCGGACTTCAGCCGAAAAGTCGTTCGTAACATAGGGCGGGATGATCGCATCATTAAGTGCAATCTCCGTGGCGTCGAGGTCTACGACATCGGCAATCGGCGAAAAATGGAAAAACAGATCATTTTGCCATTTGTTTAACATAGACCAAAGGGAAAATCGCTTCGGACGACGCTGTTCCTTGAGATAGTCTCCGTATCGCTCACGAAGCGTCCTTTGACTTCCACGCCTCCCTGTGATGCCGCAGTACATGACGTAGCCATGCGGAGGCAGTGCCAAGGGCAACAGTGAGTGGTCCTGAAACTGCACTATAAAGGCATAGATACCGCGACTTTCCGGGACGGTCGCCTGTGTGTCGGCCCCGAAGCGTACCGCTTGCCACTCGAGGGCCATCAATGGTGCAAATGACTGCCATTGCTCAGGTGCCAATATGACATTCTGTTGGAACGACTTCAGCTGTTTTAGATTACTTTCGAAATCGACGAGCATTCCCGTCTTTTGGCCTGATCCGTAACGAAGCGCAACATTTGGAGTCGCGGCCTGGTCGCCATGTTTGAATGCGTTCCAGCTCCGATCAACGTAGGCGCTCGTTTGCGGGCGCTTGCTTGCCGTCAACCTCGGCCCCTCCCGATCCGTGGGAGTGTGGGCCCTGCGTTCCAATGCCTGCCTCCGCGCGATGTCCTCGATTGGAGGGCTAGCAACGGAGACAAACATGAAAATCTCGCTCATCACCGACGATCAACAGGCTCAGATGCTCGCGAACGGCGTGCGATCCGGCGAGGACGAGACGCACGATCCCATGCCAGTCGTGAAGCTTTTCACGCCCGACGCCGGCGCTACTTGGCTCTTGGCCGAGATCGACCCTGAGGATCACGACGTCGCCTACGGACTATGTGATCTCGGCTTGGGCAATCCGGAATTGGGCACGGTGCGCTTCTCAGAGATCGCGGCTTTGCGGGGTAATCTCGGTCTTAAGGTCGAACGTGACCAGTGCTTCGTTCCGACAAAGCCAATTAGCGAATATGCACACCTGGCTTCCGCCGAAGGCGCGATCCGCGCCTGACTACCTTCGCGCGACCGCCTCTGAGGGGGCACCTCAATCCACTCGCCGCCAGTAATCGTAAGCCGTGGCGCTCGAGCAGCGGCCCGACACGGCCCGCGTCGATCTCCGCTGCGATGCTACGGGCGTTCCTGAACGCCCTCTCAGCCATCCGCCGGTCCTCATGTCTAGGGATTGTCAGGAGACGACGAGGGCGGCTCGATCACATCTGCCTCGCCGTCGTCCTCAAGATTGATCATAGGTCCGCCAACTGGACCGATGGAAGTTATCACCATCCGGTAAACTTCGGTCGACCCGTCTTCCTTCTTCCTGACGTGGTAGGGGTTATCAATCTCGTGGTGGTCGAGCGTGACGTCGCGAACGGCATGGATCTCGCAGGCGATGATCTCGGCGGCCGTGGTGTCGAACAGCACCACGTTAGTTGAGCCCTTGCCGAAGCCGCTGCCATAGAGGATGCCATCGTAGCCCAGGTGCTCGAACAGCTCGGCGATCACCTGAGTCGCGGCATAGCCAGCGCGGTCGTCGCCGCGCAGGACCGGCTCCCTGAAGGCTCTCGCCACTTGCGTCCAGATGGCGGCCTCGCGCTCGGCTCCGTCCGGCTCATGCTCGAAGAGCATAATGCCGCCGTCATCCGGGCGGCAGTCAACGACCTTGAGATCGCGCGTGGTGCGGAGGATCGCCACCGACACCAGCGATCCGATCCAGGGCCGGACCTCGGCGATTGCAGTGTGGCGGTTGTCCGCCATGTAGAGACGCGGGATGCCCTCCGGATTGGCGCGTCCTTCCGAGGCGGCATCGGGCCGCGGCATCATGCGCTCGGGAAGCGCCGGTCCCGGGATCGGTCCCACATGCCGGTCTTCACGCTCGGCATGCGCGACCTGGGCACGGCAGAAGTGCTTACCGGCTGGAATGCGGCCGGCGCGCGAGGCAGAGGTCCGGGCGAGCTCGTCGAGGTTTCTGCCGAAGGCATGTATCGCCGCGAACTCCTTACCTCGCGGCTGAAGTTCCAGAAGCTGCGCCACGAGGCAAAGGTCACTGGGCGGTGCTCCCGGCGCTCGCAGCGTCGCCTGCTTTCACTTCGATCAGCCGCTTCGCAAGCGCGTGCGCGTCGATGAAGAGCTGCCCGTCGCCATCGCCGCGGATACGTGCCGCCAATGCCGCGTCGGCCTTGGCGATGGTGGTGCGGGTCGGCAGATCTGCGCCATAGAGCTTGGCCGCAGTCCGCCAGGCGTTTCGGGACAGGATTGAGCCGTTGTCCGGATCGTGGATGCGCACTGTCTTCGCGAACATCGTCAGGACCTGGACTGGCTGCCAGAACTCGAAGAATAGCGTCGGCCAGCTCGTGACCTGCTCCGCGGACCATCCCGTGAAGAAGCCGCCCCGTGGCCAGGCATCGATCTCCGGCTTCGCAATCGTGCCGCCTAGCCGCTTGGCCGACCTCTTGGCGGCCTTGATCTCGTCATCGCTGCTAGCGCTGCTGGTGAAGACGAACCCCGCGCCCGCGAAGCGCTCGGGATCGAGGCGCACGGCGTCGAGTAGCGAACCCGGAGCAGGAGGACGCGACGCAGCCCAGCGTGGCGGCCGGTAGGCCCGCCGCGCCCAGTCGAGCGCGGGCTGATCCACCTGGTTGGCGGCGCCGTGCACCGTTTCGAACCAGGCGGCCGCTTTCTTCCATGCCGGACTGCCAGGTCCGTGGAACGTGCCCGCCTCGGTGAGCCTCGCCGATCCTGAGTTGGGCCCAAGGGCCGCGATCGAGGCGTTTGCCGAGCCGGTCACTAGCCCGTGGTCGGAAATGTAGACCTTGGCGTGCAGGCCACGCTGGTGGCACAGCGCCTTGCGGGTGGGGGCGCCCAACGTCTCCAGCGCCTCGGCAGAGGTCGATCCCATAGAGATGTCGCAGACGATGCGTGCACGTCGGGCGGCTTTGGTGCTAGCGAAGATACGGTCGATCCCGTCCTCGCTCCAGAAGGCGACGGCGCAGCGCACGTCCGAGCCACCAGCGACCTCCCGGATTCGCTCGGCGAGATCGACGTCGAACAAAAACTCGCCGGCGCTGGGCGCGGTCTCGTCCGTCATCGCAGGTTTTACCCTCGTCAGGTCGCGGTATTTCTTGTTCTAGCACTTGCTCGACTCGCAGGCTATCCGCCTGGCCCAGACTGGGCTCGCGTCATGGTAGATTTCACTTGATGCGTGACGGATATCCGCCGGACAGCTAACGGCTAACAGCGGCTGCTACGACTTGTGAACCGGGGCCGCCGCCGTTGCGGTCACTCGGCGGCGCTTTGCTCCAGCTCGTGGAGCCGCGCCGAGCAGACCGACTCGACGACTCGGCCGAGTTCCTCAACGCGGCTGCCCAGCCAGGTCAACTCGTCCTCGTTGATGCGAAAACTTTTTGAATAGCGGGCTTTGACGTACGCTTCCTTGAGCTTCTGGAACATGGTGCGCTCTCGCTTCGCCTCTCGCGGCCAGACGTCGAACAGTCGGCGGTCGATCCGCTCAGCCTGGGTGCGCAGAAAGCCGAGATTATGCACGTGCGGGGTGTAGAAGGTGCACACTAACAGGACGCAATGGTAGTAGCTCTCCGCGGCTTGATGCAACAGGAAAGCCGCCTTTTTCGGATCAACCTGCTCAACGTAGAACCGAAAGCCTTTGAGGAAACTATCCCCACCGGGATGCCACTCCTCGAAATATTCCTTCGCCAGCGCAAATGCCTCGCTCGAAGTCCTCGGCTTCGACTCTGAGAGGTTCCTCTCGTCGCTCTGATACAGAGCCACCCCCTCGCGAGCGATGTCCATGAAGAAATAGCGGCCCTGGCTGAGGCCGTCGTTCACCTCGTGGAGGCTGTGGACGATGAAGTTGACGGGAGTCCTCAGAGTCCTGGTGATCGCCAGCTCGCGGTTGAACCTGTCCTCGGCGCTGGACCAAAATTCGGCCCGGTCGGTCAGCTTGCGATGGTTAACAATGATGAGGAGATCGAAATCGGACTGATACCCCTTGGCGGTGTGCGGCTCGTCGACCCAGCCGCCGCGGGCGTAGCTGCCGTAGAGGATAACCTTGAGGATGCGCGCCTGCTTCTTCCAGTCTGAGGTGGCTATGGCGGTCGCGTCGGCGAACTCCTCGAACAGGATCTGGACCACGCGCTCCAGCTCGCGCCGCTTGGCGGCCGGAAGGTGATCGAGGTCGGTGCGCATCGGCCGATCCTATCCCGCTGCGCGCGCAATGCACAGCCTTGCAGGCCTTTTCCACGCCCGTCGAAAAACGATAGGTGAACTATTGCCTTTCAACATTATCCGTGATTATCTCGCCTGGCCCACCGCCCTGGTGGGCCGAGGCTTGACAACCTCGCGACTATGAGCCGGCCTCGACCCTCAGGGTCGACCGGATCGCGAGCGCGCAGATTCAGGTCATTCGGCCTGCAGGCGCTCGCGGCTATTTGGTCGCAGCTTGTCGACGTCCGGTTCTCGCCGGCCGCACCGCCTCGAAACATGGAGACAGGACCCCAGGGGCGGGGCGTCTCCGATCGTGGAGAAGAGCCGATGCGAGCGGATTGCAGAATTTCGGGCGACACCAGTGGCGGCTGGTGCTTGAGAACAGCCCTTTCGCGCCGATCGCCTGCCTCGCCCAAGGCCGCGCTGGCCTGTCGCTGACCGAACCCTTTTTCTTTTTTCGGAGCGGCCATGCCCGAGACACCTATGCAATACGGGCCGGCGTCCGTCGAGCGCCTCCGCAATGCCGCGATGCAGCTCGCGGCCGAGCTGGACGAGGTTCGCCTGTTCCAAGCCGCGGCCCATGTCTCCATGGGCGCCGACGCCATTAGCCGAGGTCCGGCCCCGGAACTGAGCGCCGAGCAGCTGCGAACGGACGTCGAGCTCCAGTTCGAATTCGATGAGCACGGGCGAGTCTGGATGATCCGCGAGGGCGACTGCCACATCATCGGGCGGACCGAGGCCGTGTGCCTGGAAATGCGAAAATTTCTCGCGAACGTCGCCTTGGGACGCGATCGCTAGAGCCAACAGGCGGCTTCTCGAAAGCGCAAACGTACGACCAACCTCATCGTTGGCGGGCAGGCGGCTGCGCGCCGGAGAGCGGGAAGGGAGGAGATGAGGCGGCTCTGCGTCGCAGGCCGGTGAATGAAATTGGTCTGGGACGGTCCCTCGAACTGAAAGCCTGCAATGAGCCGTCGTCCCCAATCCGAAGTGGTATCGCTCGAAGATACTCGCTGTGCGAAGCGCGCCGTTCTGTTTCTCGCCGCGACGATGTCAGGTGCGAATGGCCATAGCCTCAGGGGTGTCGCCGGCCCCGTTCCGGGCCTGAAGTATTTCGCCGGCCCGAGAGTGGATATCGCCGTCACCGTCGGCATAATGCCGTTGGAACGCGAGATCCTGGCATGGGTCCGCCAGCGCCAGATGACCTGCATGATCGGCCGGCTGTACGGCCGCGGCAGGAAGCGGGCTCTGCAGGTCGACGTTTACCTCGCCGACGGAGGGATAGTCGCCCTCACGGGATACAGGCCCGCCTTCGCGGAGGACGGTCGACGATGGCTCGTCGGCGGCGCCGAGGACCCGGTGGCCCTGCGCCTACGCCCGGAGGGGCCTGTCCCGACGCTCGAGCCTCCCTTCGCCGACGAGATCGAGCTTGTCGCCGCCAAGGCGAGAGCCGACGAGCAACTCGCGGCATTTCTCGACGCCTGACTCGACCGGTCAAAAGGTCGGCTTGTTCTTTTTAGGGTAGAGCCGGTCGACCTCGGCGCGGATATCGAACTCGCGGGCCTCGCGCGCCTTGCGCCCTTCCCACAAGTCGATCGACCGGTACATTCCGTCGGTGAGGAACACCGTGAGGTTCGGAAGCTGGGGATTGTAGAAGGGGAAGGGCGTGTCGCAATGGGTTTCGCCCGCCAAGCAATAATGAAACTCCACCTCCCATTTCCTGGTCGGCGGGCCGTAGCGCGTCATGATCGCCGAGCGGAACGTGTCGGCATCCATTCCGGTGACGCTGATCTGATATTTGGCTTTCGCCACCCGGGGTCCGGCGTGGCTCGAAGCATATTCGATCAAGATGCGCTCTTGGCTCTTCTTGAAGTTCTCATATTTGACGGCCTCCGGACCCTCGGGAACGATGACGCCGCGCAGGACGCGCGCTTGAACTGCCACCTCACCCTGCCACGAGCGGCCGGTCGAGCGACCTGCCCGAGCATAACCCGCGGCCTGCATCGCGAGCTCGACCTCGCGCGGGCTCATCCCCAAGGCCACGCCGGCCACCTTCCAGGGCGCAACGCTTCTCTCAGCGGCGGCAGCCGGCGATGGCTGCGCCGTCGCGGCGGCGCCAATGGCAAGCAGCAAAATGAGAATCTTATAGGTGGCCATGATCTGTCCCCGTCGCTGGACCGACGGCGCATGGCCGGCGGCGTCACCCCGAACGAGGCGGCGCCGGCTCCTGGAACCGGACGTTGACAAGCTGCGACTATGTCCAGCCGCGAGCGCCTTTAGGCCGTGGGGCCCTGGACATGCGCGCTCGCCATCCGGTCGACCGTGAGGTCGAATGCCGGTTCATAGTCGCGAGGTTGTCAAGCCTCGACCCCTGCTCATGCCGGGGTTTCGAAAGCCTATGCATTGCGAACAATGAAGGCAAGTCGCTCATTGATTGCGATAACTAATCCATCCGGCTTCGCTCCAGGCGGCTGGGGAATGGAGGTCCGGCTCTGCGCCGCTCGCCGATAGATGAAAATTGCTCTGGGGCGGTCCCTCGAACTGGAAGCTCCCAATGAACCCTTCTTCTCAAGCCGGAGTGCTGTCGCTGGACGCGGCACGCCGAGCCAAGCAGGCTCTGCTCTTCCTCGGCGCCACGATGTCAGGCGGGCAGGGCCAAAGCCTCAGCCGCTTCGGCTCCCCCGTCGCACCGCTCAGATATTTCCAACGTCCCGATATCGACATCGGCATCGTCCGCGGCGCCGGCCCTCCCTCTCGCGAGGTCGTCGCGTGGGTAAAGCGTCGGCAGGTCGCCTGCATGATCGGCAGAATTTGGGAGCGTGAGCCCTTCGCCGAGCTCACCGTCGACACCTATTTCGCCGACGGCGCCGGCGCCGGCAACTTGGATAATCTTCATCTCTGGACGTCTGACGGCGGCGATCGCTTTTGGTTGGCCGGGCGGCTCAACGATCCGTTGCTGCTGAAGCTCACGAGGGACGGGCCCGTCCCCACCCTTAGCCGCCCATTTCGGGATGAGGACGAACTGGCACGCGGCAAGACCAATGCCGACCGACTCCTCTCGGCCCTGCTCTGGCTGTCAACAGCCCGGTAGCGGTGGCCTGATCGGGGGCACGATCCGATCCGCAACTGAGCCTGAAGGGGAAGGGAGGGGCAGCGTCCCCGCCCCTAGAGGAAAAATGACTATGCTCGCAAAACTCGCCCACCCCATGTCCGTGCCCTTCTCGACACGGCGATCAGCCCAGGCAGCGCTCCTCCTGCTGTCGCTCGTCGGCACCGAAACGCCCGACTCCGCCGTCGACGCCGAGCCGACCCACCTTCGAGTGCATCTGGCAGGCTACACCCTGTGGGCCACGCGGTGCGACAAGCCGCTTCTTTTGGAAGATGCTGCCGTCTTGGCCCGCGCCGGCCGGCGCGATGTGCTGATCATGCGTCTTGCAACATCGTTGCATCCCGCATCGCCGCTGACGTTCGACTGGATCCCCACAGCCGCTGCCTCGAGCCGCCCGCGATGCGGACTCCTGCCGGCGCTTCCCTTCGGCGGTGGGCTCGCGCTGGTCGACCCGCACGACGAACGGGCGCGGCTGGACGTCACCGCCAACGCGATCCTCAATCGCTGCGACCTGCCGGCCACCTGGCCTGCCCAGCGGGAGCTGGCGATGGCGAGGGCAAATGCAGTCCTCAACAGCCAGCTGTGGGGAGGACTCTGACCATGGCGAAGTCGCAGAAGCGCGGGTCCAGTCGCGCTCCCAAGCCACTGCCCCGCGAACGGGGGAGGAGTTGGTCTCCATTCATGTACATGAACCCCGGCGGCGACACGCCGGGCTTCTCCTATGGCGTTCTACGCCGGGTCTACCGAGGGCAAGCCTGCAGTGTCGGTGCGTCGGAGTTCGTGCGGCGCAAGCTCTACCCGATCGAGGCCCCGCCCGAGGGAGACTGGTCGAAGCCGTTCACCTGCTCCCGGTGGGACGTCGTGCTGCCGCCCTCCGGAAGCGATGAGTACATGGCTCCGGAGCGACTGATGGAAGCCTATGAGCGTCACCTTCTATCGTGGCGTCAGGGTCTGCTCTGCACGATCAAGGTCGCTCAGCCTCTGACCGAGCCCTTGCAGAGCTCATACGAAAGGATCAGGGCGGTCGCCCGGCAGGCCCTCCCGCTGAGCCGAAATCTTCCCGCCATCCTCATCGCGCACGCTCCGTTTTTGGCGGGGGTGAATGTCCGGATGCGGCAGCCGCACGTCCATATCGTCGCGCTGGCGTCCGAGCTGTCTCTTTTAGGCTGGGGCGCGCCGAACGACGAGGTGACGTCCGACGCCGGCCATCTCGCACTCTACGAAGAGTTCAAGGCCGCCGACGCGATCACCTGACTGGTACCCCTGGCCCTGCGAGCCTGACGCGGTAAACCGTAAGTGGGTGCGGCTCGCCTACCGCGACCAGCTTAGAGCCGGCCTGGGCTAAGCCGCCTTCGACGGCGGCCAGCCGCCGGGTGGCGCCCAAGATTGCCATTGCTCGCGACGATTAACCCTTAGCCAAGCACGGATGTCGTCCACCATCCACATAAGCGGATAAGTCCCCGGGATAGGATTGGGAAACGTCCCGAGCGGCCGCCGACGATCGATCGTCGACCGACTTATGCCCGTCACGTGTTCGACCTCTTTCCCGCAAACGCGACCGAGGTGATCAGTCTTGATCGGGATATCAGCCGGGTCCTTGTCCACGGCTGCGGTGGAAGCGCTCTTACTCGACATTGACATGATGCCTTCAGCTGAAACGGGGTGTGTCTCAGCACCACCGCACCAACATGATCTGCATCAACCGGGGCAGATTGCGAAAACACGAGGATGGCCGCGCCTCTGGGTTCCTCCCGGCGGCCAGCTGAGCCCGGCCGTCAACCAAACGCAGGGCCGCTTCGGCCATACCCTGCAGTAAGAAGGGAACATAGAGAAAACACGGATTTCTGTCACGCCCTAAATAGCGCGATATTGCTTGTTCCGCTCGATGAAGAGTAGCGCAGCTTCAGCGAGAGCACCTCGGTCGTCCAGCGGGGTGGCCATCAGGCGAGACTGGGCATCGCAAAGGGCTACGTTCAGCGCGATGGCGTCGTCGCAAGCATGACTGGCTTTCAGCAGCGCATAAACTAAGGGGGCCGGCGCGGCAGCCGCAAGGCTTTGGAGCTCGGGTAACGCCGCTTCCCCAAAAATGTCACGAGCGTTCTCGTGCATCGCGAAATCGCGGACGAACAAGGCATAGCGCGCTATGGCCAAGCGGTACCCAGGGGTGGGGTGCCGCAGGACATTTAGAAGCGGCTCGACCCGCCGCAGGCGAATGGCCTGAATTCCTGGGTCAATTCGGGCAAAGGGTATTTTCTTGAGGCCGGCTGTCGCGAGGCTCGCGGCAAACTCACCGGAGCCATCGACATTGTTCTCAACGAGCCGCACCCCGCCCAAGGCGCCGAAATCGTCCCGCATCGTCTTCACAAGCCGACCAGTGCCGGGGGAATTAGGCGACGCGACTGCGAAGAACACGATGCGGGCACCGGCCTTCTCCAGCATGGGGATCAGCACTCCGAGGAACTGTGTGACCGGGGCGAGACTGGCGAGGAGGTTTGCACCCAGATCGAAAATGACGAAGTCCTTGCCGGTGAGGTAGCGTTCCGCCCAAGCCTGCGCTTCGGCCGGTTCAATGAGCCATTCGAGGACAACGGCCGCCGTTTTCCCGCTGCGCCGCTTGAAACCGCTATTCCCGTCGTCCACGTCGACCACGAGCGTGTCGAGGCCGGCTGCGGTGGAAACGGCATGGGATGCGTCGGCAATGGTGGTTTTGCCGGCTCCGCCCTTCTGGGTGGCGCAGAGCAGGACCGTCAGTCGCTTGTAGCTCATTTGTCGTTCTCCTGCTCTTGGGTGCGCAGAGGATCCACCTTGCGCCCGAAGGCCCCTGATGTTTCTGGCGGGGCCGGCCGCGTTGTTTCGCTTCGTCCTTTCCCGGCTGGCTCCCTTTTTCGTTTCTCAGTGGAACCCGGTTCGGCAGTCGAATCCGCCTTTTCCTGTATTCGGCGGACGGCCTTGCTGATGGTGTTGCCTGGCACGGGGGAAGACGGCCTGAGATCGCGGCCGATCTCCGCCCACGTCTTGCCCTCGCCACGTGCGCGAGCGTGAGCTCGCAAGATCTGAGCGAAATTTCTGGCCACCATCTCGGCAACCGTGCCCTTGGGCTCCCTTTGCGCCGGCCTCGCTAGCCGGCGCCGGATTTCTTCATCATCCTCGCTGTCGCTCACGTCCTGTCTCCCCGCGTAAGGACAAGATGAAGACAGGCGCAGGACAAAGTGTCCAGATGAGTGGCCAAACTGAATAAGGTGGCCCAAGTGATTTAACTGAGTGAAGTGAGGTCACCGGCGATACTCGAAGGTTGACCGTTCACCAGCAGTGTTGTCGGTCGTACTTGCTGCGATACCTGCGGCCCCGACGCGAGGTGCTCCATTCCTAAGACAGCTATTCGGTTTGGAGCCGACCGACCGGTTCCATTGCAGGCTCTGCCGACCCACCTGGAGCCCAGGAGCACTCCCGCTTCTCGTGCGCTTAGTGGCCTAGACTGCGCCCCCGATTCGTCCCTCCCGAGTACGGCTCTGGCCCAAGTGCTATCCTGTGCAGCGTCGCATCGTGCGTCCATTGCGGGCGATCATTTTGGTCCCGTCGCGAAGCATGGGACAGGTCCTTTCCCTGTCCCATGCGAGAGAAAAAACACGAGGCAGGATGGGGCTTGTGTACAAGCCCGGGAAAGTGCTCGGCGGATGACCTTCTCGCACTTGGGGGCGGCGCTATGAGCGCCGAAGAGCACGCAGGGAAGAAGGCGCGGACGTCGACCGTCACAGTCCGACTTCCACAGGAGTTTCTTGCCGAGCTTGGCGTCGAGGCCGCTGCGCGACACCAGTCCTTACGGCGATACATCGCCGACCGCCTGATGGGACGCGAGGAGCCGCCTTACCCCGCCCTGGCGGCCCTCGCCCTCATGATCGAAATCGCCGAGCGGCTTCGACGGCACCCTGGGGCGGCGAGCCAGGACGTCACGCGACTGGAGCAGATCGTGCGCCGCCTGTCCGAGCCTGCCCTCGCGGAACTGCGCCGTGATCGGTAAGCGTATCCGCAGGGGAGAGCGGAAACCTCGTGCCGCCCTGGCGAGGCTGGCCGTGGGCGTATCGGCGCTCGCCCAATATGTCGTCGATGCGCGCCCGTGGCCGCTCGACCTGCCGGGCACCCACGCGCTCATGCGCTATGCCCTCGACCTCGGCGAGATGGGATATGAACCCGGGGAGAAGGTGGAGGGGTTCGGTACCTTCAACCTTATCAGAGGTGAGCTTCCGGACTGGCAGGCCCAGCTGATCGCGATTGCGGCTCGGGGACCTCGAATGCGCGATCCTGTGGAGCACATCGTCATCAGCTGGAACGACGGTGAAGACCCGTCGAAGGAACAAGCCGAAGAGGCGGCCGCTATTTTTCTGGATGTTTCCGGCTACGGCCGCTGCCCAGCTTTGTGGGCCCTCCACACGAACACCCGCCACGCCCACATCCATATAATGGTCGTCCGGATCGATCCCGCGACGGGGGCAGCGCAAGGAGACGGGTGGGACCTTGACCGGCTCCATCAAGCGCTCGCGCTGATCGAGAAGAGGCAGGGCTGGGCGCCTGAGCCGAACGCGATCTACGAAGCTCGCGGAGGAGCGGTCTACGAGCGGCGGACCGGCCGAATTGTCCGCGACGCCGGCGGGGAGCAGATCGCGCATCGCAAGCACGGCCGCGTCCTCCCGCCCGAGATCGCCGTGGTCGCGGACCAGCTTCGCGCGTCCATCGAGCACGCCAGTGGCTGGGAAGACCTGCATTTCAGAATGGGCCAGTTGGATGCCGACTACGACCGGAAGGGAAGCGGGGCGGTCATTCGACGCGAAGGCGCCGAGTGCAAGGCCTCCGAGCTCGGACCTAAGTATGGTCGAGGCGAGCTCGAGAAACGACTGGGACGGTTTCAGGCCCGCGCTTCATCAATTGGATATTTTGCATATCAGGAAGCTTGCCGTTCGGCGCTTGGCGAGGCGCGGCTTGCCCGCGACACCGAGAAGGCGAGGCTGAGGGCATGGTTTGAGGCCACGCTCGTTCAAATCGGGTCCGACAACCCAGTCCTCACCGCCGCAATCAGAGCGGAATACCAGGCTGCCCTTGCAAGCCTTGTCTCCGCCTTCGCTCTGGCGATGGACGGATTTGCAAAGGCGCGGCTGAACGAAGGCGCATGGCATGCCGCCGGTGATCCGCCGGCCGCCCCGAGGTTCGTGCTGCCTTCGATGCTCTTCCCGGCGAGCGGCGGCTTTCGGGAATCTCGGGCGACGATGCCCCGAACCTTCACCAGGGAGCGCCGCGGCCACCGGACCTCCTACATCACTGCGGACGGCTCCTGCGCGTTCGAGGACGCAAGGCTGTTCATCCTGGTTTATCGTAGCGACAACGAGACCATCGACGCCGCACTCCGGCTCGCATCGAGCCGCTGGGGATCCGTGATGGTCTTCGGGTCGAAGGCGTTCCGCGACAAGTGCCTGGCGCGGGCGTCGGCTCTCGAAATAGACGCAATGGATGATCATGGCAGGCGTGCCCGAGCGGGCGCGGCATCCACATCAAAATCAAACCCAGCCATCGAAGGTCGCCCGACGGGACCTGCCCCGGCTCCGCCGCAACCAGAGAAACCTCCCGGTGACGATAACGTCAACTTACATTGGAGGTGGATTCTCGAACAGCAAGACCGGTTTCGATAAGGGCGACGGGCTCCGTCATCGGCGCAACAGCTTGTTGGAGCGGCGGTGGAAACGTCATTGCTACGCCCGGTCCGTGTGAGCCGCCCACCCTTAAAACAAACTCGGCGTGACGAATGCATGTCCCAGTACCGAAAAACTACATCTCAGAGAGGCAGGACGCGGCACACGCTGAGCCAAGCAGGCTTTGGCGGGTTCGGCTGCCGGGGCTGATACGAGCGTCACGAGCCCGGCTATCGCTGGGCCTGGAATCGCCAGATAAACTGATGAGCTCAAACGACGTCGTACGTGATCGAAAGGTCGCCGTCCCTAAGTCGTGTCTTGCGAAAGTGGATCTCACCGATATCGCCCGTTCGCGCGACGTGTGCGCCCGTGCAGGGGCGGTGAAAGCCGGGTATCGGCGAGATGAGGCGGATACCACCCTTTTTCGATCCGAAACTATCGGCATCGAGGGGGCAGAGGCGCTTTGCTTCGTTTTCGTCCACATCTAGGGACGCCCGCACCGGCTCGTCGCGTCGCACCAGTTCGGACACTTGAGCCTTGAGAGCGTCGACAAAGGTCGCGAGCTCGTTCAGCGTCAGATCGCTTGTGAAAGCGACCCTCGACTGGCCGGGCACATGCGACGCCGCGCTGACCTGCCAGCGCCTGCCAAGCTGGTACACGGCCGCGCAGATGAGCTCGCCCGCCGTGTGCACACGTGCCGTCGTCCGGCGCCACTCGCTGTCGATCGCAGCGACCACGGAATCGCCTTCGCGGAAGCCGCCGACCAGCTTTCCCCGGTGGACCACCCTATCGTCGGCTAGGCGAACGACCTGAAGCACATCCATATGCCCGCGGGGACCGGTGATGATTCCGACGTCGGACGGCTGGCCCGCGCCTTTCACGAAAAACGGAGTCCGGTCGAGAATCAGGCCGAGGACTTCCGCTTCCTCGACGACGCTTCGGATCCGTGCCTCACAGCGATGGATGCCAGCGTCTACAAGATACAGTAGCTCGCTCATTTGCCGTCCTCCTTGTCGATGCGCAGATTGACCAAAGGGTGCCGCTTGCGGCGATCGCGCAGGTCGCGTGTATGCTCCAGCCCTCGTCCGCTCACGCCGGCTTCGGGATTGACGGGCTGGGCCTTCCTTTCCTCCGCGGTCAGGGTCGCCGTGGGATCGACGAGGTTCTTCACGATCACGGCATAGTGGACCGAAGACAGCCGGGCGATCTGCTTGGCCAGCCCGGCCGCCGCCATTATGCCCTTTCTGACTCGCGCCCGGCAGGCGTGGACACGGCTCTGAAGCTCGGCGGACGACAGGGCCGCCAGGTGGCCGGGCTCGGCGCCGATAGCATCGGCGACCCGGTCGCAGACCGTGGGCAAAGCGAGCGAGCGTTTCATTTCCTTGCGATCGAGCGGCGGCATCAGCAGCGCCCGCTTCGCCGCGATGTCGGCGAAATAGGCCTCCAGCAGACCGATGCCGTGATCGAGGCTCGTCCAGCGAAGCGCGTTGGTGGCGTTCGGCGGAGGATAGGTGATGCCGGCGATGATCTGCGGCTGCAGATACTCCCGCATCGCCAGGAACGGGCCGGGGAAAGGCCGGGCGGCGAGGTCTGCCTGGACCGAGACATAGGTATCCACCCACCGCGCGGCCTCGTTCAAAGCCTCGACGGAGTCCTCCAAGGACGTGGTCCCGCTCCTGAGGGGATCAATGAACGATTCGGCCCTGCCGAGGTCCTGCTCGGACCTGCGCACGGCGTCGCCGAACCGACGTTCGCCGTCGGAGCCGGTGAACGACCAGGGCTGCGGCACCTCACCCTTGCCCCAGGTTGTGTCGTGGTCGTCGCGGGGCACTCGGCCGCTGACCTGGGCGAGCGCGAGCAGCGTCCGCTCAATCCGAGGAAAGGCGTGCAGCGCCTTCATCGACTGGCGATCGCCGCTTTCTGCCCGCTCGTGCTTCACCGCGGACGCGACGATGACGCCGAGGCCGCCGAGGGTGTAGGCCAACTGCTCCTCGCACATGCGCGGAGCAAGGCGAACGAGCCCGTCGAGATCGGCCGAGGTCAGCCGCTCGGAGATGGCGGTGACGAACTCGGCGGCGCTGATCGCGCCGCGGCTGGCGCTGGAGTTCAACTCCGGGAGCTCGACGGAAAAGAAAAGATCGTCGAGCCTGCCGATTCGCCTGGGCAGGCGGATGGGGCTCGGATCATAAAGGGTCCTGGGCTCGGCGACGGCCGGGCAGGGAGGGGGAACCGGAACCGGGAGTGCAATGGCCCCGGCCGGCCGATTGGGCGGGTCGCGGTCCGCGCCGTCCGGACGGCGATTCCACGGCGGCGCCACGCGCGCCGTATGCCGGCGTGTATAAGGAGCGAGGGCGGCAGCGGCAGTGCCGGGCGTTGAGTCCTTGCCGTCCGCCGCCTTCTTAGTCTCGGCCCGCTTTCCCTTTTTGGTCATCCCAGCCTCCGTAGTGGCGAGTCGGTGCACGCCTTATTTTCGGGCATAGGGCCTCCGCGAACCCTCGTCAAGCTGAACATTGTACAGACTTACAGATTATGCGGGCTCACGTCCAACCTGTCCAAACCGGCCATCTGTGGCCAGCACGGATGGACACTGGTAGCAAATTATGACAAAGGACTGAGATTCGACATAAAAGGAAATGTCCACTTGGCGTTCAAGGAATTCATTGCCGAGTTTTTGAATGGGCTCCGGGACAGCGCCGGCCGACGCATAAATTATGTGGATCTGGCAAAGGCGGCCGAGCTGTCGCGGACGACATTATACAATTGGGCGGCGGGGACTCCGGCGACCGACGAAAAGATCGCGAAGCTCGCCGCCGGAATGAAGAAGCTGGTCGACCAGCATCAAATGCAGCCGGATGCCGATCCCCTCTACAACGACCCGCGGGCGCTGGCGAAACGGCTCAAGGATGTGCTGGTCGAGGATTCCGATTCACCGGCGACATATTTCTATTTCGAGCATCTGCCGGTGTGCAGCCTGCCGACCTCCGCACCCAAGGTAGGCGTCGTCGCAGGCAGGGAATGGAGTTTTCTGGAAAGCATCATGACCAGCTATCTGAAGGTCACCGAGTGCGAGGCGGCCGGTCGCCCTTGCGACGTTTCCGACTTCGAAAGCTATGGAGGGAACGACGTGCTGGTCGGACTTTTTCCAATGCCCGACAGAATGGGCGAATGGGACTTCGTCCGCACTCCGATCCAGCTGCCTTTGAACGCCGTCGTCCTGTGGAGCGACCTTGCCGCGTTCGTCGACCGTGTCCTTCCGCTTCGTCACCGCAACACCGCAAAGTCCGGCAGTCCGGAGGCCTATGAAGCCTATCTTGCGGGCCTTCGCTCCGTGCTCTGGGAGCCCTTCAAGCGCGGCGATGGGCCTAGGCCGGTGCTGGCGAGGGATGTCAGGCCGGTCACGGCGTACCGCGAGGCCGGCTGGACCTATCTTCGCAGCATTCACGCCTTCGGAGACGACCTGCAAAGTTCCTGGACGCGAAAGGGCGACCGCGACCGGTACGAGGCCGAGGCCTTCCGGGAGCAGTTGTTTGTCGAGTCGGAGCGCTTCCACAACGAGCTGGCCAGTGCCCAGCCTCGGCTGAGCGAATTAAGGCTGCCGGTGCTGGTGGCGGACGAATTGACCTGCCTGTCGGTCATGAACATGATCGGCACCCATCCGACGGAGCCGGTCCTTCTGTCACAGCCGAAGGACGACATGGCGGATCCGGACCGCGTTGTGCGCCCGCGATATGCGCCCAGCCTGGCCGTACGCCGCGACTTCACGCGGGAGCCGCCGGCGCCAAGCCCGCTTTTCGAGCGTCTCCAGGCCAGCTTCGCCGAGTTCATCTGGTCCTATTCGGATCTCGTCGCCCAGGAATATGTGCGCCTTTACCGCTCGCTGCTGGAACGGTTCGGCGGCGACGACGGCCCGGTCGGCGGCGTCGCGCCCGTCTATTTCCTCCGCTGGCTTTCGCTCCACATCCAGAAGGAAGAGATCGAGCAAGGCAAGGTTGTCCGACCCGAGGCCGCAGCGCTCGAGACACTGGTGGACCTTCGCGCGTGGCGCGATGTCCTTCGCAACGTGCGCCGCCAGATCCTCGACGACCCGGAGTTGCTAGAGGGCGCTCGGAGTGCGCTGGGGCCGCCCACGAAAGAGAAGCAAGATGGCTAGCGGCGCATTTGCCCAAGCGCCTTGCGTCTCGCCGCCCGCCCTGGTGGCGCTGGACGAGGTCGGACTGACGATCGCGGACGCCGCCGGCCGTTCCATCCGCGTCCTCCGCCCGATCCGGCTTACCGTCGAAAGCAACGAGATCCTCGGCATTCTCGGCCCGTCCGGGTGCGGCAAGACCAGCCTGCTTCGGATCATAGCCGGCCTGCTGCTGCCGACGAGCGGCACCTGCACCTGGGAGCCCGAGATGATTGCAGGGCGCGGCCTGCGCATGACCATGGCGTTTCAGCGGCCGACGCTCGTGCCGTGGTACAGCGTAGAGGAAAACGCGCTCCTTCCTTTCCGTCTCGCCGGGCGGGTCGTCGCGCCGGAGGATCGCGACCGGCTGGATCATCTCCTGCACTTGGTCCGATTGCGCGGCTTCCGTCATTCCCTGCCGCACGAGCTTTCGGGCGGAATGCAGATGCGGGCTGCCCTGGTCCGATGCTTCCTGCCGGCGCCTCGGCTGATCCTGATGGACGAACCCTTTTCGGCGCTCGACGAATCGAGCCGGATTGACATGGGCGTGGAGCTGCTCCGGCTGTCCGCGGAAGTGGGCTGCTCGATCGTCTTCGTCACCCACAGCGTAACCGAGGCCGCCTTCGTCTCGAACCGAGTCATCCAGATGAGCGCCCGGCCCGGAAGGGTGATCGCTGAAACGCAGATCCTGCACGACCGGCCGCGCGACCCTCGGCTCATTGAGGCGCCTGAATTCCTGAGCCTGTGCCGGCAACTTAGATGCGTGAGCGGTTATGATTAGCCGCCGCTCGCGACGGCCCGAGGCACTGGTGCTCGGAACGCTCAACGCGGGGGCCGCCAAGGACCTCGGGCACTCCGTCGGGCTGACTTTGGTGCCGACGACGATGGAGAGGCTTGGGGCCGTGGGTCAGCGACATTCACTGTTGCTGGTGGCCGATCCTCCGACCGCCGAGCAGCGTTCGGTCCTCGCCGATCTGAGGGACGTCAATCCGGCGCTCGTGGTGCTCGAGCTGTCCGGCCCGGGGCAGGCGGCGGGGGCCGCGGAATCGCTGGTCGACGGCCGCTTCGCCTGGCCGGCGGATCGCGCGTTGCTGATCGCTGAGCTGGAGGCTCGCTCCCGTCCGGAGGAGCGGCCCGGCCTGCTCTGGCCGGTCCTCATCCTGATCGCGGGAGTCGGGATCGTCCTGCTGCTCTGGCATCTGGTGACCGTCACTCGATTGTCTCCGCCCTATATCCTGCCAGGGCCAGCCGCCGTGTGGGCGGCGTTCGCGGAGCGACCGGAAAACTTCCTTTTCCACTCCGGAGTCACTGCCCTGGAGGCCTTGATCGGCTTCATGCTCGGCAATGCGCTCGGCTTTCTGACCGCCCTGCTCCTTCACCGGGTCGAACGGCTTCGCCCGGTAAGCCTGGCCGGACTGACCGGCCTGCAGGCGATTCCGATCATGGCGCTGGCCCCTTTGTTGGTCGTCTGGTTCGGAACCGGGGCCGCGGCGAAAGTGCTGATGGCGGCGATCGTGTGCTATTTCCCAGTGGTGTCAAACACGCTCGGCGCCTTTTCGAGCGTCGATCGTGACCTAGTCTCGCTCTTTCGTTTTCACCGGGCGAATTACTGGGATACGCTGACCAGGCTGCTTTTGCCCGCGAGCATACCCGCATTGGCCGCCGGGCTGCGCATATCCGGCGGCCTCGCGGTGGTCGGAGCGATCGTAGCCGAATTCACGGGCGCCGACCGCGGCCTCGGCTATCTTTTGCTCAACCTGACCTACCGTCTCGAGACGGCCGGCCTGTTCGTCGCAATCATCTGCTCGGCCGTGCTCGGCATTGCGTTCGCGAACCTGCCCGGACTCATTCTTTCCGCAACGTACACGACTCACCGAAAAAGGAGGCTAAGATGACGATCTCCAGAAGCAAGGCATGGCTGGTGGCAATATTGCTCCTGCTGGCCGGAGCGCTGGCTTTGTATCTGCTCGTTCCACGCGAGCAGTCCGATCCGACTCAGCCGACCGCGGCGTCGCTGCGGCTCGCCTGGGTATACGACATGGCGGAGGTTGGCGTTTTCGTTGCGCAGGATAAGGGCTATTTCGAGCAGTCCGGAATCCGTCTGACGACTCAGCCGGGTGGCTTCGGCCTGGACCCGATCAAGCTTGTCGCGGCGGGGAGCAACGATTTCGGCGTCGCTGGAGCCGGCAACCTCCTTCTTGCGCGCGCTCAGGGCGTCCCCGTGGTCGCGATCGCTGCGGAATTCCAGGAGACCCCGGTTGGATTCATCGTCCGCGAAAATTCCCCGATCCGAAGCTTCGCCGATTTCCGCGGCAAGCGCGTCGGAATCCAGACCGGCGCGGATACCGACGTCTTGTATCGCGCCCTGCTCGCCAAGAACGGGATGGCCTCGGCGGACGTCAAAGAGGTGCCCATCCAATACGATCCGGGCCCGTTCGTTTCGGGACAGATCGACGTCTTGCCGGGCTATGTGACCAACCAGCCGGTGACCCTTCGCAGCAAGGGACTGCCGGTGCGCGTATTGTCGGCCAAGTCGCAAGGGGCGGCCTATTACGGCAACGTGTACTTCACCACCGAGACGATGCTGAAGCAGAAGCCCGAGCTGGTCCGCCAGTTCCTGAGCGCGGTGCAGAAAGGCTGGCTCGAATCGTTCTCGAACAAGCGCGCAGCCTTGGCGGCGATGACCTCTCGGAGCAAGGATTTCGAGGCACAGGATCTGAGCGCTATCTACGACGCCGTCATGCCGTTCATACGGCCGGGCGGAGCGCAGGGACCCTTCCTGCGGATGACCGACGAACGCTGGGAGAGTACTCGGCGGGTACTTTCCGACGCTGGATTACTCAAGGCCAACGTCGATTTGAAGGCCGCCTATACCAACGACTTGCTCCCTTAGGGCGATGACCTTCTTCACTCCGCCGGCCAGCGGTTCGCGCTTGCGACGATGAAATGAGAATTCTCGGGTTGAACAGCGGACGTGCCGCTCCCCCGCGGCACGATCCGGCGGGCAAGCGCAGACTCGCCGACGGCTCGGCCGCGTTGCTGGTCGACGGAGATGTCGCTTGCGCGGCGCTCGAGGAACGGCACTGCCGGATCAAATATGCCGGCGGCTTCGCGCACGCTGCGCCAGCTGTGCTCGCGGATGCCGGCTGCACGATCGAGGATGTGGATGCAGTTGGCCTTTCGACCTGCTGCGACAGTCCTTGGGGCTGCGCGTCGGACCGTCTCGATCTGATGGTCGAGGAACTTGGCCCCGCCTACGGCGCCGACCGAATCTGGAACGCCTGGAGCGGACGGGTTCATTGCGTCGATCATCATGACAGTCATGCCGCGCTCGCTTTCTATGGTTGCGGCTGGGGACGCGCTCTGGTCGGAGTCATCGACGGATTCGGGAACCGGCGCGACGGCTCGGGCAGGTTCCACCTCCACGAGGACTGGTGGCGCGGCTCCTTCGACAGGCAGACATTCTACCTCGCCGAGTGGGTGGAGGGGAGGATGCGGCTGGAGCGGGTCAGCGAATCCGCGACCTCTCCCGACGCAATCGGGTTGGCCGAATTGTATAGGGGGGTCACCCATTTCTGTGGGTGGCCCTCCTATCAATTTGCCGGAAAGACCATGGCCTTGTCTGCGTTCGGTGACAGGCGCAGGCTCGAGCGGCTTGTGCTTGCCGACATCGACGAGCGCGGGAAGGCGCGGGTGCGGCTCAGGAACCGCCATGACGACCCGCTCCGGCAAGTGTCGGAAGCATTGGCTGCGGCCGGGTACGAAATCCCGGACGGGCTCCACCGACCCGCGAGTCCGGCGGAACCGTTCCTTGCCGACATCGCGGCTCTTGCTCAGCATCAGGTGGAAGCCAGCTTGGCCGCCGAGGTCTCCGAGCTGACCGACCGATACCGGATTCAGCGGGTGGCTCTCGCTGGCGGCCTTGCCATGAATTGCGTAGGCCTCGGCAGGCTCGCGGCCGCGCGCCCGGATCTTGAATTCTACGTGCCCCCCGCACCGGGCGATACCGGGCAAGGGCTCGGCAACGCGATCTGGCTCGGCTATGCTCAGGGATCGCCGGTGGCCGAGACATCCAGGCCGCGAGGCCTTCCAACTGCATCACTGGGGCCGGCCTATGGCAGGGACCGGACGGGCCGGGCGGTCGAACTATTCGCGGCCACCAGATCGTGGGCCGACGTTAGGAGCGGCCTATCCGATTCGGCCCTCGCGCAAGCGGCCCTCTCGTCCTTGAGCGAAGGCCGGATCATCGGAGTGCGGTCGGGGCGAGCGGAATACGGTCCTCGTGCCTTGGGTCAGTGCAGCATCCTGGCGGATCCGCGCGACCCGGACGCGCATGGGCGGGTGAACAGAATCAAGAAGCGCGAAGATTTTCGCCCTTTCGCGGCAAGCATTCTGCAGGAGCATTGCGCAGCCTGCTTCGACGTGCCGGTCTTCAGCCCGTTCATGTCCTTCGCGGCCTCGGCAACCCCTTATTTCGCGAGGGCTGCCCCGGCCGTCGTCCATGTGGACGGAACCACTCGCTACCAATCGGTCACGGGCGAACCCAGCCCGCTACAACACCTGCTCGAACAGACCGGCCGCGCAGGGGCCCCTCCTGTCATTTTGAATACCTCATTTAATATGGCGGGTGAGCCGATGGTGGAAACGCCTGAAAATGCCCTCAACGTATTCGAAAGGAGCGGCCTCGATGGCCTGATTTTAGGCGAGCACTGGATCGTCAGGCGTTAGTACGCCTCGTCCGAGGAGGACATCGGTGATCCATATGGAAGCCTTCGTTCGCCTCTCGCCGCAGCTCCCACTCTACTTGTCCGCCGCTTCGGTTCGCATCCGCTCCGTCCCGCACTTGATGAAGGTCTTCACTCACTCATGAGCCCTCCAAACAACACCTGCAGCGTCACCCCCGGCTACGCACGGTTTCAAGGCGTCATTGATGACGCCCTGCACAAAGAGGAGCCATCGGCGAGCATTCCTTGGGGCGCGGTCCCGGTCCCAGACTGGGCATCGCAACTGCGTCCCGTCAGGATCGTAGATCTCGGCTCCGCGACCGGACGGTTCACGGAAGCCATTCTGACCCGACTTGGACAATGGAATTGTCTCAAGCGATTGCGAAAGTTGACGCTTGTTGAAAAGGAACCGGGCTTCGGTGGCGAAGGTCACGCGGCGGTAGAGGGAATTCGGCGCCGCTGCAGTCGAATCCTGTCTGAGCAGGGGGTCCGAAGCGTGGACATCGAGCTACGAAACGAGGCGGTCAAGGTGATAGGAGGTGCATCCTCCCGCCCACAGCTTCGCGTTGGTAGTAATGCGTTTCCGAATGCAGATCTCATTATCGCCTCCCACTTCACCTACTACTTTAGACGTGGGGGTTCAGACTTCCTCAAGGCTCTAGCGCCCGAACTCTTGCGAACTGGCGGTCTCGCCTGGGTCGTCGTCCGGAAGAGAGAATGCCCCATCTACAGGGAACGCTTGGCCCTGCTTCGAGAACATGACAGCACCTATACGGAGGGGGGCTACGCAGAAGATCTGGAAGAAGTGATCGGCCGTGGCGATCTCCGACTTAAACTGCTGGCGTGCAAAGATTGGTCATTCTTGCCGCCAGGCAGTATTAAACCTGCTGATATATCACTCATCAATTTGCTTATGTGGCGCGAGCCCTACACGCAGTCTAGTCCAGAGAGGCAGGCATCCACACGACGAGCGGTTCACGCAAAAGAGAATCTTTTCGCAGAATGCCATATGGTGCTGAAGGCGAGTTTTTGACCGCTCTTCCCCGCTGGGCCATAGATTTGTAGCGGCACGGTGCGGACTGTGAGTGCGCTTCTGACTCTCGCTTCGCAATCGAAGGACGCATGATTACCAACATTTCCTGCGGACGTTTATCCCGCGTTGGATGAAGCCTGAAGGCCACAGACTATCCATTACTTGAGAGTGCCTCCTCGGCCTTTTCGGCCGCGCCAAGACTTTGTCGTTTTCCCGCGCCTTTTAAGGTCGAACTCACCGAGCTCAGCCTTGGCAGCCCGAAGGCGAATCGTGCCGGCAACGAGGTGACGTACCGCTGATCCATAAACCGATTTTGCGGCTTGAAAAATTGTGCCAATTCGCTGTACATCTGCGGCGTAAGTCGCGTTTTTTGCGTCAACGAAATCAACCACTTAGCTCCCAAAAAAACCGGCGGCGAATCCTGCCGCCCCAGCCAGTTTCCATGACGAGCCTGCGAAAGCGCGGATAGGATCGGCCCGACCCTGGGCCTGCGGCGCGGCGGAGCGCCGTTGCGACATTCCGCCGGCGATTTTGCCGTGGAGCGCGCCATGTTAGGCTGTCGCGGACCCGGCCCGGCGCGGCCGCAGATCGAAGGTGAAGGGAATGGAGGGGCTGTTCGCCTCGATCGATCATAGTCCGATCGCCTCGGTGATCACCGACGCGAGGCTGCCGGACAATCCGATCGTGGCGGTGAACCCGGCGTTTTGCGCGCTGACGGGCTATGGCCGGGACGAGATCGTCGGCCGCAATTGCCGGTTCCTCGCCGGCGCCGACACCGAGCCCGCCGCCCGGGCGACTCTGCGCCGGGCGGTCGCCGAAGGCCGGCCCGCGCTCGTCGAGCTGACCAATTACCGCAAGGACGGAAGCGCCTTCCTCAATGCGGTGATGGTCGCCCCGGTGATCGGGGAGGGCGGCGAGCTGGCCTATTTCCTCGGTTCGCAGATGGACGTCGGCGCCGGTTCCGGGCTTTCCGCGCCGCGCCGGCAGCGCGCGGAGCAGCTGGTGGGCGCGCTCACCCGGCGCCAGCTCCAGGTGCTGGAGCATATGATCGCGGGATATCGCAACAAGCAGATCGCCGGCTTCCTCGCCATCGACGAGAAGACCGTGAAGATGCATCGCGCGAGCCTGCTCACCAGGCTCGGAGTCGGCAGCTCGGCCGAGGCGATCCGGATCGCGGTCGAGGCCGGAGTCCGGCCTAATGGTCCCGGCTGATCGCGAAGCGCGCGATCGCCGCGAGCAGCCCCGAATCGCTTCCGAAGCCCTGGAGATGCTCGCTCGCCTGGTCGACGAGCAGCCGCGCCTGGCGCCGGGCCCGCTCGACTCCGAGCATGGTGACGAAGGTGACCTTGCCCTGGCCGTCGTCCTTGCGAAGCCTTTTGCCGACCCGGGCCTCGTCACCGCCATGGTCGAGCAAATCGTCGGCGATCTGGAAGGCAAGGCCAAGGCAATGGGCGTAGCCGCGCAGGCTGGTCCGGGCCTCGGCCGACGCCTGGCCCATGATCGCCCCCGCCTCGACGCACCAGCCGATCAGGGCTCCGGTCTTGAGGCGCTGGAGGCGGGTGATGGCGTCGAGATCGAGCGCCTCGGCCGGGAACAGGTCGAGCATCTGGCCGCCCGCCATGCCGGCGGCGCCGGCGGCCCGGGCGAGCTCGCAGACCAGCTCGGCCCGGATATCGCCCGGGACCGGCATCGCCGGATCGCCCAATATCTCGAAGGCCAAGGCGAGCAGGGCGTCTCCGGCGAGGACGGCGGTGGCCTCGTCATAGGCGCGGTGGACGGTCGGCTTGCCGCGGCGCAGATCGTCGTCGTCCATGCACGGCAGATCGTCGTGGATGAGGGAATGGACGTGGACGCATTCGACCGCGAGTCCGGCCCGGATCGCGCTCTCACGCGGCACCCCGAACAGGTCCGACGCGGCGAGGGTGAGGAGCGGGCGAAGCCGTTTGCCGCCGCCGACCGCCGCATAACGCATCGCCTGGTAGAGCCGGCGGCGGGGATCGGGCGGGTCGGGCAGGATCGCCTCGAACATTGCGTCGATGTCGTCCGCGGCGCGGCGCATCGACGGGCCGAGGGCGGCTTCGGCGCGGACGCTGTCGATCCTCGTCATCCGATCGCCACCCGCTTGAACTCGGTGGTTTCCTCGATCGCGCTCACTTCCTCGATGTTCAGGCGATAGCTCGCCCCGAGCGCCGCCAATATCTCGGTGACGACGCTTTCCGGAGTCGACGCCGCGGCGGTGATCCCGAGCGCCCCGCGCCGCGGCAGCTTCGACCAGTCGAGCTCCTCGGGGCCGGCGATCCGCTGGACCGCCGAGCAGCCGGCCGAAGCGGCGAGCTCGGCGAGCCGGCAGGCGTTGGACGAGAAGCTCTCGCCCGCCACGATCATCGCCTCGGCGCGCGCCGCGATCGCCCGGACCGCCGCCTGCCGGTTGGTGGTCGCATAGCAGATGTCGCCCATCGCCGGCCGGGCGACGTCCCAGAAGCGCGAGTGGAGCGCCGCGGTCACCTCCGCCGCGTCGTCGACCGAATACGTGGTCTGGACGGCGAGCGCGAGCCGGGCATTTTCGGGGAAGGGCAGGGCATCGACGTCGGCGGGCCCGCGGATCACCGAAACCGCCCCTTCCGGAGCCTGGCCCAGAGTGCCGACGATCTCCGGATGGCCTTGATGCCCGACGAGGACGACATGGCGCCCGTTGCGGTGATGCCGCTGGACCTCGCGGTGGACCTTGGCGACCAGGGGGCAGACGGCGTCGTAGGCGATCAGGCCGCGGCGCTCCGCTTCCGCGGTCACGGACGGCGCGACCCCGTGCGCGGAAAGGATGACGACGGCGCCTCGCGGAACCTCGGCCAGCTCCTCGACGAACACGGCGCCCTCCGCTTCGAGAGCCCTCACCACCCGAAGATTGTGGACGATGGGCCGGCGCACGTAGACCGGCGCGCCATGGACCCGAAGAGCGTCGCGAACCGCCTGGATGGCGCGCCGGACTCCGGCGCAAAAGCCGCGCGGCGCGGCCAGCAATATGTCCAGGCGAGGAAGGCCTTCACGGTCGGCAGCGTCGATCATCGCATCCTTGCTCGTCGCCCCCGCCGCAAAGCCTAAGGGGGCGGGCAGGGCGAATCCACATGGACTAAAGCAGGTATTGCATGCGGACGGTTTCGCGAGTGAAGCCGGCCCTCAGATCGATGCGTACCTGCCGAAACTTCGGCGCCCCGAAGCGCACCACCGGATTTCTCGAAAAGCCGAAGCCCTCGCGCGGGATGCCGATCAGCATGTCCAGCTTCCGATTCCGATTCTCGTCGTGAAAGACCGCAAGCGCATAGCCGCCCGGCGCGAGGCCGGCGATCCGGATCGGCCCGTTCGTCGCCGGCGCGGTCCGGGTCACGGCTCGCGGGTCGCTCTTACAATCGGGGAAATGCGCAGCCTCCCGGGTCAGGCAGAGATGGAGCACCCCCTTTTGGTTGCGCAGCTTCTCGATCGAGACCTCGATCTCGGCCGTCGGCCCCTTCGCCGCGACGAGGACGAGCAGGAGAGGGGCGAGGAGCAGGCATTTGGGCATAGCGCGACGCGCTACCCGGACCAAGGCGGGGCGGCCATATGGCCTTTAGGCTGGGGTCGGCGATGAACGCTCCCGGCTCGCGGCTGATCATCGCCGGCGGCGGCCTCGCCGGCTGCCTCGCCGCGCTCGCTCTGGCCGGGCGCCGTCCGGATTTGGACTTCCTCATCGTCGAAGAGGGCGAGCGGTTCGGCGGCAATCATGTCTGGTCCTTCTTCGACGCGGACGTGGCGGCCGTCGACCGCCCGCTGATCGAGCCGCTGGTCGGGCATCGCTGGAACGAGCACGAGGTGCGCTTCCCCCAGCGTAGCCGAACCCTGGGCTTCGGCTACAACAGCGTGAGGTCCGCCGATCTCGACGCCCGGATGCGCCAGTCCCTCCCGCCGGAACGATACCGGCTCCGCAGCCGGATCGCCGAGCTCGGGCCGAACCACGTCACCCTGGCGAGCGGCGAGCGCTTCGCCGCGGCCGCGGTGATCGACGCCCGCGGCGCCGGACCTCTGCCGGGCCTCGATCTGGCCTGGCAGAAGTTCGTCGGCCTGACCTGCCGCTTCGAGCAGGGTCATTGCGTCGAGCGGCCGGTCATCATGGACGCCTGCGTCGAGCAGGATGACGGCTACCGCTTCGTCTACAGCCTCCCCTTCAGCGCCACCGAGCTGCTGGTCGAGGACACGTATTACTCGACCTCCCCGGTCCTCGACGTCCCGCTCGTGCGCTGCCGGGTCGGTAGCCACATGCGGCGACGGGGGCTCGAGCCGGCCGAAATCCTGGCCCAGGAAACGGGAGTCCTGCCCATCCTCCTCGGCGGCCGGCTGGAGGACCTTTGGAGCGACTCCGACCCGCCGGTCGCCCGGCTCGGCCTGCGCGGCGGCTTCTTCCATCCGACGACCGGCTATTCCTTCCCCGACGCCGTCCGCAACGCCGCGCTCCTCGCCGAGCAACCCGAATTCACCAGCGACGCCCTGCATGGCCTCTTCCGACGGCAGGCCGCGATGCTCTGGCACCAGCGCCGTTTCTACCAGCGGCTCAACCGGATGCTGTTCCGGGCCGCGGAGCCGAGGCAGCGATACCGGGTCCTCGAGCATTTCTACCGGCTCCCGGAGCCGCTGATCGCGCGTTTCTACGCCGGCCGGCTGACCGCTCTCGACAAGCTCCGGATCCTGAGCGGCCGCCCGCCGGTGCCGCTCCGCCGGGCCATGACCGCGATTCGCGAGCGCCGGGCATGAGCCGAAGCGCGGCGGTCATCGGCTCCGGCTTCGGAGGGCTCGCGCTCGCCATCCGGCTGCAGTCGGCCGGGATCGACACGATGCTCATCGAGGCCCGGGACAAGCCCGGCGGCCGCGCATACTTCTGGGAGAAGGACGGGCATGTCTTCGACGCCGGCCCGACCGTCATCACCGACCCCGCCTGCCTTGCCGAATTGTGGGCTCTGAGCGGCGACGACATGGCGCGAGACGTCGAGCTTCTTCCGGTCTCGCCTTTCTATCGCCTGTCCTGGCCCGACGGCACCGTCTTCGACTATGTCAACGACGACGCCCGCCTCACCGAGCAGATCGCCGCGCTCGATCCGGCCGACGTCGAGGGCTATCGCCGCTTCCTCGATTATTCGGCCGGGGTCTTCGTCGAGGGCTATGAGAAGCTCGGCGCCGTCCCCTTCCTCGACTTCCGCTCGATGCTCCGAGCCGCCCCGCAGCTCGCCCGCTACCAGGCCTGGCGGTCGGTCTATTCGATCGTCTCGGGCTTCGTCCGCAACGAGAAGCTTCGCCAGGCTTTGTCCTATCACACCCTCCTCGTCGGCGGGAATCCGCTGACCACCAGCGCCATCTACGCGCTCATCCACAAGCTGGAGCGGGACGGCGGAGTGTGGTTCGCCCGCGGCGGCACCAATGCGCTGGTGGCCGGCATGGTCCGCCACTTCGAGCGGCTCGGCGGCGAGGTCCGGCTCGGCGATCCGGTCGAGCGGATCGAGACCGAAGGCGGCCGGGCCTCCGCAATCCGCACCCGGAGCGGCTGGACCGGGCGCTTCGACGCAATCGCCTCCAATGCCGACGTCGTGGGGACCTATGACATGCTGGGCCACGCGAGGGGCCGCCAGGCCGCGGCCAGGCTCCGCCGCAAGCGCTTCTCGCCCTCTTTGTTCGTCGTCCATTTCTCCACAAGCGGCACATGGCCGGATCTGCCGCACCACAGCATCCTGTTCGGCCCGCGCTACAAGGAACTGCTCGGCGAAATCTATCGCGGGCGCACCCTTCCCGACGATCCCTCGATCTACCTCCACCACCCGACCGCGACCGATCCGGCGATGGCGCCGCCGGGCAAGTCGACCTTCTACGCGCTCGCGCCGGTGCCGCATCTCGGACGGGCGCCGCTCGACTGGGAGAAAGAGGGGCCGGCCTATGCCGCCCGGATCCTGAAGATCCTGGAGGAACGGGCCCTGCCCGGCCTCTCGAAGCGGCTCGAGATCCTCTTCCATTTCGGACCCGCGGATTTCGAGAGGGATCTGGGCTCCCATCTCGGCTCCGCGTTCAGCCTCGAGCCGCTTCTGACCCAGAGCGCCTGGTTCCGGGTCCACAATCGCGACGACAAGATCCCCAACCTCTATTTCGTCGGCGCCGGGACCCATCCTGGCGCGGGGATCCCCGGAGTCGTCGGAAGCGCCAAGGCGACCGCCGGCCTGATCGTCGAGGATCTGCTCGGATGAACCGGGCGCAGCTCGTCGCCGCGGCCGGAGAGACGATCCGGCAGGGCTCGAAATCCTTCCACATGGCGAGCCGCCTGTTCGACCGGACAACGCGGGAGCGGGCCTGGCTCCTCTATTGCTGGTGCCGCCATTGCGACGACGTCTGCGACGGCCAGGCGCTGGGCTTCAGGACCGAGCGGGCGCAGGGCTCGGTCGAGGCCGTGCAAGTCCTCACCCGCGGGGTGCTCGAGGGCGAAACCATCGGCCTCCTGCCATTCGACGCGCTCGGGGCGCTGCTGGCCGAATGCCCTGTCCCGAGCCGTTACATCCTCGATCATCTGCAAGGGTTCGCGCTCGACGCGGAGGGCTGGCGGCCGCGCGACGAGGCGGACCTGCTGCGTTATTGCTACCATGTCGCCGGCGCCGTCGGCTGCATGATGGCGATCGTCATGGGGGTGGACCCGGACGAGGAGGACACTCTGGCGCGGGCGTCGGATCTCGGCATCGCCTTCCAGCTGTCGAACATCGCCCGCGACCTTCGCGACGACCACGAGGCGGGGCGCTGCTATCTGCCGGCCGAATGGATCGAGCAATACGGCCTCGACCGCCGCGATCCCTTGCGGCCGGACCGGAGGGGTGCTCTGGTCGCGGTCGCCGGCCGGCTCACCCACCTCGCCTTATGCTACGAAAGCTCGGCCCAGGCCGGGGTGGCGAAGCTTCCCTTCCGGGCGCGCTGGGCGGTGCTGGCGGCAGCTCGGGTCTATGGGGCCATCGGCCGGCGGGTGGCCTCGCTCGGCGCCTCCGCCTGGGAGACAAGGGTGACGGTGCCGCGCCGCGAGAAGCTCTCCTTCCTCCTGCCGACCCTGGTCGAAGCGATCCGGACGCGCTGAGCCGATGGCGCATTTCGCGTTCGTCGCACCGCCGCTGCGCGGCCATTACCGGCCGCTTTCCAATCTCGCCGCCGGGCTGATCGCCCGGGGCCACCGGGCGACCTTCCTCCATCATCCGGATGCGGCGCAGCTGGTCGAGGCGCAAGGCGCCGGCTTCGAGGCGATCGGCCGGGGCGCTCCCCCGGTCTCGAGCTGGACCGCGCCGATGGCCAGGATCCGCGGCCTGATCGGGCTTGGCGGAGTGATGGACGGAATGGTGCGCTTCACCGACATGTTCTGCCGCGAAGCCCCGGAGGCGCTGCGCCGGATCGGAGCCGACGCGATGATCGTCGACCAGCTGGAAGCCGGCGGCGGGCTCGTCGCCGAGCACCTCGGCCTGCCGTTCGCGAGCGTCGCCGTCACTCTGCCGATCAACCGCGAGCCGGGGGTGCCGCCGCCCTATGTCGGATGGCGATACGACCCGACCGACTGGGGCGAGAGGCGGAACCGCGGCGGCTGGCGAGTGGCCGATCTCCTGATGAGCGGAGTAGGCGAATCGATCGAGCGCAATGCCCTGCGGCTCGGCCTGCCGCCCCGGCGGCGGCTCGAGCTTTGCCTGTCGCCGACCCTTCAGATCGCGCAGATGGTCCCGGGCCTCGATTTCCCGCGCAAGGCGCTGCCGCCGAATTTCCATTATACCGGCCCGTTCCGCGGCGGGGCGGCGGGCGCGTTCGAGCTGCCGCCGGGGGACGGCCGTCCGCTCGTTTATTGCACGCTCGGCACCCTACAGGGCTCGCGCGCCGGACTCTTCCGCAAGGTCGCCCGAGCCTGCGCGAAGCTCGATCTCCGGTTGCTGATCACCCAGGGGAATCTCGGCCGCCTGAAGCCGGGCGACCTGCCCGGCAATCCCCTGATCCACGACTGGGTCCCGCAGGAGGCGGTGCTTGCTTTGGCCGATATGGCGGTCTGCCACGGCGGCATGAACGCGGTGCTCGACCCGCTTTCAGCGGGGCTGCCGATGGTGGTGACGCCGCTCGCCTTCGAGCAATCGGCGCTCGCCGCCAGGCTCGACCGCGCCGGAGTCGCCCGGGTGGTGAGCCGGCGGGCCTCGGCGCGGCGGCTGGCCGGCGCCATCGACGAGGTCCGTAGCCCGGCTTTCCGGGAGCGCGCCGAGGCGATTCGGCTCGAAATCGGCAAGGCGGGCGGAGTCGGCCGCGCCGCCGACCTCATCGAGGCGGCGCTGACTTAGGGTCCGTACTCAATACCGGCAATGGTCAGGATCGCCCTGAGAAGGGCACCGGCAAGGAGGCGTGCGAAGGGCGGGCTTGGTTGCCCGCACAAGCGCTCCGACGTAGCCGGTGCCCTTCTCAGGGCGACCGCGAAGCGGCGGGGCGGAGAGGCGGCCATGGCGGCGTCGCTCGTCGGTCACGATGCACCAGCATCGCTCCCTCGCTCGCTCCTGGCCCTGACCCCCTCTCCGACCCGTCATGACCGTTGCCGGTATTGAGTACGGACCCTGACCCGCTCGGCGGGCAGCCGCCACCAGGGCGTCGCCGGCGAGCGGTGATGCTCGTGATGGTAGCCGAAATGGAAGCACGTCAGCAGGGACGCCAGCCAGCCGTAATCGCTGCTCCGGGCCCGGTGGCGGTCGCCGAACGCCTCCGGGCCGGCGCGGTGCGGCAGGAAGGTCCCGAACAGGAAGAGCTGGAGCGAAGAGAGGATCGCCGGCAGCGCCCAGAAGGCCAGGAGGTTGAGGTAGGGCGCGCCGAGCAACACAGTGTAGACGCCCACCAGCGCCGTCAGCACCGCGAGCTCCCGCAAGCCGAAATATTGGCGGAAGAAGGCCAGATACCAGGGCCAGAAAGCCGACGGATGGCCGGCGCTGAAATCCGGGTCGGCGGCGGTGCCGGGGCTAAGATGATGCTCGAAATGCTTGGGCCGGAGCCGGTCGAACGAGAAGCCGGCGTAGCAAGCGAGGGCCAGGCGCCCCGCCCAGAGGTTCACCCGCGGCCGCCCCGGAGCGAGCGAGCCGTGCATGGCGTCATGGGCGATGATGAACAGGCCGACGTTCAGCCAGCAGAGGGTGAGCACGAGGACCGGCGCGACGGCACCGGCCTCGTCCAGCCGAAGGAAGAAGATCGAATAGACGTGGAGCGCCGCCCAGGCCCCGGCGATCGCCGCGGCGAGGGCGAGCCCGATCGCCGCCTGACGGGCGCCGCTCACGCCGCTTCCCGACGCCTGCGAAGCTCGGCCCTCAGACTGCGCACGGGCGGCGCGTAGAGGAAGCCGAAGGAGACCGCGCCCTCCCGCGCCTTGACCGAATGGTGGAGCCGGTGGGCCTGGACGAGCCGCTTCAGATAGGCGCTCCCTGGGCTCCTCCGGAAGCCGAAGCGCCCGTGCACCAGGCCGTCGTGGAGGAGCGCGTAGAGGATCCCGTAGACGAGCGTGCCGATTCCCACCCACCAGAAAGGCGGCCAGAGGCGGGCCGGCAAGGTGAAGAAGAGCAGGCTGAGTCCGGCGAAGACGAGGGCGTAGAGGTCGTTGGTCTCGAACGGACCGGAACTCGGCTCATGATGGGACCGGTGCCACCGCCAGCCGAAGCCGTGCATCACCTGGCGGTGGAAGGCGATCGCGAACCCCTCCATCGCCACGACCGTCGCCGCGACGATCAGGGAAGGGATAAGCCAGGCCTCGACCATGATCGCGAAATAGGAGCGCGGACCCCCGCCGTCTACGAGCATGGGCCCGATACCGCCTAAAGCAGGTAGGGTGCGCGGTGCATGGGTTCTCGCGGCGGGCTGCCCAGCTCCCCGCCATTCCGGCGGAAGCCGGAATCCATGAACATAGGCGGGCGAAGGCTCGCACGGACCTGTGTTCATGGATCCCGGGTCGAGCCCGGGATGACGGCTATGCGCAAATTGGATTTGCAATGTAGGAATTCATTTGTTCTATTCATGTTCCTCATCGACTCGAGGGATTCCAAAGCTGAGGAGACGTCTGCTTGCTTTGAATTAAGTGATTGTATATAGGCAAAAATCGACCGTGGGAGCGCGTCTGGCCTTGGGCAGGCCAGCGAGCGTCGTCGCCGAGCGGCACAACCGCTTGGCCCGATCCAAATTTTTGATTCGCAACCTGCCGCGGTGACGCCGGGCGAGGAGACCAGACGATGACGACCGGCACCGAAGGCAACGACAACCTCACCAACGACCGCACCCTCAAGTTTGAGACGATCGATGCGCTCGGCGGCGACGACGTCATCACCGTGCTTCGTCCCAACACAAGCTTTAATTCGACCTTCGAGACGGTGACGGTGAACGGCGGTTCCGGCTTCGACACCCTGATCGTCGATACCGGCTATTCCAACTTCTACCCCATCAGCAACAGCGGCTTCGACGGCTCCTTTACGGTGCGCAGCGGCTCGTCCAACAGCTGGACCGTGTCGTGGACGTCGATCGAGCGGCTTGAGCTCACCGCCAAATTCTTCGGCAACAATAACAGCTTCATCCTCGGCGACGAAATCGACATCATCCGGCTCAACCTCGGCCTGGCCGGCGGCTCGATCAGCACCGGCGCCGGCAATGACGAGATCTACGTCGACGGCGGCGGGGCCGTGGCGTTCAGCGCCGATGCGGGAAGCGGCAACGACATCATCGACATGAGCGGGGCGACCAACAGCACGTTCCACCGCTACATCGCGGCCGGCGGCACCGGCGACGACGTCATCACCGGCAGCGACTACAACGACCGGCTCGACGGGGGCTCGGGCGACGACGTGATCACCGGCAACGGCTCGTTCTTCGCCTTGCCCAACGACGGCGACGAGTTCGTCGGCGGCGAGGGCAACGACATCCTCACCGGCGGAAGCACCGGCACCGACTGGGTGCGCTACGACCAGGAGACCGGCGGCGGCGCCGTTTACGTCAACCTCAGCGACAGCCAGACGACGGTCGGCGGCGTCCTGCTTGACCCGAGCACCGCGCGCGACACGTTCGGCAACACCGACGCGCTCGTCGGCATCGAGAAGGTCAGCGGCGCGTCGGGCGACGACCATATGCTCGGCGGCTCGGGCGTCGACAAGTTCCTGGGGGAGGCGGGCAACGACGTCCTGACCGGCGCCGGGGGCTTCGACGAGCTCACCGGCGGCGCCGGCGTCGACACTCTCGACGGCGGCGCCGACACCCTCGACTGGGTCGTCTACGCCCGCGAGTCGGGCACGGGCAGCGTCGCGGTCAACCTCAGCGCGGCCGCTGCGACGGTCGGCGGGGTGCTGCTCGCCTCCAACACCGCCCGCGACACGTTCGGGACGATCGACACCCTGATCGGGATCGAGCAGGTTCGCGGCGCCTTCGGCAACGACTTCTTCCTCGGTAGCTCCGGCAACGACCGGTTCGAAGGCTCGGGCGGCAACGACACGATCGAGGGCGGAGCCGGCAACGATTCGCTGATCGGCGATGAGGGCGACGATTATCTCGACGGCGGCATCGGCGCCGACGTCCTGCGCGGCGGTACGGGCAACGACGTCTATGTCCTCGACGACGCCAGCGACAACATCTTCGACGATGCCGGCACCGACGAGGTTCGCACCAGCCTTGCGAGCTACCAGCTGAACTCGATCGAGAACCTGACCGGCACCTCCGACAGCGGCCAGACCTTGGCCGGCTCCGATGGCGACAACATTATCCGCGCCGGCGGCGGCGGCGACCTGCTCGTCGGCAACGGCGGAAGCGACCAGCTCGCGGGCGGCGCCGGGAACGACACGCTCTATGGCGGTACTCAGGAGGGGACCGACACTTCCGACGACTGGGCGGCCTACGATCTCGAGACGGGTGGCGGCGGAGTCCTCGTCAACCTCAGCGGAGCGACCCAGAATCTCTTCGGCACAGCGGTCGCGGCGGGAACGGCGCGAGACACGTTCGGATCGATCGACACGCTCGTCGGAATCGAATTCGCGAAAGGCAATTCGGGCAACGACTGGTTCGTCGGCTCGGCCGGAGTCAACCGGTTCGAGGGCGGCGCCGGCAACGACACCCTCGACGGCGGCGGCGGCGCCGATGTTCTGATCGGCGGCACCGGCGACGATTCCTATTGGGTCGAGAATGCCGGCGACTCGGTGACCGAGAATGCCGGGGAAGGCACGGACGAGATCCGCACCTCGCTGCTCACCTACAGCCTGCTCTCCCGCCCCAACGTCGAGAATCTGACGGCGACCACCGACGCCGCCCACGATTTCCGCGGCAATGGCGGCAACAACGTCATCTCCGCCGGCGCCGGCAACGACGTGCTCCGCCTCTACGACGGCGGCGACGACACGGTGATCGGCCGCGAGGGCGACGACAATATCTTCTTCGGCGGCTCGCTGACCGCGGCCGACGTCGTCAACGGCGGGGCCGGGGGCGACACGCTCGTGCTCCAGGGGCCTTACGGCGCGCTGACGCTCACCGCCAATATCACCCAGATCGAGAACATCTCGCTCCTCGCGGGCTCGAACACGAATTTCGGCGAGCCGGGGACGAACCTTTACGATTACGTCCTGACCATCGACGACGCCAATTTCGCCGCGGGGGTGCAGGCCCGGATCAACGGCGCGGCCTTGCTCGCGGGCGAGGACTTCACCTTCGACGGCAGCGCCGAGACCAACGCCAATTTGGTCGTCTACGGAGGCAAGGGCGTGGATACGCTCACCGGCGGCCTCGGCAACGACATCTTCTTCTACGCCGAAGAAAGATTCGCGACCGGCGACACGGTCAACGGCGGCGCCGGCTATGACGGCATGTTCCTGCGCGGCAACTACACGATCGACTTCAACGCCCCGGGCTACACCGGGCTGTTCACGAACATCGAGAATTTGACGCTGACCTCGGCCACCGACGAGCGTTACGCGCGGGGCGGGGGGACTGAGTTCGATTACAACCTCATCCTCTCCGACGCGATCGTGAAGCCGGGCGAGACGCTCACCGTGTCCGGCGCCCTGCTGATGGCGACGGAGACGATGGTGCTCGACGCCAGCCAGGAGCTGGACGGACTGCTCCGACTGTTCGGCGGCCGTGCCGACGACACTCTGAAGGGCGGCGCCAATGCCGACCTCATCCACGGCAATCTCGGCGCGGACAGCCTCACCGGAAACGGCGGGGCGGATTCGTTCCGCTACCAGTCGGTCGAGGAATCCAACAGCGTCACGATGGATCAGATCCTCGACTTCACGCCGGGCACCGACAGCATCGACCTCAGCCGGGTCGACGCCAACAGCGTCGCCGCCGGCGACCAGGCATTCAGCTGGATCGGGTCGAGCGCGTTCAGCGGATCGTCGGGCGAGCTTCGTGCCTACGAGCAGAGCGGGACCTGGTTCGTCGAGGGCGACGTCAATGGCGACAGCGTCGCCGACCTGGTCATTGCGCTGACGTTGCAGGGGCCGACTCCGCTCGGGGTCGGGGACTTCATCCTGTAGAGGCGCCGGCGCCAACCCGGCCTGCTCTCCGGCGCGGTGCGAGCCGGTGTTTTTGAACGCGACGACGCGACGACGCGGAGCGTCCTTCCGCCGCTGTGCTACGTGGCGGTCGCAGGCGCGATCGGGAGCCGCGGCTTTGCGCCGCTTCCCGGATTCGTCGCGTCGTTGCGTCGTTGCGTTCCAAATTGACCTCGCACGGTTTCGGGGGCTGCCATGGCTCGCGGGTCGGTCCCGGGATGACGAGAGTGAAAGTGGGTTGACGAAAGGCGCGGGGCCGCTCTTAACCCAATGGAGATATTCGCAAATTACGTTGTGCCGATCGCCCGGGTTCGACCGGGCCAATGAACGGGCCCCCTTCCGGCGTGCCTGGGAGGAGCTTTGACACGTGGCCAATCTTTCGCCTGAAATCAGCCTGGACACCGCCGGCATCGACTATGCCGAGAATGATCCGATCACTCCGATCGCCCCCGACGCGACCGTCGAAGATCCCGATTCGGCCGATTTCGACCAGGGGCGGCTGACCGTCACCTTCACCTCCGGCGGGACCCCGGACGACCAGCTGAGGATCGTCGCCGGCGACTTCATGGTCGACGAGACCGACCTCTATTACCAGGGCGTTCCGATCGGCACCGTCGTCGGCGGCACGGACGGCTCTTCCCCCTTGGTCGTGACCTTCAACGCGGAGTCCAGCCCCGCCATCGCCGCGGCGCTGGTCCGGGCGATCGGCTACGTCAATTATTCGCAATCCCCCGCGGCCGGCGAGCGCGTCGTGACCTTCAGGCTCACCGACGGCGACGGCGGCGCCGCCGAGCCCCGGACGGCGACGATCGACGTCGCCGGAGTCGACACCCCGGCGCTCGCCCAGGACGATGCCGTCGCGGCCTATGAGAATGCGGTCGCGACCGGGAGCCTGTTCGCCGACAACGGCAACGGCAATGACAGCGATGCCGACGGGCCGGCCCTGGCCATCTCCGAGGTGAACGGCTCGGCCAACAATGTCGGCGTCGAGATCGCTTTGGCGTCCGGGGCCCTGCTCGTCGTCAACGCCGACGGCAGCTACAGCTACGACCCGAACGGCCGCTTCGACAGCCTTACCGACGGCAGCTCGGGCGCGGTCAACACCTCGACGATCGGCGACACCTTCACCTACACCCTGGCCGACGGCAATATGGCGACGGTGACGGTGACCGTGAACGGCGTCGCCGGCCCCGGCGACCGGCTGATGGGCGACGAGGGCGACAACGTCATCACCGGCACTCCGCAGCCCGACATCTTCGTCGTCAGCCAGGGCGGCAACGACACGGTGAGCGGCCTCGGCTCGGACGACATCTTCTACTTCGGCGGAGCGCTGACGGCGGACGACAATGTCGACGGAGGCCTCGGCGCCGATACGGTCGTCCTCCAGGGCGATTACAGCGGCGGGCTCACCCTCGATTCCTCGGTCACCGGGATCGAATATATCTCGATGCTTGCCGGAACCAACGT
>DASTFN010000004.1:0-13839 GCA_035719905.1 Allosphingosinicella sp.
GGGTCGGGGGTGGGTCCGCCAACGGCGGCCGAAACTCCGAGTCAGAGGGAAGTCTCGCTTCGCTCGCCTACCCACCCCCAGCCCCTCCCTTCCCAGGGAGGGGAGTCAGGCCCGCCGCCAGGTGGTGCCCTGGGGCCCGTCCTCGAGCAATATCCCCTGGGCGGCGAGGTCGGCGCGGATCTTGTCGGCCTCGCCGAAGTCCCTCGCCTTCTTGGCTTCGGAGCGGCGGTCGATGCGGAGCTGGATTTCCTCGGCGCCGAGTCCGAAGCGGCCGGGCTCTTCGCGGAGACGGGGGTCGACCCGGTCCGAAAGCTCGGGCTCGCTGCCCTGGAACCACTCGACCGGATCCTGCAGGAGGAGGCCGAGCAGGGCGCCGGCCCGCTTCGTCGCTTCGACGTCGCCGAGCCTGGCCAGCTCGCCCAGCCGGGCAAGCGCCAGAGGCGTGTTGAGATCGTCGCCGATCGCCGCCTCGACCTCGGCGATGTCGCCCTCCCCCCGCCTGGTCACCGGCGGCAGGAGGCTTCGGTAGAGGCGGTCGAGGGTCGCCTTCGACTGGGCGATCAGCTGCGGCGACCATTCGAGCGGCTGGCGGTAATGGGCGGAGAGCAGGGCCAGGCGGAGGGTCTCGCCCTTATGGCCCTCGTCGAGCAGCTCCCCGACCGTCACCACGTTGCCGAGGCTCTTCGACATCTTCTCGCCGCCGGCCATGGAGAGGAAGCCGTTATGGACCCAGTAGCGGGCGAGCGGTGCGCCCTCGGGGGCGCAGCGGCTCTGGGCGAGCTCGTTCTCGTGATGGGGGAAGATGAGATCGAGGCCGCCGCCGTGGATGTCGATGGTGGTGCCTAGGTGGCGCTCGATCATCGCCGAGCATTCGATGTGCCAGCCGGGGCGGCCGCGGCCCCAGGGGCTGTCCCAGCCGATCACGCCTTGCGCCGAAGGCTTCCACAAAACGAAATCGGCCGGGTCCTTCTTGTAGGAGGCGATCTCGACCCGGGCGCCGGCGATCATCGCCTCGCGGTCGCGGCGGCCGAGGGCGCCGTAGCCGGGATCGGAGGGCACGTTGAAGAGGACGTGGCCGTCCGCCTCGTAGGCATGGCCGGTCTCGATCAGCCGGGCGATCATCGCCACCATCTCGTCGACCGTCTCGGTCGCCTTCGGGGCGAGGTTGGGAGGCCGGACGCCGAGCGCGCCCATGTCGGCGAGGTAGAAATCCTCGTAGCGGCGGGTCACCACCGAAGGATCGACCCCTTCGGCCCGGGCGGCGTCGATGATCTTGTCGTCGACGTCGGTGACGTTGCGGGCATAGACGATCTGGTCGGGCCCGTAGGTGTGGCGGAGCAGCCCGGCGAGGACGTCGAACACGACGGCGGGCCGGGCATTGCCGATATGGGCGCGGTTGTAGACGGTCGGGCCGCAGACGTAGAGCGTCACCCGCTGCGGATCGCCGGGCTCGAAGTCGCGCTTCTTCCGCGCCTTGGTGTCGTAGAGTCGGATCATGAAGCGTTCGCAGTCTCGGGATCGCGGGCGGGAGGAGCCTGGCGATAGCGAGGCTCGGCGGGGGCGCCGCGGCGCCATTCGACGAAATCGACGATGGCCCGGCCGCTGGCGTAGAGCAAAGGATAGGTTCGCGAGCTGGCCATCCAGTCGGGCCGCTGCGACTGAGCGCCCCAGATCGTGTCGTAGACGAGGTTGGCGCCGAGATAGAGCAAGGTGGCGAGGATGATCCCCTTCAACGCCCCGAAGCCGGCGCCGAGCATCCGGTCGACCGGGCCGATCACCGAGCGGCGGACCCCGCCGCCGACCTGGCGGGCGACCAGCTTGCCGGCGAGGAAGACCAGCCCGAAGACCAGAGCGAAGGCGAGCACGGCGGCGCCGGAGCGGGTGCCGACCAGGACTTCGAGCGCGTTCGTCGCCGGGGTGTGGAGCAGCTTCAGGAACACGATCGCGACGATCCAGGCGGCAAGGCTGAGCACCTCGCCGACGAACCCCTTCATCGCCCCGCGGACGAGGTTCCAGCCGACCAGGAGGAGAACGATGACGTCGAGCGCGGTCATGCTGCGAGTGCTAACGGAGGTTCGGGCGGGAGGGAAGCAGTTGATCCTCCCCATGCGCAGCATGGGGAGGGGGACCATGCGAAGCTTGGTGGAGGGGTGACTGACGAGGCCTGTTCCAGTTACCCCTCCACCACCCTTCGGGTGGTCCCCCTCCCCGAGCAAGCTCGGGGAGGATTTCACCGCCCCAGGACATGATCGACGAGGTCCTTGAGGGTCCGGAAGCCCGACAGCCTCATCCCGCCCTCGCCCTTCACCGAGGCCGGGACCAGCGCCCGCTCGAAGCCCAGCTTGGCGGCTTCCTTGAGCCGTAGCGGACCGTGCGCCACCGGCCTCAGCTCGCCCGACAAGGCGACCTCGCCGAACGCCACCGCCTCGGGCGGCACCGGCCGCTCGGCCAGAGCGGAGACCAGCGCCGCCGCCACGGCAAGGTCGGCCGCCGGGTCGCTGAGACGATAGCCGCCGGCGACGTTGAGATAGACTTCGGCGGTCGAGAAGCTGAGGCCGCAGCGCGCCTCGAGCACGGCGAGGATCATGGCGAGGCGGCCCGAATCCCAGCCGACCACCGCCCGGCGCGGGGTGGCGCCGCTGGCGAGGCGGACGGTCAAGGCCTGGATCTCGACCAGCACCGGACGGGTGCCCTCGAGCGCCGGGAAGACGACCGCGCCCGACACCGCCTCGCCCCGATGGGTGAGGAACAGGGCGCTGGGATTGCCAACCTCCTCGAGCCCGCCCTCGGCCATGGCGAAGACCCCGATCTCGTCGGTTCCGCCGAAGCGGTTCTTGGTGGCTCGAAGGATCCTATACTGGTGGCTTCGTTCGCCCTCGAAGGCGAGCACGGTGTCGACCATATGCTCGAGCACGCGCGGGCCGGCGATGGCGCCGTCCTTGGTGACATGGCCGACGAGGACGACGGCGGCGCCCGATTCCTTGGCGTAGCGGATGAGCTCGCCGGCCGAGGCCCGGACCTGGCTGACCGTTCCGGGGGCGCCCTCGATCAGGTCCGAATACATGGTCTGGATCGAATCGATGACGAGCAGCGCCGGCGGCCGCCCCTCCGCCAGCGTGGTCAGGACGTCGCGGACCGAGGTGGCGGCGGCGAGCTGGACCGGGGCTCCGCCCAGGCCGAGGCGGCGGGCGCGAAGCCGCACCTGGTCGGTCGCCTCCTCGCCGGAAATATAGGCTACGGACAAGCCGGCCTTCGCCATCAGCGCCGCGGCCTGGAGGAGAAGGGTCGACTTGCCGATGCCGGGATCGCCGCCGATCAGGGTCGCGGAGCCGGCGACGAGGCCGCCGCCGATCGCCCGGTCGAGCTCGCGGATCCCGGTCGACATCCGCTCGGGCAGAGCGACGTCGCGGTCGAGCCCGACCAGCTCGATCGCCCGCCCGCCGCCGCGCAGATTGTGGCGCGCCGAGAAGGGCGTCACCACCGCGCCGCTATCCTCGACCAGGGTGTTCCACCCGGTGCAGTCCGGACATTGGCCCATCCAGCGGTTCTGGACCGAGCCGCAGGCCTGGCAGACGTAGCGCTTCTTCGGTTTCGCCATGAGGCGACGGTAGCCGGGGACGCGGAGAAACGGAAGGGGAACGTTGACCGCCCCGTCATCCCAGCGAAGGCTGGGATCCCAGCGAGTGAAAGGCGCGGGTGCCCTCCACCCCCTGGGGCCCCAGCCTCCGCTGGGGCGACGGGCAGATTTCTTGGAACGCTCTCCCCTCCCCTGCATTCACCTTCATGCCAGCAATGGAGAGTGTCTTGTTCATCCAGATCCACGCCGACAACCAGATCGACCGCGACAGCGGCCGCGACAGCCGCCTCGAAGACCAGATCCGCCAGCGCCTCGCCCGATTCGAGGGCCGGATCACCGACGTCGAGGTCCATGTCTCCGACGTCAACGGGCCGCGCGGCGGCAATGCCGACCTGCGTTGCTCGATCGAGGCCCGGGTGAGCGGGATCGCGCCGGTCGCCGCCGTCGACGAGGGGGACACGGTCGACCGGGCGGTGATCGGCGCCGCCAAGAAGGTGGTGCGGGCGCTCGACCACCAGCTCGGCAAGCTCAACGACCGGCGCTGAGCTTGGGGACAGCATCATTTTCCTTGCGCGCGCCGGCGAAGCTCGGCTGAGGAGGCAGGGAAAATAGTGACTGTCCCCTGCCGCCTATGATCCGAGTCGCCAGCTACAATATGAGGAAGGCGATCGGCACCGATCGCCGGCGGCGGCCGGAGCGGACGCTCGAGGTGCTTCGCGAGCTCGACGCCGACGTCATCGCCCTGCAGGAAGCCGACCGGCGGTTCGGCACCCGGGCGAGCGCCATCCCGCTGCACATGATCGACGAGCATAGCGACTACAAGCCGGTCGCCTTCGACGCCCGCGACGGAAGCCTGGGCTGGCACGGCAATGCCCTGCTGGTGCGGAAGAATGTCGACGTGCTCCACAAGGAGCTTCTCCATCTCCCCTCGCTGGAGCCGCGGGGGGCGGTGATGGCGGACATCAGCCTGGGCGGCGAAAAGCTTCGGGTGATCGGAATGCACCTCGACCTGTCCGGGCTGTGGCGGCGCCAGCAGGCCCATTTCATCCTCCACCATCTGCAGACCCGGGAGGGGCCGATGCCGGCGGTGCTGATGGGCGATCTCAATGAATGGAGCGTTCGCGGCGGCTGCCTTCGCGACTTCGGCCACCACCTCGCCTTCGCCGATTGCGGGAGGAGCTTCCACGTCCGGCGGCCGGTGGCGCGGCTCGACCGGATCATGGTGACCGAGGGGCTCGGGATCGACGAATGCGGAGTCCATCAGAGCGCCGCGGCGAGGAAGGCGAGCGATCATTTTCCCGTGTGGGCGAAGCTGAGGCGGCTCTAGCCTCCCCTCCCTGGAAGGGAGGGGTTAGGGGTGGGTAGGCGAGCGAAGCGAGACTTCTTTCTGACTCGGAGTTTCGGCCGCCTTCGGCGGACCCACCCCTAGCCCCTCCCTTGCAGGGAGGGGAATCAGGTTCCCGCGTCGACCGAGCTGTTGCCGTCTTCGTCCTCCGCCGGCACCGGCTCGGCGCCCGGCTTCTCCTCGAGGAACAGCCAGTCCCTCGGCTCCAGCTTGTAGAACATGTCCATCACCTCGAACTCGAGCCCGCCGGGCTGGCTGCTCGAGCCGTTCCACAAGGCCACCACCCCGGACTTGAGCACGGGGTCGAACATGATCAGCGACCGGTAGCCGCTGACCCCGCCGCGATGGGCGACGACCCGGTGGCCGGCATAATCGTAGATCCGCCAGCCGAGGCCGTAGGCGGCGGTGTGGACCCGCTCGCGGAACTTGCGCATCCGGCCGAGCTCGCCCGGAGTCCGGACCCGAGCGGTCTGAACCGCCTCCAGCACCCGCGGCGAAAGGACGGCGGCCTTGAGGCCCATCTGGGCCTGCATCCAGATCGCGAGGTCCTTGATCGTCGAATTGACCCCGCCCGCCGCCGGCACCCGGTAATAAGGCTCGGCGACCTCGAGCGGCTTCGAATTCTTGCCTCCCTTATAAGGACGCGCCCAGCTTCGCGAAGTGACCAGGGCTTCGCGGCTCATGCTCGCCCCGGCCATTCCGAGCGGTGCGAAAAGGCGTTCGCGGACGGCGTCGGCATAGCTCTGGCCGGTGACCTTCTCGACGATCTCGGTCGAGGCGTCGTAGGCGACGTTCTGATAGGCCCAGCAGGTCCCCGGCGAGCAGATCGCGTTCAGCTGGTAGAGCGAGGCGCGAAGGAAGCGCGGGTCCATCCCGTCCTCGAGCTTGCTATCGTTGGCATGGCTGAACAGGCCGAGGCGGTGCGAGAGCAGGTCGGCGACCGTCGCCTTCTGCTCGTTGCCCGCCGGCAGGCGAAGCGAGGTCGAATATTTGGCGACCGGCTCGTAGAGCGAGAGCTTGCCCTGGTCCGCGAGCAGGGCGACCATGTCGGCGGCGACGCCCTTGGACAAAGAGGCCCAGCGGAAGACGGTGTCGGTGGTGACCGCCTCGCCGCTTCCGGCGATGGTCTCGCCATAGCCCTTGAGGAAGCGGATCTCGCCATTCTCGACGACTCCGACGGCGAGCCCGATCATCCGCTCGCTGCGCATCAGCGCCTGAAGGCGCTGGTCGAGGCGCTTATAGTCGGCGACGCTGCCGGGCGCGTTCTGGCGCTCCTCGATATTGGCGAGCTGCTGGTTGGAGATGCCGAGCTCGGGCTGCGCCGGGGCGGTGCCGCCAAAGCTGATATGGGTCGCGGCCCAGTACAGGAAAAAGAGGAGGAGACCGGCGACGGGCAGGTACAAAAACGGCCGCTTCAGCTTATACTCTCCTGCCCTGTTCGCGGCCGGGCCGGCGACGACGCGCCGGCCCGGAATCTCAATCGCTTACCAGATCCTGATACGCTGTTCAGGCGGCAAATAAAGCTTTCCGTCGCGAACGTTGAACGCCTTGTACCACGGGTCGAAGTTGCGGACGACGAGCGGCCGGATCGTGCCCGGCGAGTGGTTGTCGACGGTGAGCAGCTGCTGGAGCAGGGCGTCGCGATATTTGGTCCGCCACACCTGGCCGAAGCCGAGGAAGAAGCGCTGGTCGCCGGTATAGCCGCCGATCACCGGCGCCGGCTTGCCGTTCAGCGACACCTGATAGGCGTCGTAGGCGATGGCGAGGCCGGCGAGATCGGCGATATTCTCGCCCAGAGTGAGCTCGCCGTTGACCTTCTTGCCGGGAAGCGCCTCGTAGCCGCCGTACTGGGCGACCATCTGGTCGGTCAGCTTCTTGAACTCGGCGATGTCCTTCTCGGTCCACCAGTCGGCAAGGTTGCCGCTGGCGTCGAACTTGCGGCCCTGATCGTCGAAATGATGGCTGATCTCATGGCCGATGACGGCGCCGATGCCGCCGTAATTGACCGCGTCGTCGGCATTGGGATCGAAGAAGGGCGGCTGCAGGATCGCCGCCGGGAAGACGATCTCGTTGAGGAGCGGGTTGGCGTAGGCGTTCACCGTCTGCGGCGACATGCCCCATTCGGAGCGGTCGATCGGCTGGCCGATCTTGGCGATGCCCCGGCGATATTCGAACTGGGCGGCCCGCGACGCATTGCCGATCGCGTCGCCCTGCCGGATCTCGAGCGCGGAATAATCGCGCCATTTGTCCGGATAGCCGATCTTGGGCGTGAAGGCGGCGAGCTTGACCCGGGCCTTGGCCTTGGTCTCGGGCGCCATCCAGGTCAGGCCCTGGAGCCTCAGGTCCATCGCCTTGATCAAATTGCGGACGAGCTCGTCCGCTTTCGCCTTGGCCTCGGGCGGGAAGTAGCGGGCGACGTAGAGCTGGCCCACCGCCTCGCCCATGCCGCCGCCGACCAGGTCGGAGCCGCGCTTCCAGCGCTCGCGAAGCTGCGGAGTGCCGGAAAGGACCTTGCCGTTGAAGGCGAAATTCTCGTCGACGAAGGCCTTGGGAAGGAAGGGCGCCGAGGCGGCGACGGCGCGGAAGGTGAGATAGTCCTTCCAGGTCTCGATCGGCTCGGAGGCGACCAGCCTGGCGGCGCCGGTGAGCGCGCTGGGCTGGGCGACGACGACCCGGTCGACTCCGCCGAGGCCGGCGGCGGCGAGATAGGCGTTCCAGTCGAAGCCGGGCATCTTCGCCGGGAGCTCGGCCCTGGTCATCGGGTTGTAGAGATTCTCGATCTGGCGGCGCTGCACCCGGGTCCAGTGCGACTCGGCGATCTTGGTCTCGAGGTCGAGGATGCGGCCGGCGCGGGCGTCCGGATCGGAGATTCCGGCAAGGCGCAGCATGTTGGCGACGTGGCTCTTGTACTTGGCCCTGGCGTCGACGAACTTCGGGTTGGTCGAGTCGAGATAATAGTCCCGGTCGGGAAGGCCGAGACCGCCCTGGCCGACATAAGCCGAGTAAAGCGTATTGTCCTTGAGGTCCTGGTCGACCTCGACCCCGAAGGGCGAGCGGACTCCGACCTGGCCGAGCTCGCCGAAGGCGCGGGCGAGGTCGGAGGCGGTGCGGATCGCGGCGATCCGGTCGAGCGCCGGCTTCAGCGGCGCAATGCCCTTCGCCTCGATCGCCGCCTCGTCCATGAAGCTGGCGTAGAAATCGCCGACCTTGCGCTGGACGCTTCCGGCGGGGGCGTTCGCCTTGGCGGCGTCCTCGATGATCGTCCGGGTGCGCTGGGTGGAAAGCTCGTCGAGCTCGACGAAGCCGCCCCAGACCGGCTTGTCGGCGGGAATTTCGGTCGTCCTCGACCAGGTGCCGTTGGCATAGTCGAAGAAATTGTCGCCCGGCTTGGCGGCGCGGTCCATGCCGGCGGCATCATAGCCCCACTCGCCCAGCTTCGGCTTGGCGGCGGCGTGGCCGGCATGGCTGTCGGCCGACCAGGCCGGCGCGGCTGCAAGGCTGAGCGCGGCTACGCCGCAAAGTGCTATGTGCTTGATCATGTTGGTAAATCCCCACCGGATATTGGATGGAAGGGCCTTAATCGAAAGGCGCCGTTTCGGGAAGGGGGATATGGCGGCCGGCGGCAATCTCGCAAGCTCGGTTCACCGGTCAAGGCAGAGGTCCGGCCTTCGCCGGCCGCAACCGGTTCCCGGCCTTCGCCGGGTACGTCAGGTGGTGGGGACGAGCTCCAGGCGGACCTGGGCGGTTCCGGAACGCACCATCTGGATCTCCTGGGCGGCGCCCAGCGATACGTCGATCAGGCGCTTGCCGACGAACGGGCCGCGGTCGTTGACCCGGACGATGACGCTTCGGCCGTTGGCGACGTTGGTGACCCGGAGCCTGGTGCCGAGCGGCAGGGTGCGGTGAGCGGCGGTGAAGCCGTGCGGGTTGAAGCGCTCGCCGCTTGCGGTCCGGTTGCCGGCGAGCTCGCGGCCGTAATAGCTGGCCGTGCCCTGGCCGATCGCCTGATAGACTTTCTCCTCGGCGACGACCGGGTCGGCGATCGTGATGCTTTCGTCGAGCGTCGCGACCACTTCCGTCAGGCTTTCGATGCGCTCGCCGGCCGGAGCCTCCGCGGCGTAGACGGGAACCGAGCTCATCAATCCGGCCAGAGCCAGCATGACGGCGGTGTGAGTGCCGCGGCGGTGCGAACGCGAAAACAACATAAGTCTGAAAAGCCCCTCAGCCTCCGATGGGAGTCGCGCTAATCGGCAAAGCCGGAAGAGTCCCGGTCGTTACGGCGGCGTGCAGGGAATCCGGGACGAAACGAGGGAACTCGACAACTCGTCGCTCGGCTGCCACGATTCGTCCGGTGCGTGAAAAGGAATTACGGCTGGCCCTGATCTGCTACGGCGGAATCAGCCTCGCCGTTTACATGCACGGGATCACCAAGGAGGTCTGGCGGCTCGCCCGGGCCAGCCATGCTTTCCATTCCGGCGAGGAGGCCGAGCCGGGGTCGGAGACGATCTACCGCCGGCTGATCGAGGCGATTGCCGGCGAGTGCGGGCTCGACGTCCGGATCCTGGTCGACATCCTCGCCGGCGCGAGCGCGGGCGGGATCAACGCCGTCTTCCTGGCCGAAGCGATCGTCAGCGGCCGCTCGCTCGAGCCTTTGACCGAGCTTTGGCTCGAGACCGCCGACGTCGACCGGCTGATCGACCCCGCCCAGAGCCGGTTCTCCCGGCTCGCCAAATCGGCGGCGGTGCCGCTCGCCTGGGCCTGGTCGTCGCGGCGCGGAGCGCTCGAGAAGACGGTCGAGGCCGAGCATCGCGAGGAGATTCGCGGCAAGCTGGCCAATTTCATCCGTGCCCGCTGGTTCGCTCCGCCGTTCAGCGGCCCCGGCTTCACCCGCCTCCTGCTCGGAGCGTTCGACGCCATGGCCACCGGCCCGCAGGGGCCCGCGCTCCTGCCCAGCTACCATCCGCTCGACCTGTTCGTCACCGTCACCGACTTTTACGGCTATTCCGAGCAGCTCCGGCTCAATTCGCCGAGCGAGGTGATCGAACAGGAGCATCGGCTGATCCTCTCCTTCCGCCGGGCCGGGCCGGGGCCCCTCGCCGACGCCGCCGAGCTCACCTTCGCGGCCCGGGCGACGGCGAGCTTTCCCGGCGCCTTCCCGCCCTTCCAGGTCGCCGAGCTCGACTCGGTACTGGCCGAGCGCGGCGCCGCCTGGCCGGGGCGAGGCGACTTCCTCACCCGCGCTCTGCCCCGGCAGTCGGCGCTCGGAACCGCGGAGACGTCGGTCCTGATCGACGGCTCGGTTCTCGCCAACGCGCCCTTCCGGCCGGCGATCAAGGCGCTCCAGAACCGCCCGGCGCATCGCGAGGTCGATCGCCGCTTCGTCTATATCGATCCCAAGCCGGGCGTGCGCTCGGTCCGCCTCGCGGCGAGCGACAATGACGAGGCGCCCGGTTTCTTCGCGACCATCTTCGGCGCCCTCTCGGATATCCCCCGCGAGCAGCCGATCCGCGACAATCTCGAGGCGATCGACCAGCGCTCGTCGACCATCCGCCGACTTCGCCGGATCGTCGAGGCGATGCGGCCCGAGGTCGAGGCGGCGATCGAGCGGGCGTTCGGCTCGACCATCTTCCTTTCGAGCCCGACGGCGAAGCGGCTCGCCGCCTGGCGGGCGCGGGCGCAGAACGTCGCCGCGCGCGAGGCCGGCTATGCCTATGCCGCCTACGGCCATTTCAAGCTCGCCGGAGTTGCGGAGGACGCGGCGGAGCGGATCTTCCGGCTCGGCAGCGGCGGCGATCGCAGCCGTTACGAACGGGTCCGCCAGGCGGTCTGGAGCGAAATCAGGCGACTCGGCCTCGCCGACGAGGATTCGATGACGAAGGCGGGGGCCCAGCCCGAGGTCGTCCTGTTCCTGAGGAGCTTCGACGCCGCCTTTCGAATCCGGCGGCTTCGCTTCCTGGTCCGCCGGCTCGGTCAGATCGAGCAGCAGGCGGATCCGCCGCGCGACGCGATCGCCGCCGCGCGCGGGGAAATCTACCGGCTGATCGGGCGCTATTCGCAGGATCCGGCCGATGCCGGGGCGGTCGTCTATCGCGAGGTCGAGGAGGCGCCGGCCGCCGCGCTCGAGGCGCTCGCCAGCACCTTGTCGCTGAAGGCCGCCGACGACGAGGCGGATGCGCGGCTGACCGGAGCGCTCGCCGCTTTCCCCAAGCGCGAGCGGCGAACCCTGATCCTCTCCTATCTCGGCTTCCCATTCTACGACATCGCCACCCTCCCGCTCCTCCAGGGCGAGGGGCTCGACGAATATGACGAGGTCAAGGTCGACCGGATCTCGCCGGAGGATGCGACGGCGATAAGGACGGGCGGAGTCGGAGCGACGCTCAAGGGCGTCCAGTTCAACAGCTTCGGCGCCTTCTTCAGCCGAGCCTATCGCGAGAACGACTATCTGTGGGGCCGACTGCACGGCGCCGACCGGCTGATCGACATCCTCGTCTCGACCTTGCCCGAGGGGCTGAGCCTGCCCGAGGGCCTCGCCGAACGGTTCAAGCGCGAAGCCTTCCGGGCCATCCTCGCCGAGGAACGCCCGCGGCTGAGCGAGATCCAGCCTCTGTTCGACTCGATCGAGCGGGAGGTGGGGTAGCCCCCGTCATGCCAGCGAAGGCTGGCATCCCAGTGGATGAAAAGCGCCGAGCCCTTCACCCCCCGGGGCCCCAGCCTGCGCTGGGGCGACGCCAACCATTGCGCCGCCGCCCGCTCGGCCATAGAGCTACATCGAAGCTCGGAGGGCGCGAATGCAGTTCCTGAAAACCCTCTTCTGGATCGCCCTGACGGTGGTCCTCGTCCTCTTCGCCAAGGCGAACTGGAATGCCGTCACCCTGAAGCTCTGGGGCGGGCTCGAGGCGGACGTGAAGCTGCCCGTCCTCGTCCTCGCCGCCTTCCTGCTCGGCTTCGTTCCGACCTTCATCATCTACCGCGCCCGGCTGTGGGGGCTGAGGCGCCGGCTCGAGCCGGCAGAGCGCCAGGTCAGCGTCGCCCCCGCCGCTCCGGCCCCGACTCCGGTCGCCGTCGACAATGGCGAGGGGGCGCGGGTCGCCACCGACAGCAAGGCCTGGCCGGCGACATGAGGAGCCCGATCTTCGTCGCGATCGACACGCCCGATCTCGAGCGGGCCAAGGCGATCGCGACGCGGGTCAGGAACCATGTCGGCGGGATCAAGCTCGGCCTCGAATTCTTCTGCGCCAACGGCCGCCACGGCGTCCGCGACATGGCCGAGCTCCATCTGCCGATCTTCCTCGATTTGAAGTTCCACGACATCCCCAACACGGTCGGCAAGGCGATCCAGGCGCTTCGCCCGCTCGAGCCGGCGGTGCTCACCGTCCACGCCGCCGGCGGGCGGTCGATGATGGAGGACGCCAAGGCCGCGGCGCCGAGCGGCACCAAGGTCGTCGCGGTGACCGTGCTGACCAGCCTCGACGGCGAGGATCTCGCCGCGATCGGAGTCGGCGGGGACGCCCATGCCCAGGTGATGCGGCTGACCGCCTTGGCGCGCGAGGCCGGTCTCGACGGCGTCGTCTGCTCCGGCAACGAGGTCGCGGCGGCGAAGAAATTGTGGCCGGACGGCTTCTTCGTCGTTCCCGGGGTCCGGCTTGCGGACGGCCATGCCGGCGATCAGAAAAGGGTGATGACCCCGCGGAAGGCGCTCGACGCCGGCGCCTCGATCCTGGTGGTCGGCCGCCCGATCACCCAGGCCGAGGACCCGGATCTGGCGGCGCGGGCGATCGAGGCGACTTTATAGCCCGTCATTGCGAGGAGCCCTTCGACGCCGCCTGCGGCGGCGCTGCGGACAGGCTGCCGCTACGCGGCAGCGACGCGGCAACCTACCCGTCTCCGCCTCTGCTGACTGGATTGCTTCGCTTCGCTCGCAATGACGGTTGCTGGAACGCCTGCACCCTCCTATCTCGCCCCTCTCAGGAGACCCCGATGAGCTGGCTGAACCGCGTCCGCAACTCCATCCCCTTCCTTCCCAAACGCGAGACTCCCGAGAATCTCTGGCACAAATGCCGGCAGTGCAACGCGATGATCTTCACCAAGGAATGGGAGGAGAATGATTCGGTCTGCCCGCGCTGCGACCATCACGGCCGGATCGGCCCTCGCGCCCGGTTCGAGGGCCTGTTCGATCCGGGCTATTCGATGCTTCCCCAGCCGCAGGTGCGCGAGGACCCGCTCAAGTTCCGCGATTCCAAACGCTATAGCGACCGACTCCGGGCCGCCCGGACGGCGACCGGCGAGAGCGACGCCCTGATCAACGCCCGCGGCACGATCGAGGGGCGCCGCGCCGTCGTCGGAGTGCAGGATTTCGCCTTCATGGGCGGATCGATGGGCATGGCGGTCGGGGCGGGCTTCCTCGACGGCGCCCGCGCCGCCATCGCCGACCATTGCCCCTACATCATCTTCACCGCGGCGGGCGGGGCCCGGATGCAGGAGGGCATATTGTCGCTCATGCAGATGCCCAAGACGACGGTGGCCATCGCCGAATTGAAGGAGGCCGGACTGCCCTATATCGTCGTCCTCACCGACCCGACAACCGGCGGGGTCACCGCCTCCTACGCGATGCTCGGCGACGTCCAGATCGCCGAGCCGGGAGCGCTGATCGGCTTCGCCGGCCAGCGAGTCATCGAATCGACCATCCGCGAGAAGCTCCCCGAAGGCTTCCAGCGCGCCGAATATCTGCTCGCCCACGGCATGGTCGACATGGTCGTCCCCAGGAAAGCCCTCCGCGAGACCCTGGCGCGGCTGATCGGCTATCTGACCCCCGAGCAGAAAGCGGCGGCGTGAATTGCCTCCCCATCGCAGCGCGATGGGGAGGGGGACCACCCGAAGGGTGGTGGAGGGGTAGTAGCCGAGGCCTTGTCGAGGGGGG
>DASTFN010000005.1:0-61998 GCA_035719905.1 Allosphingosinicella sp.
CTCAACATCATGCCCTGCGTCTTCCCGATCCTCAGCCTCAAGGCGCTGAGCCTCGCGCGTGCCGGCGGCGAGGAGCGCGCCGCCCGGCGCGAGGCGCTCGCCTACACGGCCGGGGCGGTGCTCGCCTGCCTCGCGCTCGGCGCCCTGCTGCTGGCGGTGCGGGCCGGCGGCGCCGCGGTCGGCTGGGCCTTTCAGCTCCAGGATCCGCGGGTCATCCTGCTCCTGCTGCTGCTCGTCACCGCCATCGCCCTCAACCTCGCCGGCCTGTTCGAGCTGCCCTCGCTCGGCGGCAGGTTTGGCGGCGGCCGCACCGGCGCCTTCGCCACCGGAGCGCTCGCCGCCTTCGTCGCGACTCCGTGCACCGGCCCGTTCATGGGCGCCGCGCTGGGAGCGGCGCTGATCCTGCCCGCGGCGGGCGCTCTGGCGGTCTTCGCCGGCCTCGGCCTCGGCCTTGCTTTGCCCTTCCTCCTGCTCGGCTTCGTCCCGGCCTTGCGTCGGCGCCTGCCCAGGCCGGGGCCCTGGATGGTCCGCTTCCGCCATATCCTCGCCGTACCGATGGCCCTGACCGCCCTCGGCCTCGCCTGGATCCTGGAGCGGCAGACCGGACCGTCGGGGCTTGCGGTCGGTCTCCTCGCGGCGACCGCGCTCGGCCTCATCCTCTGGTGGGCCGGGCGCCGGCACGGCTGGTGGCCCCTCGCCCCCGCACTGGTGGCCGCGGGCGCGGCGATCGCCTTCCTCCCCGCCCCTTCCGCGCCGGCCGAGGCGCGCACCGGCGGCGCCCTCGCGGCGGAACCCTTCAGCGAGGCGAGGCTTGCGCAGCTGCGCTCCGAAGGCCGGCCGGTCTTCGTTTATTTCACCGCCGACTGGTGCCTCACCTGCAAGGTCAACGAAGCCGCCGTCCTCGATCAGGACGAGGTCGCCGCCGCCTTCCGCGACAGGAAGGCCGCCGTCCTGGTCGGCGACTGGACCCGCGGCGACGCCGCGATCGGGCGCTTCCTGGAGAAGCAGGGACGGTCGGGCGTGCCGCTCTATTTATGGTACGCGCCGGGCAAGCCGCCGGAGGTGCTGCCGCAGATCCTGACGGTGGGGAGACTGCGGGGGTTGGCGGCCCGGAGCTAGATCATCACTTCCCCGCCGGCGGCTTCGCCTCGGCCATGATGTTGGCGTGGCGGGCGAGATGGCGCCAGGCGCCGCCTTCGCGCAAATAGACGTTGGTGTAGCGACGGTTGAGGGTCTTGCGGCCGTACATCCGGGCCTGCTCGCTCGCCGCTCCGGGAAGGACGGTCTCGCGCCCCATCACCACGCCGACGTCGCCGGTGACCGTCACCGTCTCGGCGACGCGCTCGAACACCTCGTTCCTTATCTCCCCCGAGCCGACCATCCGGACCAGATCCTCGCCGCTGAGGATCCGGTTGCTGGGCGCGTTGATGCGCAGATTGGGATGGGCGATCGCCTTGATCGCGGCCAGATCGACATTGGCGACGGCGTCGCGCTGGCGGGCGTCGGCGGCGAGCACGGCGCGCTCGTCGGCGCTTCGCGCGACAGCCGCAGGCGCTCGCGCCGAAGCGGGCGCGGCCAGGACGAGGGCCGCGAGGACGATCAGGCGCAGGGGCATGGTCGGCGCTTCCTCCCAAAATTCCTCCCCGGCCTTTGCCGGGGCGGGGGACCGCGCGACGCGCGGTGGAGGGGTTCTCGGACTCAGCAAGGCCCCTCCCCCATGCTTCGCATGGTCCCCCTCCCCTGCCAATGCCGGGGAGGAATAAAAAAGGCCGGGGAGTCGCCTCCCCGGCCCTTCTTTCATTCGGTGTCGGACGTCGGGACCTAGAAAGCGCTAAAAGGGGACACGTACTTTTTCGCTAAAAAGTACGTGTCCCCATCGACCTGCAAGGTCGTTTACCAGCTAGGCAGCCGAGCTTGCTTCTCCCTTCGGGTTCGTCGGCGCAGCGCCGTCCAGAATACGCGCGAGAAGCGACATGAGCATGAGCGCATGCACCATATATTCCCTGTCCGTGGGGCGCTCTCCGTGCGCATGGGGATTGCGTATGAAGGCTCGCCAACCCTGCATCAGCAGCATCGCCCCTCGTTGAATGTTCCGCTCCGTCTCGGTTTCGAGCTTATGCGGAACGATGAGCACTGGGTTATCTCGATTCAGAACTCGGCCAATCTCTCCGTCGGAATCGTCATTCGCCCCCGACTTGCGCTGGAACAGCGTAGCGAGATCGACGCTGCAAGCGAGGATCAAGGCATGGAAATCAGGGTTCTCCACTCGCATGGCGAGTTCCAGCCGAGGCCGGAAGCGGGCGTGAATATACTCTTCGATACCGCTTGTTCTGCCGCCCGGCATTTCGACAGCATAGGCTTCTGCCTTTGCCAGAAGGTCCGGCACGTCGAATAGAACGATGTCATACCAATCATTCGGCTCACAGAATCCAATATGACGGGCCAAATCGCCCCTTCGACTCGCAGGGAAGTCTTGGGGCAACGCCGCGAATAGAGCTTCCTTATGGACGGTTAGCGCTTCCTTCAGCGCGGCCCTCGCAGCCTTGGAATCGTATTCGCCTGCATCGCGGATAGCCAATCCCGCCAGCTCGATGAGCTTTCGACAATGCCTGCTAACCGTCGCAAGCCACTCCACTGCATCATTCGCCACGGCGAACCTCTCCCTTGGTGAGCGGCTTAGCCGCTATTGCAAAGCCCATTCCCAAGAAAAGGCCGGGGAGTCGCCTCCCCGGCCCTTCTTTCGTTGCGGGCTGGACGCGCGGGCAAAGCCCGCGCTGGCGTCGGACGGGCTCGGCGATCTTTTGGATCGCCGCCCCGCCGGCCGGCCCTGGGCGAGTCCTCCGCCAGCTTGCGATCGCTTCGCGCTCGCTGCTCTGCCGGAGGCCGCCCTGCGGCTTAGAAGTCCATTCCGCCCATTCCGCCCATTCCGCCGCCGGGCATTCCGCCGCCGCCGGCCGGCTTGTCCTCCGGAGCCTCGCTCACCGCCGCTTCGGTGGTGATGAGCAGGCCGGCGACCGAGGCCGCGTCCTGGAGGGCGGTGCGGACGACCTTGGTCGGGTCGATCACGCCGGCCTGGACCAGATTCTCGTAGACCTCGGTCTGGGCGTTGAAGCCCATCGTCTGGTCGTCGCCGTCGATCAGCTTGCCGGCGACGACGGCGCCGTCATGGCCCGCATTCTCGGCGATCTGGCGGATCGGCGACTGCAGGGCGCGGCGGACGATATCGATGCCGCGGGTCTGGTCGTCGTTGACGCCCTTCATGCCCTCGAGCGCCTTGGTGGCGTAGAGCAGGGCGACTCCGCCGCCGGGGACGATCCCTTCCTCGACCGCGGCGCGGGTGGCGTGGAGAGCGTCGTCGACGCGGTCCTTGCGCTCCTTGACCTCGATCTCGGACGAACCGCCGACCTTGATCACGGCGACTCCGCCGGCGAGCTTGGCGAGGCGCTCCTGGAGCTTCTCCTTGTCATAGTCGCTGGTGGTGTTCTCGATCTGCGAGCGGATCGCCTCGACCCGGGCCTTGATCCGGTCGCCGTCGCCGGCACCGTCGACGATCGTGGTGTTGTCCTTGTCGATGGTGACGCGCTTGGCCTGGCCGAGCATGGCGACCGTGACGTTCTCGAGCTTGATGCCGAGATCCTCGGAGATCATCTCGCCGTTGGTCAGGATCGCGATGTCCTCGAGCATCGCCTTGCGGCGATCGCCGAAGCCCGGCGCCTTCACCGCCGCGACCTTGAGGCCGCCGCGAAGCTTGTTGACGACGAGCGTGGCCAGGGCCTCGCCCTCGATGTCCTCGGCGATGATCAGGAGCGGACGGCCCGACTGGACCACCGCTTCCAGGATCGGAAGCATCGCCTGCAGGTTGGAGAGCTTCTTCTCGTGGATGAGGATGTAGGGATCGGTAAGCTCGACCTGCATCTTCTCCGGGTTGGTGATGAAGTAGGGCGAGAGGTAGCCGCGGTCGAACTGCATGCCCTCGACGACGTCCAGCTCGAACTCGAGGCCCTTGGCCTCCTCGACCGTGATCACGCCTTCCTTGCCGACCTTGTCCATCGCCTCGGCGATCTTCTCGCCGACGACGGTGTCGCCATTGGCGGAGATGATCCCGACCTGGGCGATCTCGTTCGAACCGCTGACCGGCTTGGAGCGCGCCTTGAGATCCTCGACGACCCTGGTGACGGCGAGGTCGATGCCGCGCTTCAGGTCCATCGGGTTCATTCCGGCCGCGACCGACTTCATGCCCTCGCGGACGATCGACTGGGCCAGAACGGTGGCGGTGGTGGTGCCGTCGCCGGCGAGGTCGTTGGTCTTGGAAGCGACCTCGCGGAGCATCTGCGCGCCCATGTTCTCGAACTTGTCCTTAAGCTCGATCTCCTTGGCGACGGTGACTCCGTCCTTGGTGATGCGGGGGCTTCCGAAGCTCTTGTCGAGGACCACGTTGCGGCCCTTGGGGCCGAGGGTGACCTTCACCGCATCGGCGAGGATGTCGACGCCGCGCATGATGCGCTCGCGGGCGTCACGCGAAAAGCGAACGTCTTTCGCTGCCATGTTGATTGCTCCTTACTTCTTGAAAATTGCGTCACCCCAGCGAAGGCTGGGGTCTCGTGGGGTGAAAAGCTCGGCGCCTTTCACCCGCTGGGGTCCCGGCCTTGGGTCCCATCAAAGTAGTACTTTGATGGGGTCCCTTCGCCGGGACGACGGATGGTTCAGCCGACGATCCCGAGGATGTCGCTTTCCTTCATGATCAGCAGGTCCTCGCCATCGAGCTTGACCTCGGTGCCGGACCATTTGCCGAACAGGATCTTGTCGCCGGCCTTGACGTCGAGCGGAGTGATCGTGCCGTCCTCGCCGCGCGTGCCGGTGCCGACCGAGACGACCTCGCCTTCCTGCGGCTTCTCCTTGGCGGTGTCGGGGATGATGATGCCGCCGGCCGTCTTTTCCTCGGCCTCCAGGCGGCGGACCAGTACGCGGTCATGGAGCGGACGAAAATTCATGCGCGTCACCTCTTCGTTATGGTGGCTGCAGGCCCCATCTGGGTGCCGCGGCCGTTCTGGATGAAACTGTTAGCACTCACCCTTCGTGAGTGCCAGCGCTGCCGATCTAGGGTTTGTTCATTGCAGGTCAAGGGTCGGACGGGCGAATTTTGCGGGGCGGCCGCGGCGATTTACAGGAAGCGGGGCCTCGTCTAGCCCTGAGGGACGCCGGAAAATGGGAGTGGTAAGATGAGGTTCGCGGGCAAGGTCTGGAAGCTGCTCGTCGGAATCAAGGACGGGCTCGTCCTCCTGTTCATGCTCCTCTTCTTCGCTTTGCTCTACGCGGCGATGACGGCCCGGCCGACGCTCGGCGCCGGCGACCGCGGAGCGCTCCTGCTCAGGCTCGACGGCCCGATCGTCGAGCAGCCGGCCCAGGCCACGGCCAGCGAGGTGTTCAGCGGCGGCGGCCCGCGCGAATATCGCCTTCGCGACGTCGTCCATTCCCTTCAGACCGCCGCGACCGACGATCGGGTCAAGGCGGTCGCGCTCGATCTCGACATCTTCTCGGGCGGCGGCCAGGCGACCCTGTCGGCGGTCGGCGAGGCGCTCGATGCGGTCCGCAAGGCGGACAAGCCGGTCCTCGCCTACGCCACCGCCTATGACGACGATTCCTATCTGCTGGCCAGCCACGCCAGCGAGCTCTGGCTCAACCCGATGGGCGGGGTCCTGGTCACCGGCCCGGGCGGCGCCAACCTCTACATGAAGGGCCTGCTCGACAAATTGGGGGTAACGGCCAACGTCTATAAGGCCGGCACCTACAAGGCGGCGACCGAGCCTTTCACCCGGACCGACATGTCGCCCGAGGCTCGGCAGGCGCTGAGCGCGGTCTACGCCACTATGTGGGAGAGCTGGCAGCAGGAGGTGCGCCAGGCGCGTCCCAAGGCCCAGCTCGCGGCCTATGTCGCCGACCTCCCGGCCCAGGTCGCCGCGGCCGGCGGCGACATGGCGCAGGCGGCGCTCAAGGCGGGCCTCATCGACAGGATCGGCGAGCGCGAGGCGTTCGACCGCCGGGTCGCCGAGATCACCGGCAAACGCTATTCCGAGCTTCCGGGAAGCTTCGAGCGCATCGACTATCGCAAGTGGGTCGAGGCCAATCCGGCCAGCGACCGCGGCGGCGAGATCGGGATCGTCACGATCGCCGGCGACATCGTCGACGGCGAGGCCAATCTCGGCACCGCCGGCGCCGAGACGGTCGTTAAGGCGCTCGAGAAGGGCCTGCGCGAGCGCGACCTCAAGGCCCTGGTGGTCCGGATCGATTCCGGTGGCGGCTCGGCCCTCGCCTCGGAGCGGATCCGCCAGGCGGTGCTCGCGGCCAAGGCGAAGGGCCTGCCGGTGGTGGCGTCGATGGGAAGCGTCGCCGCCTCGGGCGGCTATTGGGTGGCGACGGCGGGCGACCGTATCTACGCCGAGCCCTCGACCATCACCGGCTCGATCGGCGTGTTCGGGATCCTGCCCAGCTTCGAGGGCGCGATGACCAAGCTCGGCCTCGGCGCCGACGGCGTCAAGACGACTCCCCTGTCGGGCGAGCCGGACCTGCTGCGCGGCCCTTCGCCCGAGGCCGACCGGCTGCTTCAGATGGGCGTCGACGGCACCTACCGCCGCTTCCTCGCTTTGGTTTCGTCGGCCAGGAAGATCCCCGTCGCCCAGGTCGACCAGATCGCCCAGGGCCGGATCTGGGCCGGCGGCACCGCCCACCAGCTCCGCCTGATCGACTCGTTCGGCGGACTCGACGACGCGGTCCGCGAGGCCGCCCGGCGGGCGAAGCTCGATCCGGAAGAGGCCAAAGCGGTGTGGCTCGAAAAGGAGCCCGGCTTCGGCGACCAGCTGCTCATGTCCCTCGCCGGCGACGGCGAGGAGGAGAGCTCGCCCGACGCGTTCAGCCGACTCGCCGCCAAGCCGCGTCTGAGGATGCTCGCCGCCATCGGCGAGGTCGAGCGGCTGGTCTCGGGCGCGGCCATCCAGGCGCGGTGCCTGGAATGCGCCGGCCACGGCGCCCGGCCGCGCGCTCCGCTGGCCTCCGGGCTGACCGGCTGGCTCTGGCGCCTGCTGGGCGCATGAAGCTGAGGCCGGCGACGCCCGACGACGCCGCGGCCATCGCCGACATCTACGCCCCCTTCGTGAGCGACAGCGCGGTGTCGTTCGAGACGGAGCCGCCCGAGGCGGCGGCGATGCGGGCGCGGATCGAGAGCGGGCGCGCCCTCTACCCGTGGCTGGTCGGCGAGGCGGAGGACGGCAGCTTGCTCGGCTATGCTTATGCCGCCCGCTTCAGGGACCGCCCCGCCTACCGCTTCGTCGTCGAGACCAGCGTCTACCTCCGGGCCGATGCCCTCGGCCGCGGGCTCGGATTGGAGCTTTACGAACCTTTGCTCGCGATCCTCGACGTCCAGGGCTTCACCCAGGCGATCGCGGCCATCACTTTACCCAACGAAGCCAGCGTCCGCCTGCACGAAAAGCTCGGCTTCGAGCGCGCCGGGATTTACCGGCAGGTCGGCTGGAAGCTGGGCGCATGGCACGACGTCGGCCTGTGGCAGAGGGCGCTGGCGCCGGCAGGGACTCCGCCGGAGGAGCCCAGGCCGTCATTGCGAGCATAGCGAAGCAATCCAGTTCGGCCTCCGCGGCCCGCTGGATTGCTTCGTCGCTGCGCTCCTCGCAATGACGGTCAGTCCACCCTCGTATAGCGCACCACCCGGCTGCCGGTCGGATCGGTCCCGGAGCGGCTGACCGCCTCATAGGCGTCCGCGCCCACCTTCCTCCACATCGTCGAGATGGTCAGCTTGCGTCCGTCCGCGCCGGTATAGGTCTCGTCGCCGAAATCGAGGCCCTCGGGCTTCGCCGCCATCGAGCCGCGGCTGACTCCGCCCGACGAGTTCCAATAGGTGTAGCCGACCCGCTTCGCCGAGCCGTCCCAGCTGTAGATCGTCTCGCCGCGATAGGGGGCGCCGGGGCCCTTGACCTCGTGCCGGTCGCGAATGTGCTGGCCGCCATAGACGCTCTCGAAGCAATGAACGTCGACCGAGCCGTTCCGGAACTCGCCGCGCCAGCAATGGCCGGTGAGGAAGCGCAAAGGCTCCAGCTCCGCCCTGAGGGGCGGTAGAGCTGCCTTGGCGAAGCGCGCCTTCAGGGCGTCGAGCGAGACCTGGTTGCCCTTCTCGAAGAAGCCGAGCAGGCGCCGCCCCGCCTCGCTGTCCTCATAGCCCGTTCCGGTCAGCCGGACCCGCGTTCGCCCGTCTCCGGCCGGCTCGAGCTCGAAGGCGCTGACCACCCTGGCGTAAGTGTCGAAATCGGGGAAGCCGGCCGGGGCCTTGACCGTGCGGAAGACCATCAGCCGCCCGGGCACCCGGAGCAGAAGCTGCTGGCGTATGGTGGAAGGGTCGCCGGGCTTTGCCGCCGGCGAATAGCTGGTCTCGATCATGTCCGGGGCGGTGGCCCAGGCGACCGGCACCGCCCAGCTCTTCCAGCCCTCCGCGGTCGAGATCGCCGTCCAAACCTCTTCCGGCGCGGCGTCGACCATTGTCTCGTTGACCAGGAGGTGGCTGCCGTCGGGCGCCCGCGCCTTCGTCGCCGCGGCGGCGGGCGAGGCCGCCGCCAGGCCGAGCAGCAGCGCCGCGATCATCCTCTTCATGCCGCCTCCTCCTTCACCATCAGCAAGTCGAAATAGGCTCGAAGCTGAGCCACCGACCGGTCGAAATGGGCCACTTCGCGGTGGGTGCGCGCCTGCATCACGCCGCCTTCCATAATTGTGAGAGCGAGCTCGGCCAGTGCCCGAAGATCGGTGCCCGGCGGGAAGCGATGCCGCGCCTCCTCCAGGCACCGCTCGACCGCCCCGACCCAGCCCTCGAAATTCTCGGCGAGCAGGCGCCGAACCGCCGGATCGGCCTCGTGCAGCTCGAGCGCGAGGCTCCCGATCGGGCAGCCGTAGCCGCAGTCGGTCTCGACGATCAGCGACCTGTATTTGTCGAGCAGGGCGAAAATTTTCTCGACCGGATCGGCGACTTCGCCCCAGGCCGGCTCGAGCAGCATCGGCCCGATGCCGTCGCGATAGGCTTCGAGCACGGCGATGAGCAGATCCTGCTTGCCGGGGAAGAAATGGTAGAGGCTGCCGCTGTTGACCTGGCTTCGGCTCAAAATGTCGGCGATCGAAGTGGAGCCGTAGCCCTTCAGCCAGAAGAGCTCCATCGCCGCGTGGATGATGCGGCCGCGCGTGTCCTTGCCAACCATGAGTCCTTGTTGATTGAACGTTCAACCAAGTCAAGCCCTTTCGCATGCTCCTCGTCATTGCGAGGAGCGAAGCGACGAAGCAATCCAGCGGCCTCGGACGGCTGCACTGGATTGCTTCGCTGCGCTCGCAATGACGGATAATTATCCGCTAGCCCTCTTTCCGGTCATAGGCGGGCAGCTTCCAGCCGTAATGAATGGCTCCGGCGCGAAGCGCGAAGCCGGCCATGGCCGCGACGATTCCGGCGAGCGCCACCGGCACGCCCGCCAGCAGCAGGCCGACCATCAGCGTCGCCGACAGGAAGGCGGCGGTCACGTACAGCTCGGGCCGCATCAAGGTCGACGGCTCGCCGGCAAGAACGTCGCGGATGATCCCGCCGAGGCAGGCGGTGAGCACGCCCATCGCCATCGCCGGCAGAGGCGCGAGGCCGAAAGCGAGGCCCTTGGCGGCTCCGAAGGTGGCGTAAGCGGCGATCCCGACCGCGTCGAGCCAGAGCAGGGCCGGCCCCTGCCAGAGCGTTCCCGGCAGCGCCCAGACCGCCAAGGCGGCGGCGAAGCAGATGATCAAATGCCCGTTGGCATGCACCCAGAAGACCGGCGCTCCGATCAGCAGGTCGCGCGCGGTGCCGCCGCCGACTCCGGTGACGACGGCGAAGAAGACGAGCGTCACCAGGGTCTGCTTCTTCGCCGCCGCGACCAAAGCGCCCGAGCAGGCGAAGACGGCGACCCCGGCCCAGTCGAGATAGGGCAGGGCCGTGCCCAGCAAGGCCGCCGGGCCGGTCACCGGCGGCGGCGCTTTAAGGTCAGCGGAAGCAGGATGAGGGCGAGCAGGACGGTCAGCAGCGAGACGATGGCGAACCCGATGAGCAGCGGATTGTGCGCGTCCTCGCGGGTCTCGAGGTCCATGATGTGGAGACCCCACATGAGGTCGTAGAAGCGCCACCAGCTTGTGCGCCGCGCCAGGATCTCGCCGGTGGCGGCATCCAGATAGAAGCGGGTGCCGTCGCTCATCGTCACCCGCCAAGCCGCCACCTTGCGGCGAAGGTCGAGCGGCGGCGCCTCGGCCGGAGTGCGGTCGACCGCGGAGATCCGCGCCTTGCCGGTGTAGCGGGCCTCGACGATCCGGGCGGCGTCGGCCGGGCCGAGCGGCGGAAGCAGCCGCCCGGTCGCGGCGTCGGCGAGACGGGTGCCGCCGTCGGCATATTTGAGCAGCCATTTGGGCCCGTCCTGCCGGGGCTCCAGCCGAAGCGAGGCGAGCGGCCGCGGGCCGATGGCGGGGGCGACCGGAGCCAGCCCCGCCGGCAGCGGCGGGCTTTCGGCGATCAGATCCTCCCCCCGCACCGTCTCGATCGGACGCGCGACCATGACCAGGCCGGAAATCGTCCAGACGAGGAACGGCAGGCCGACGATCCAGCCCAGCCAGATATGCCAGCGCCTGAGCCTTTGCCGAGTCTTCAAGATTGCTGTCCCCGTCATCCCCGCGCAGCGGGAATCCAGCTTCGCCCGCCGAGGCTCAGAAAGAAAGGCTGGATTCCCGCTTTCGCGGGAATGACAGCCTATTTGAACCGCTCCACGCACTTGTCGAGGACGGGGATGGGCGAGCCGAGCGCCGCCGCCGCCGCCAGAGCCCGGTCGCGTTCGCGGCTCTGTGCCTCGCTGCCGGCGCCGGCGCGCGCGCGCAAGCCGGGGGCGATGGCGTCGTTCAGGTCGGTGCGCATCCGGCGGTAGCCGGCGAGCTCGTTGCCGTAATGGATTTCGGATCCTTCGAGCGCGACGCTGGCGAATTCGGCCAGCTCCTCGCAGGCGAGCTGAGCGTCGAATTGGTTGGAGGGAAGTGTCACCTCCGTCTTGCCCGTGGGTGGGAAAGCCGAGTCGCAGACGGGAACGAGGTCGCGCCATTTGCCGCCGGTGATCCCGGCCTCGAGCTCCCGCATCCTCTTGTTGACCCGGTTCGCCGTCTCGGCCTTGAACTCCCCGCCGTCGGAGGCGGCCAGCAAGGCGTAATGGAAGATCTTGCCCTGGGCCGCGAGCGGCAGCGGCGCCTTCAGGTCGGTTACCGCCGTCCGCGCCGCGGCCGCGGCGACGACTCCGCAGGTCGCGGCTCGATCGACCGGATCCGTGGGCAGCTCGAGCGACTTCGGACCGCAGGCCGCGAGGACGATCGGAAGCAGGAAAAGCGGGGCGGGCTTCAAGGGCGACTCCGGAAACAATCGTTACGTCCGAACAACGGGTATATCAGATTGATCGTTCCGTCCCCTGCTTGTCGCGATCGGCGACCGAGGCTAGCCTTGGCCGATGATCGCCCGGATCCTTGCCTTCGGCTTGCTCATCGCCGTCGCCTGCACAGGCGCGGAGGCGAACGCCTGCTTCGTCACCGGCGGGATCCTCGGCCCCAAGCCAAGTCGGGCGGAAGAGCTGGCCAGCGCGAAGCAATGGTCCGCCTACCGGGTCCGCGAGCGAATTCTGAGCGCGAGGCGGAGCTGGGCGGCCGGGATCGACGCCCCGGATATCCTGGCCGAATGGCTCGTCCCCAACGTCCGGCCCGTTCCGCGCCAGCATTCCGATTGCGCGCCGCCCAAAGAAGTCGACCTGGGCGACGGCGAGGAGACTTGGGACGACTGGCTCGCCGGCACGCCTTATGCCGGCCGGGCCGTGCAATATGAGGAGGTTCTCTGGAATTATGAGGGGCCGACCCCGGGCCCGGCCTGCAACGCGGAAGTGAGAGCCCGCTTCGCCGACCATTTGCGCCGGAGGCTGACTCCCGACGAGCTTCGCGAAAGCTATCTCTTCCTCGCCGCGCGCCGGCCGGACACGAACGCGGTGGTGCGCTTGACCGCGTTCAGCTCGGGAACGCGGCGGCCTCCGCTGCGCTGGTCGGGCGCGGACCTCTGGACCGACGATCAGGTCCGGCGCTGGCTCCGCCGCCATCCTGCCGGCCGGGCGCTGAACAGCGCGAGCGACCAATTCTGGGCCGAGACCGAGCCGCTGCTGGACGATAAGGCTCGGCTCTGCCCGGCCGCGACGGCGGCATGGCCGGCGGCGCAAGCCGCCCTGGTCAGGGAGATAGAGGCGCTCAAGGCGCGGTACCGCGCCCACATGGCGGGCAAGCCGGCCTCCTGAGTCTTTAGACGTGGATCGGCTTGCCGGTCACCGCCATCGCCGCTTCCTTGATCGCTTCCGAATGGGTCGGGTGGGCGTGGCAGGTGTAGGCGATGTCCTCGCTGGTCGCTCCGAACTCCATCGCCTGGGCGGCCTGGGCGATCATCGTCCCCGCCACCGAGGCGATGATATGGACTCCGAGCACCCGGTCGGTGCGGGCGTCGGCGATCACCTTGACGAAGCCGTCCGTCTCCCGGTTGGTCTTGGCGCGGCTGTTGGCGAGCATCGGGAACTTGCCGGTCTTGATCTCTACGCCGGCCTCCTTGAGCTCCTCCTCGGTCTTGCCGACCGAGGCGATCTCCGGGAAGGTGTAGACGACCCCGGGAATGACGTCGTGGTTGACGATCCCCACCTGCCCGGCGAGGATCTCGGCGACCGCGATCCCCTCGTCCTCCGCCTTGTGGGCGAGCATCGGCCCGGGCGTCACGTCGCCGATCGCGTAGACGCCCGCCACGCCGGTCCGGAAATCGTGGTCGACCTCGATCTGGCCGCGCTTGTTGAGCTGGACGCCCGCGGCTTCGAGCTCGAGGCCGTCGGTATTGGGACGCCGGCCGATCGAGACCAGGACGATGCCCGCCTCGATCGTCTGCGCCTCGCCGCCCGAGGCCGGCTCGACGGTGAGGGCGACGCCCTTCCCTTTCCGCTCCGCCTTGGTCACCTTGGTCGAAGTGCGGATCTCGAAGCCCTGCTTCTTGAAGATCTTCGCCGCTTCCTTGCGCACCTCGCCGTCCATGCCCGGCAAGATCTGGTCGAGATATTCGACCACCGTCACCTTGGCGCCGAGCCGCCGCCAGACCGAGCCGAGCTCGAGGCCGATGACTCCGCCGCCGATCACGACCATGTGGCCGGGCACCTTGTCGAGCTCGAGCGCGCCGGTGGAATCGACGATTCGATCCTGGTCGATCTCGACCCCCGGCAGAGGCGTGACGGAGGAGCCGGTGGCGATGACGATGTTCTTAGCGGAATAGGCTTGCCCGGCGACGTCAAGCGAGTTTGCCCCGGTGAATTTCGCATGGCCCTTGAGCCAGGTCACCTTGTTCTTCTTGAACAGGAACTCGATGCCGCCGGTGAGGCCCTTGATCGCCTCCTTCCGGCCGGCGTGCATGATTTCGAGGTCGAGCTCGACCTCCTTGGCCTTGATCCCCCATTTGGCCATCGTCCCGTGCGCCGCTTCCTCGAACAGCTCGGAAGCGTGGAGTAGCGCTTTCGAAGGGATGCACCCGACGTTGAGGCAGGTCCCGCCCAGCGTCTCCCGGCTCTCGACGCAGGCGGTCTTCAGCCCGAGCTGCGCGGCCCGGATCGCGGCGACATAGCCGCCCGGCCCGGCCCCGATGATGATGACGTCGAATTGTGTGTCAGGCATTCTTCGGTTCCTTGCTCGTCATGCCAGCGTAGGCTGGCATCCCAGCGAGAACTCTCACTGGGGCCCCAGCCTTCGCTGGGGCGACGGTTTACAGATCGATCAGCAATCTCGTCGGGTCTTCCAGCGCCTCTTTCATCCGCACCAGGAAGGTGACCGCCTCGCGGCCGTCGACCAGGCGGTGGTCGTAGCTGAGCGCGAGGTACATCATCGGCCGGACCACCACCTGGCCGTCGCGCACGACGGGCCGCTCCTCGATCCGGTGCATCCCGAGCACGGCCGACTGGGGCGGGTTGATGATCGGGGTGGAGAGCAAAGAGCCGAACACTCCGCCGTTGGAGATGGTGAAGGTGCCGCCCTCCATGTCGGCCATGGTCAGCGAGCCTTCCTTGGCGCGCCTGCCGAAGTCGGCGATGGTCTTCTCGACCTCGGCGAAGCTCAGCGCCTGGGCGTCGCGGATGACCGGGACGACCAGCCCGTTGGGCGCGGACACGGCGACCGAGACGTCGACATAATCGTGATAGACGATCTCCTCGCCTTCTATGTAGGCGTTGACGGCGGGGACGTCGCGGGCGGCGAGCACCGCCGCCTTCACGAAGAAGCTCATGAAGCCCAGGCGGATTCCGTGCTTCTTCTCGAACAGCTCCTTGTAGCGGCTCCTCGCCTCCATCACCGCCGTCATGTCGACGTCGTTGAAGGTGGTGAGCAGGGCCGCAATGTTCTGCGCTTCCTTGAGGCGGCGGGCGACGGTCTGCCGAAGCCGCGTCATCCGCACCCTTTCCTCGCGGCGCTCGCCTGAAGCGGGGCGGGGCGGGGGGGGCGGAGGCGCGGCAGCGGGAGGCGGCGGCGGCGGCGGCGGCGGGGGCGCTTCCTTGGCCTTGGCCGCGGCCGCCAGCACGTCGTCCTTGGTCAGCCGGCCGTCCTTGCCGGTGCCCTTGATCCGCGACGGATCGAGATGATGCTCGAGGACGGTCCGGCGCACCGCCGGCGAAAGCGTCAGATGCGGGCTGTCCTCCTCGTCTCCCGCCGCTTCGGCGCGAAGCTCGACATTCTCGCCGGCCCCTTGCGGATTGACCGGCACATCGGCGGGAGTCGCCTGCTCCGTCTTCGCCGTCGCCGGCATTCCCGAGCCGCTGTCGATCCGGGCGATTGCAGAGCCGACCGCGACCGTGTCGCCGACCGCGACGAGCTGATCGCCCATCACCCCGTCTACCGGCGAGGGCACCTCGATCGCGACCTTGTCGGTCTCCAGGCTGGCGACCGGCTCGTCGGCCTTCACCGCGTCGCCAGGCATCTTGAGCCACTGGCCGAGAGTCGCCTCGGTGATCGATTCCCCCAGGGTCGGGACTTTGACTTCGGTCGCCATGTCGTTCCTTTATCCGGCCTTGCGCCGCGCCGGCGCGTGCGTGCTATGGCCGAGCGCGTCGGCGATCAAGGCCGCCTGCTCGGCGGCGTGGCGCTTGGCGAGGCCGGTGGCCGGCGACGCCGAGGCCGGACGGCCGGCATAGAGCGCCCGCCGGGGCTTCACTCCCGCTTCTTCCAGGCAGCGCTCGATCCGCCAGTCGAGGAAATTCCAATAGCCCTGATTCTGCGGCTCCTCCTGGGCCCAGACCACCTCCTCGAGCGCGGTCATGCGCTTCAGGCGGTTCGTCAAAGGCTCGGACGGGAAGGGGTAGAGCTGCTCGAGCCGCACTATCGAAGTGTGGCGATCCTTGGCCTTGTCTCGCGACTCCATCAGTTCGTAGGCGATCTTTCCACTGCACAGGACGAGCCGCTTCACCTCCGCGTCGGCCGGTCCGCCGACGTCGGAGAGGATGCGCTTGAAATGGCTCTCGCCGGTGAAGTCGCCGACGCTCGAGACGGCGAGCTTGTGGCGGAGCAGCGACTTGGGGGTCATGACGATCAGCGGCTTGCGGAAGTCGCGCTTCATCTGCCGCCGAAGCAGATGGAAATAATTGGCCGGGGTCGTGCAATAGGCGACCTGCATATTGTCCTCGCCGCACAATTGCAGGAAGCGCTCGGGCCGTGCCGAGCTGTGCTCGGGGCCCTGGCCTTCATAGCCGTGCGGCAGAAGCAGGACGAGGCCGCTGGCGCGAAGCCATTTGGCCTCGCCGGCGGCGATGAACTGGTCGATGATCACCTGCGCGCCGTTGGCGAAGTCGCCGAACTGGGCTTCCCACAGCACCAGGGTGCGCGGGTCGGCGATCGAGAAGCCATATTCGTAGCCGAGCACGCCGAATTCGGAGAGCGGCGAATCCCGCACCTCGAAGCGGGCGCCTTCGACCTGGGTCAGCGGGATATATTTGCGTCCGTCGCTCTGGTCGATCCAGGCGGCGTGGCGGTGGCTGAACGTGCCTCGGCCGCTGTCCTGGCCGGAGAGGCGGACGCCCCAGCCGTCCTTGAGCAGGGTGCCGAAGGCGAGCGCCTCGGCGGTCGCCCAGTCGAAGCCGCGGCCGCTGGCGAACATCTCGGCTTTCGCGTCGATGATCCGCTGGAGGGTCTTGTGGACGGTGAGGCCCTCGGGGATTCCGGTCAGTATCGCACCTACTTCATGCAGGGTCTTCTCGTCGACGCTGGTGGAGACGTTGCGGCGCTCGGTCTCCGGAGTCTCCGGCCGGCCGAGGCCCGACCAGCGGCCCTCGAACCAGTCCGCCTTGTTGGGCAGATAGGATTTGGCGGCCTCGAACTCGGTCTCGAGCAAAGCGGTGAACTCGCCGACCCGGGCCCCGGCCCAGGCGGGGTCGATCACTTTCTCCTCGACCAGCCGGGCGCCGTACAGCTCGGAAACCGGCGGGTGCTTGCGGATCTCGGCATACATGAGCGGCTGGGTGAAGCTCGGCTCGTCGCCCTCGTTATGGCCGAAGCGGCGGTAGCACCACATGTCGATGACGATGTCGCGGTGGAAGCGCTGGCGATAGTCGATGGCGAGCTTGCAGGCGAAGGTCACCGCCTCCGGATCGTCGCCGTTGACGTGCAGGATGGGCGCCTGGACCGACTTGGCGATGTCCGACGGATAAGGTGACGATCTGGCAAATTGCGGGCTGGTCGTGAAACCAACCTGGTTGTTTATGACATAGTGGATCGTCCCGCCCGTGCCGTAGCCGGGGATCCCCGAGAAGCCGAAGCATTCGGCGACGATGCCCTGGCCGGCGAAGGCGGCGTCGCCGTGGAGAAGGACCGGGAGCACCTCGCCCTGGGCCTCGCTTCCGCCGCGCCCGACCTGGAGCGCCCTGACCTTGCCGAGCACGACCGGATCGACCGCTTCCAAATGGCTGGGATTGGGGACCAGCGACATGTGGACCTGGATGCCGTCGAACGCGCGGTCCGACGAGGTGCCGAGATGATATTTGACGTCGCCCGATCCGCCGACGTCCTCGGGATTGGCGGAGCCTCCGGCGAACTCGCTGAAGATCGCCCGGTAGGGCTTGGCCATGACGTTGGCGAGGACGTTCAGCCGCCCGCGATGGGCCATCCCGAAGACGATCTCGCGGACCCCGTATTGGCCGCCATATTTGATCACGCTCTCCAGCGCCGGGATCATCGATTCGCCGCCGTCCAGCCCGAAGCGCTTGGTGCCGACATATTTGCGGGCGAGGAACTTCTCCCACTGCTCGGCCTCGATCACCTTCTGCAGGATCGACTGCTTGCCTTCGGGGGTGAATCGGATCTCGGCGTCGCGGCCCTCCATCCGCTCCTGGAGGAAGCGGCGCTCGGCGACGTCGTTGATGTGCATATATTCGAGGCCGACATTGCCGCAATAATTGCGCCTGAGGATCTCGACGACCTCGCGCACCGTCCCCTGGCTGAGCCCGAGCGCCCCCCCCAGCCAGACCTGGCGATCGAGCGCGGCGCCGGTGAAGCCGTGATATTCGGGGGTGAGGTCGGCGGGCATCTCGCGCTTGGCGAGGCCCAGAGGATCGAGATTGGCGGCGAGGTGTCCGCGCACCCGGTAGGTGCGGATCAGCATCATCGCGCAGATCGAATCGTTGGCCGCCTGCTCGACGTCGGCGGCGGGCTTGCCGCTCGCGACCGCGGCTTCCTTCGCTTTGGCCGCGACCTTCTCGATCGACATCAGGGTCGGGTCGAGGCCCGAATTGAGCTCGTCGAGCTCGGCCACGGGCCAGTTGGCGCGCGCCCAGCTCGGTCCCTGCTCGCGTTCGCTGCCGATGCTGTCCAAGTCTCAATCGCCTTTCGAAACTTCTACCGTCCAGTGCGCCACTGGTTCCGCGCCTCGGCCCCCTCCGTCATTGCGAGGAGCGAAGCGACGAAGCAATCCAGCCTTCGTCCGAGGCCGCACTGGATTGCTTCGCTGCGCTCGCAATGACGAGCGCCCCTCGCCTATCCCTTCAAAAGCGCGGCGAGGGTCGATCCAAGCTCAGATGGGCTCGGGCTGACCGTAATTCCAGCCGCCTCCATCGCCGCGATCTTGTCGTCGGCACCGCCCTTGCCGCCGGCAACGATGGCGCCGGCATGGCCCATGCGCCGGCCGGGAGGCGCGGTCCGCCCTGCGATGAAGCCGACCGTGGGCTTGCCGCGTCCCGCGCGCGCCTCGTCGGCGAGGAACTGGGCCGCGTCCTCCTCGGCCGAGCCGCCGATCTCGCCGATCATGATGATCGACTGGGTCTCTGGGTCGGCGAGGAAGAGCTCGAGCACATCGACGAAATTGGTGCCGTTGACGGGATCGCCGCCGATCCCGACCGCGGTCGTCTGGCCGAGCCCGGCATTGCTGGTCTGGAACACCGCTTCATAGGTGAGCGTGCCCGAGCGGCTGACGACTCCGACCGAACCCTTGCGGAAGATGCTTCCGGGCATGATCCCGATCTTGCACTCGCCCGGAGTGAGGACGCCCGGGCAGTTCGGACCGATCAGCCGCGACTTCGAGCCCGAAAGCGCCCGCTTCACCCGAACCATGTCGAGCACCGGAATGCCCTCGGTGATGCAGACGATCAGCGGCACCTCGGCGTCGATCGCCTCGAGGATCGAATCCGCGGCGAAAGGCGGCGGAACGTAGACGACGCTGGCGTCGGCCCCGGTCTCCCGAACCGCCTCCTGCACCGTGTCGAAGACCGGAAGGCCGAGATGGGTCTGCCCACCTTTGCCCGGAGTCACTCCGGCGACCATCCTGGTCCCGTAGGCGAGCGCCTGCTCGGTGTGGAAGGTGCCGGTCTCGCCGGTCATCCCCTGGGTGATGACCTTGGTCGAGCGGTTGACGAGAATCGACATTCAAAAGCCTCCAATGGCCTGGGCGACGAGGACGTTGCCGCTGAGGCCGTAAGTTTTTCCGACCGAGTGGTTCTGGGGGACGTGGTTGACTTCGAGGGTGATCCCGTCCCGCCAGCCGGGCTCCCACAGGCGCTTCGACAGGCCGGGGGCGGGCTCCTGGACTCCGGTCGGGGGCTTGCCCATCCACTTGTTCAGGAGCTTGACGTTGAACGGCCTGGTCGCCTCGAAATCGTAGGCCCGGCAGCCGGTGCCCCAGATGCCCTCCTTGTCCTCGTAGCGGGACAGGACGAGGAAGATGTCGCGTCCGCCGAGCGTCCGGCGGAAGCTGGCGCCGCTGACCTTGGCGTCCGCTTCCACGGAGTCGCGCCCCAGCTTGAGGAGGCGGGCGATCCGCGGCTCCGAATCTTCGGCCATCTCGGTCCAGCCCGAGGCGGCCGCGTCGGCCTTCATCGCCTCGATGTCGTTGCCGGTGCGCGAGCAGGCCGATTTGAAGGAGTCGAGCATCTCCCGCTCCGGCACGGCCGGAGCGGCCAGCAGCAGCATAGGCAAAGCGATCGCGATCACTCCCATCAGTGCACCGCCGTCGCGGCCGCTCGAGCCGCCATCAGCACCGAATCGGCCGTGAAGCGGCCGCCGCGCATAGAGATGCCGTTGACGATCACCGGCGCTCCCGCGCCGTCGGACAGGGTCCAGAGCGGAACGTAGCGTTTGGCCCGCTTGCCGTTCTTCCCGACCGCTTCCGCGGCATTGGACGGCGCGCCCAGCACCGCCGTCATCCCGTCCGCCAGCGCCGCGCTCGTCGGATGCGTGAGGGGATGGAAGGACGCGCTGCACTGCGCCTCCGGCACGCCGCGAAAGCCGTCGGTCCGGGCAATGACGATTCCGGGCCCGCTCCACAGCCGCAGTTTCAGCTCGGGCCTCTTCTTGGTGGCGGTCACCGTGAAGTTGGTTCCGACCAGCGCCAGCTTACCCTCGGCGACGGCCGCGTCGATCGCCTCCGCCCGTCCGCCGGTATCCAGGCAGGCGGTCTTGAAGAGCCGTGCCATCTCTTCCGTCGAGCGGTCGGCACGGACCGGCGACGAGGCGACTCCGGCGAAGCCGAGGGTCGTGATCCCGGTGTCGCCGAAGGCCCAGCTCGCGCCCAGCTGCGCCGCCACCGGTCCGCCGGCACCGGCTGCCGCGACGACGGCGATGAGGGCGGCAAGGCGCTTCATGACAGGCTCCTGCGGGACACGGCCGGTCAGGCGAGGCTGCCGTCGATCGCCTTGCAGGCCTCGAGCAGCTCCCTGACCGCGTCGACCGACACCTGGAAGTTCGCCTTGGCGCTTTCGTCCAGCCCGATCTCGACGATCCGCTCGACACCGCCGGCGCCGATCACCACCGGAACGCCGACATAGAGGTCGTTCACGCCATATTGGCCGGTCAGATAGGCGGCCGCGGGAAGGACCCGCTTCTTGTCCTTGAGATAGCTCTCCGCCATCGCCAGGGCAGAGGTCGCCGGGGCGTAATAAGCCGAGCCGGTCTTCAGCAGCCCGACGATCTCGCCGCCGCCCGAGCGGGTGCGCTGGACGATGGCGTCGATCTTCTCCTGGGTCGACCAGCCCATCCTGATCAGATCGGGAACCGGGATCCCGGCCACCGCCGAATAAGCCGGGACCGGCACCATCGTGTCGCCATGGCCGCCGAGCACGAAGGCGGTGACGTCCTCGACCGAGACCTTGAACTCCTCGGCGAGGAAGTGGCGGAAACGGGCGGAATCGAGCACCCCGGCCATTCCGACCACCCGCTGGTGCGGAAGGCCGGAGAATTCGCGAAGCGCCCAGACCATCGCGTCCAGGGGGTTGGTGACGCAGATGACGAAGCTGTCCGGCGCGTGCGCCTTGATGCCCTCGCCGACCGCCTTCATCACCTTCAGATTGATCCCGAGCAGATCGTCGCGGCTCATCCCCGGCTTGCGGGCGATTCCGGCGGTGACGATGCACACGTCCGCGCCCTTGATGTCGGCATAATCCTGGGTGCCGGTGAGCCGGGCGTCGAAGCCCTCGACCGGACCGGCCTGGGCGAGGTCGAGCGCCTTGCCCTGGGGAATGCCCTCGGCGACGTCGACGAGGATTATGTCGCCCATCTCGCGGATCGCGGCGAGGTGGGCCAGGGTGCCGCCGATCATGCCGGCGCCGATGAGCGCGATTTTCGTGCGAGCCATGGGGCTGCTCCAGCCTTTCTAAAGTCAGTCAAAGCGGGACGGCGGCAGGACGCCGCCAAATGTGCCGCCCGCTTAGACCCGAAGCCGGGAGGGGGCAACCGCCCGCGTACCGTCATTGCGAGGAGCGAAGCGACGAAGCAATCCAGTGACGGCGCGTGCGACAAACGCAGCGCTGGATTGCTTCGCTGCGCTCGCAATGACGGGAGAGTTCACCAGACGATGCTCTCGTAAAGGTCTTTCCACTCCGGGTTCATGGCTTCGATCAAGGCGAGCTTCTTTTTCCTCGACCCCGCCTTGAGCTGCTTCTCGCGCGCGATCGCCGGCAGCATTTCGCCGTGAAGCTCGTACCAGACGAGCAGCTTGCACCCGGCGGTGAAGCCGGTGATCCCGTTCTTATGCTGCCATGTGCGCTTGGGAAGGTCGGAAGTGACGCCGGTGTAGATCGTGCCGTTTCGCTGATTGGCCATGATATAGACGACGGGCTGCTTCACACGCCGCAATCTGGATTGCTTCGCCCACGCTCGCAATGACAAGCGAGGTGCTATCCGAAGTTCGTATTTTCTCCGTCATTGCGAGGAGCGAAGCGACGAAGCAATCCAGTGACGGCGTTCGCTACGGGCGCAGCGCTGGATTGCTTCGCTGCGCTCGCAATGACGGCCCCCCTCACCCGCCCTGCAGCTCCTCATAGAGCATCAGCGCATTGTCGTCCGGATCGTAGAAGGTGAGCAGGCGGACGAGACCGGGGATGTCGCGGATCGGGCCGTCCTGCCTTACCCCGCGGCCGTCGAGCTCCGCCTTGGCCGCCTCGATGTCCTCGACTCCGAAGGTGAGCGTCGCGCCGCCCTTGCCGCCGGCGTCCTCGCCCTGGAAGTAGCCGACATTGACGCGCTCCACGCTCGTCTTGAGCTCGCACCAGGCATTGTCCTCCAGCCGGTAGAGACCTCGGCCTGGCCGACCGCCGCCAGGAGGACAGTTTCCCGCCCAGGCCCCTCTACGGCCTCACCGGCCGCGGCCAGCGCCTGGCGCGGGCGATGGGCTAGCAGGCCACGCTTCGGAACGGACGCCTCGCCTGGCTCGTTCTTCTTCCGCTCCCTGTCAGGAAAGGACGAGTTATGCGTAAGCTAGCGATGATCGCGGCCACGGCGGCCATGGCGATGGCCATGCCCGCCCTTGCCAAGCCCGGCCAGGGCGGGGGCCACGGCCCTGCCGCCCATGCCAAGGGCAATTCGGGCGCCCATGGACCCACCCGCACGACCGTCAGGACCCGGGCCGCCAATCGTTACGGCGCGAACGACTGCCCGCCCGGTCTCGCCGCGAAACGCAATGGCTGTCTCCCGCCGGGGCAGGCGCGCAAATTGTTCAATGTCGGCCAGCGCCTCCCGGCCGGCTACAACAGCTACACCCGCTATCGCGACATCCCGTACGCCTATCGCAGCCGATATGGCCTGACCGACCGCAATCGCTACATTTATCGCGACCAGTCGGTCTACGTGGTGGATTCCAGGACCAATCTGGTGACGCGCATCCTTGACGGGCTGCGCTGAACCGGCGCGAAGGCGCAGCCTAGAGGGCTCGGAAGTCCGTCAACCCGGACTTGATCCGGGATGACGGACCGGGCCGGGCCCTAAGCCTATTTCCCGGCCAGCGCCTTCAGCATCGCCGTCCAATGGTCGACGTCGTCGTACAGGGCCTTGACCGGGAGCCTCTCGTCGCGGCCGTGGGCGCGGATGTCGTCCGGGATGATCCCCCAGCTGCCGTCGACTCCGTAGACGGGGATTCCGGCGACCCGGAACGGCCGGGCGTCGCTGGCGCCGGTGCTCATCTCGGGCATGACCGGGGCGTTCGGATGGCGGGCGTGGACGGCGGCCTCGTAAGCGGCCCGGATGTCCGGCCGGAGCGGCGAGGCGAGCGACATGGCCTGATCGTCGGTCCGCTCGACCTTGACCTCGGGATCGTCGACCAGCTTTTCGAGCTCGTCGCGAACGGCGGCGGGCTCGGTCCCCGGCATGATCCGGCAATTGACCGTGGCCCGGGCCAGCTGGGGCAAAGCGTTGTCGGCATGGCCGCCTTCGAGCCGGGTGGCGACGCAGCGGGTACGGGTCAGCCCGACCTCGCCCTCGTCCGCCTCGATCAGGTCGGCGGCCTTGCCGTCGTCCGGATTGGCCAGCCACGCCCGCATGGCGTCGCCGAGCGGCCCCTTCTCGCTCTTCTCGCGGACTCCGAAATAGGCGCGGGTGGTCTCGTTCAGGATCGGGGTGAAGCGATAGGCTTCGAGCCGCTCGATCGCGTGGGCGAGCTTGTAGATGGCGTTGTCGGCGCGCGGCTTGGAGCTGTGGCCGCCGCGGTTGCGGACGGTGAAGCTGTACATGGAATAGGTCTTCTCGGCGGTCTGCATGGAAAAGCCGAGCGGGCGGCCGTCCTTGGCGAAGCCGCCGCCGCCGCCGTCCGAATTGAGCGCGAATTCGGCGTCGGTCCACTTGCGCCACTCGGTCGCTCCGAGCCGGGCGCCATTCCCCTGGGTTTCCTCGTCGCCGGTGAAGAAGACGATTATGTCGCGGGTCGGCTTGAACCCCTCGGCCCTCAGCCGGAGCAGAGCGGTGGTGACCGCGGTGATGCCCTGCTTGATGTCGCTGGTGCCGCGTCCGTAGAAATAGCCCTCCTTCTCGGTGAGGACGTAGGGGTCGAGCGACCAATCGTCCCGGTTCGCGGGGACGACGTCCATATGGGCCATGACCAGGATCGGCTTCTTGCCTGACGGCTTCGCGGCAGGCCAGCGCGCGATGAAGGCGGCGGTCTTGTCGCCGGGCGAGCCCTCATAGGGGATGACGTGGATGTCCGAGTTCGCCCAGCCGCCGGCTTTATATTGCTCCGCCAGATACTGGGCGAGCTCGGGCACCTTGCCCTGGCCCATGGCGGTCGGGATCTCGACCGATCGGGCGAGGATCTCGCGCGCCTTCGCGTCCCATTTGTCCGGCGCCGGATCGGCGGCGAGGGCGGAAGAGGAAAGCAGGCCGAGGGCAAGGATGGCAAGGCGCATGAAAGAGGCTCCCGCTATGGACGGCGCGGAAGCTGGACCGACTTCAGGCGACGGTCAACCTGCCCCACCCCGTCATTGCGAGCAAAGCGAAGCAATCCAGTGCGGCACCTCCACCCACTGGATTGCTTCGTCGCTACGCTCCTCCCAATGACGGGTCCCTCACCCCTCGCCATGCCCCGCCGCCAAATACGCCTGCGACTGCATCTCGATCAGCCTCGACGCCGTGCGCCGGAACTCGAACGCGCCGTCGCCGGATGGGTAAAGCCCGTCCGGCGCGGCGTCGGCGGCGGCGAGCAGCTTCACCTTATGCTCGTAGAGGACATCGATCAGCGTGACGAAGCGGGCCGCCTCGTTGCGCCGGTCCGGGCCCATGACCGGGATTCCGACGAGGATGACGCTGTGGTAGCGGCGGGCGATCGCGAGATAGTCGGCCGCGCCGCGGGGCTCGCCGCACAGCCGCCTGAACGAGAAGACGGCGACGCCCTTGAGGCTCTTGGGCACGTGCAGGGTGCGGCCGCCCGGCACCTTAATGTCCTCGCTCGGCACCTTCGCCCGGTCCTCGACCGAGAAATCGGTGAGCCGGAAGAAGGCGGCGCTGAGCGCCTCGGTCGCTTCCGGTCCGTTGGGCACGTACCAGGTCGGGAAGCCGCCGAGCCGCTCCAGCCGATAGTCGGTCGGCCCGTTCAGAGGCACGATGTCGAGCTCGCGGCCGACGAGGTCGATGAAGGGCAGGAAAAGCTCCCGGTTGAGGCCGCCGAGGTAAAGGTCGCCCGGCGGCCGGTTCGAGGTGGTGATCATTGTCACCCCCTGATCAAGCAGCTGGCCGAACAGACGCGACAGGATCATCGCGTCGGCGGCGTTGTTGATCACCATCTCGTCGAAGGCGAGGAGGCGCGCCTCGCCGGCAATTGCGCGCGCGACCGGCGGGATCGGGTCGCCTTCCTCTTTCTCCCGCTCGGCGCGAAGCCGGTCGTGGACATCGAGCATGAATTCATGGAAATGCACCCGCCGCTTCGGCTCGGCCGCGATGGCGGCGAAGGCGAGGTCCATCAGCATCGACTTGCCGCGGCCGACTCCGCCCCAGAGATAGGCCCCGCGCGGCGCCGGCGGCGGCTTGCCGAACCATCGCGACCAGGGCGCCTTCCTCGAAGCCGGCGCGAAGTCGGCGGCTATCCGGTCGAGCACCGCCACCGCCTGCGCCTGGTCCGGGTCCGGCCGGAGCTCCCCGGCCGCCACCAGCGCCCGGTAGCGCTCGGCGACCTCGCTCACCGCGACAGCTTCCTCAGGGTCCCCGACCAGGAAGCCACTTTTCCCCCCTCCTGCTCGACGAGGCCGCGCATCACCGCCAGCCTCTTGCTCTCGCGCAGAAGCTCGACCGAGCAGTCGAGCGGCAGGCCGAGCTTCGCGGCGGAGAGGAATTGCGCCGACAGGTCGAGGGTCACCGAGGGCCCGAGGGTCGCCCCGGCGGCATAGCCGCCGGCGAACATCGCCATGTCGATGAAGGTCAGGATCGCGCCGCCATGGACGATGTTGCCGAGATTGCTCTGGGCGACGTCCGGGAACATCCGGCACCGCGCTTTGCCCTCGCCCTCGCCGCGGACGAGCAGCTTGCCCAGCGTCGCGTTGAAGCGGTCGTCGCCGGTCGGCAGGTCCCAGGTCCACCAGCCGGCATGGTCGGGGTCGGGCTCGTGGCGGATCAGGGGGTGGAGGCGGCGCTCGGTCATGGCGGCGTGAGTGGCGGGAAAAGCCGAGGCGGGCAAGGGAGGCTCGACCGAGACGGATCCTGCCGCCCTCATTTTGTCCGGACATATACATATATCCGATCTGGACTATTTCGCCGCCGCGAGTCACCTTGGTCGTCCAGGCAGCGCCGGGGGGGTCGAGTCGCTTCGCGAAAAAGGTAGGGACGGGAAAGCGCCGTTCCGTCTTTTCGGATCACCAAGGTTCTGCGCAACGGGAGTAGATCGGGAGCGACCGCGCCAGCAGCAATGCAGTTTTGATTGGCACTGTTTCGCGGGAAATGCGCTGCGCCTGGTCGTCGATGAGGGGGAGGAATTCCACGTGACGACGCTTACCGGAACCAACGGCAACGACCTGATCGACGGCGGCAATGGCAGCGACACGATCTACGGCCTCGACGGCGACGACATCATCTTCGGCGGCAATGGCGGCGACATCCTGGACGGCGGCGCCGGCAACGACCAGCTCTTCGGCGAGAATGGCCACGAGCATCTCTACGGCGGCGAAGGCGACGATCTGATCGACGGCAACAACGGCTTCGACACCGTTTATTATACCGGCAATATCGACAAATACACTTTCTTCGCCAGCGCCGGCTATCTCCACATCGTCCATCAGGGCGGCGCCGGGCTCGATGGCCACGACATGGTGATCCGGGTCGAACGGCTGGTCTTCGCCGACCGCGTCATCGACCTCGACAGCGGCCATAACCGGCCGGTCGCGATCGACGATTTCGTCATCCTCAACGAGGATTCGGGCACCTACAACAGCGGCGCGGCGGGCGTGCTGGCCAACGATTACGATTTCGACGGCGACGCGATGAGCGCGACCGGCGGGGTCTTCGTCGGCGCCTACGGCACCCTGACCCTCAACTCGGACGGCACCTACAGCTACGCTTTGTCCTCCGCGGCGCAGGCGCTCGGCCTGGGCGACAGCGCCCAGGACAGCTTCAGCTACACCGTCTCCGACAATGACGGCAGCGACACCGGCACCTTGGTGTTCACCGTCACCGGCCTCAACGACGCCCCGGTCGCCAATCCCGATTCGATCTCGGCCGGCGAGAACCAGGCCGGGGTCGTGATCGACGTCCTCGCCAACGACGCGGACGTCGACAACGGAGCGGTCCTCACCGTCACCGCCGCCTCGGCGCCGGCCGGCCAGGGCAGCGCCTCGACCGACGGCAGCCAGGTCTCGTTCGATCCGGGCAGCGATTTCGAAAGCCTCGCGGTCGGCGAGAGCCAGGACGTCACAATCAGCTACGACATTTCGGACGAGCATGGCGCGACCTCCTCCTCGACCGTCACCGTCACCGTCACCGGTGAAAATGACGGCCCCGTCGCCAATCCCGACACCGACTCGACCGGCGAGAATGTTGCGATCTCGACCAACGTGGTCGCCAACGACACCGACGTCGACAATGGCGCGGTGCTGACCGTCACCGCGGCGTCCGCTCCCAACGGCCAGGGCAGCGCCTCGGCGGCCGGCGAGGAGGTCGGGTTCGACCCCGGCACCGATTTCGACGACCTCGCGGTCGGCGAGACCGAAGAGGTCGTCGTCGCCTACACGATCGAGGATGAGCATGGCGCAGCCGCCTCCTCGACCCTCACGATCACGGTCAGCGGCGCCAATGACGGCCCGGTCGCCAATCCGGACGCGAAGACGACCAGCGAGAATTCGGCCGTCGTGGTCGACGTGCTCGCCAATGACGACGACGTCGACAACAACGCCGTCCTCACCGTCACCTCGGCCACCGGCCCGGCCGGAAAAGGCACGGTCACGATCGTCGAGGACCAGGTCCGCTTCGATCCGGGCGACGACTTCGACCATCTCGCGAGCGGCGAGAGCGAAGTCGTCGTCATCAACTACACCATAGAGGACGAGTTCGGCGCCTCGGCCTCGTCGACCGCCACCATCACCGTCCAGGGCCGCGACGAAGGGACCAGCACCACCGGCACCAATGACGGCGAAACTCTGATCGGAACGCCCGGCGACGACACGATCGATGCGCTCGGCGGCGACGACAACGTCTTCGGCCTGGCCGGCGACGATCTCCTCATCGGCGGCAGCGGCGTCGACTTCCTGAGCGGCGACGAGGATAACGACACCCTCGAGGGCGGCAACGACAACGACTTCCTGGCGGGCGGCGAAGGCAATGATCTGTTGTCCGGCCAGGCCGGCAACGACAGCCTCTCGGGCGAGGAGGGCGAAGACCAGCTGTCGGGTGGCGACGGCCTCGACACCTTGAACGGCGGAGCCGGCGACGACGTCATCGAGGGCGGCAATGACGACGATTCCATGTACGGCGAGGACGGCAACGACGAGATTTCGGGCCAGGCGGGCGCCGACATCCTCTCCGGCGACGCCGGCGACGACGAGCTGTCGGGCGGGATCGGCAACGACAGCCTCGACGGCGGCGAGGGCGACGACTCGCTCAACGGCGGCGACGGCGAGGATTTCCTCGCCGGCGGCCTCGGCACCAACTCGCTGACCGGAGGCCTGGGCAACGACAATATCCTCGCCATTTCCACCGACGGGGCCCAGACGATCGACGGCGGCGACGGCAACGACACGATCCGCCATTATTACCGGTCCTCGGCGAGCACGATCACCACCGGCAGCGGCAGCGACACGATCGAGATCGCTTATGCCAATGTCGGCACCGAGGTGATCGTCGTCACCGACTTCGCCGCCGGCGCCGGCGGCGACGTGTTCAAGCTCTCGGGCGACGACGGGTCGCTTCTCAGCCTGCTCTCCGGCTGGGACGGCGGCTCCAACCCGTTCGGCGCAGGCTTCCTGCGCCTGGTGCAGGACGGCACCGACACCCTGCTCCAGTGGGACCAGGACGGCTCCGGCATCGACTCGGACTGGGAGACTCTCGTCGTCTTCGAGAGCACCGATCCCGACGACTTCACCGAGGCCAATTTCGTCCCGGCCTATCATCCCGACGGCTCGGCGCCGGAGGGCCAGACGATCACCGGTACCAACGACAGCGACTCGCTGACCGGAACGTTCGGCGATGACACGATCAACGCGCTCGCCGGCGACGACGGCGTCTCGGGCCTGGCCGGCGCCGATACCATCGACGGCGGCGACGGCTTCGACTCCCTGAACGGCGGCGCCGGCAACGACGTCATCGTGGGCGGCAACGACGACGATTTCATCGTCGGCGAAGACGGCAACGACCAATTGTCGGGCGATGCCGGCAACGACGTCCTCTTCGGCGACCTCGGCGACGACCAGCTGCAGGGCGGCGACGGCGACGACCAGATCGACGGCAGCGACGGCGACGACGCCCTCACCGGCGGCGACGGCCAGGATCTGCTGTCCGGCGGCCTCGGCACCAACAGCCTGAGCGGCGGCCTCGGCAACGACCAGATCTTCGCCGATTCCACCGACGGGGCGCAGACGATCGACGGCGGCGACGGCGACGATTTCATCCGCCATTCCTACCGGTCCTCCGCGAGCTCGATCACGACCGGCAGCGGCAGCGACACGATCCAGCTGGTCTATGCCAATGTCGGCGGAGCGGCGCTCGTCATCACCGACTTCACGGCCGGCGCCGGCGGCGACGTGTTCACGCTCTCGGGCGGCGACGGATCGCTGCTCAGCCTGCTCTCCGGCTGGGACGGAAGCTCCAACCCGTTCGGCGAGGGCTTCTTCCGGCTTCAGCAGAACGGCGCCGACACCCTGTTCCAATGGGACCCGGACGGTGCCGAAGGGGGCTCGAACTGGGAAACCCTGGCCGTCCTGGAGAACACCGATCCGGACGATTTCACCGAGGCCAATTTCGCCCCCGGCTATCATCCCGACGGGGATCCGCCGGCGGGCGAGACGATCACCGGCACCGCGGACAGCGACACTCTGACCGGAACGATCGGCGACGATATCATCAACGCCCTCGGCGGCGACGACTTCGTCACCGGCGAGAGCGGGGCCGACACCATCACCGGCGGCGACGGCTTCGACTACCTCAACGGCAATGGCGGCGACGACATCGTCGCGGGCGGCAACGACGACGATTTCATCGTCGGCGAAGGCGGCGGCGACCAATTGTCGGGCGATGCCGGCAACGACATCCTCTTCGGCCAGGACGGCAATGACGCGATCCTGGGCGGGGATGGCGATGACAGCCTCGACGGCAACGACGGCGACGACACGCTCGGCGGCGGCAGCGGTCAGGATTATTTGTCCGGCGGCGCCGGCTCCGACGTGATGACCGGCGGCGCCGATGCCGACCTGTTCGACCTCCAGTCCGCCTCGGACGGGCCGGACGAGATCACCGACTTCGCCAGCGGAAGCGACAAGATCCGGATCTGGGAAAGCGGCTTCGGCGGCGGCCTCAGCCCCGGCAATCCGGTGTCTCTGGTCTCGGGGTCGGCCCCCACCGCCACGGAGGAATTCGGCCAGTTCCTCTACGACACCGACGACGGATCCCTGTTCTGGGACGCCGACGGGACCGGAAGCGGCGATGCGGTGCTGATCGCGACGTTCACCAGCGTCCCGGCGCTCGACGCTTCGGATTTCTTCGTGATCTAGGCTGCGTCGCCCCAGCGAAGGCTGGGGCCCCAGCGAGACCTTGCGCCGTGCTCACCCCCCGGGGCCCCAGCCTGCGCTGGGGCGACGGGCGCGTCAGACCGCGCGCTCGACCAGCAATTTCTTGGTCTCGGCGATCGCCTTGGCCGGGTTGAGGCCCTTGGGGCAGACGTTGGCGCAGTTCATGATCGTGTGGCAGCGATAGAGCCGGAACGGGTCTTCGAGCTCGTCGAGCCGCTCGCCCATCATCTCGTCGCGGCTGTCGGCCAGCCAGCGATAGGCCTGGAGCAGGATGGCGGGGCCCAGGAACTTGTCCGAATTCCACCAATAGCTCGGGCAGGAGGAGGAGCAGCAGGCGCACAATATGCACTCGTACAGCCCGTCCAGCTTGGCCCGGTCCTCCGGCGACTGAAGCCTCTCCTTGCCGGAAGGCTCCGGAGTCTTCGTCTTCAGCCACGGCTCGATCGCCGCATATTGGGCGAAGAAGTGGGTGAAGTCGGGCACGAGATCCTTGATCACGTCCATGTGCGGAAGCGGCGTGATCCGGATGTCGCCTTTGTAATCCTCGATCGCACTGGTGCAGGCGAGGCCGTTGCGCCCGTTCATGTTCATCGAGCAGGACCCGCAAATCCCTTCCCGGCACGAGCGCCGGAACGTCAGGGTCGGGTCGATGTCGTTCTTGATCCTGAGCAAAGCGTCGAGCACCATCGGCCCGGTCGAGTCGAGATTGAGCTCATAGGTGTCGTAGCGCGGGTTCTCGCCGCCGTCGGGATCGTAGCGGTAGATCTTGAACTTGCGGGTCCGGCCCGGGCCGGCGGGATCGGTGAACGCCCGCCCCTTCCCCTTGATCACGCTGTTCTTCGGGAGGGTAAACTCGGCCATGCCCAATCCTTTGCTGGGCTGCCGATAGCGGCTCGGGCAGCCCGGCTCAACTCTTCGTCATTCGGTCCGCGCACCGTCATTGCGAGGAGCGAAGCGACGAAGCAATCCAGCGGGCCTCCGAACCCGCACTGGATTGCTTCGCTTCGCTCGCAATGACGGCTTACAGAAGCCCGTGCCGCCTCAGGCTCTCCGCCAAAATCGTCTCGATCAATTGCTCCTGGCTCAGCCCCGCCAGCGCCGCCGAACGGCCGTAGACCTTCTGCGACCAGAGATTGGCGTTGAGGTTGACCTCGAGGAACTGGACCTGGCCGCTCTCCCGGTCGAACCGGAATTCGTAGCGGCCATAGTCGAAGGGCCGGAACTCCTCGGCGATGCGGCGGGTGTAATCGGCGATCACCGGCATCCATTCCTTATCGTCGAACTCGACCAGCTGATATTTCTGGCTTCGGTCGACGAGGTCGCGTTTCTCGTAATAGGTGCGAAGGTGCGAGGGATCGGCCTGCTCGAACAGCATCATCGGCATGATCACCGGCTCGCCGCCCATTGTGATCACCGGAACCTCGACGTCGCTGCCGTTGAGGAAGGGCTCGACGATCGCGTCATGGCCCTCGGCGTGGATGGAGGCGACCGCCGCCTCGACCCCGGTCCAGTCGTGGGCGTCCTGGACCCCCCAGCTCGCCGAGGAGGCGTTGGGCTTGATCACCAGCCGCTCGCCCTCGGGGCAGAGCGAGCGCTCGACCGGAGCGCCCCGGCGGTAGATCGCCCAGGGCGCGGTCGGGATGCCGCGGGCGGCGACCGCCATCTTGGTCAGATGCTTGTCGTCGGACATGCCCCTCAGGATCGGGCTCGCGCCGAGGAAGGGAAGGCCGTGCCGGGTGCAGAGCAGAGGCAGCATCATCTCGCTGTTGAGGAAACCGCCCCGGTTGAGCAAAGGGAAGACGAAGTCGACGTCGGGCTTGTCGAACAAGGCCTCATATCGGTCGGCGAGCTCGAGATTGAGCCCCAGCCCCTTCAATATCTCCCGCACCTCGACATGGTAGAGGGCATGATTGCCGTCGTCCGGATGGAGTCCGCCGCCCCACAAAGCGTGCTTGGCGATGAACAGGATGCGCAGCCGCTCCCTGGCTTCGGGCGGGATGGTGAGCGGACGGAGGTTTGACACGCGGGACTTGGCCTTTCAGGGGGGACGGCGCGGCGGACATAGTGCCGCAGCTTCGGAAGGCCAAGAGCGTAACCTTTGTGACCGCCCAACCCCTCGCCCCCCGCGACGCCGCCCGGCTGATGACGACCGGCGGCGATGCCCGGATCGTGCTGAGGCCCGAAACCGGCCTCAACCGCTATCATTCGGCGCCGCGCCCGAGCGGAGTGCTCGCCTACGCTTCCTCCACCGCCAACGACGTCTCGGCCGCCGCCTTCGCCCATGTCGAGATTCTGCTCGCCGCGATCGGCCCGGACCTTTCCGGGCCCGACTATGCGGCGCGCCTCGAGGCCCTGCGCGGCCGGATCCGCCGCGCCTATGCCGTCGCCGGCGACGTGGACATCGTCTTCGCCCCCTCCGGGACCGACCTCGAATATGTCGCTCTGGCCTGCGCGGCGGGAAGAGGAAGCGGCGGCACCCACAACATCCTGCTTGGCGCCGACGAGGTCGGAAGCGGCTGCATCCACTCCGCCTTCGGCCGCTATTTCGCCCGCGAGACGGCGCTTGGCCTCGCCACCGTGCCGGGCGATCCGGTCCCGGGCGTCGGCGAGATGCATGTCGAGATGATCGACGTCCCGGTCCGCGACGGCCATGGCCGCGCCCGCCCCTCGGCCGAGATCGCGGACCGGATGGACATCGCCATCGCCGAGGCCGGAGCGGCCGGGCGCCACGTCCTCGTCCATGTCGTCCACGGCTCGAAGACCGGCCTGATCCTGCCTTCGCTGGACGATATCGACCGACTCGCCGAAAAGCATGGCGAGACCGTCACCTTCGTCGTCGACGCCTGCCAGGCGCGGATCACCAGCCCGGCCATCGCCGATTATCTGGAGCGCGGCGCGATCGTCTTCGTCACCGGCTCGAAGTTCATGGGCGGCCCGCCCTTCAGCGGCTTCGCCCTCGTCCCGCGCCGGTTCCGGGAAGAAACGGTGCCGCTCGCCTCCGGCCTCGCCACCATCTTCCGCCGCGGCGAATGGCCGGCCGGCTGGCCCGGCGCCGAGGCGCTCGAGGACAGCGCCAATCCTGGGCTGCTGCTTCGCCTCGAGGCCTCGATCTTCGAGCTCGAGCGCTTCCAGCGCCTCCACCTCGACGAAGTGACCCGGATCATCCTGTGCTTCCACCAGGCGGTGCGCGAGGAGATCATCGAGCGCACACCCGCCCACCGGGTCGCCCCCTATCCGCCGGGCGAGAAGGAGACGGCCGACACCCACCCGATCGAGATGCGCACTTTATCGACCCTCGACCTCAGCGAATATTCGGGCGGAGCGACTTTCGAGGACTCGATCCGGTGGCACAAGGCGATGCTCGCTCACGGCGTGCGGCTCGGCCAGCCGGTGAAATGCGTGAAATTGGACGGAGGCGGCTGGGGCGCCACCCTGCGCATCGGCCTGTCGATGCCGATGGTCGTCGAGCGCTCGGGCCTGGACGACGAGGCGCTGCGGCGCAGCTTCGCCAAGGACATGGCGCGGGTGCGCTCGGCGCTGGAGGCGGTGGCAGCGTGACCTCCGTCATTGCGAGCGCAGCGAAGCAATCCAGTTCCGTCTTCGAGGCCCGCTGGATTGCCGCGTCGCTTCGCTCCTCGCAATGACGATTACCTCAACGCCCGGCAATATTTCTCCCGCACCGCCGGCGGCGCGCGCAGCCTCGTGTCGAGATAATAGCCGACCATCCCGTCGACTCGCCTGTCCCCGGCCGGGATGAAGGCGGCAGCGTCGCGTTTCCAGCCGGCGACGCAGGCGTCCTTGGGCTGCGGGGAGGCGGCGCAGTCGAGCAGAGCGTCGAAGGCGGTGCGCCACTGCAGGAATTGCGGCCGGCTCATCGGCTCGCCATGGCCCGGCACCAGGGTGACGAACCCCGTCGCCGCGATCTCGCCCAGCGCCTTGCGCCAGCCCTCGGGACAGCCGGTGTCGAAGAAGGGCACCGGCCCAACGACGAGGTCGCCCGCCACCACCAGCTTCGAGCGCTCGTCATAGACCCAGACGTCGCCCTCGGTCGCCGCGAAGGGCGCCAGGTTCAGCCGCAGCTTGCGCCCGGCGACCCGGACCTCGCCGGAGCGGGTCACCGGCCGGGTCGCTCGAAGCGCCGCCACGTCGTCCATCGCCGCGAAATCGCCCTTGATCTCGGCCGTCAGCTCCGGCCCGGCCTGCCCCGAGGCGAGATACTCCTCGGCCGACTTGCGGCTCTGCGGGAAGAAGCCGGTCAGCGCCCCGTTGACGGCTATGCTCCCATAGACCGGGGCCTTCGGATAAACGGCGCGGACCTCCGCATTGCCGCCCGTGTGATCGAGATGCCAATGCGTGTTGACGATCGCCGCGACCGGCCTCCCCCGCTCCCGCGCGTAAGCCAGCAACTTGGCCTGATGTGCCGGATGCCGCCCGGTATCGATGAGGATCAGCCCCTCCGGCCCCTCGAGGAAAACGCTGTTCCCGTCCGGCTGCCGGCCGGGTTCCAAGCTTCCGGGGACGAGGTGCCAGCCGGTCTCCCGGCCGGACGAAGGCGCGGCGCCGGCAAGGGCGAGCGCCAGCAGGGCGATGGACCGTCGCATGGCCGCTTTGTGCAGCGCCGGCGGGCCTCTCGCAATGCCGGCCGCCAATCACGCAACTTCCGGCAAGCGCCTCCTCAGGTGCACGAGGACAAGGAGGAGCAACGCGCTCCCCCACGGCCCTCGCTCCGGGTCCCCGCCGGCGCAATCAGGGTTGAAATCCATCGTCCATCCACTGCTGGTAGAGCGCAATCTGGCAATCGGACCAGTAAGGCCCCCCATCCGGCATGCGCCGATTGCCCGCAGCCGGCGTCAGGCGATAATGGACTTGGCGGGCGTTGCCATGATCGGCAAAGCCGTTTCCGGCAGCAGGATCGGACATGTAGCCGTAATCGTCCAGCAAGACTCCGAAATCGCTCATGCAGAGCACATCCTGCTGCGTGAAAAGCACGCCGATATCATTGGCGTAGGACACCATGGCAACTTCCTCCATCTGGCTCACCAATCCATCCGCGGGTTTCTCTCGCGCTCCTGCCTGATCAGCGCCGGCGTGGATTCGAAAAAGAAGGACCAGGTAAAATCGGACGCGAAATTGTTCCGTCCTTTCGCCCGGCCGTGCTGAGGGTAACGGGCTCGCGGGTTGGGTTCGAGGGTGTAATGGTAATCGGTCAGTCGATTTACCTCGGGATCCCAGGACGAGGCATATTGGTGGCAGCCGATGCAGTTGGACATGCCGTTATTGGATTCGGTTTCGACGTTTGGATTGCTGCACCAGGTCGTGAGCTGACGATCGGGCGAGACGTTGGCCCGCCTGACAAGGGCTTCGTGAGTCGCCTTCAGGGCGGCCGCCAGTTGCGGCTGGCCCTGCTGGAAGGACGACCAGGGCGCCGGATCGCCCTCCGCGAACGCGGAGGTGACGCACATCTTGTAATTGGCCCAGACGCCGCCGTTGAAACGGGCGATGGAAGCCGGGCGATCCTGGCCGAAGTCGGAATCGGGACTCGGCGACCACCATAAGGTGATCCACATCCACTCCCTTATGTCCTTGGTCGAGATGTGCAGCGCCCTCAGCCCGTAGGTTTTGCCCTCGGCGGATTCGATCGCGTAGATCTTGTCCGAACCGACCTGGCTGGCCGGCGAGCTGGGCCAGCTCCCGCCATCGATCAGTGCGGTCATGGCCGTTGCGTCCGTCCTGGGCGCAGGCACTCCCTGCTGCAGCGGCAGCCAAACCGTCTTCAGCATCGTCGCCGAACGCGGAAACTCGGCCAGGCAATGCGAAAAGCGGTCGGACGAGGGGCCCGGATCCGTATTGGTCGTCCGCAGGCTGTGGCAAGTCTCGATCGATCTCGCCTGGGCAAGTATGTGCTCGACGAACGACGGGCTGTATATCGTGCCGCCTCGGCCGAGATTCTCGGGCTGGCCCGCCGCCCCCTGCAGGCTGGCCGTCATCCGCCCAAGGTTCGCGTCGGTCAGGCTCCGCGCCAGATCCTTAGTATCGGTGGACGCCACCGTCTCCGCCGCAATCTGCTCCATCGACTTCTGGCAATTCGCCGTCCGGCAAGCTTTCAGCTTCGCGAAGAAGAGCTTGATCTTGCCCTCGACCTCACGACTGCCTTGCTTGCCTTCATACCAGGTGTGCCACAGGGGTACGTCGAAACTCTCGCTGCCGACCATGATCTTTTGCGGCTCGAGCATCGCTTCCACGATCCTCCACGCGACCGCGCGGCGTTCCGCCATGGATTTCTGCAGTCGGGCGGAAAGAGCGACGGGGTCCTCCGCGATCGGCACATAGTCCTTGCCGCGGCCGACGATCATCCGGCCGTCGGCAGACAACTCGCCGGCCTTTTGCCCGAGATGGGCAGCCGAAAGGATTTTCGGCGTCCGCGAACCGGCGGTATCGGTCTCGGCGCCCGTCCCGACCGGACCGCAGCCGACCGCGACAGCGGTCGCCGCAATCATCGTCACCCAGGCGAATTTGCGGATCTTGTTCATCGCTTTCCCCCTTCAGGCCGTCGCTTGTTTCCAGGTCTCGATGAGCTGGAGGACACCAAGCGTGATCGGCGTCCCCGAATTTGCCTCGACGCCCAGCCGGGGCGGAGTCTGCTGCTTCTCGTAAGCATGGATGCCGATCACGACCGGCTCGGCGACGTCGCCGTCGCCGAGCCAGATCGGCGAGCCGCTCTGGCCCTCGTCGGTGTCGATCGGATAGAAGAGCCTGCCGTCCGCGACTCCCGCTATGGTGTCGTCATGCCGCATCTGCCGGGAATAGACCCCGTCGAAGAGCGGATAGCCGGAAATTGTCGCTCGGCGGCCGACCAGCGCCCGGGGGTCGGACGCCGCCTCGACCGCGAACCACCCGAGCTGATCGCCCAGCGGCTCGGCGAGATGAATGGCGCCGACGTCGAAGGCCTTGTCGCCGTCACGGGTCCATTGGCGTGCGGCCGAAAAGCGAGTGCTCGACACCGTGCCGAACGGCGCCAGGTCTTCCGACAGGCCGGGGTCGATTTCGATCGCCTCGGCCCAGCCGTTCATCGCCGGATGGAACACGCAATGGCCACAGGTCATCACCAGGCGGGGCCCGGCCAGCCAGCCGCTGCCGTGGAACAGGCGCCCGGCGGCCCGGATCCGAAGCGCGCAGATCATCCGCTCCGGCCGGTTGCGGGTCTCGAACAGGATGGTCCGGTCGTCGTCGCCGATGATGCTGGCAAGGCCGGCGTTCGCTCCGAACCGGCCGGCCTTCATCGAGCGACGGCGGGCGGCGGCGGGCGGCGGCGGACGCCCCGAATGACCCGAGGCGCTCAGCGGCGGCTCACCCACCGCAGCCCTTGCCGATGCCAGGCTGATCCGTTCGTCGTTCGAGTCGGAATCGACCACGTCTCATCCCCCCGCGGCGAATGAAACATAAATCGGGCCGAATCGCCAGCGTGCGATCCTCGGCGTTCGGGATCAGTAAACCCGCGCCTTGGGCTCGATATATTTGATCTCGTCGGTCAGCGTATATTCGTGGACCGGCCGGTAATCGATCTTCACCCCGCCGCCCTGGCCGCCCCAGCCTTCGAACCAGGCGATTGTGTGCTTCATCCAATTGGCGTCGTCGCGCTGGGGATAATCCTCGTGCATGTGGGCGCCGCGGCTTTCCTTGCGGTTGGCGGCCGAATGCATGGTCACCACCGCCTGGGCGATGAGGTTGTCGAGCTCGAGGGTCTCGACGAGGTCGGTGTTCCAGATCAGGCTCCGGTCGGTGACCTTGACGTCGGCCATCTGGCTGTAGACCTCGTCGATCTTGCTTTTGCCCTCTTCCAGGGTCGCCTCGGCCCGGAAGACGGCGCAATCGGCCTGCATCACCCGCTGCATCCTGTCGCGGATCCGGGCGGTCGGGCTTTCCCCCGCGGCGAAGCGGAGCTTGTCGAGCCTTCCGAGCGCCATCTCCTCCGAGCCCCTGGGCAAGGGCCGATGGGCGCTGCCCGGCTTGAGGATCTCGCCGACCCGGTGGCCGACCGCGCGGCCGAAGACGACGAGGTCGATGAGGCTGTTCGAGCCGAGCCTGTTGGCCCCGTGCACCGAGACGCAGGCCGCCTCGCCGACCGCGAACAGGCCCGGCACGACGCTGTCGGGATTGCCGTCCTTCAGCGTCACCACCTCGCCGTGGAAGTTGGTCGGGATCCCGCCCATGTTGTAATGGACGGTCGGCAGCACCGGCAGCGGCTGCCGGGTCAAATCGACCCCCGCGAACACCTTCCCGGTCTCGGTGATCCCCGGCAGGCGTTCGGCCAGGATCTTCGCGTCGATATGGTCGAGGTGGAGGTAGATATGGTCCTTGTCCTTGCCGACCCCTCGGCCCTCCCTTATCTCCATCGCCATCGAGCGGGAGACGACGTCGCGCGACGCCAGATCCTTCGCGGACGGGGCGTAGCGCTCCATGAAGCGCTCCCCTTCCGAATTGGTCAGATAGCCGCCCTCGCCCCGGGCCCCCTCGGTGATCAGGACTCCGGCGCCGTAGATGCCGGTCGGATGGAACTGGACGAACTCCATGTCCTGGAGCGGAAGGCCGGCGCGAAGCACCATGGCGTTGCCGTCGCCGGTGCAGGTGTGGGCCGAGGTGGCGGTGAAATAGACCCGGCCGTAGCCGCCGGTCGCAAGCACCACCGCCTGGCTCGAGAAGCGGTGGATCGACCCGTCCTCGAGGCACAAGGCGATCACGCCGCGGCACTCGCCGCCCTCCATGACGAGGTCGATGGCGAAATATTCGATGAAGAAGTCGGCGTCGTATTTGAGGCTCTGCTGGTAGAGCGAATGGAGCATCGCATGCCCGGTCCGGTCCGCCGCCGCCGCGGTCCGCTGGGCCGGCGGCCCCGCCCCCATGTTCTGCATCATCCCGCCGAACGCGCGCTGGTAGATCTTGCCCTCCGCCGTCCGCGAGAAGGGCACCCCGGCATGCTCGAGCTCATAGACCGCCGCCGGCGCCTCCCGGCACAGATATTCGATCGCGTCCTGGTCGCCGAGCCAGTCGGAGCCCTTGACCGTGTCGTACATGTGCCAGGTCCAGTGATCCGGCCCCATGTTGCCGAGCGAGGCGGCGATGCCGCCCTGCGCGGCGACGGTGTGCGAGCGGGTCGGGAACACCTTGGTGATGCACGCGGTCTTCAGCCCCTGCCCCGCCGCCCCCATCGTCGCCCGAAGCCCCGACCCGCCGGCGCCGACGACGACGACGTCGTAGCGATGGTCGATGATCTTGTAGGCGGAAGGGGTGCTGGGCATGCGGGGCGCTCGCGGCTGGTGGGACGGCTTGGCCGCGCTTTTAGGCCGGACGATGGGGGATGCAAGCTTGACCGGCACCGGTGCGGGCGGCGGGGGAGGAATGGGTTCGCACAAAGATCACGAATGGCGCGAAGGGGCTGCTGGGGGAGGCGATGCCCTGCCGCTCTTGCAAAGCGGCTGCGGGGCAGGGAATGGCCGGCAAGCGCGCGGTCACTGAAAGTGACCACGAAGAGGCGTCTGCGGACCCTGGAGCTTTCGCAGCTCGGAAGGCGGTGGCTGAAGCTGTAGCGTCCGGGAGGCCGCCGAGCCGCTCGCGAGGCGCGGCGGCTCAGGCCGTCTTCAGCCCCTGCCCCGCCGCCCCCATCGTCGCCCAAAGCCCCGACCTGCCGGCGCCGACGACCCTTCGACACACCGCCGTCCGCCTGCCGCGCGAGCGGCTGCTCAGGATGATCGGAGGTCGTAGCGGTGGTCGACGATCTTGCAGGCTGTGGGCGTGGGGGGCACTCGCGGCTGGGGGAGGATTTGGCCACGCTTTTAGGCTCTGGGCGGGGTTGCAAGGGTGGCGGGTTCAACGAGGCGGCGGAAGGCGAAGGGACGGGTTCACGCAAAGGGGCGAGATGGGCGCAAAGGGGGCATTCAATACAGTAATCTAGGAAAATTTTGTGCAACATAGAGGAGGATCGCATAGCAGTCCGTTACAGCGAGAAGCAGTGCGCTGAGCACTACGACCGTTATCCCAATATAAAAGGGTGCTTTAATCGCATCCTCGAAACATTTCTGTGAGCGAGCCTTGGCTTTTATTTCTTGCGCACTTTTATTATGATTTTTGCCTCTACGAGCAAAGATGATCTCGCGCCTTAGCTCTGCATACGGATGATAGACGGGATAATAGTCGTAGGCGTCACCGCGAGAGAGGATTGATCTGTAAGCAAAGTAGAGAAAAATAAATGCGAACACCCCACGCAGTACCGCCACGTCTTCTATTTGGATCTTTAGGCCAGCTGCGGAAATTTCAGCGGGTTGCACGTTTAGTAGATGAATAAGGATCAGGAGCGCACCAAACAGCAACGCGCGGCCATCATGCTTCTCTTTCTCGATATGCTGCTGGAGCCCCCAGGCGGCGAGATCAACCTTGCGCATTCTTCCTCCGGGGACCGGCAAATTAAGGGGACACAATACCTGATTCGAAAGGCGACAAAGTATTGTGTCCCCCTAAAAAGGGAAGGACTTGGCCGCACTTAGGACTTGGGCGGGGCGATGCAGTGGCGGCCCTCAGGCGGCGAGGACGGCTGCCTCAGGGCCGTCACGACGGCGGCAACGCCTTTCAGCAGCAGCCCCAGCCCCGATAACAGGGCGAGGATGATCTGAGCGGTGGCATTCAACTCCACGGTCGATTGCCTCCGAGGCGTTCGAGTGGCTCAATTGACTCGTGGAAGCTCGCACAAGCGGGGGCAAGTCCTTTTTGCGAGATTAACCGGACAAAGAAAGTAGTTGATCTAGACACTTAGGACGCAAGGTATTTTAAGCCCCGTAGCGAGGCGGTGGGGCTCGATGCACAAAAATGACGTGGGTACTGCGTTTTGTCTCGCCACGGGCTTCCTGGCGATTTGGTCTAAGACGGAATGAGCCCCAATTTCCGAGTCGTTGCCCTTCCACCAAGTTAAAACCGCTCATCACTCGTCGACTAAGCCATTGAAAACAAAACGACCAATTATTCGGCTAGCTTGTTTGATAGTGGGCCCTTGAGGCGCCTAGCTGCGCAGGTCCTAGCCTTCTGAGGACGTTAGCCGGAGGAAGGCAAGCCGGCCGGCTCGGGCTGGCAGACCCGGATCAACGCGGCGTTGCGGCGGGCTCGGGTTTAGGGTTGTTCTCGTGGGTGGGCAGAAGGATACCCGGCGCGCTTGATCCTCTGCAGAGCGCGCAAAAGCTGTGGAAAACAGTTTGTAGCAGTAGCACGGCGCCGGCCAACGGGTATTGTGCGTTCCCCCAACGATCGGCTGCTAGAGGCCAAGCGATGTCTGAGATCACCCAAGAACAACTCGCGGCGGTATGGACCGCCCTAAATCAGCCCCCGCGACGTTGCAGCGGCTATAGCGCACGGCAGATTATGGAGCGGATCGCAAGCGACGGTTGGATGTATGAGTTCCAGCTTGAAGACTTGGCATATGACTTAGACCCTCGGGTGCTGCGACACAGGTCCGGCCTGGATCTGAAGGCACTATCGGAGGCTCGCGGCTATCAATGGAGTTTGGTAGCAGACCGCCCCTCGATGCGATCTATCGACACCCTCTTACACCGTGCGCTTTCCGCGGCCGATGCAGCTTCATTTCTAATGGATTTGGAACGGATGGGCTTCGGCTTTGACGCCAGCCCATTGATTGATCGGCTTCGGCCCGCAATCACAAAGAAGCGGCTTGTTACAAATTCTGAACTCGACCTCTTCTGGGCTTCCAAGCTTCGACACAAATCTTCGACCACTTTGGAAGTCAGAGACGGCCCATGGAAGCTTGGAGAGATCAAGCGAGGCAAGTTCGAAAATGGGTACAGATTTGAAGTGTGGTTTAATGAGGACGAATCCGTTCACTCGCTTACGATCAATGGACCAAAGTATCGAAGGCGTGGCGCTCCGGTGGAAACCAAGTGTGGCGCCTGCGGCTATACCTGGCGGCGAGGCGATCCCGACTCCAGCGCCGCGCATCGTGCGGAGCATCGCAAGCGCATGTATGCCCTCGACCCTCAGCCGAACCCGCGCATGAGCGAGGCCATAGGATCGGACGCTGATGTGGAGTTGGTCACGTGCGCCTCGCCCAAGTGGAAGCATCTCGAAATCTACCGCCGCGCCAGCGCATTTCGAAGGGAACTGGGGTTCGATTTCGTCCAATGGCAAAGCCCAGAGGGCGATCCGGACCCCCACGTCCAAGGTTTCCTCCTTGCGAATGATGAGGGCGTTATTTTGGGCGCTGCTGCGTTCCGCTTGCGTGAGCCTGACGACACGACAGACCCCCCGTTCTGGGGCCTACAATGGGTTTGGGTCTGTCCGAGCGCGCGGCGGAGTGGGTTGCTTTCTACTCGCTGGGCCATGTTCCGCCAGCGCTTTGGAAACTTCTTTGTAGAAGGGCCTGTCTCTGAAAGCATGCAAGGATTTCTTGCTAAGCAGGGGGATAGTGAACTGATGAGGTGGCCGTCGGAACGAACAAAGCCAGAGAGTGAAGAAGTCGACGCATAACCTTGGGAAAAAGGGGACAGTATCCAATTTCCCTGAGCCCCGCTGAACAGCGACAACTTCAGAAAATGTATACTGTCCCGGTTTAGCTCTGCCCGCAGGACGCTCAGATCATCCCGAAGTGAGCCAGTGCTTCCCGGATCGCGTCACGCCGGTGAGGCGGGCACGGCTTCACCTTGCCGGCCGGGTCAATCCGGTTCGGCGCTGTCGAGCGAGTGCGCCCGTGCTCTTCCTTCACGTCGGCAATCCAGCAGGTTTGGGCTAAGAAGCCGTAGCGGGCGCGAATCCATTCGATGATTTCTCGATAGGTCGCCATCCGAACATCCTTATTTCGAGAGCGCTTCCACCAACAGCCGCCGTATCGCCTCCGGCTTCGACGGCTTCGAGCAAAAAGGGGACACGTACTTTTCAGCGAAAAAGTACGTGTCCCCAAACAGCGGTGGAGCGAGAGATGGACGCGCGGCTCGACGCGCTGGACCCGGCGCTTCGCCGGCTGCTGCGGGCGCCGGCGCCGGACCTCAAGGCGCTGGCGAAGAAGATCGAGCTCGTCGTGGACCAGGACGTGGGATCGATCGACGGCGGCGAGGCGTGCATGGCGGCGCTTAAGCGCGACGCTCGGCGGCTGGCCCGGGGTTGAGCGCGAAGCTGCTCCTACCCCATCCACGGATTATCGCAGAGCTCGAGCGAATTGGAGCAGGGCCCGAGCAAAAAGGGGACACGTACTTTTCCGCGAAAAAGTACGTGTCCCCAAACAGCTGTCCCCAAACAGCGCCGGCCGGCCTGCGCCGACTCCATGCGCTGCTCGCGAACGCTTCGCGTTCGCCGCGCTGCTTAGGGGCGGCTTGGCTCCATTCCGGATCAAACTGAAGGAGTAAGGCAGGGATTCTCATGTTCTTCTTTCGTTCTTTGAGCGGAGGTCCTTCGACAAGCTCGGGATGAGCGGTTGGGAAGGGCTGAGTAAGAGCGGGTTGAGATGGCTGAGGGTGAAAGGTCCTTCGACGGGGCTCAGGATGAGCGGAGGCGCGGGCGGAAGAGCCTGTGGACTCCCGCGCTCGGCGAGACGTTTCTCGCCCTCGTTCGTGAGACCGGGAATGCGCGGGCGTCGGCTCGGGCGCTGGGGCATCCGGATCTGTTCAACAACCGGATGAAGCGGCATCCGGAGTTCGCTCGGGCGGTGCGGGCGGCGGCCGAGGCGGCGGATGCGCGGCTTTCCGGGGCCGAGAGCCCGTTCCTGGAGCCGTTCGGGATCAAGGGGAAGTTGCCGACCGATCCCGAGGCGCTCGGCGGCTATTTGCGGCCGGGGCGCAAGCCGGCGGGGGAGGCGGAGCCGGTGCTTCGGCGCAACTCGCGGGGGCGGATGCAGGTGACGCTCACTCGCGAGGGGCATTGGACGTCGCGGATCGAGGCCGATTTCCTCGCCCGGCTCGCGGCGACCGGGAATTTCGACGCCTGCGCGCTGGCGGTGGGATTCCAGCCGGCCTCGGTCCACGAGCGGGTGCGCAAATGGCCGGCCTTCGCCCGCGAGTGCGAGCGGGCGCTGAACGAGGCGGACGTCGCCCTCACCTACCGGCTGGCGGCGCACGCCCACGCCTTGATGCGGAGGCCCGGCGAGGCCGAGGCGGCGGGGATCGAGGAGGAGGCTGTGCCCTTCGATCCGGCGATGGCGATGAAAATCCTCGCCCATATCGACGCCCGCAAATTTGGGCGAAGCGGCAAAGGGCGGCGCAAGGGGCCGCCCGAGCGGACCTTCAGCCAGGCCTGCGACTCCATCCTCGCCAAGATCGAGGCGATCGAGCGGCACGAGAAGCTGATGAAGGCGCGGGAGGGAGACTCCCCTCCCGGCAAGGGAGGGGCTGGGGGTGGGTGCGAGCGGAGCGAGCCTGCCGGCTCCGAGTTTCGGCCGCCTTCGGCGGACCCACCCCTGGCCCCTCCCTTCCAGGGAGGGGAAGAATGAGCGACGAGGGCAAGGCTCTGCTGGCCCGGCTTCGGGCGCTGGCGCCGGAGGCGAGGCGGGCGGCGCTGGCGGCGGCGGGAGAGGAATATGTCAAGGCGCTGGACGAGGAATGGCCGGTCTGGGCGCATAAAGGCCAGATTCCCGACCATGACCGGTGGATGGTGTGGGTGATGCTGACCGGCCGCGGCTTCGGCAAGACTCGGGCCGGGGCGGAATGGGTGAGCGAGAAGGCCCGGCGCTGTCCGGAGGCGAAGATCGCGCTCGTCGCGGCCAATCCCAAAGAGGCGAGGCGGGTGATGATCGAGGGGCGGAGCGGGCTACTCGCGGTGGCGCGCGAGGGCGACGAGCGGCGGCTGGTCCGATGGGAGCCGGGACTCGGCCGGATCCGCTTCGCGAGCGGAGCGGAGGCGTTCGTCTATTCCGGCGCCGACGGCGATTCTCCGCGCGGCGCCGAGCATCATTACGCCTGGTGCGACGAGCTTGCGAAATGGCGGCAGGCGCAGGACGCCTGGGACAATCTGATGCTGACCATGCGCGCGGGCGCAAGGCCGCAGGTGGTGGTGACGACGACTCCGAAGCCGGTTCAGGCGCTCCGGGCGGTGCTCGAATCGCCGGAGATAGTGCTAACCCGGGGGACGAGCTTCGCCAATCCGCACAACGCCGCCTCGTTCCTGCGCTGGGCCGACAAGGTCTATCGCGGAACCCGGCTCGGCCGGCAGGAGCTGCTCGGCGAGTTGCTCGAGGACCTGCCAGGGGCGCTGTGGCCGCAGGCGCTGATCGAGTCGTCGAGAACAGGCGGGGTCGAGCGCGGGGCCCTGAAGCGGGTCGTCGTCGGGGTCGATCCGCCGGTGACCGCGGAGGGGAACGAATGTGGGATCATCGCCTGCGGGCTGGGACGGGACGGGATCGCGCGGGTGCTCGGCGACCATAGCGCCGGCGGGCTCTCCCCCGAGCAATGGGCGCGCAAGGTGGCCGGAGCGACGGAGGCCTGGGCGGCGGACCGGGTGGTCGCGGAGGGCAATCAGGGCGGCGAGATGGTCGAGGCGGTGCTTCGCGGAGCGGGCCTCCGGCTCGGAGTCAAAAGGGTGCACGCGAAGGTGGGCAAGGCGCGCCGGGCCGAGCCGATCGCGGCTTTCTTCGAAAGCGGCGAGGCGAAGCTGGCGGGCCATTTCCCCGAGCTCGAGAAGCAGCTCGCGGGGCTGGTGCTCGGCGGCGACTATCAGGGGCCGGGACGAAGCCCCGACCGCGCCGACGCGATGATCTGGGCGATGAGCGAGCTTCTGCTGGCGCCCGAGCGGGCGGAGCCGAGGGTCCGAAGGCTCTAGATGGACTGGAAGAGGCGCGGGCGGCCGCGCCGTGACGTCGAAGCGGTTCGTCCGGCTTTAGGCCGGACGCCCGCCCGGCCGGCCTGCGCCGACTCCAGTCGCTGCTCGCGATTGCGGGCAATCGCTTCGCTGCGGCTGGGCGGCTGGGCTCAGCGCGGCAGCCCCGTCGCCGCGAAGGCGATCTTCAGGACCGCGAAGATGGCGAAGGCGGCCCCGCCGACGGCGGCGAAGTTGATAAGCAGGATCGACAGGAAGCGGTTGCCCTCGTCGTGGACATAATCCTCGACGATCACCTGAAGGCCCATCTTCAGATGCCAGAAGGTGGCCGCGATCAGCAGCAGCATCGGCACCGCGGCGAGCGGGTCCCTCAGCCATTCGGTGACTCCGCGATGGTCGAGCGCGGGCAGGCGCAGCAGCGACACGATCAGCCAGACGAAGAGCAGAAGCACCGCGACCGAGCTCGCCCGCTCGTGCCACCAATGCTCGGCCCCCTCGCGCGCCGAGCCGAGGCCGCGCACCCGCGCCAGGGGAGTCTCGAGCGCCGGCCCGGCGGCGGGGCCGGCCTCGCCGGTCTCAATCGTCTCCACGCTCATGCTCCCCTCACCATCACGATATAGAGCCACAGGCCCGCGGTGAGCAGAAGCGCCCCCGCCAGGGTCATCGCCGCCCAGAATTTGTTGCGCTCGATCTCGAAGCCGGCGCCGATGTCCATGACGAGGTGGCGAAGGCCCGAGAGCATATGCTGGAAGAAGGCCCAGCTCAGCCCGACCGCGATGGCGATCCCGACCCACGACGTCGCCCAGCCGGCGAAGCTCTCATAGGCCTCCTTGCCCGAGGCGGCGGCGACCAGCCACCAGACCAGCGCCGCGGCGCCGACGGTGGCGAGCCCGGCGCCGGTCACCCGATGAAGGATCGAGACCAGCATGTGCGGCCCCCATTTGTAGACGGAAAGATGGGGCGAGAGCGGACGGTCGGGGTTGCGGGACATAAGAGCCTTCCTGTTGGCTCGCGCTTTTACGGGCAATGCGGGGGGATGCAAGGGCGGGCGCTTACAGGTTCCGTTCGGGCTGAGCCCGTCGAAGCCCTCTTCTTCCCCCTTGCGACGGGAAGGAAAGCCCTTCGACAAGCTCAGGGCGAGCGGGTTTGGGATGGCCCGGCCTGATCCTTCATGCCTGGCTCCCGATCGCCCGGATCGACTTGCGGGTCAGCCGGCGTCTCAGCTCCTCGAGGCTGATCCGCTCCGCCGCCGCCTCCTTGTCGGCGGCGGCGACGATCGAGGCGAGGTGGCGCAGGTTCTGGTTGATCAGGTCGAGCGCCTGGAGCGCGGCGCCGTGGCGGTGGAGGAAGGCGGGGTCGGCGACGAGGGCCGCTCCGACCTGCTCGATATGGCGGGCGGCAAGCTCCACCTCCTCCGCAACCCGAAGGTCGATCTCGCGCTCCGAGCGGGCCGGACGAACCGGGGGCGCCCGGAACAGCCCCGGCCGCCCTGGCCCCTCCGCCCGGATCGCCGCCTGGATGGCGTCGACCCGCGCCTGGTGCGGGGGCGGGACGTACTCGCGGCTCATCGCGGCGGCTTCAGCGGGCATGCTCGTTCTCCTGGCCCCTGCACAACGCTAAGCCTTTGAGATTGGTTCAGTTATTAACCATCTTCCTGAGATCGGGCGATTTGGAAAACGGGGTAATCGCAAAAGCCCGGAAAATTCGGTGTCCGGCACCGAATTTTTCTCGACGCCGCCTGGTCCGGCCACGCTTTTTCATGTCGGCCCCGAACCGAATGGCTAACGCGATCTTAACCCTTAGCCGCCAGAACCGGCGCTTAACTCGGACGCGGGCAAAGGCTTTGTAAATGAGCGCGGAATTCACCCAGGTGATGGTGGCGGACCGGATCTCCCTGTTCGACGTCGACGGCGGCCTCGAGGCCAATTGCCGCGAGGTCGCCGCTCTGCTCGCCAACGATTCGGTCCGGGTCGCCCGCCGCTTCTGGACCCACCTGGCCGGCGCTCCCGAGGTCAACGCCGCTTTCTCCGAAGCCGAGATGGACGAGAACGTCCGCAAGATCCTCCCCTATCTCGCCGCCAAATATACCGACGTCCGCGGCCAGGCTTGGGCCGACATGGTCGGCGGCTATGTGCTCGAGGCGCAGTCGACCCACGTCTCGCTGACCACCTTGATCTCCGCGATCAGCGCCGCCGCCGAGGAAGGCCACGACATCCTCGTCGAGAAATTGAGCCACGATCCCGAGCGGCTCGGCCGGCTCGCCCGCTGCCTGACCACGGCGACCCTGCTCGAAGCCGACATGTTCGCCGCCCATTTCAGCCTTCTCCAGGGCCGCGCCGAGCGCGAGAGCCGGCGGGCGCACGGCAAGGGCTTCACCGAGGACGTGGTCAGCGCGGTCGAGCGCACCGCCTCCGACAGCCGGATGCTTCGCGCCCAGGCGTCCGAGGCATCGGCCTCGGCCCGGGGAATGCTCGGCAAGACCTCCGAAGTCGCCGCCGCGGCGGAGCAATCCGCTTTGGCGATGCGCGACGCCGCCGAAACCGCCGCCGGCCTCATTCGGGCGATCGAGGACGCCCGCCGCGAGGTCGAGCTGGCCGGCGAGGTCGCCGTCCGCGCCGGCGGCCAGGCGGCCGACGCCGCCCGGGTCAGCCAGGCCCTGTCCGGCCATGTCGAGGCGATCGAATCGATCCTCGGCCTGATCCGCGACATTGCCGGCCAGACCAACCTCCTCGCCTTGAACGCCACCATCGAGGCGGCGAGAGCCGGCGACGCCGGCCGCGGCTTCGCCGTCGTCGCCCAGGAAGTGAAGTCGCTGGCCAGCCAGACCGCCCGGGCGACCGACGAGATCACGGGCAAGATAGCGGCGATCCAGCAGGCCACCCGTCAGACCGTCGAGGCCAATGGCTCGATCCAGAAGACGGTCGAGGACGTCCAGACCTCGGCCGAGCGGATCCGCGAGGCGATGGAGGTCCAGGCCCAGACCGTGACCATGATCACCGCCGCCGTCGACGAGACCGCGCTCGCCGCCGACTCGATGTCCGCCACCATCGCGGCGATCCGCGAGGACACCGAGAATGTCGCCCGCGAGATCGACGGGGTGACGAGCAATTTCGGCCATGTCGACGAGGAGATGGCCCGCTTCAAGGCGGCCGCCGCCGAGTTCGTCAAGCGCTTCGCCGCCTGAGCGGCCGCCCTAAGCCTTCCTTTACCGTGACGATGCTAGACAAGGGGCGGACTCAGCGGAGCTTCGGACCATGGCCGACGCCTTCCACCACCGGGACGGGAAAATCTTGCAGAAGCTGACCGACGAACAGGTCGCGCACCGCCTGCGCGAATACAATCCCGACGGCGAGTTCGAGCGCGAGCTGGCCTGGCTGTGGGCGCAGGCGGACGATTTGATCGAGACGGCGGTGCTGGCCAGCGGCGGCGAGGCCGCGGCCCGGCGCACCCGCGAGAGCTTCACCCGACCGGTCGATTCGGCCTGGATCCACGAAGTGGCCCGGCTCGGTTTCGATATCTACGCCCGGGGAAGCTCGGTTCCGCAGGAGATGGACCGGCGGGCGCGGCTGGTCGCCTCGCTCTGCTCCGGCTTCCGGGCCCGCTTCGAGGACGAGGCCGGCTTCTGCCGGGCGCTCGAGGCGCTGCAGCGGCTCGCCGCCTATGAAAGCGACATCATCCTCGCCCAGCTCGCTCTGCTCGAGGCCAATGACGCCGCCGCCGCGCGCGGGCGAAGCAGCGAGGCGTTCGAGCGCGACGTCGCCGGCCTGGTCGACTCGACGACCGGCGAATCGGCGAGGCTTCGCGAGAAGACCGGCCAGACCGCCGCCTCCGCCCGGGGGATGCTCGGCAAGACTGCCGAAGTGGCCGAGGCCGCCGAGCAGTCGGCGCTGGCGATGCGCGACGCGGCCGAGACCGCGGCCGGCCTGATCCGGGCGATCGAGGATGCGAGGGCCGAAGTGGAGGTCGCGGCGGGAGTCGCCGTCCGCGCCGGCGAGGAAGCGAGCCAGGCGATGCAGGCGAGCCAGGCCTTGTCCGGCCACGTCGAGGCGATCGAATCGATCCTCGGCCTCATTCGCGACATCGCCGGCCAGACCAATTTGCTCGCGTTGAACGCCACCATCGAAGCGGCGAGGGCCGGCGACGCCGGCCGCGGCTTCGCCGTCGTCGCCCAGGAGGTGAAGTCATTGGCCAGCCAGACCGCCCGGGCGACCGACGAGATCACCGGCAAGATATCGGCCATCCAGCAAGCCACCCGCCAGACCGTCGACGCCAACGGATCGATCCAGAAGACGGTCGAGGACGTCCAGCTTTCCGCCGAGCGGATCCGCGAGGCGATGGAGGTCCAGGCCCAGACCGTGACCATGATCACCGCCGCCGTCGACGAGACCGCGCTGGCCGCGGACAGCATGTCGGCGACCATCGCGTCGATTCGCCACGACACCGAAAGCGTCGCCAGCGAGATCGACGCGGTCGAGAGCGGCTTCGCCAATGTCGACGACCGACTCACCCGATTTCGCGCCGCCACGGCCGAGTTCGTGACGGGATTCGCCGCCTAGCCCTAGCGTCGGCTATCGAATCCAAGGCTTTAGCGTTGAAACCAACCGGGCGGGCGTTCGTTGACGCGCTTGAATTGCGGTCTCTTCCTGCCCCATTGTGCAGAAGCCCATCCTAAGCGATAATCACATCCGCCCATGGACCTAAAACGCATCGCCAGGCTGACGGACCAACAGCGTGCCTGTCTCAGGCATGTCTACGCGCACCGGACGTCCAAAGAGATCGCGCCGATCCTCGGAATCGAGCCGGGCTCGGTCGACCAGCACATCAAGGCCGCGATGCGCACGCTCGACGTCGGCGACCGTCGCACGGCCGCCAAGGTGTTCGCCGAATACGAGGGCCGCGAGGATTCGCCCGCGGTGGCGTATCCACCTCCGAACTCGCGGTCGCCCACCGATCCGTACAATTTCGTTCCGCCGATCGTGAGCGGCTGGCAGCCGCACGAGCCGGCCGGCGGATCGATGCGCGAGGAGCAAGCCTTCTTCCGGGTGGCCACTCCGGGCGGAAGCCCGACTTTCCAGCTCCCGATGGGCTCATCGAAGCCGGGCGACCTCAATTGGGCGACGAGATTGATGTGGATCGCGGTCATCGCCATCGGCGTGGCATTGGCCTTCGGAGCCCTGGTTTCCGCGATTGAAGCGCTCGGCAGGCTCACTCACGCCTGAGCTGCGCTCGAAAAGTCACGCCCCTCTAGCGCGTGACTGCCCCGCCAGCTTGAGGAACACCATCAGCTCTCCGGTGCTCTCGCCGCGTTCAAATCACCTCAAGAGCCAGCGATCCGCCCTCGCGGATTCAACCTGAGCCGAACATCAGGTTACCAACCAGCCGTTGGTATACCAACCATTGGACATTGCCAGCGCGCCCGCTTGCCGCTCATTCGGATGCACCGATCGAGAGCGGGCAGCGCCAAGCGGGTGTCCGGCGGCCGATGCGGAGGAGCAATCCTCCCGTCGCAGCGCCGGGAGGGGCTCCCAAGCTACCGCTCTCGACCGGCACCGGGGCCTAGCGACCTTGCGTGGTTGACGAGGCTGACGTGGAGGCCCTGCCTTGGGCGGCATCGGCCTCGACGTCCTGGGCCCCGGGATCAGAGCCGGCGAAGTGGGGTCGGCACCTACATCACCGAGTTCAAAGCCGCGGAACTGCGTTCCGCGAACAGGGAGATATCATGCTCAAAGCACGCCGGGATGCCGCCACGAAGGTGGCCAAAAGCCTCTATGCGGTCGAGAAAGCGATCGACGAGGCCCTTGCCCGTGCCGCTGAATTCCACGGCACTCTTATTTCGGCGCGCACCGAGGCAAACGTCTCCGCTCTGGTCGCGCACGATGCCTTTGAGGTCGCGGCATCTGCCTTTGCATCGCTGGCTCGCGCACGCTGCGACATTGTGGAGACTCACAACCGGCTGAGCGAAGCGAAGATTCAAGTCGGGCTTCGCACTGTCTCATTCGGCGATGAAGTGCCGAAGCCCCCGAGCGCCGCCGCCGACACCCGGCACCTGCAGATCGTCGCCTAAGGAAATTAGTGGTGATCAGATTTGACGCTTCAATGGCCATGTGTTTCGGTCGGGTATGGTCACCAACCTCTTCTTCGACGTCGTCCTGCTCCTCTGCTGCGGCTACGCATTTTGGCGGGGAGGCCCGCCAGAACGGATCGGCGCAGCGATCTTCATTGCAGGCGTACTGTTCACAAGAGTCGCCGTTTCCGGCGCAGCAACGCGGTACAGCTCGATTGAGGCAGGCGTCCTCATCGTTGACGTTGCGATCCTCAGCGCACTTCTGGTGCTCGCGTTGCGCGCAGATAGGTTGTGGCCCTTATGGGTAGCGGCGCTTCAAGCTATTGGCGCAGCGGGCCACGCGGTGAAGCTAGCGAATCCGGAAGTAATCCGATGGGCGTACGCTTTCGCCCTGGCGTTTTGGAGCTATCCGATGCTCTTCCTGCTGGCTTTCGGCACGTGGAACCATCAGAGGCGCCTGGCCAAGTTCGGTGTCGACAAATCCTGGTCGAGCTCCTCCGGCCGCTCGGGAACGCCGCCTCCGACTGGGCCGATCGGCTAGTCGCGGAATTCGGGTCGCTGGCGGGGACGCTGGCGGCGGGACCGGCGGCTCAGGCGCGCGCACTCGGGGATGGGGCGGCGGCGGTTCGGCATCTCGGAATCGTCCGCGACGCCATGCTCCACTCGCTCCGCACCGAGGCCTTCGCCCGGCCCACGCTGGACGATTCGCAGAAGCTGATCGACTATCTCTCGCTCGACATGGCCTTGCTCCCCACCGAGCGGCTTCGTGTCCTGTTTTTGAACAGCAGCAACAGGCTGCTCTACGACGAGACCCTGTCCGAAGGCTCGATCAGCGAGACCCCCGTCTACCCGCGCGAGATCATGCGGCGGGCGTTGGAGGTGGGGGCGACGGCCTTGATCCTGGCCCACAATCATCCCTCGGGGGATCCTACGCCCAGCAGGGGCGACGTCGAGGCCACGCGCCGGATCGCCGAGGCGGGGCGGGCGCTCGATATCTGCATCCACGACCATGTGATCGTCGCCCGATCGGGCTGGTCGAGCTTCCGGGCCCTGGGCCTGCTCCAGCCGGCGAGGAGGAATTGATGGGAACCGAAATAAGGCACTATGCAGCGCCGCGGAATCCGATAATGTGCGCGCGGGGTGGAATACGTGGTGCGCGAAATTCATTCAGCAAGACTCGAAGCAGCGCTGGCGATAGTCCGCCAGGCCTCGGCGCGCCTCGCCGTCCTGTCCGATCCCTATTCGGTCGAAGCCGGCCAGTCGTTGCGCACCGTGGCTGAGCGGCTCTACGAGGAGCGCCGGCGGCGCGACGAATATTTCCCCTTGGGGCTGTTCGGCGAGCCGGCGTGGGACCTGCTCCTGTCGCTGTTCATCGCGGGGGACGACGGCCGCGAGGTGTCGCTCGAGGAGGCCTATCGCGCCGCTCAGGTCGATCCCGAGGATGGGCCGGCCCTGATCGACAGGCTGATCGACAAGCAGCTGGTCGCGCGCAGCCGCATCCGGCGCGACTCGATCGCGCTGACTCCGCACGGCATGGATCGCCTCAGCGACTATCTCGCCGACCTGATCTGACCTGCCTCCCCTCCCTGGAAGGGAGGGGCTGGGGGTGGGTAGGCGAGCGCAGCGAGACTTTTCCCCGACTCGGAGTTTCGGCCGCCTTCGGCGGACCCACCCCTGACCCCTCCCTTCCAGGGAGGGGAGCTACGATTCAGACCGTCGCCGTCACCCGGAAGCCGGAGGGAGGGCCCTCCCCTTCGGCGATCCCGACCTCGATCCGCTCGACCTGTGCCGCCGGCGGGCCGGTGCGGCAGGCGGCGACCAGCGCTTCGACGGCTTCGTCCTCGCCATAGGCGACCAGCTCGACGCTGCCGTCTCGGCGGTTGCGGACCCAGCCCCGGACGCCCAGAGCGCGCGCCTTGTCCATCGTCCAGTTGCGAAAGAAGACGCCCTGGACTCGGCCGTGGATCCGGACCCGGCAGCCGCTCACGGTCAGGAGCATCCTTCGATGAGCTGGACGCTGCGCCAATAGCCGACTCGCATCGAGCGGGCGCGGCCGTCCCAGGTCTCGACGATCAGGCCGAGCGGCTCGCGCTTCGCGCGCACGATCAGATATTTGCCCTCCGGACCCATATAGGGATGAGGCTCCACCCGCATCCTCGCTCCGTAGCGGGCGCGAAGCTCCGACTCGGTGAGGCCGACCCGGGCGCCGCCGGGCGTCCGGTAGCGCGGATCCTCGGTCTCGAGGCGGACGAGGCGGCCGCCGGAGACCATCATCTGCACGCCGGGATAGAGCGGCGAGGTCCAATAGGCGCAATCGACCTCCGGATCGGGATAGGCCTCGCCCGCGACCGCCTGGAAGCGGGCGCGCAGCTCGGCCGCCGGAAGCCCGATCCGGAGCGGCCCGAGGCCTTGCAGGGTCATCACCTGCGGCGGCGGGGCGGCCCCGAGCAGCGCCAAGGCAAGGAGCGGCGCCGCCGCCCTCATCCGCACTGCGCCCGGTGCAGGAGCTTATGGTCGGCGAGGACGAGGGCCATCATCGCCTCGACGACGGGCGCGCCGCGCAGGCCGACGCAAGGGTCGTGGCGCCCCTTCACGCCCAATAGGGCGACCGAGGAGGTCGGCTTGAAGGCGGCGCGGACGGCGATCGGCTCGCCGGTCGAGATGCCGCCGGTGATCCCGCCCGCAAGGGAGGGATCGGCATTGTTCTCGCCGCGGAGGCGCGCGGCCTCGAAGCCGGCGCCGATCTCGACCGCTTTGACCGCGTTGATCGACATCAGCGCGCCGGCGAGGTCGGAATCGAGCTTGGCGTAGACGGGGGCACCCCAGCCCGCCGGCACCCCGGTCGCGATGCATTCGATCAGGGCGCCCAGCGAGCTGCCTGCGGCACGCGCTTCGTCGAGAAGCGACTCCCAGCGAGACTCGTCGGCGCAATCGCCGATCGCGGCGATTCGCGCCGCGATGGCCACCTCGGGAATGACGAGCCGGGCGACCGCCCCGGCCGCCACCCGGGCCGCCGTCTCCCGGGCCGACGCCCTGCCTCCGCCGCGTGGATCGCGAAGGCCGTATTTGGAATCGTAGGCCGAGTCGGCATGGCCGGCCCGAGGGGGCATGTCCGAATAATCCCTGGGGCGGGCGTCGACATTGTCGATGACGAGGCTGATCGGAGTGCCCGTGGTCCGGCCCTGATAGGTGCCGGAGAGGATCCGGACGCGGTCCGGCTCCTGGCGCGGCGAGGTCCGGCTGGAGAGGCCGGGGCGGCGGCGGTCGAGCCAGGGCTGGATGTCGTCTTCGGCGAGGGCGAGCCCGGGAGGGCAGCCGTCGACGACGGCCCCGATGGCGGGACCGTGGCTTTCGCCCCAGGTGGTGAAGCGGAAGACCCGGCCGAAGGTATTGAAGCTCATCCTGCCCTCACCCTCCCAAAGCTTCGCTTCGGGCCCCTCCCTCTCCCCTGCAGGGAGAGGGGTCAAGAGAGGTCACGTCGTCGCGATGTCGGGCGCGTCCTCCGCCTTCATTCCGACGACGTTGTAGCCGGCGTCGACATGGTGGATTTCGCCGGTGACTCCGGAGGCGAGGTCGGAAAGGAGGTAGAGGCCGGCGCCGCCGACATCCTCGATCGTGACGTTGCGGCGGAGCGGCGAGTTATACTCGTTCCATTTGAGGATGTAGCGGAAGTCGCCGATGCCGCTCGCCGCCAGGGTCTTGATCGGGCCGGCGGAGATGGCGTTGACCCGGATATTCTCGGGGCCGAGGTCCATGGCGAGATATTTGACGCTGGTCTCGAGCGCGGCCTTGGCGAGGCCCATCACGTTATAATGCGGGATGACTTTCTCGGCGCCGTAATAGGACAAGGTGAGCAGGCTGCCGCCGTTCGGCATCATCTCGCGGGCGCGGCGGGCGACGGCGGTGAAGCTGTAGGCGGAGATGTTCATCGACATCAGGAAATTGTCGAGCGTCGTGTCGACATATTTACCGCGAAGCTCGTTCTTGTCGGAGAAGCCGATGGCGTGGACGACGAAGTCGATCGTCTCCCAGCGCGCCCTGAGCTCTTCGAACAGGCGGTCGAGGTCGGCCATGTCGGCGACGTCGCATTCGATCATGAAGTCGGAGCCGACCTGTTCGGCGAGCGGACCGACCCGCTTCTGCAGCGCCTCACCCTGGTAGGAGAAAGCCAGTTCGGCGCCCTGCTCGGCGAGGCGCTTCGAAATTCCCCAGGCCAGCGACTTGTCGTTGGCGAGCCCCATGATCAGGCCGCGCTTGCCGCTCATCAGTCCGGTCATATGCTTTCCCGTTTATAGAAAGGCTCCTCGCCCTCCTTTAGGGCTTCTTCGGGCGTTTCCGCCAGAGCGGCGTTGAGCTCGGCCCCGATCACCACGCCGAGGCCGACGATGAAGAAGAAGGTGAGGCCGATGATGACTCCGGCGAGGCTGCCGTAGGTGAGGTCGTAGCCGCCGAGGCCGGAGAGGACGATCGGGAGCAAGGCGGTGGTGGCGAGCCACCAGATGGTGACGAACAGCGGGCCGGGCCATTTCGGGCAGCGCGCGGTCCGGTAGCGCTTCGGGGTGAGCGAGTAGAAGATCAGGTAGAGCGATCCGAACAGCATCAGCGCCGGCACCACCCGGAACAGGGTGAACAGGCCGACCAGCTCCTCGCCGCGCGGGATCAGGCCGACGATGAACTCCTGGACGCCCGAGAGCAGGACCGAGAGGCTGAACGCGACCATGGCGACGATCACCGCGCCGATGATCATCCCGATCGAGCCGAGGCGATATTCCCAGAAGGGCCGGCTGAAAGTCACCCCATAGGCGCGGCGGATGATGTCGCGGATGGTCTCGATGAAGCTGCCGGTGGTCCACAGGCCGATGACGGCGCCGAGCCAGAGCAGGCCGCCCGACCGCGCGTTGATCACGTCGCCGATCGGCTTGCTCAGCACGTCCGCGACGTCGGGCGGCATGGTCTGGAGGATGCCGTTGACGGCGGCGAGCCCCTCCTCGGTCTGCCCGAACAGGCGGGCGACGGCAGCGGCGACGATGACGAAGGGGAAAAGCGACATCAAGGCGAGGTAGGCGAGGTTGCCGGCGTGGATGAAGCCGTCGTTATAGACTCCGATCGCGACCCTTTTGACGACCTCGAAAGGATATTGGCCCGGCTTCATCTTGTTGCGCATGTTGCCCAGCCGGGCGCGCGTCCGGGCGAGCCGCTTGCGCCTGGCTTCCGGTGATTCGGGGTGGATGTCTTGCATCAGGCGGCCAGGATCCGATCAGTTGGTACCGCCGTCATTGCGGGGAGCGAAGCGACGAAGCAATCCAGTGCAGCATCGGAGGCCATACTGGCTTGCTTCGCTTCGCTCGCAATGACGGTCATGCGGAAGGCTAGACGCCCAGCCCGCCCCTCGGGTTTCCTGTGCCCTTGCCGCTCCAGCCTTCGACGAAGCGGGCGAGCTCGGCATCGCCGGCCGGCAGGTCTATCATCAGGGTGACGAGCTGGTCGCCCCTCTGGCCGCCCTTGGCGGTGAAGCCCTTGCCCTTCAGGCGAAGCACCTTGCCGGAGCTGGTGCCGGCAGGAACGCTGAGCATCACCGGGCCGTCGACGGTCGGCACCTTGACCTTGGCGCCGAGCACCGCCTCGTCGAGCGAGATCGGCAGGTCGAGCCGGATATTGTCGCCTTCGCGGGTGAAGAAGCGGTGCGGCTTGATCGAGATGGCGACGATCGCGTCGCCATTTCCGGCCGGGCCGGGCTGACCCTGGCCGGCGAGCCGGACCTTGGTCCCTTCCTCGACTCCGGCCGGAAGCTTGATCGATATGGTCTTGCCGCCGGCAAGGGTGACCCTTTGCTCCTTCAGGGCGGCGGCGTCCTCGAAGCTGATCGGCAGGCGATAGGCGGAGTCGGCGCCTTTCTGCGGCGGCGGAGCCGGCCGGCGTGTGCCGAACCCGCCGAAGCCCCCCAAGCCGCCGGGGGCGCCGCGGCGCTGGCCGGCATTGCCGCCGAACAGCCCGTCGAACAGGTCCGACAGGTCGATCTCCTCGCCGCCGCCGAAATCGGGACCCGGAGTCCGGCCGAAGCCGGCGCCCGCCGGCCCGGCGCCCGGGCGAGCGCCGCCGCCGCCATAGCCAAAGGGCGAGCGCGGATTGCCGTCCTCGTCGAGCTCGCCGCGGTCGTAGCGGGCGCGCTTGTCCTTGTCGGTGAGGATGTCATAGGCCCGGGTGACCTTGGAGAAACGCTCCGAAGCGCTGGCATTGCCCTTGTTCTTGTCGGGATGAAGCTCCTTGGCGAGCTTGCGATAGGCCTTCTTGATCTCGGCCTCGCCCGCGTCGCGCTTCACGCCCAGCTGTGAATAGAGATCCGCCATCGCCGTCTTCGTTCTCCAGACCGGTGCAAATGTCCACTGTTGCCGTACTGTATCAGATGGGTAACGCACCTGTCGCGCGCAAGCGTCATTGCGAGCAAAGCGAAGCAATCCAGTGCGGCGCCTCCGCTGGCTGGATTGCTTCGTCGCCACGCTCCTCGCAATGACGGGTGCGCGCTTGTGCCTCCGGCCCTCACGCGGCAAGAGGCGGCGATGGCCGACGACCCGCACGCATTGTTCGAGGAATGGCTCGCCGAGGCTCGGCTGGCCGAGCCGAACGACCCTGTTGCCATGGCGCTGGCGACCGCGGACTGCGAGGGGCGGCCGTCGGTTCGGATGGTGCTGATGAAGGGACACGACGAGCGCGGCTTCGTCTTCTATACCAATCTCGACAGCCGCAAGGGCGAGGCGCTGGCCGCCAACCCCCGCGCCGCCTTGCTCTTCCACTGGAAGTCGCTTCGCCGCCAGGTGCGCGTCGAAGGCCCCGTCGAGCCGGTGACCGAGGCCGAAGCCGATTCCTATTTCGCCACCCGCGCCCGCGATTCGCAGCTCGGCGCCTGGGCGTCCGACCAGTCCCGGCCGCTCGACTCTCGCGCCGCCTTCGAAGCGCGCTTCGACGAGGTCCGGCGCCGATTCGAGGGCGGCGACGTGCCGCGGCCGCCGCGCTGGGCGGGCTGGCGGGTCGAGCCCGAGCGGATCGAATTCTGGAGCGACCGAGCCCACCGGCTGCACGAGCGCCGACTCTTCACCCGCGCCGGCGAGAGCTGGAGCGAGGGGCTGCTCTACCCGTGAGCGGCGCCCATCCACGCCATGAGGCGCACGGCGCTCTGACCACCCGGGCGGCGCTGGCCAGCGTCACCACGGCGCTCTTCCTGCTCCTGCTCAAAAGCTATGCGGCCTGGGCGACGGGCTCGGTCGCGATGCTCGGCTCGCTGGCCGACACCGGGCTCGACCTGCTCGCCTCGCTGATCACGCTCTACGGGGTTCATGTCGCCTCGACGCCGGCCGACCGCGAGCATCGCTTCGGCCACGGCAAGGCCGAGGCACTGGCGGCGCTCGCCCAGGTCGGGATCATCGCCTTCTCCGCGCTCGGCATCGGCTGGCGAGCGGTCGACCGGCTGCTCGGCGGCGAGCCGACCGCCAATGCCGAATATGGCATCGGGGTCTCCATCCTCGCCATCCTCGCCACTTTGGGCCTGCTCGCCTACCAGCGCCGGGTGATCGCCCGGACCGCCTCGGTCGCGATCGAGACCGACCATGTCCATTACCAGAGCGACCTGCTGCTCAACCTCGCGGTGATCGCCGCCCTCGTCCTCGACCAGTATCTCGGCTTCACCGGCGCCGATCCGATCTTCGGAATCCTCATCGCTTTGTGGCTTCTGTGGGGGGCGTGGCGCGCGTCCAGCCGCGCCGTCGACCAGCTGATGGACCGGGAATGGCCCGAGGAGAAGCGCCGCCGCTTCGTCGAGGTCGCCGCCCGCCATCCGGCGCTGAAGGGCCTACACGACCTCAGGACCCGGACCAGCGGCGCCCACGACTTCGTCCAGTTCCACGTCTGGGTCGATCCCGAGATGAGCGTCGCCGACGCCCACCGGGTGATGGACGAGGTCGAGCACAAGCTCGAGGCTGAATTCCCCGGCGTCGAGATCCTGATCCACATCGATCCCGAGGGCCAGGTCGACCAGCCCGGCAACAAGCTGGCGGAGACCGACCTCACCAATCTGAAAGAGGACCAACCCGATGCCTGAATTGCGCTTCGTCCAGGTCGACGCCTTCGCCGACAAGCCGTTCACCGGCAATCCGGCCGCAATCGTCCCGCTGCTCGAGTGGCTGCCCGATGAGATTCTGCAGGCGATCGCGATGGAGAACAACCTGTCCGAGACGGCCTTCACCGTCCCGGCCGGGGACGGCCAGGCCGATTTCGACCTGCGCTGGTTCACTCCGACGACCGAGGTCGACCTGTGCGGCCACGCCACGCTGGCGAGCGGGCACGTCTTCATGGAGGGACGCGACAGCATCGTCTTCCGGACCCGCAAGGCCGGCCTGCTCACCGTCGCCCGGGAGGGCGACGGCTATGCGCTCAGCCTGCCGCTGACCAACGTCAAGCGGGCCACCGAGGCGCAGATGCGCGACGTCATCGCCCGCGACGGCGCGAGCATCGTCGACGTGATAGCCCGCGACGGGGCCAGCGACTCGGCGCCCCCGGAGCTGTATCTGAGCTGCGACGGCGTGGAGGGTGTCGCCATCCTCCTCTTTCCCGACGAGGCGGCGGTACGGAAATGCCGGCCGGACATGAAGCGGCTCGCCGAGATCGACTATATGGCGATCGTCACGGCGCCCGGCGCCCCCGATTCGGGCTACGACGTCGTCAGCCGGGTGTTCGTCCCGGCCTGGGGGGTGGACGAGGATCCGGTCACCGGCTCCGCCCACGCCGCCTTGATGCCCTTCTGGACCAACCGGCTTCGCCGTCAGCATTTCACCGCCTTCCAGGCGAGTAAGCGCGGCGGCCATCTGACGGTGCGGCGGGAGCATGGCGACCGAGCGGTCCTCGGGGGGCGCTGCGTCACGGTGATCGAGGGGATGCTGAGCTTCTGAGCGCCGTCACCCCGGCGAAAGCCGGGGCCCATGAACACGGAGGTTCGAGGCTTCGTACGGCTGTGTTCATGGATCCCGGGTCAAGCCCGGGATGACGGGGTTTGGACAAGCGCCTCCAGGGCGTCGAGTATCGGGGCCTGGCTCTTGAGGATCTTCGCCCGCGCCTCGGCAAACGAGAACCAGCGCGCCTCGTCCACCTCCGGGAAGCTGCGCAAGCTGCCGCTCTTCGGGGGATATTCGATCGTGAATTCGTTGCTCTTCAGATCCGCCGGGTCGAAATCGCCTTCGAGGGCGAAGGCCTCCACCCATTTCCCGCCCGCCTGCCGCACCTCGCACAGCCGCTGCGGCTCCCCTTGCGGCCTCGCGCCAAGCTCCTCCTCATACTCGCGCAGGGCCGCGGCGAGCGGGTCCTCGCCCGGCTCGACCAGCCCCTTGGGGATCATCCATGCCCCTTCGTCCTTGCCGCGCCAGAACGGACCGCCCGGATGGACGAGCAGCAGCCGGACGCCGTCCGGATCGCGCCGGTAGAGCAGGATCCCGGCGCTTCGGACCGGCATCAGGGTCCGTACTCGATACCGGCAATGGCCAGGATCGCCGGGAGAAGGGCACCGGCAAGGAGGCGTGCGAAGGGCGGGCTGGTTGCCCGCACTAGCGCTCCGACGTAGCCGGCGCCCTTCTC
>DASTFN010000006.1:0-29599 GCA_035719905.1 Allosphingosinicella sp.
CCGTTGGCGGAGGCAGCTGCTCCAGACATGACCGCGCGCGGACTGCGCGAATGCCTGAGCATGATCGAGTCCTCGTACGAGTACCACGGCGGCTTCCGCCTGAGGACGCTCGCGCAGAGGGCGTGAGGCCATGAGCCCGCCGAACTACCAGGAGATGATCGCCTCCCTCGAGCGCTACTGGGCCGACTACGGCTGCGTTCTCATGCAGCCGTACCCCACCGAATTGGCGGCTGGAACGATGAATCCGGCCACGTTTCTCCGCTCCCTGGGCCCTGACGAGTGGAAGGCGGCCTATGTCGAGCCGGTGATCCGCCCGACGGACGGGCGCTACGGCGAGAACCCGTTCCGCTTCCAGCACTATTTCCAGTACCAGGTGCTCCTGAAGCCGGCGCCCGAGGACGTGCTCGACCTGTACTTCGCCTCGCTCGAGGCGCTCGGCATCGACACGAAGAAGCACGACGTGCGCCTCGTCGAGGACGATTGGGAGCAGCCGACGCTCGGTGCCTGGGGCCTCGGCTGGGAAGTCTGGTGCGACGGCATGGAGGTGACTCAATTCACCTATTTCCAGCAGGTCGGCGGCTACGATTGCAAGCCGGTCGCCGGCGAGCTCACCTACGGCCTCGAGCGCCTCGCCATGTACGTCCAGGGCGTCGACAACGTCTACGACCTCGCCTTCAACGATGAGGGCGTCACCTATGGCGACGTCTTCCTCGAGAATGAGAAGCAGTTCAGCGCCTATAATTTCGAGACCGCCAACACCGAAACGCTCTTCCGCTGGTTCAAGGACGCGTCGGAGGAGAATGCCCGCTGCATCGAAGCGAAGTTGCCGCTCCCGGCCTACGACCAGGCGATCAAGGCCAGCCACATCTTCAACATCCTCCAGGCGAGGGGAGTGATCTCCGTCGCCGAGCGCCAGGCCTATATCGGCCGGGTCCGCGACCTGGCGAAAGGGGCTTGCCAGTCCTGGATGGAAAAGAACGGGTGGGCGGCGTGAAGAAGGGTTCACCCAAAGCACCAAAGGACCAAAGAATCCTGCGGAGCCCGGCGCGTAGCGCCCTTCAATCCCGGCCCTCGAGAAAATATGGAGCGGCTTGGCCGCTCGGGCCCCTTTGGTCCTTTGGTGCTTTGGGTGAAATAACGGCTTTGGAGATGCGTTCAGGAGCGAGAGGCTAGATGCCTGATTTCCTCCTCGAGCTGCTCTCGGAAGAGATACCCGCCCGGATGCAAGGCAAGGCGCAGCAAGATCTTGCGCGTCTTTTCTCAGACCATCTCTCAGGCGCCGGACTGAAGGCGGACTCGGTCGAGACCTATGCCACGCCCCGCCGCCTCGCGCTCATCGCCCGGGGCCTGCCCGCCGAGACGGCGGCGGTGCGTGAGGAGACCAAGGGGCCCCGAGCCTCCGCCCCTCCGCAGGCGCTGGAAGGCTTCCTGCGCAAGACCGGGCTGACCCAGGACCAACTGGAGGAACGCGACGGGGTCTATTTCGCCGTGGTCGACAAGCCCGGCCGGGCGACCGCCGCCGTCCTCGCCGAAGCGATCCCCGCCATCGTCCGGGCCTTCCCCTGGCCCAAGTCGATGCGCTGGGGCGAGGCGTCGAGCTCGACCGAGAGCCCGCGCTGGGTCCGCCCGCTGCAGGGCATCGTCGCCTTGCTCGGCGAGGAGATCGTCGACTTCGAGATCGCCGGAGTCCGAAGCGGCGCGGCGACCCTGGGCCACCGCTTCCACCACGCCGGCACCATCACCCTGGGCGGCGCCCAGGATTATGTCGAGAAGCTCCAGGCCTGCCACGTCGTCGTCGACCCGGCCGAGCGCCGCCGGATTATCGCCGAGGGCGCGTCCGCGGCGGCCGCCGCCGCCGGCCTGGCCCTGGTCGACGACGAAGGCCTGACCGCCGAGAATGCCGGCCTGACCGAATGGCCGGTGCCCCTGCTCGGCGGCTTCGACCCCGCCTTCCTCGACGTGCCGCGCGAGGTGATCCAGCTCACCATGCGCACCAACCAGAAATATTTCGCCTGCACGGACGGGAAGGACAACCTCGCCGCCAATTTCGTCTGCACCGCCAATATCGAGGCGAGCGACGGCGGCGCCTCGATCGTCCAGGGCAACGAACGGGTCCTCTCCGCCCGCCTCTCCGACGCGAAATTCTTCTGGGAGCAGGATCTGAAGGTCCCGCTCGAGGATCAGGCGAAAAAGCTCGGCGACATCGTCTTCCACGAGAAGCTCGGCACGGTCGCCGACAAGGCGCTTCGGGTCGAGAAGCTGGCCCAGTGGCTGGTCAAGGAGCGGATCGTCCCCGGCGCCGACCGGGCCCAGGTCCAGGCCGCCGCCCGCCTCGCCAAGGCCGATCTCGTCAGCCAGAGCGTCGGCGAGTTCCCCGAGCTCCAGGGCACGCTCGGCGCCTATCTCGCTCGGGCCCAAGGCCAGCCCGAGGCGGTCGCGAACGCGATCGGCGACCATTACAAGCCGGCGGGGCAGGGCGACGACGTGCCGACCGACCCGGTCACGGTCGCCGTCAACATCGCCGACCGGCTCGACACCCTCGTCTCCTTCTTCTCGATCGGCGAGAAGCCGACCGGCTCGCGCGATCCGTTCGCGCTCCGCCGCGCCGCTCTGGGCTTCCTGCAGATCCTGACCCGGAGCGGCCTTCGCATCCCTCTCGCCGATGTTCTCGTCCAGGCCGCGGTCCTGCTCATCGTCTCGCGGCTCGGGGCGCTCCATACGGTCACCTTCCCCGATCTGATCGAGGACGATGACGACGATCACGAGATCACCGCCGAGGTCGGCTCCTTCACCTACCGGCACGGCGAGCGTGTCGTGGTCCGCTGGGATTCGGCCCTCACCCCTCGGATCGAGCGCGGCGCGATCATCGAGGAAGCGGGCGATCTCAGGGACTCGGTGCTCGAATTCTTCGCCGACCGGCTCAAGGTCCAGCAGCGCGAGGCCGGCATTCGCCACGATCTGATCGACGCCGTCTTCGCCGCCCGCAAGGAAGACGGCGCCGGCGAGGACGATCTCGTCCGGCTCCTTGCCCGGGTGAAGGCGCTCCAGGCCTTCGTCGAGACCCAGGAGGGCGCCGACCTGCTCGCCGGCTACAAGCGCGCCGCCAATATCCTCAGGAAGGAAGGCTGGGACGGCGGCCAGCGAAGCAGCTTCTTCGCCTACCCGCCGCTGCCCGAGGAGGACGCGCTCGACAGCGCGCTCGACACCGCCGAGCCCAGGGCCGCCGCCGCCCTCGAGGCCGAGGATTTCGAAGGCGCCATGGCCGCACTCGCCGGCCTGCGCGCTCCGGTCGACGCCTTCTTCGAAAATGTCATCGTCAACGATCCCGACCCCGAGAAGCGCGAGACCCGCCTCATCCTCCTCGCCCGAATCCGCCACGCCGTCCACCAGGTCGCCGATTTCTCGAAGATCGAGGGGTGAGGGTGGGCGCTGACCGTCATCCCGGACTTGATCCGGGATCCATGAACACCGCCGGCGACGGACTTGCCCGATCGGCGTTCATGGATCCCGGCTTCCGCCGGGATGACGTCCAATTGCGCGAAGGACCCTTCGCATGACCCGCTATGTCTACCGCTTCGGCGGCGGCGCCTCCGACGGCGAGGCGGGGAACAAGGCGCTGCTCGGCGGCAAGGGCGCCAACCTCGCCGAAATGGCCTCGATCGGCCTTCCCGTGCCGCCCGGCTTCACCCTCTCGACCGGGATGTGCGCCCTTTATTATGCCGAAGGGGAGAGCTTCCCCGCCGGTGTTCGCGCCGAAGTGGCCGAAGGGATCGCCCATATCGAGGGCCTGTGCGGCAAGACGTTCGGGGACCCGGCCGATCCCTTGCTCGTCTCGGTCCGCTCCGGCGCCCGGGTGTCGATGCCGGGAATGATGGACACCGTCCTCAACCTCGGCCTCAACGACCGGACGGTCGAGGGCCTTGCCGCAATCTCCGGCGATCCGCGCTTCGCCTGGGACAGCTACCGCCGCTTCATCCAGATGTATTCGGACGTCGTCCTGGGGGTCGACCACGGCGCCTTCGAGGAAGCGCTCGAGATCGCCAAGGAGGACAAGGGCGTCCATCTCGACACCGAATTGGAGGCCGGGGACTGGCGCCGCCTCACCGGCCGCTACAAGGAGCTGGTCGAGGAGCAGCTCGGCCGTCCCTTCCCCGACGACGTCCACGAGCAGCTCTGGGGTGCGGTCGGGGCGGTGTTCGGCTCCTGGCAGTCCGACCGGGCGAAGACCTACCGGCGCCTCAATTCGATCCCCGGCGACTGGGGCACCGCGGTCAACGTCCAGGCGATGGTGTTCGGCAACATGGGCGAGACTTCGGCCACCGGGGTCGCCTTCACCCGCAACCCCTCGACCGGCGAGCGGGCCTATTATGGCGAATATCTGATCAACGCCCAGGGCGAGGACGTCGTCGCCGGCATCCGCACCCCGCAATATCTCACCCGCGCCGCCCGCGAGGCCGCCGGCGCGAAGGCGGCGTCGATGGAAGAATCGATGCCGGACGTGTTCGCCGAGCTCGCCCGGGTCTTCGACCTGCTCGAGCGCCATTATCGCGACATGCAGGACATCGAGTTCACCGTCGAGCGCGGCAGATTGTTCATGCTCCAGACCCGTTCGGGCAAGCGCACCGCCAAGGCGGCGCTCCGGATCGCCGTCGACATGGCCGGGGAGGGGCTGATCTCCGAGGAGGAGGCGGTGCTCCGGGTCGATCCGCAAGCGCTCGATCAATTGCTCCACCCGACCCTCGACCCGACGGCGGAGCGCCGGGTCGTCGCCAGGGGCCTGCCCGCCTCGCCCGGCGCCGCCTCGGGCGCGGCGGTGTTCGATGCCGACAGCGCCGAGCATCGCAAGAGCCTCGGCGAGAAGGTCATCCTGGTGCGAATCGAGACGTCGCCCGAGGATATCCACGGCATGCACGCGGCGGAAGGGATCCTCACTGCCCGCGGCGGGATGACCAGCCACGCCGCGGTCGTCGCCCGGGGCATGGGCCGGCCCTGCGTCAGCGGCGCCGGCTCGGTCTCGATCGACTATCAGGCGCGCCGGATGCGGGTCGGCGGGATCGAGATATGCGAAGGCGAGACGATCACCATCGACGGCACGTCGGGCGAGGTCATGCTCGGCGCCGTCGCCACCGTCCAGCCCGAGCTGGTCGGCGATTTCGGAATCCTCATGGCCTGGGCCGACAAGGTCCGGCGCCTCAGGGTCCGGACCAACGCCGAGACCCCGCTCGACTGCCGGACCGCGCGCGAGTTCGGCGCGGAAGGGATCGGCCTGTGCCGGACCGAGCATATGTTCTTCGATTCCGAGCGGATCGCCAACGTCCGCCAGATGATCGTCGCCACGGACGAGGCGGGCCGCCGCTCCGCTCTGGCAAAGCTGCTCCCGGCCCAGCGCGCCGATTTCGAAGAGATCTTCCGGATCATGGCGCCGCTGCCGGTGACGATCCGGCTGCTCGACCCGCCGCTCCACGAATTCCTGCCCCATAGCGAAACCGAGCTGGCCGAGGTCGCCGCGGGCGCCGGAGTGAGCGTCGAGGCGCTGAAGCGGCGGGTCGCCGAGCTTCACGAATTCAACCCGATGCTCGGCCATCGCGGCTGCCGGCTCGGGATCACCTATCCCGAGATATACGAGATGCAGGCCCGAGCCATCTTCGAGGCCGCGCTTGCCGTGGCGATGGAGGGCGAGGCGCCGGTTCCGGAGATCATGGTGCCGCTGGTCGCGACCCGGCAGGAGCTGAAGATCATCCGCGACCTGATCGACCGCACCGCTCACGCCGTGTTCGAGGAATGGCGCAAGAGCATAAGCTATCTGGTGGGGACGATGATCGAGCTTCCCCGCGCGGCGCTCCGGGCCGCCGACATCGCCGCCGAGGCCGAGTTCTTCAGCTTCGGCACCAACGACCTCACCCAGACCACCCTGGGGGTCAGCCGCGACGACGCCGGGCGCTTCCTCACCCAATATGTCGAGAAGGGCATATTCGAGCGCGACCCGTTCGTCTCGATCGACGAGGAAGGGGTCGGCGAGCTGATCGCCCTCGCCGCGACACGCGGCCGCGGCGCCCGTCCCGGCCTCAAGCTCGGCATCTGCGGCGAGCATGGCGGCGACCCCGCCTCGATCGCCTTCTGCGAGAAAACGGGCCTGGATTACGTCTCGGCCTCGCCCTACCGGGTCCCCATCGCCCGCCTCGCCGCCGCTCAGGCGGCGCTCAAAGCCAGGCCGTCATCCCGGACTTGATCCGGGATCCATGAACGCCGCCGATGCCGGACTTGCGCGGGCCGTGCGCATCCCACCAAAAGAATGGGCTCGCACAAAGATCACGAAGGCACGAAGGCGCCGGCGCGAAAGGGTGCGCAGCACCTTTATCCCATGCCGGGAGAACAGCCGCAGCGGCTTCGCCGCCAATGGCCCTTTGTGCCTTTGTGATCTTTGTGCGAACCCAAAAGGCCGACGGGGCGGACCGCCGCCGCTCGACGGATGGCGCCGCGGCAATCGCCGAGCGACCTTACTTGCTCGCGAACTGCCCCGGCTCGGCGCCGAAATGCTCCTTGGCATAGGCCCGGGCCGCAGTGGCGGTGGCGAAAGGCTCGTCGTGAAGGGTGGTGGTGACGATCGGATAGCCCTGGCCGTTGTAGCGGGTCTCGCGAAGGGTCAGCCGCACGCGTCCCTCCTCGTCCTTGTTGATCAGGAAGGGCTTGATCGGGGTGCGGGTGCTGTCTGGGGTGCCGCCCATAGTAGGTCTCCTGTCCCGTTCTTTCGGGACGATAACGTCGTTTGAAGGTCTATCGTTTCGCGCCGGGCCGGCGGGCGCCGCTGCCCGGGCCCTGGCCGGGGGTGCGCTCGCGGAAGATGAGCCGGCCCTTGGTCAGATCGTAGGGGGTCATCTCGACATGGACCCGGTCGCCGACCACCGAGCGGATGCGGAAGCGCCGCATCTTGCCGGCGGTGTAGACGATCACCCGGTGCTGGTTGTCGAGCATCACTCCGAAACGCCCGTCCGGATAGATTTCGTCGATCTCGCCCTCGACCGTGAGCGTCGCTTCCTTCGCCAAAACTCAGTCTCCCTCGGCGCCACGGCCGGTAAATTACGGATACCGCGCGAGCGAAAAGGTCGCGGGCGCGGGCGAGAAGCATGAAAGGGAAGGCGGGCCGCCGAAGGGCGCCAAATTCCGTCGCAGCGACGTCAGCCCCTCTTATGTAGGCGCAGAGGGCGGATTTGGCAATGTCGCTCACCTCGACGGTATCGGCTCCGCCTGTTCGCCGGCGGCGCGAGGCGCCAACCTTTCATAGCCCGGCCGGACGCGGTCAAATCGGATTATCGCTTTCGAAACCGCCCCGAATCTAATTTGCGATTATGCGCCGCGACTCGATCCCGCTCGCCGCCGCCGTCGCTTTCGCCGCGCTCTATGCGCTGGCGCCGGCGCAGCGCTCGGCTCCGGCCATTGGCGAGCCGCAGGCCGAAAGCTCCGCTTATTATCCCAATTGCGCCTCGGCCCGGGCCGCGGGAGTGGCGCCGATCTATCGCGGCGAGCCGGGCTACCGACCGCCGCTCGACCGCGACGACGACGGCATCGCCTGCGAACCCTATCGCGGATATTAGGCCGGGTTCAAACCTTGCCCGGGCCGCGCCCGGCGCGCTCGACGCGGCCAGAGCCGCCGCCAGAATTGCCAGTTCAAGCTTCATCCCGACTCCCGCTCAGCGCCGCGAGCTTGGACCAATCTCCTCGAGCTTCCAGCCGAGCCCGTGGCGGCGGAAGACGAGGTCGCGGCGTCCGCGCCGGACGCGGAACTCGCTTGCGTGGGTGCGGACCAGCTTCACCTCGCCTGTCTCGCCGCCGCCCTGGCGTCCGCTGCCCAGCGCCAGGCGAAGCGCGGCCGGGCTGACGAGGGCGTCGACGGCGGGGCGGGCGAGGGCTCGGCCGAGCGGGCCGAGGCGGGGGCCGAGCCGGGTCCGGGTGCTGGCCCGAAGCGCCGGGAAGTCGATATAAGCGGCGAGCGCCTCGGAATCGCCGGCCTGCGCCGCCTCGCGCATCCGCCACAGGGTCCATCAGGGCGAGCCGAACCACCAGCCCGCCGCGGCGATGGCGAGTAAAGCGGCGGCGGCAAGGGCGAAGGTCCGGGCTCTTGGCATCCTCTTCGTTTCTCTCGAAGCCGGCGGCATTCCAAACGAAAAGTGCCCGGGCATCGCTGCCCGGGCACCGTCGCGGCGCTTGCGCGCCGACCCCCTTAGTCAAGATGCCCGGCCCGCACACATCCCACCTCGCATGAGGATGCGGGGCTTAAGGCCTCCCCGAACCCGGCTGTCGCCTTCGTTCGTGGGCGGGACGCTATGAGCGGCGGCGCGGCTTGTCACTGCCTATCCAAGGGCTTGACCCACTTTGCTCAGTCCCTGTGTCGGTCGTGCAACAGCGGCCGGTTGATCCGGCCCGGTTGCCTTGGCGAAGGGCGGCCCGTAGAGGCCCAGGAATGCGACTTTCCCGTTACTTCCTGCCGGTGATGAAGGAGACCCCTTCGGACGCCCAGATCGTCAGCCACCAGCTGATGCTCCGCGCCGGCCTCGTCCGCCAGACCGCCGCCGGCATCTACGCCTGGCTCCCGCTCGGCCTCAGGGTGCTGAAGCGGATCGAGCAGATCGTCCGCGAGGAGCAGGACCGTGCCGGCGCCGTCGAGATGCTGATGCCGACGCTGCAATCGGCCGATCTGTGGCGCCAGTCGGGCCGCTACGACGCCTACGGCCCGGAGATGCTCCGGATTCGCGACCGCCACGAGCGCGACATGCTTTTCGGCCCGACCAACGAGGAGATGGTCACCGCCCTCTTCCGCGACGGCGCCAGGAGCTACCGCGACCTGCCTCGAATCCTCTACCATATCCAGTGGAAGTTCCGCGACGAGGTCCGCCCCCGCTTCGGAGTGATGCGCGGCCGCGAGTTCCTGATGAAGGACGCCTACAGCTTCGACCTCGACGAGGCCGGCGCCCGCCACAGCTACAATAGGATGTTCGTCGCCTATCTGCGCACCTTCGCCAGGATGGGGCTTCGAGCCATCCCGATGCAGGCGGACACCGGCCCGATCGGCGGCGACCTCAGCCATGAGTTCATCATCCTGGCGCCGTCGGGGGAGAGCGAGGTCTTCTATCATCGCAACTGGGCGGAGCTTCGTTCCGCCGAGAGCCTCGAGGTCGACGCCGACGATATCGCCGCGCTCCAGGATTTCGTCGGCGGCCTGACCGCCGATTATGCCGCGACCGACGAGAAACGGGATGAGGCGCGCGAGGCCGAGGCCGGCGACGCCCTGCTCACCTCGCGCGGCATCGAGGTCGGCCACATCTTCTATTTCGGAACCAAATATTCGAAGTCGATGGGGCTCAGCGTCCAGACCGGGGACGGCCAGCAGGTCCATCCCGAAATGGGCAGCTATGGGATCGGAGTCTCCCGCCTGGTCGGCGCGATCATCGAGGCGAGCCATGACGACAAGGGCATCGTCTGGCCCGAGCCGGTCGCGCCGTTCAAGGTCGGCCTGATCAACATGCGCGCCGACGACGGCAACGTCACCAGCGCCGCCGACGAGATCTACGGCCGCCTCCAGGAGGCCGGGGTCGACACGCTGTACGACGACCGCGACGAGCGCGGCGGCGCCAAGTTCGCGACCATGGACCTGATCGGCCTGCCCTGGCAGCTGATCGTCGGGCCCAAGGGGCTGGAGCGCGGCGTGGTCGAATTGAAGCGCCGCTCCGGCGGCGAGCGGGAGGAGCTGTCGATCGAAAGCGCCCTGGCGAGGCTGACGGAAGGCCCGTCGTCCCAGCGAAGGCTGGGACCCCAGTGAGAGCAGGCGCCGCGTTTTTCACCCGCTGGGGCCCCAGCCTGAGCTGGGGCGACGGGGAATGATCCTCTCCCGCTACGAGCGGATGGTCGCCCGGCGCTACCTGCTTCCGGGCAAGGGGGAGGGGTTCATCTTCCTGGTCGCGGCGATCAGCCTGGTCGCGGTCGCCCTGGGAGTCGCCGCTTTGATCGTGGTGATGAGCGTGATGAACGGCTTCCGGGCCGAGCTGTTCGACAAGATCGTCGGCCTGAACGGCCATGCGGTGGTCCAGGGCTATGGCGGCCAGCTTCCCGACTGGCGCGAAATCGTGCGCGAGGCTCGGGCCACGCCGGGCGTCACCGAAGCCCTGCCGCTCATCGAGCAGCCCTTGATGGTAACTCACGAAGGCCGGGTCGAGGGCGTGCTCGTTCGAGGCATGGAGCGCGCCGACATCCTCCGCAACGAGACTCTCAACGGCAAGGTCCTCGCCGGATCTCTGGAGTCGCTTCGCGCTGGCCAGGGCAATGTCGCGATCGGCGCCCGGCTCGCCGAGGCGCTCGGCGCCAGTGTCGGCGGTCAGATCAGCCTGATCAGCCCGGACGGACGCACGACGCCGTTCGGAACGGTGCCGCGTATCGTCTCCTACACCGTCTCGGCGATCTTCGAGGTCGGGGTCTATGATTACGACAAGGCGTTCGTGATCATGCCGATCGAGGATGCCCAGACCCTGCTCCTGATGGGCGATTCCGTCGGCATGGTCGAGGTCCAGACGGTCGACGCCGACCGGGTCGGCGAGATCCTCGAGCCGCTCCGGGCCAGCGTCAGCGGCCGCGCCGCGGTCGCCGACTGGCGCTCGATGAACACCGCACTGTTCGAGGCGCTCCAGGTCGAGCGGGTGGCGATGTTCGTCATCCTCTCGATCATCATCCTCGTCGCGGTGTTCAACATCCTCTCCTCGCTGATCATGCTGGTCCGGGCCAAGACCCGCGACATCGCCATCCTTCGAACCATGGGCGCGAGCCGGCGCGGGCTGATGAAGGTGTTCGTAACGGTCGGGGTGATCATCGGCGCGATCGGCATCCTCGCCGGGCTCGGCCTCGGCTTCCTGCTCCTCTATTTCCGCCAGCCCTTCGTGAACCTGATCCAGCTCCTCACTGGCCAGAATCTGTGGGATCCCTCGATCCGCTTCCTCACCGAGCTGCCCTCCAAGACCGACCCGTTCGAGGTGCTCGCCATCGTCACCATGGCGCTGGTGTTGAGCTTCCTCGCGACGCTCTATCCGGCGTGGAAGGCGGCGAGCACCGACCCGGTCCAGGTGCTTCGCTATGAATGAGGTTCTCGAGGTCAGAGGCCTGAAGCGGAGCTTCAGGCAGGGGGGCGTGACGATCGACGTGCTTCGCGGCATCGACCTCGAAGTGCGCAAGGGCGAGATCGTCGCTTTGCTCGGGCCGTCGGGATCGGGCAAGTCGACCCTGCTCCAGGCGGTGGGGCTGCTCGAGGGTGGCTTCCAGGGTTCGATCCGGATCGCCGGCGAGGAAGTGGCCGAGCTGAGCGACGGCAACCGCACAAGGGTGCGCCGCGACACTTTGGGCTTCGTCTACCAGTTCCACCATCTCCTGCCCGATTTCACCGCGCTCGAGAACGTCGTCATCCCGCAGCTGGTCAAAGGCGCGAGCCGCGAGCAATCGGAGGAACGGGCCAAATCGCTGCTCGGGACGCTCGGCCTGGCGGAGCGGGTCACCCACCGGCCCAGCAAATTGTCGGGGGGCGAGCAGCAAAGGGTCGCCGTCGCCCGGGCCCTCGCCAACCGGCCGGCCCTGGTCCTCGCCGACGAGCCCACCGGCAATCTCGATGAAGCGACGGCCGACATCGTCTTCGCCGAGTTCCTCCGCCTCGTCCGCGACGAAGGCAGCGCCGCTCTGGTCGCCACCCATAACGAGCGGATCGCGGCGAAGATGGACCGGGTGCTGAGGCTTCACGAGGGCGTCCTGGAATGAGCGCCCGGCCAGTGGAGGGGGATATAGGCCAGGACTGCAACTATTCCGAAGACTATCGGCATTTCGACAATTTGATCTGGCAGGTACCCAACTGGGCGACTGCGACCTTCGCTCTGACGGCGACGGCCGCCAGCGTGGCCGCCGTCAACGGCAAGGCGTTCGCGGCGGTGACCGGTCTTCAAATCAAGCCCTTTATTGGGCTGTTTCTCCTTATCGTTGCCGTCGTCCTCACTTTGCTATCGAACGTGCTGTTCCGGTTTCGAGTTCACCAGGCCACCATTCGCATCCGGGCGAGCTGCTTCGTGAGGCAATATCGGTGGCTTCCCGCGGGCCATACATCCATCCAGGCTATTCTAAGCCTGGAAGCGTCAGCTTTGTACGTTGCGTGCCTCGTCTGCTTCGAAGTGCCACTGCCCTTCGCAATCGCGATACCGACTTTGGCCGCGCTATTGGCAACTTGGTGGATCGATCGGGAGATCAAGAATATCAAGGGTTCCGCACTGGCTAATCCGCCAACTTAAAGGTTGGTCTGGAAAGATGCCCCTTTTGCTGCGTTGGCGGGCGGATAGCGAAACGGGCTGGAGCGAAAAGAATGGCGTTGCGTAAGGCTCTGTTGCTGATCGCCGGAGGCGCCACCCTGCTCGGCGGCTGCGACTGGATGAAGAAGAAGGATCCGCCCGCCGAGAAGAGCAAGGCCGAGCTGGCCGGCGAGCAGAGGGAGCGGATCCGCAAGGCCTGCGCCTCCGAGGCAACCTACGACCGACTGAAGGAGCTGGTCTTCGACGAAGCCGCCCGGATCCGCAATTCCGACCCTCGCAACCTCGACCCGCTCGCCGCCGCCGCCGTGGTCCGGATGGAGGATCCGGTGGTGAAGAGCCGCGACGACGAACTGAACGTCACCGTCTGCTCGGGCCGCTTCATCCTCGAGCTCCCACCGGGGGCGGAGAACGCCTTCGACGGCAAGACTCGCCTCGACGCCCGGGTCGAATATGCGGCCCAGGCCGCGGTCGACGGAAGCGGCCTCGTCTACCAGATGGATGGCGCCGAGCCGATCATCTACCGGCTCGCCACCTTCGGTCTCAAAGGATCGACGACGAGGCTGGAGGCGGGTGGGCCGAGGCGCCTCCCGCCAGCGCCTGCCGCGCCGGTTCAGCCGCAACCGGATCCGTCTCCCGAGCCGGCCGCCGAACCCGCGCCGCTTCCGCCGGCCGCGGCGCCGGCCATTCGAGTCACCGTCCGCCCGAGCTTCAACTGCCGCGACGGCAAGACCCGGACCGAGAAGATGATCTGCTCGTCGCCGCGGCTGGCGGCCCAGGACCGGCAGATGGCGTCGCTTTATTACGACCTGATGGCCGGTGCCAATCCGGCGACTCGCGGCCATTTGCGGCGCACCCGCGATTCCTTCCTGGCGCGGCGCGAGCAGTGCCGGAGCGAGGATTGCGTCGGCTCCGTCTACGCCTCGCGCATGGCCGAGCTGAGGGATATTGGGCGAGGGGACTGAGCGCCGGGGGTGCGGCCCTTTTAAAGGATGAGGTTGTTCTCGCCATTCTCAAGCAGCAGGATGGAGCCTGTTCTTTCGCATCGGGCGACGATCGACCTTTCGCCTAGCCACAATACTCTCGCCCGCGCACAGTCCGGTGCCTCCGAAAGCAGGGTGAAGCCATGTCGTTTCGACAAAAAGCCGTCAGCGACGCCTCCGCCGATCACGCTGTCTTTTGATAGGAATACCTGCACGTAGGAGTAGCTGAACAGGCCGACGACGGCGATTAACGAAATTGTCGCCAACACCTTGTCGACGGGGCTTCCCTTCCACAATTGTTCCGTGTTGATGTTTCCTAGCAGGAAGCCTAGCGCCCCTGCCAAGCCATGCAAGATCAGCAGGTTCTCCAATCCGACTACGACCGCGTATACCATGAGGAGAGGTGATCCGAGGACCAGGATTGCTCCAATGCCCATGCGAATGAACTCGACGACGTGCAACATGATGTTCAGCAAGGAACCGACACCGGATTCTGGATCCGGAACGATTACGAACAATAGACGGCCGAGTAGGAACCCTAGCACGGCCGCGGCCGAGAGCGTGGCGATGTCTAGCGAAAGCTGGATGCCTGACATAACGACATCGGAAAGCGTCGCTACCTGGAGGAAACTCAGGTTCCAGAACGAAAAAACATAGCTGTTCAATAAGATTGAGCCGAGAAACCCGATCAACCCGAAAATGGTAAGCAACTCAACAATCCAAGTGAGTGTCAGTTTAGTTCGACCCGCTGCGGATTCGATCCGCAAGGCGGGCCGATCGATGGCGGGTGCCGTCTCAGTTTCGGTCGTCCTTACCCCGGTCGGCGCCGTCTCTGCCATCGGAAGCCCCTCCCGAGAGGGACAATACCATACCTGCGTCTGGAGCGCAGGCCCGACGGCTGGTGAGCGCCGCGCGAACCGCAATTAGATGTGGAAAAGTGGGGAGGTGATGCTTTCCCATGATCGCCCCACCGACCATAGTGGCAGCCATGGCCGGTCCTTACGTCCCTCTTCGAATCTTCTCCTGCTACACCATGCTGGAAGGGTCGATCGAGCCCAAGGCGATCGCCAGGCAGGCGAAACGGCTCGACTTTCCCGCCGCGGCCCTGACCGACCGGAACGGCCTCTACGCCGCCATGGCCTTCACCGACGCGTGCCGGGAAGCGGGGGTGCAGCCGATCGTCGGGACCATGCTCGCGGTGGCCCGGCCGGGCGGCGGCGGGAGTTCGCCGGTGCTCGACTGGATCGGCCTCTACGCCCAGAATGATGTCGGCTACGGCAATCTCTGCACGCTCGTCTCCGCCGCCCATCTCGGCCGTCCGGTCGAGGAGCCGGCCCACGTCAGCCTCGACGCTTTGGAGGGGCGAAGCGATGGCCTCATCGCCCTGACGGCGGGCGCCGAGGGCGCCCTCGCCCGGCTGCTTGCCGAGGAGCAGGAAAGCGCCGCGGCCGAGATCCTGGGCCGCCTCAAGGCGCTGTTTCCCGGAAGGCTCTACATCGAGCTCAGCCGCCGCGGCGATCCGGTGGAGATGCGCTCGGAAGCGCGTCTGCTCGAGCTCGCCTATGAGCAGGATCTGCCGCTCGTCGCGACCAATCCCGCCGCTTATTCGGAAGCCCATTTCCACCAGGCGCACGACGCCATGCTGTGCATCGCCCAGTCGAGCCAGCTCGACCGCGACGACCGTATCCGCTCCTCCGAGGAAGCCTGGCTCAAGCCCGCGGACGAGATGCGCCGGCTGTTCGCCGATCTTCCCGAGGCGATCGAGAATACAGGCGTCGTCGCCCGCCGCTGCGCGTTCGGGGCGCCCAAGCGCAAGCCGATCCTCCCCAGCATCGCCGGCGACACCGAAGCCGAGGCCGAGCAGCTGCACCGCGACGCGCGGGCGGGGCTGGAGGCGCGGCTCGCTTTCTATTCCACCCTGAGCCCGGAGGAGCGTCAGGTCTATTTCGACCGGCTCGAATTCGAGGCCGACGTCATCGTCCGGATGGGCTTTTCCGCTTACTTCCTGATCGTCGCCGACTTCATCAAATGGGCCAAGGAGAACGACATCCCCGTCGGCCCCGGCCGCGGTTCGGGCGCGGGTTCGGTGGTCGCCTGGGCGCTGACCATCACCGACCTCGATCCGATCCGGCTCGGCCTGCTGTTCGAGCGCTTCCTGAACCCGGAGCGCGTGTCGATGCCGGACTTCGACATCGACTTTTGCGAGACGAGGCGCGGCGAGGTCATCCGCTACGTCCAGAATCGCTACGGCAGCGACAAGGTCGCCCAGATCATCACCTTCGGGAAATTGAAGGCGCGCGCCGTCCTCAAGGATACCGGGCGGGTGCTGCAGATGCCCTACGGGCAGGTCGACCGGCTCGCCAAGGCGATCCCCAACCATCCGACCGATCCCTGGACCCTGGAGCGGGCGCTGGGACGCGGCAAGGATGAGAAGACCGGCGTCTCCCAGGACGGCGTCCGCGAATTGATGGAGGAATATAAGAACGACTCCCAGGTGCGCCGGCTGTTCGACCTGGCGATGAAGCTCGAAGGCCTTCCGCGCCACGCCTCGACCCACGCCGCCGGAGTGGTCATCGGCGACCGCCCGCTCGACCAGCTCGTCCCGCTCTACCGCGACCCGCGTTCCGACATGCCGGTCACCCAGTTCGACATGAAATATGTCGAGGCGGCGGGGCTGGTGAAGTTCGACTTCCTCGGCCTGAAGACCCTGTCGGTGCTTCAGAAGGCGGTGCAGATGCTGGCCAGGCGCGGCATCGTCGCCGACCTCGATCGCCTCGCCTGGGACGACGAGGAGGTCTACCGGCTGCTCCAGCGCGGCGACACGGTCGGCGTGTTCCAGCTCGAATCCGAAGGCATGCGGCGGACCCTGGCGGCGGTGAAGCCGACCAGCTTCGAGGACATCATCGCGCTCGTCTCGCTCTACCGGCCGGGCCCGATGGACAATATCCCGATGTTCGGCGCCCGCAAGAACGGCCGCGAGCCGATCGAATATCCGCATCCCCTGCTCGAGCCGGTGCTCAAGGAGACCTACGGGATCTTCGTCTACCAGGAGCAGGTGATGGAGGCCGCCAAGGTCCTTGCCGGCTTCAGCCTCGGCGAGGCCGATCTGCTCCGCCGGGCGATGGGCAAGAAGATCAAGTCCGAGATGGACGCCCAGCGCGCCGGCTTCGTCGCCGGCTGCGAGCGGGTCAACGCCATTCCCAGGGGCAAGGCCAACGAGCTTTTCGACTTGATCGACAAGTTCGCCGGCTACGGCTTCAACAAGAGCCACGCCGCGGCCTACGCCCTGATCGCCTACCAGACGGCTTGGCTGAAGGCGCACCATCCGGTCATATTCTACGCCGCCTCGATGTGCTTCGACATCCACCAGACCGACAAGCTCGCCATCTTCGCCGACGACATGCGGCGGATGGAGGCCCTGTGCCTGCCGCCCTCGATCAACGCCAGCGAGGCGGAATTCTCGGTCGAGGAAATTGGGGACGGTCTCGCCGTCCGCTACGCTTTGGGGGCGCTCAAGGGCGTCGGCGAGAAGGCCATGGAGCAGCTCGTCGAGGAGCGCCGGCAAAGCGGCAGCTTCAAGTCGCTCGAGGAGTTCGCCGAGCGGGTCGACCCGCGGCTCCTCAACCGCCGCCAGATCGAGAGCCTCGCCGGCGGCGGCGCCTTCGATCCGCTCGATTCCAACCGGGCCGCGGTCTTCGCCGCGGCCGAGACCCTCCTCGCCCACGCGGCAAGCGCCGCCGACGCCCGCGAGAGCGGGCAGGGCGGGCTGTTCGGCGGCGGCGAATCGAACGTCGTCCCGATCCGGATGCCGGTGGCGGCGACCTGGACCCTGGCCCAGCGGATGGCGGCGGAGAAGGAATCGTTCGGCTTCTATTTCTCCGCCCATCCGGTCGACCGCTACCGCCATCTCGCCGAAGCCCATGGCGCGAAGACCTATGCGGCCCTGGCCTCGATGCCGGCGCCCCCGGACGGCGGCCGCACCGGCGCGGTGATGGCCGGGATGGTCGAGGAGGCGCGCTGGCGCACCTCCGCCCGCGGCCGCCGCTATCTGATGGCGACCATGTCCGATTCCTCGGGCCAGTTCGTCGCCACCGTGTTCGACGACGACGCCTCCGCCCAGGTCGAGGCGGCGGCCAAATCGGGCGCCTGCGCCCTGCTCAACGTCGAGCTCGACCGCCGCCCCGGCGAGGAGGCGCCGCGGGTGACGATCCGCTCGCTGCAATTGTTCGAGAATCTGTCGAAGCGCGCCCGGCTCCAGCTCGAAGTCGAGGTCGACCAGGTCGAGGCCATTGCCCGCCTGGCCGCCGCCGTCGCCCAGGACCGGGGCAGCCATGGCGAGCTTCGCCTCCGGGCCAGGCTGGACGAGGGCGAGGCGGAGCTGGTGCTCGGCCGCGATTTCCGGCTCGACGCCGAGCTCGCCGCGCGCCTCGAGCGGATCGAGGGCGTCGTCGCCGTCCGCCTCGCGGTCGCGCCCCAGCCCCGGCTTGCGCTCGTCTCCTGAGCGCATACACTGCCCCGTCCAGGAGCGGGGAGGGATCATGCTCGGAGGGATGCAGGATTGGCCGCTGAGGATCATGCGGATCCTCGACCATGCGGCGCGCGAGCACGGCGCTCGCGAATTGGTGTCGCTCTACGCCGACGGCCAAACCGTCCGCACCGACTGGGCGGCCATCGCCCGCGATTCGCGCAGGCTGGCGCGGGCGCTGGAGCGGCTCGGCCTGAAGCCGGGCGACCGCGTCGGCACGCTCGCCATGAACCACGCCCGTCACGTCGTCGCCTGGTACGGCACGATCGGCATGGGCGGGGTGATCCACACCATCAACCCGAGGCTGTTCGAAGACCAATTGGTCTATATCGCCAACCATGCCGAGGACCGGGTTTTGTTCTACGACCGCGCCTTCGCGCCTCTGGTCGAGCGGCTGAAGCCGCGCTGGACGAGCATCGAGCATTACATCTGCTTCGACGACGGCGGCTTCGACAGCCTCATCGCCGGCGAGGATGACGATTACCGCTGGGTCGAGGGCGACGAGCGGGATCCGATGATGCTCTGCTACACCAGCGGAACCACCGGCAACCCCAAGGGCGTCCTCTACGAGCATCGCTCGACCGTGCTCCACGCGATGGTGCAGATGAGCCCCGACGTCTTCGACTTGAGCGCGCGCTCGGTGGTGCTTCCCGTGGTGCCGATGTTCCACGCCGCCGGCTGGGCTCTGCCCTTCTGCACGGCGATGGCGGGCGGCAAGATGGTCTTCTCGGCCGATTACACCCCCCAGGTGATGTGCGACCTGATGAAGGCCGAAGGGGTGACCCACACGGCCGGGGTGCCCACGGTCTGGCTGGCGCTGGTCAACCATGTCGATTCGACCGGAGAGGATCTCGGCAAGCTCACCACCGTCCATATCGGCGGCTCGGCGGCGCCCCGGGCGATGATCGAATGGTTCATGGACCGCGGCATCAGGGTCGGCCACGCCTGGGGGATGACCGAGATGTCGCCGCTCGGGACGGTCGGCGCCGGCAGCGGCGACTGGGACGAATTGAGCCGCGAGCAGCGCGTCGCCTTGCTCTGCAAGCAGGGCAGGGTGCCGTTCGCGGTCGAGCTTCGCACCGTCGACGAGGACGGCAACGTCCTTCCCCGCGACGGCAAGACCTCGGGCCGGCTGCAGACCCGCGGGCCGTGGATCATCCGCCAATATTTCCAGGATCAAAGCGGCGAATGCATCGACGAGGAGGGCTGGTTCGACACCGGCGACGTCGCCGCGCTCCACCCGGACGGGGTGCTCCAGATCACCGACCGGTCGAAGGACGTGATCAAGTCCGGCGGCGAGTGGATCAGCTCGATCGACCTCGAGAATGCCGCCGTCGGCTGCCCGGGAGTGGCCGAAGCGGCGGCGGTCGGGGTCAAGCATCCGAAATGGGACGAGCGGCCGATCCTGCTGGTGGTGAGGAAGACGGGCTCCGACGTCACGCCGCAGCAGATCATCGACCATCTCGAAGGCCATGTCGCCAAATGGTGGCTGCCCGACGAGATATTGTTCGTCGAAAGCCTGCCCCACACGGCGACCGGCAAGCTCCTCAAGACGGCGCTGAGGGAGCAGTATCGCGACTACAAGCTGGCCAGCGCGGCCTGACGAAATTCCTCCCCTGCATTTGCAGGGGAGGGGGACCGCGCGAAGCGCGGTGGAGGGGCCTTACGAAGTCCGAAGAACCCCTCCACCAGGCTTCGCCTGGTCCCCCTCCCCGCGAAATCGCGGGGAGGAATTTCACTACAGCAACCGCAGCTGCGGCCCCTGGGGCGGCACGAAAAGGTCCCTCCGCAGCTTGCGCTTCTCCCGGTTCAGACCGTGCTTCCTGGCCGCGATCTCGAAGCGGATCCGAAGCAGCTCCGCCCACGGCCCCTGGCCCTGCATCCGGGTGAAGAAGTTCGGGTCGTTGTCCCTGCCGCCGCGCATCGAGCGGATGAGGTTCATCACCTTGTCGGCGCGGTCGGGGAAATGCTCGTCGAGCCAGGCCCGGAACAGGGGCGCGACCTCATGAGGCAGCCGCACCGGCAGGAAGAAGGCGCCTTCGGCTCCGGCCTCGGCCGCGGCCTCGACGATAGGCTCGACCTCATGGTCGGTGATCCCGGGGATGACCGGGGCGATGGCCACCAGGGTGGGAACGCCCGCCTCGCTCAGCGCCTTCACCGCCGCCAGCCGCTTGCGGCCCGACGGAGCCCGGGGCTCGAGCGTCCGCGAGATTTCCGGAGTGAGCGAGGTCACCGACAGGGCGACCCTGGCGAGGCCCTCGGCGGCCATCGGTGCGAGGATGTCGAGGTCGCGAAGCACCCGGTCCGATTTGGTCGTGATCGTTACCGGATGCCGGGTCTCGGCGAGCACCTCCAGCACCGAGCGGGTGATCCGCCATTCCGATTCGATCGGCTGGTAGGGATCGGTGTTGGTGCCGATCGCCATCGATCGGACGACATAGCCGGGCCTGGCCAGCTCCTCGCGAAGGATCCTCGCGGCATCGGGCTTGGCGAACAGCATGGTCTCGAAGTCGAGGCCGGGCGACAGATCGTGGAAGGCGTGGCTCGGCCGGGCGAAGCAGTAGATGCAGCCATGCTCGCAGCCGCGATAGGCGTTGATCGAGCGGTCGAAGCCGATGTCGGGCGAGCGGTTCCAGGTGATGATCGACTTCGGCTTCTCGACGGTGACGGTGGTGCGCAGCGGGGGAGGGCCGTCGTCCAGCACGTCGCGCACGTCGAGCCAGTCGCCGTCCGCCTCCCGGACCGGCAGGTTGAAGCGAGTCGGCGTCCGGTTCTCGGGCGCGCCGCGGCCGTGACGGACTTCGGGTCGGGGCATGGGACGTCTATAGACCCGAGGTCAGAACATATCAAGAACTGTCATTGCGAGCGAAGCGAAGCAATCCAGTTCGGCTCCTCCGCCCGCTGGATTGCTTCGTCGCTTCGCTCCTCGCAATGACGGCTACTCCGTCGAATAAGCCAGTTTGGTCTCGTCCGCCTTGAGCCTCACCGCATTCGCTCCGGCCAATCCCGGGAAGCGCGGCCACATGCCCTGGGCCAGCGCCGCCCGGCTCGGGCCCGGCTTCCCCGCTTCCTCCTCGTAGATCCAGTAATTGCGGAGCACGATCGGGACGTAGCCGCGGGTCTCCCAATAAGGCAGCGACTCGATGTAGAGCAGGGGGTCGCCCTTGTCGAAGCGGCGGGCGTTCCATTCGGCGACCGGCACCGGTCCGGCATTGTAGGCGGCGATCACCTTGGGCAGCAGGCCGCCGGTGGCATTATGGTCGCGCAGGGTCTCGATATAGCTTTGCCCGAACTCGATATTGGCGGCGGGGCTGGCCAGCATCTGGCGGTCGAACGGCTCGCCGCGGGCGCGGGCGATGTCGCCGGCGGTGCCCGGCCGGACCTGCATCAGCCCGACGGCGCCCGCGGGACTGACGACCGAGGTCCGGAAATTCGATTCCTGGAGCGCGTGCGCGAAGGCCAGCGACGGATCCACCCGCCAGCCCCGGGTCGGCTGCCAGTCCGGGCGCGGGTAGCGGGCGGCGAAATTGACGCTCGCGCCCCGGGGCGCGTTGTGCGCCAGCCAATATTGCAGCGAGGCGAGGTTGAGGTCGGCGGCGAGGTGGAGGAGGGCATTGTGGTCGCTCGCCCCTCCGAGCCTGGCCTGGTGGCGGAGGAACTGGTCGGCAAGGACGGTCTCGCCAACCTCCATCAGGGCAAGCGCCGTTCGCACGTTCGGCTTGCCGGCGATCGAGCGCCATTCGGAGTCGCGGTAATTGTGGAGGCCCGTCGCGCCCGGGCCGCTTATGCCCAAAGCGGTCGTCGCGATGAGGCCGTAGAAGGTTTCCTTCTGGCGCGCGGCCGAGCGCAAATGGCCCTGCACCCTTTCCGGCTTGCCGCACATCATCTCGGCCCGGCCCGCCCAATAATGGGCGGCGGAGACCAGCTCGAGGTCGCTCGACCGCGCGGTGACGTGGCCGAAGGCGTCGGCGGCGCCCTTGCAATCGCCCTCGCGCCAGGCGGCCAGGCCTTCCGACCAGGCGCCCTGGATCGCCCATTCGCCGCTGCCGGAGCGGGCGAGCGCGGCGAGGCGCCGGGCGTCGCGGTCGTTGCCGACGATGTAATAGGACCAGGCGATGCGCTGCTGATATTCGGTGCGCGCGTCGGCGCTGAGCCGGTCCTGACGCTCGATGAAGACCGCCTCGGCCTCGTAGGGCCGGTTGTCCTTGATCAGCGGCTGGACCAGCGGCTCGAGCTCGGCCGCAGCCGGGTCGCCCTTGGTCGCCTCGGCGCGCGCGCGGCGCGGCTGGCTGCCCACCCAGACCAGCCTCTCGGCCGCCGGCAGGCCCGGAATCGCGGCGGCGCCCCTGGTCTCGGCGAGGCGCGCGATCTGCTCTGACTTGGGCATTTCGGGCGCCCGCTGGAGCAGGGAAAGGAGTTCGGGAAGCTCGACTTTGGGCGAGCCTTTGGCGAGGTACAGCTCGGCCCGAGCGGCATAATGAAGCGGCCCTTCCGGCAGGGCGGCGAGCCTGGCCGAGGCGCCCGCCCAGTCGCCCACCCGGATCGCCGCGAAGACCTCGCGATAGCCCTGCCTCTGCTCCGGGCTGAGGCTCGCCGCAATCGGCTCGCGGGAAGGGGAGGAATCGTCGGCGAAGGCGGCCGTGGCCGGCAGGGCCAGCACGGCGGCCAGCAAAAGCGCGCGGAGCTTCCTCATTCCTTCACCTCTTCGATCAGCATCTGGAGGTCGGCCCAGGCCATCGCCTTCAAGCGCGGCGCCTCCAGCAATTGCCGGGGAGCAATGGTCGCCAGGGCTTTGACGGGCCCGGCATGGGTCGCCACCTCATGCCAGCGGCCCCGCGCCTGCGGCACCGACAGTCCGAGCAGGGCCTTGGCGCAGGCGTCGCCGAACAGCAGCACGGCCCTGGGCGCGGCGAGCCCGATATGGTGGCGGGCGAGGGCGGCGCAGCTCTTCATCGATTCGCTGTTGAGCTGCCCGGAAGGGGAGCGGATGCAGGACAGAGCGGCGAGATAGACGGAGTCGCGGTCGCGGCCGATGGCGGCGAGCATCCTGTCGAACAGCCGTCCAGCCTCGCCGCTGATCAGGGTCCCGGCCGTGCAATCCTCGCCGGTCGGCATGTCGGCCAGGATCATCAGCCCGGAGGCCGGGTCGCCGGATGGGCAGACCCGGGGCGCGGCCGGCGCGGCGAAGGCGAGACGGTCGCTCGAAGCGAGCCAGGCCTGGAACAGATCGAGCTGGCCGGGCAGGGTCTCGCCCGGCGTTTCCTCGGCGGCCGGAGCCGCCGGCGCGGCTTCCCTGGCTTTCGGGCGGAGCCAGTCGCGCGGCTCCTCGTCGACGAGCGTGTCGACGCCCGCTTCGGTCCACCAGCTCAGCGCGCTTTCGGCGGCCGCCGGCGAAAATGCATCTCCCCGCTCCACGCCGGGCATGGAGTCAGGCGAAGGCGGGCTGGTCAACCTGAAAATCTCTATCTATCTGCCAGACGTGGGCTGCCTGCGACGACGTGAGTTGCGGGGTGCCGCGGCAGGAGCGCCTTGATGTCCGAACGCGAGTCGATGCCCTATGACGTGGTGATCGTCGGCGCCGGCCCGGCCGGGCTCGCCGCCGCGATCCGCCTCAAGCAGCTCGCCGAGGAGGCCGGGCGCGAGCTCAGCGTGTGCATCCTCGAAAAGGGCTCGGAGGTCGGCGCCCACATATTGTCGGGCGCCGTCATCGATCCGCGCGCGATCGAGGAGCTGCTTCCCAACTGGCGCGATCTGGGCAGCCCGCTCACCGTCCCCGTCGTCGAGAACCATCACTGGGTGCTGACCCGCACCGGCAAATATTCGATGCCGCATCTGATGATGCCGCCCTTCATGAACAACAAGGGCACCTACACCGCCTCGCTCGGCAATTTCTGCCGCTGGCTGGCCGGTCAGGCCGAGGCGCTCGGGGTCGAGATCTTCCCCGGGTTCGCCGCGGCGGAGATACTGTTCAACGACGACGGCTCGGTGAAAGGGGTGGCGACCGGCGACATGGGCGTCGCCCGCGACGGCACCCACCGGGCCGACTACCAGCCCGGAATGGAGCTTCACGGCCGCTACACCTTCTTCGCGGAGGGCGCTCGCGGCCACCTCACCAAGCAGCTCAAGCGGACCTTCGACCTCGAGCGCGAGAGCGAGCCGCAGGTCTACGGCATCGGCCTCAAGGAATTGTGGGACATCGAGCCCGGCAAGCATGAGCCGGGCCGGGTCATCCATACCCAGGGCTGGCCGCTCGACGACGCCTGGGGCGGAGGTTTCCTCTACCACCAGGAGGCGGGCCAGGTCGCTTTGGGCTTCGTCGTCGCCCTCAACTACCGCAACCCGCATCTCTCCCCGTTCGAGGAGTTCCAGCGCTGGAAGCAGCATCCGGCGATCCGCGAGATATTGGAGGGCGGCCGCCGGGTCTCCTACGGCGCCCGGGCGATCAACGAGGGCGGCTGGCAGGCGGTGCCGAAGCTCGCCTTCCCCGGCGGAGCCCTGATCGGCTGCACCGCCGGCTTCGTCAACGTGCCCCGGATCAAGGGCAGCCACACGGCGATGAAATCCGGGATGCTCGCCGCCGAGGCCGCCTTCGCCGCGATTGTCGGCGAGCGCTCCGGCGACGAACTTTCCAGCTATGAAGAATCGCTCCGGAACAGCTGGATAGCGACCGAGCTTAAGACGGTGCGCAACGTCGAGCCGCTGGTCGCGCGCTTCGGCGGGACGATGGGCACGCTGCTCGCCGGAATCGACATGTGGATGCGCACCCTGAAGATCGGGCTGCCGTTCACTCTGAAGCACCATCCCGACAGCGAGACGCTCTACCGCAAGGATCTGGTGCCGCCGATCGACTATCCCAGGCCGGACGGAGTGATCAGCTTCGACCGGCTCTCCTCGGTCTTCATCTCCAACACCAATCACGAGGAGGACCAGCCGGTCCACCTGACCTTGAAGGATCCTTCGATCCCGACCGAGGTCAATCTGCCGCTCTACGACGGGCCCGAGCAACGATACTGCCCCGCCGGGGTCTACGAGTTCGTCGAGGAGGCGAGCGGCCCGAGGCTGCAGATCAACGCCCAGAATTGCGTCCACTGCAAGACGTGCGACATCAAGGACCCGACCCAGAACATCAACTGGGTCGTCCCCGAAGGCGGAGGAGGGCCTAATTATCCCAACATGTAAGGCCATTCCCGTCGCCCCAGCGCAGGCTGGGGCCCCGGTGGGTGATGAACGCGGGCGCTTTTCACCCATTGGGATCCCAGCTTTCGCTGGGATGACGATCAGGGCCGTCCTCGCCGCCGCCGTCGTCCTGCCCGCGGCCCCCGCGAGCGCGAGCGTGGACGACACTTCGGCGCTCGCCGCTTATGTCCGTGCCCGGGCCGCCGACAGCTCGGGCGCGACCGAGCAGGCGGCGCGCAATTACGGGGCGGCGCTCGCTTTGGCGCCGCAGAACGAGGTGCTCGCGGCCCGGGCGCTGTCGCAGGCGATCGCCGCCGGCGACCGGGCGCTGGCGCTTCAGGCGGCGCGCCTGCTCGATTCCGCCGACAAGCTGGCGCCGGACGGGCGCCTGCTGCTCGTCGGCGAGGCCTTCCGCACCAAGCAGTGGAAGGAAGCGGGCCGGCAGATCGAGCGGCTCGAGCAGGACGAAGTCTTCTCGTTCATGACGCCCCTGCTCCGCGCCTGGCTCGCTCAGGGGAGCGGCAAAGGCAAGCCGCTGACCCTGCTCGACGGCGCTTCCGGCAACGCGCTCGCCGCCACCTACGCCTCCGAGCACCGGCCGCTCCTGCTCCTCGCCGGCGGCCAGGCCAGGGAAGGCGCGCTCGCCCTCGCGCCTCTGCTCGAGGACGAATCGATCCGCTCGCAGCGCCTGCGCATCGCCGCCGCCGCCATGCTCGCGCGCAAGGGCGGGCAGAAGGAAGCGCTGGCCATCCTCCAGGGCGACGCCGAAGCCCTGGTCGAGGCTCGGCGGCGGATCGAGGCCGGCAAGCGCCTCGGCGGCGAGATCGTCATGCCCGCGGCCGGGATGGCGGAGCTGCTCGGCCGGATGGCGCTCGACCTGAACGGCCAGGAAGTGCCCCAGCTGGCCCTGAGCTTCGCCCGGCTCGCGACCTTCCTCGCGCCCGAAAATGCCGAATCCTGGCTGATCGCGGCGGATCTGCTCACCGGCCAGGGGCGGCACGAAGCGGCGCTCGCGGCGCTCGCCAGGATACCGCGCGACGATGTTTTCGCCGCCACCGTCGCCGAGCGCCGGATGACCGTCCTCGTCGACGCCGACCGCACCGGAGAGGCGCTCGCCGAAGCGAAGCAGGCCGTCGCCGATCGCCCCGCCGAGATCGATTCCTGGACCCGCCTCGGCGACATCCTCAACCAGACCAAGCGCCACTCGGAAGCGGCCGCGGCTTACGCCAAGGCGCTCGATCTCGTCAAAGCCGGCGCCGAGAGCCACAATCCGCTCTGGGCGCTGTGGCTCCTGCGCGGAAGCGCGCTCACCCAGGCGGGCGACTGGGCGGCCGGCAAGGCGGCGCTCGAGGAGGCCCGCAAGCTCGCTCCGAACCAGCCGGTGGTCCTCAACTTCCTCGGCTATTCGCAGCTCGAGCGGCGCGAGAATCTCGCCGAGGCCGAGAAATTGATCGGCGAGGCGAACCGGCTCCAGCCCGGCGACGCGGCGATCACCGACTCGCTGGGCTGGGCGCATTACGTGCGCGGCGATGTGCCCAAGGCGATCGAGCTGCTCGAGCAGGCCGCTCAGGGGCAGCCGACGGACGCGGCGATCGCGGAGCATCTCGGCGACGCTTATTACAGCGCCGGGCGGCGCTACGAGGCGCGCTACGCCTGGCGGGCGGCGCTCCATCATGCCGAAGGGCCGGCCGCGGACCGGCTGCGCAGCAAGATCGACACGGGGCTTCGGCCGGATCTCACTGCCCCCTGATGCACGAGACGGCCTATGCGAAGCTCAACCTCGCCCTCCACGTTCGCGGGCGGGAGCCGGACGGCTATCACCGCATCGAGACCGTCTTCGCCTTCGCCGAGGAGGGCGACAGGCTCAGCGTCGTCCAAGGGGAGGGGATCAGCCTCGACGTCGCCGGGCCGTTCGCCGAAGGCCTGACCGGACCGGACAATCTCGTCCTCACCGCCGCTCACGCCCTGAAGGCGCATTGCGGGGTGGAAGCGGGCGCGGCCCTGACCCTCGACAAGCGCCTGCCCGTCGCGTCCGGGATCGGCGGCGGCTCCGCCGACGCGGCCGCGGCGCTCCGGCTCCTGGTCCGCTGGTGGGGCCTTAGGCTGCCCGATTCCTCGCTGGTCGAGCTCGCCCGCGGGCTCGGCGCCGACGTCCCCGCCTGCCTCCATTCGCGGACCGCGCGGGGCGAGGGGCGGGGGGACCGGCTCGAATTCGCCGATTACGGATTGGGCGGCGCGCCGCTGCTTCTGGTCAACCCCGGGCTGCCTTTGTCGACCCGCTCGGTCTTCGAGGGCTGGGACGGACTCGACGGCGGGCCGCTCGGCGATCCCCGGTCGGGGCGAAACGACCTCGAGGCGCCCGCAAGGAAGCTGGCGCCCGAAATAGGCGAGGTGCTGGACGCGTTCCACGCGCTCGGCACGGCTATGTTGGTCCGCATGTCCGGATCGGGCGCGACCTGCTTCGCCTTGTTCCGCGACGAGCGCGATCGCGATTCGGCGGGTCGCCTGCTGGCGGAGCGCCATCCGCGCTGGTGGCGGCTCGCCAGCCGCCTCAGGTGACCCGCGAGTCCCGGCGCGGGACGCCCCTTCTGCGCCTTTAACCATCGTAGCCCGCGGCCTTGCGTCGTGGCACGGTCCTTGCTGCTGGATCGGCGACGAGTCGAAACGGGGCCCGAGGGGGCTTGGTGGACATTCGCACATGGTCCCGCTCCGCGAGTTCGGAGCCGGCGCCATGGCTCCTCTGGAGCCGGCCGCCTCCGACCGGGCGGCCGGCTCTTTTTTTGGCGACAAAGCCGCCCGGCCCCGCTTAATCGACCGATGTTCGATCTCATCCTCGACGGCCCCGTCGCCCGGCTCCGCCTCAACCGGCCCGAGGCCCGCAACGCGATCCCCGCCCGCGACTGGGCGCTCCTCGCCCATCGCTGCGGGGACGCGGCGCGCTCCGGAGCGCGCCTGCTCATCCGCCAGGGGACGACGCAGGCCTTTTGCGCAGGGGCCGATCTCGAGGATTTCGCCGCCTTCACCGCCGACCCGAAGGCGACCGGCGCATTCCGGCAGCTGATGCGGACCGGCCTCGACGCCCTTCGCGACCTTCCCATCGCGACCGTCGCGGCCATCGAAGGCCCCTGCTACGGCGCCGGAATCGCCCTCGCCATGGCCTGCGACATCCGGATTGCCGGGGAGGGCGCGCGCTTCGCCATCACCCCCGCCAAATTCGGGATCTCCTATCCCCAGGAGGACGTATCCCGGCTCGTCGCTTTGGTCGGGGCCGGCCAGGCGTCCCGGCTCCTGCTCGGGGCGGCCGCCATCGACTCGGCCGAGGCGGCTCGGATCGGCTTGGTCGAGCTGTTCGCGGCGGATCTCGGCGCCGCTGTCGACGAGCTTGCCGCGGCCATCCTCGCCAACAGCGGCGAGAGCATCGCGGTGCTGAAGCGGGCGATCCGGCTCGCGGCGCAAGGCGCGAGCCGCGACGACGGTCAGGACCGCGACTTCGACGCGCTGTTCGGCTCGGCCGGCTTCCGGGAGCGCCTGGCGGCCCTGCGGCCGCGCGGCTGACTTGCCTGCCCGCCGGCAATGAGGGAGAAGCCGGCGCATGAAGCGCATTGCCGCTCTCTTCCTTCTCCTCGCCGCCTGTGGAGACCCGCCGGCCACCAGGGTTGACGACCGTATCGAGTGCGCCGTCGACGGGGCCGCGGGCTTCGAGCGGGTGTGCACCGTCGAGCGGACCGCCGGCCGCGACGTCCTCCTCACCCTCAGAAGCCCGAGCGGCAGCTTCCGGCGGCTGGTCGCGACCGAGGACGGGCGCGGCGTGATGGCCGCCGACGGCGCCGAGCCGGCGACGGTGACGATCGTCGGCAAGGACCTGATCGAGGTCTCGATCGGCGCCGACCGCTACCGCCTGCCGGCGCGGGTCCGATGAGCCGGCCGATCCTCACGGCGGTGGAAATGCGCGCCGCGGAGGCCGCCGCGATCGCCGCCGGGACTCCCGCCGGAGAGCTGATGGAGAGGGCAGGGGCCGCCGCCGCCGAGGCTATCTGGCGCTTCGCCGGGCCGCTGCCGGCCCTGGTCCTGTGCGGACCCGGCAACAATGGCGGCGACGGCTATGTCATCGCCCGGCACCTGGCCGGACGCGGAACGAAGGTCCGGGTCGCCGCTCTCGCCGAGCCGAAGACTCCGGAAGCGAAAGCCGCCCGCGCCGCCTGGCAAGGCCACGTCGAGCCTCTCGCCGAGGCGGCTCCGGCGCCGCTTCTGGTCGACGCCTTGTTCGGCACCGGCCTCACCCGCCCGCTCGACGGCGCCCTGTCGAAGCGCCTCTGCGCGCTGGCGGAGAAGGCTCGGGCGAGGGTCGCCATCGACCTGCCGAGCGGGATCGCGACCGACGACGGCGTCCTCCTCCCGCCGGTCCCGGATTTCGACCTCACGATCACCTTCGCGACGTTGAAGCCCTCGCACCTCCTCCAGCCTGCCGCCCGCCACATGGGGCGGATAGTCGTCGCCGACATCGGCCTCGCCGCGTCGAGCGAGCTTCACGAACCGGGCCGGCCGAGCCTGCCGGCGCCCGGCTCCGACGACCACAAATATCGCCGCGGCTT
>DASTFN010000007.1:5000-27309 GCA_035719905.1 Allosphingosinicella sp.
GCGAAGGTCGCTGGTGGTGGTGCCGGAGGGCCAGCAGCGAAGCACCAGCGGCGGCGCCTGCGGCCGCGCTCGCCGGCCGGGGCCGCCGTTGAGGCGGCCCGCCACGGCCTGGGTGTCGGCCTCGCGGAAGCCGGTCTCGTCGCCATTGGCGAGGGTCAGCCAGGCGAACAGGTCCATCTTGCTGCCGTCGGGCGACATTGAGGCGACGTAATTGGCCTGCCAGTCGAAGCCGCTCGCCAGATAGGACAAGGTGACGGTGGCGCGCGCGGCACGGGGGCTTCGCACCCGCACCGACAGGGTCGGCTTGGCGGACAGTCCCGGCGGCACGCGATCGTAGCGCAGGGTCTCGGGAAGGCCGTCGCAGCGCAGCGATTCGATCCCGTCGGGAGTCTCGATCACGACCGCCCCGGCGAGGCCCGAGCGGACCACCGCCTCCGTCTCGCTGACCTTGCCGGTCGCCCGCGAGGTTCGGCGCAGATGCACCCGCTTGCCGAGCGAGGCGTCGAGAAGGCTGCCGGGCGACAACAGCCAGGCGTCCTGATTCTTCTCGACCACCCCTTGCGGAAGCCCGGAGACGATCGCGCTTTCCGGCAATATGCCGCCGGCGACGCCTTCGAAGCGTATGTCGGATTCGCCTGCCGGGACGGACACCCGCCGGGACTCGGTGACGAGCGCGAAGCCGTTCAGCCAGCGCAGGTCCATCGCGCTATCCGCCCCCCGCCCGGGCGCGCGGTAGACGGTGACGGCGACCGACTGGGGGCCGGCCGAGCGCGCCACCTTCTGGGCCGAGGCCGGCGCCGCAACGGCGCCGAGCAGCGACGCCGCGATCAAGGCGCGTCCCACGCGCATCGGCCGGTCAGTAGCGCGTGTCGAAGGTGGCGGTGACCCGGGCCTCGCCATTGGCGGGCACCGTCACCCGCCACAGCGCCTCGTCGGCCGAGCGGCGAGTGCTCTTGAGGCTCTCGTCGGCGATTCGCGTGTCACCCCACAGGCCCATCTGGATCAGATCGACGGTCACCGCTTGCGGACGGGCGTTGGTCAGCGTGTAGCGCATCGTCGTCCGCCAGCGGCTGTTCGACAATTTCTCGCGCTTCTCGACCACCGGCTGGACCTTGACGTCGAACGCCTGGCCGGTGGTGATGGCGATGTCGGACCCCATCGGCGTGTGACCGATCTGATTGTCGCCGATGAACTGGGCGTTGCCGCGGGCGTCCTTCATGTAGACCCGAACCGTCCCCGCCGGCAGCGCATCGCCCAGCCCCTGTTCGCGCGCGCTCGAGAATTGCAGCACGGTGTCGGCACTCGCCGCCTGGTCCATCGTGCCGAGCCAGCCATTGCGGAAGACATAGGCGCGCCGGCCGGCGGCGCCGGTGACGTCGAGGAAGCTGACCTGCTTGGTCTGCTGGTTGGCGATGGTGGTGCGTTCCTTGAGGGGATAGAGATAGAAGTCGCCGAGGCTTTCCCTGCCGGGCGTCTGGGTTCCCGGGCGATTGCCGGGCGGCCGCGGCGGATTGTAGCCGCCATATTGATTGTAACCGCCTTGCAGGTCGCCGGCGACGAGCAGGGTGTCGGCATTGTCGAAGGTGGTGCCGGTGGTGTTGGTCAGGGTCACCCAGCCCTGGACGTCGATCTTCCCCGCCGCCTCGTCGAACAAGGTGACGTAATCCGCCTTCCAGCTCATCCCCGGAGTCAGATAGCTCAAGGTGACCGGGCGGGGGCCGGCGCGGGCGCTCTCCAGGGTCACCGACAAGGTCGGCCGGGCGCGCAGATTCTCCGGCACCCGGTCGAAAATGGCCCGGACCGGGAGGCCGTCGTCGCGAAGCACCTCGATCCGGTTGCCGATCTGGAGGACCACGCCGCCATTGACCGCAAGCACCTTGGCGCGCTCGCGGGTCTCGGCGCCGGTGGCCGGGTTGGTGCGGAGCAAGGTGATCTCCTCGCCCACCGCTTTCTCCATCAGCTTGGACGGGGAAAGCAGGTCGAAATCGAAATTCTGCTCGACGATGCCGACGTCGGCGGCGCTGAGCGTCACCGTCTCAGGGCTGATCTGGCCGGAGACGTTGGGGAATTCCTGGCGCGAGCGGCCGGCCGGCAGGTTGAGCTGCCGCGTGTCCTGAACCAGGGCGAGATTCTGGTTGTAGATGGTGACGGCGAGATTGCCCTGCTCCGGCTGGGCGAACCCCGGCGCCGAAAGGGCGGCGAGGCTCGCAATAAGCAATAGACGACGCATAGACAGGCTCCCTGACTTCGACGGCGGGAACATGATACAGTGTTACCTGTCCGTCAACGGTCAGAATTCGACCTGCGCTCGAAGGCCGTAAGTGTCGACGCCGAAGCCGCGCCGATCGGCGGGATCGGCGGACAAGGGCGCCACGGTCAGGGCGCGCGGGCCGCCCGCATAAGCGCCGTGGGCATATTGCGCCTGGAGCCGGACATAGTCGTTGGGGTTCCATATCAGGCTGAGCTCGTACCCGAGCTGGCGGCCGCCGTTGACGTAGGTCGGGGCGGTCGAGGCCCCGTCGAAAACCCGGTCGCGCAGATCGAGCCAATCCAGCCGCGCGTTGAGCTGGAGCGCCCCCCAGCCGTCCTTGCCGACCGGGCGAAGCACCTTGGTCCGGTCCCAGCGGCCGTTCTTGTAGCCGCGGCTCTCGCCGGTGAAGAAAAAGCCGACCTCCGCATAGGCCGAGCGGAAATCGGGATCGCCGGCGTAGAAGAGGCCGCCGGCGACACCGTCATTGGGGCCGAAGCTCCGGCCGGGCCGGTAGCCCCGCACCCAGACCTGCTGAGCCTCGGCGGCGAAGTGGAAGGAATCGACGATCGCTCCGAGCTCGAGCCCGGCAATGTCGTCGCCGTCGGCGGCGATGGCGCCGGTGTCGACGAAGCGCTGGTCGGTGACCTGGGTGAAGGGCCGCGAGCGATATTGGACGTTGCGGGCGTCGCGCTGGGCGACCCGGTGCTGGAAATTGGCGCCGAGGTGGAGCCGGGCGTCGCCCAGCTGGGGCGCGAAGGTGCCCCGGACGCTCGCCTGCCAGCCGGTGCGGTTGAAGCTGCTGTTGTTGATCTCCTGCCCGAACAGGCCGGCGGTGAGGGTGTAACGATCCTCCTTCGGGTCGAGCAGGGCGACGGCCACTCCCAGGCGGCGATTGTAATTGAAGGCATCGGTCAGCGAGGCGCGCTCGAGGAAGCTGGTGAGGCGCGAGCTGGTCATCGTCTCGAGGCTCGAGAGCGGGTAGAAATTGCCGAGGCGGACCTGGACGGGGCTGCCCTCGGCCTGCCAGGTCAGGACGACGTCCTCATAGTCGACGGCGCCCTGGGCGAGGTTGAACTCGACATTGTAGCCGAAACCGCCGGGGAGCGAGCCCTCGGCCCCGATCACCAGCCGCCGGGCGCGGCTGTTCCAGCCGAGATTGTTGTAGTTGAGCCCGCCGACCGTGCCGCTCCGCTCCGGGCCGGGCGTGCCGACGAAGCCGGAGTCGAACTGAACCAGCCCCTTGGGCTTGAAGCTGAAGCCGGACTTCTTGTCGGCGAGCTGCGGAGCGCCTTTCCAGGCGGGCGGCTCGGCCGCAGCGGCAGCGGCGGGCGGTGCCGCCTCGCGCTCTTTCGTGGCCGCGCGGAGCTCGGCGACCTCGGCGCGCAGGCTCTGCATTTCCGCGCGCATCGCCGCGACCTCGGCCGCGAGGTCAGGATCCTCGGCCCAGGCGGGCGTGGCCAGGAAGGTGGCCGAAAGCAATGCCGCCAGCGCCGTCGATCGCATCATCTTCATCTCTCCGCCCGGATCGTCCGTTCGTCCGATAAGGCAGGCGGATGACAGGTACGTGACAGCGCAATGACATCTCGACGACCGGCTGAGGCCGAAAGAAAAGCGGCGGCCCGCGAGGACCGCCGCTTCACTTAGATTGTCTTGTCGAGAGGCTCAGGCCGCGGGCGCGATATCCGTGTCGCCGTCCTCGCGGGGGCGCCGGGTGCGGCGGCGCGGGGCCTTGGCCGGAGCGTCGCCTTCGATCACCGCGATCGCCGGCGGAAGCACGTCGAGCGAGATGCGCTCGTCGGAATCGCCTTGAGCTTCGGCGCGGGGCTCTTCGCGGCGGGGCCGGAAGCGCTCGGGCCGGCGCTCGCCGTTGCGCTCCTCGCGCGGCTGGAACTCGCGGCGGGGACGCTCGGACTGCTCGGCGCGCTCGGGACGATCGTTCCGCTCCGGCCGGTCGCCGCGGTCCGAACGTTCGGTTCGGTAGCCGCGGTCGTCGCGGTTGCCGCGATCGTCCCGGTTGCCGCGATCGTCGCGAAGGTGGCGGTCGTCGCCATCCTCGTCGCCGTCGTCGCCGTCGGCGGCCATCGACTCGTCCTGATCCTCGTCCTCATCGGAGCCGTAATCGTCGCGGGTGCGGCGCTGCTCCTCGAAACGGGCGCGGTTCTCGTTGAGGACGCGGTAATAATGCTCGGCGAACTGCAGCCAATATTCGGACTGCACCCGATCGCCCTGAAGCTGAGCGTCGCGGGCGAGCGACTTGTATTTCTCAAGCAGCTGCGCGGCATTGCCGCGCGAGCGGTTGTCCTGCCGGTTGCCCACATTGGGCGACTGGTTCGGCGAGCGCGGTCCGCCGCCCCCGCGGCCGCGACGGCGGCCGTTCTGACGATTGTTTATCAAATGTAGGTCCTCGTCCTCGTGGTCCTATTCAGCCACTGTGACAACCGGGCCCCTCCCGGCCGCTTTATTCTGCGCGACCCCGGGCAGGGCCGCACCCACGGCCTCCGCCACCTCACGCTGCGAACGTCCTGAGACGTCTAAGCAATCGGGGGTCGGCGACGGATGGCCTCACGCATGCTTAGCTGTGAAGAGCCCCGTCCCTGTCCCCTATGTAGCTACGACCGAACCGAAATCCAAGCGGAAAGATGATGACCTGGATTAACGGCTTAGCCGCAGGCAACGTTCGATATTCTTAAGGTCCCTCAGTGAGGATAGGGTTAAGCCCGAGCCTTCGAACAAGGGCGCCACGGCGTCGCGCTGGCCGGCGCCGAGCTCGAGGCAGGCGAGGCCGCCCGGGGCGAGCAGGCGCGGGATTTCCGGGGCGAGGCGGCGATATTCGGACAGGCCGTCGGCGGCGGCGAACAGGGCTTCGGCCGGCTCCCACTCCGCCACGTCGCGAGGAAGGTCGGCGGCGCTCTCGACATAGGGAGGATTGCACAAGATGAGGTCGAATCGCTCTTCGATCCCTTCCGCCCAATCGCCTTCGCGAAAGGCCGCCCGTCCGGCCAGGCCGAGCCGCCCGGCGTTGCGGCGGGCATGATCGAGCGCGATCGGCGAAGCATCGACGCCGAGACCCGTCGCGCCCGGCCACTGGTCGAGCGCCGCGAGCAGCAGGGTGCCGGGGCCGGTGCCGAGGTCGAGGATCCGCTTCGGGCCGACCGCGCCGAAATGCGACAGCGCCGCTTCGATCAGGGTTTCGCTGTCCGGCCGCGGAATAAGCACCCCGGGGCCGACCTCCAGCTCGATCGTCCAGAAGCCGCGGCGGCCAATGATGTAGGCGACCGGCTCGCCGGCTTCGCGGCGGGCGAGGAGGGCGGCGAAGGCGGCCGGCACGGGAGCGTCGAGGCCGGAGAGGAGCATGTCGTCGCGGGTGACGCCCAGCGCCTGCGCCATGAGGAGCTCGGCGTCGAGGCGAGGGGTGTCGCTGTGCGGGGCGAGGCGGGAGGTCGCGAGAGCCAGCGCGTCGCGCAAACTAAGCCCCTCCTCTTCAGAGGAGGGGTTGGGGTGGTGGCGACGTGGGTAGAATGGCGACGGATCCTTCATCTACGACTCCCCCACCCCAACCCCTCCCCTGAAGGGGAGGGGCAAGGATCACGCCTCATCCAGGCTCGCCAGGCGCTCGGCTTCGTCTTCCGAGACGAGCGCGTTGATCAGCTCGTCGAGCTGGCCTTCCAATATCTCGGGCAGGCGGTGCAGGGTGAGGTTGATTCGGTGGTCGGTGACCCGGCCCTGCGGGAAATTGTAGGTTCGGATCCGCTCCGACCGGTCGCCGGAGCCGACCATCGACTTGCGCGCTCCGGCGCGCTCGGAGGCGAGCCGCTCGCGCTCCTGCTCGTAGAGGCGGGTGCGGAGCACCTTCAGGGCCTTGGCCTTGTTCTTGTGCTGCGACTTCTCGTCCTGCTGGATGACGACGAGGCCGGTGGGAAGGTGGGTGATCCGGACCGCGCTATCGGTGGTGTTGACCGATTGGCCGCCCGGGCCCGAGGAGCGGTAGACGTCGATCCGAAGGTCGGAATCGTTGATCTGGACGTCGACCTCCTCCGCCTCCGGGAGCACCGCGACCGTCGCCGCCGAAGTATGGATGCGACCGCCGCTCTCCGTCACCGGAACGCGCTGGACCCGGTGGACCCCGCTTTCATATTTCAGCCGGGCGAAGACGCCCTGGCCGCGGACCGAGGCGACCACCTCCTTGTAGCCGCCGACTTCCGCCGAGCTGGCCGAGATGAGCTCGACCTTCCAGCCCTGGCTCTCGGCGTAGCGCTGGTACATCCGGAAGAGGTCGCCGGCGAAGAGGGCCGCCTCGTCGCCGCCGGTGCCGGCCCGGATCTCGAGCATGGCGGGGCGCTGGTCGGCGGCGTCGCTGGGAAGCAATTTGAGCGCCAAGGCGCGCTCGGCTTCGGGCAGCTGCGCCTGCAGGTCGGCGAGCTCCTCGCCGGCCATGTCGCGGATATCGGGGCTGGGATCCTGGAGCATCTCGGCGAGCAATTCGATCTCCGCCCGGATCCGCCGAACCTCGCGAGCGACGGCGGCGACCGGCTCGATCTCGGCATAATCCTTTGAGAGGCGGACGAACTCGTCGGGCGCCAGCCCCCCCGACGACATCGCATTCTGAAGCTCCTCGCGCCGCGCCTCGATCGCGGCGATCCGTTCCGCCGAGATGCTCGTCATCGGGCGCGCACCGCCTCGGCCAGATCCGTCATCGCCACATTCTTCTGCTCGCCCGTCGTCAGATCCTTCACCGCCGCCTCGCCGCGGGCGAGCTCGTCGTCGCCAAGGATGATCGCGAAGCGGGCGCCGCTGGAATCCGCCTTCTGCATCCGGCGCTTCATATTGCCCTTATAAGCCATCTCGCAGGCGATCCCGGCCCGGCGCAGCTGGGCGGCGATGCCGATCGCCGCGGTCTCGGCCGCAGCGCCAAGCGGCACCAGGGCGGCGTCTACGCCCGGTTTCGCGGGCGCCTCGATCAGCATCCCCAGCCGCTCGATCCCCGCCGCCCAGCCGACCGCGGGCGTGTGCAGGCCGCCGAGGCTCTCGATGAGCCCGTCGTAGCGGCCGCCGGCGATCACCGCGCTTTGCGCGCCGAGATCCTCGGTGACGAACTCGAAGGCGGTGTGGCGGTAATAATCCAAGCCTCGAACGAGGCGCGGGTCGCGGGTCCAGACGATCCCGGCGGAGTCGAGCCCGGCGGTGACCTTGCCGAAATAATCGGAGGCCTCGGGGGTCAGGTAATCGTCGACCACCGGCGAGGAATCGACGATCGGCCAGTCCTGATGCTCCTTGCTGTCGAGGATCCGAAGCGGGTTCTTCTCGAGCCGGGCTCGGCTTTCGGTCGACAGGTCGTTCCGGTGGCCCTGGAAATAGTCGACCAGCGCCTTGCGCCAGGAGTCGCGGGTGGCGGGGTCGCCGAGCGTGTTGAGCTTCAGATCGACCCGCTCGCCGATGCCGAGCTCGGCGAGCAATTGCGCGCCCATGGCGATGATCTCGACATCCGCCGCGGGCTCGCCGGCGCCGATGATCTCGGCGTCGAGCTGGTGGAACTGGCGGTAGCGGCCCTTTTGCGGGCGCTCGTAGCGGAAGGCGGGGCCGTGGGTGGCGATCTTGAGCGGAGCGTGCTGCTGCCAGCCTTCGGAGAGATAGGCGCGGCAGATTCCGGCGGTGAATTCGGGCCTCAAGGTCAGGCTGTCGCCGCCGCGGTCCTCGAAGCTGTACATTTCCTTGGAGACGATGTCGGTGGTCTCGCCGATCGAGCGGGCGAAGACGGCGGTGCTCTCGAACACCGGCATCTCGACCCGGCCGAAGCCGTAGAGCCGGCGAACGCGCTCGAACGCCGCGACCACCGTCTGGAAGCGGTCGGCATCCTCGCCCCAGATGTCCTGGGTTCCCCTGATCCTCTGCGGGCCTTTGCTCATCGGCGGGGCCTTAGCATTTTTGGACGGCGTGGGAAGCGCGGAGGCTGGACGCGCGGCAGGCGAGCCGCCATCGAAGTCGACTTCAGCCAGGAGAGTCGCGAAAATGCGCCGCATCGCCCCCTTGTTCGCCCTCGCCTTCCTCGCCACCACCGCCGGAGCGGCCGACCGGACGCCGGATTTCAGCTCCGCCGAAAGCGCCACCGCCAATACCAGGGCGGCGCTGAAGCGGATCAAGGCGCTCAATCCCCGGATCAACGCCGTCCTCGCCATCGATCCGACCGCCCTCGACCAGGCGCGCAATCTCGACCGGATCCGCCGCGCCAGGGGGCCGCTGTTCGGGATGCCGATCCTGATCAAGGACAATATCGAGACGCTGGGGCCGCTTCCGACCACCGCCGGCAGCCTGGCCCTCGCCGCCAACGTCACCAACCGCGACGCGCCTCTGGTCGCCCGGCTTCGCCAGGCCGGGGCGGTGATCGTCGGCAAGGCCAATCTGTCGGAATGGGCGAACATCCGCGACAACGACTCCATCTCCGGCTGGAGCGCGATCGGCGGCCAGACCCGCAACCCGCACGCGCTCAACCGCAATCCCTGCGGCTCCTCGAGCGGCAGCGGCTCGGCCGTGGCGGCGGGGATGGTGCCCGCCGCGATCGGCACCGAGACCGACGGCTCGATCACCTGCCCGGCCTCGATCAACGGCATCGTCGGCTTCAAGCCGACCGTCGGCCTGGTCAGCCGGACCCATGTCGTTCCGATCAGCCACAGCCAGGACACGCCCGGGCCGATGACCCGGACGGTGCGCGACGCCGCGCTCGTCCTTGCCGCCATCGCCGGAAGCGACCCCGCCGACCCGCAGACGCGCGAGGCCGACTCCCGCCGCACCGATTATGCGGCCGGCCTTTCGGCCGGGTCCCTGCGCGGCAAGAGGATCGGGGTGATGCGCTTCGCCAGCGGCTTCGGCACCGACGCTCCGTTCGAGGCGGCACTCCAGACGCTTCGCTCGCAAGGCGCGGTGCTGGTCGAGATCGCCAAGTTCGACCGCAAGCCGGAAATGGGACAGAGCGAGCTCAAGGTGCTGCTCACCGAATTGAAAGCGGATCTCAACGCCTATCTCGCCACCACCCCGGAGAGCGTCGGGACCCGGACCCTCGCCGAGGTCATCGCCTTCAACAAGGGGTCGGCGCGGGAGCTGGCCCTGTTCGGCCAGGACACGTTCGAGGAAGCCCAGAAGACCAGGGGCCTCGACGATCCCGACTACAGGAAGGCGCGCGAGACGAGCCTTCGGCTGGCCGGGGCGGAGGGCATCGACAAGATGCTGAGGGACAATGACGTCGTCGCCCTGGTCGGCCCGACCATGCCGCCGGCCTGGCCGATCGACTCGGTCAACGGCGACCAGATTTCGGGCGGCGGCGCCGGCGGTTTCGCCGCGGTGGCCGGCTATCCGCACCTCACCGTGCCGATGGGGCAGGTGAAGGGGCTTCCGGTGGGGCTGAGCTTCATCGGGCCGAAATGGTCGGACGGGATGATCCTCTCGCTCGGCTATGCCTTTGAGCAGGCGTCGAGGAAAAGGGTGGAGCCGCGCTTCCTGCCCTCGATCGAGGAAAGCCCCCAGATCGCGCCGCTGCTTCGGCCGGTCCGCTAGCGTCATCCCGGCGAATCAGGCCGGCTTCTTCCTCGGCCGCTTCTTCGCCCCCGCCCTCGCGCCCGCCTCGACCGCCAACGCCGCCCAGCGCTGCAGCGCTTCCGGGTCGTCGTAGACGTCCTGCGGCGCCCGGCGGTAGTTCATCACGTCGACCTTGCCGTCCTTGAAGGTGATTCTGAACTTCTCGCAGCCTTCCGAATCCCAGATCGAGTCCGCCTCGGCATCGGATTTGAGCCAGATCCCATCGTCCACGAGAATCGCGAAGATCGTGCCGTCGAGGTAGAGCGTCGCGCCGCCCATCATCTTGCGCATCGTCACCTTGCCGAGCGGCTCCAGAGCCTCCTGCACCCAGGCGTAGAGGCCCTCGTCGAAGCTCATGCCGCGGTCAGCCTCAGGCCGACGATGCAGGCGATGAGGGCGAGGAGGAGGAGGATCCGGATCGAGGTGACCGGCTCGCCGAACCAGATTATCCCGACCAGCACCGTCCCCGCCGCGCCGATCCCGCCCCAGACGGCGTAGGCCGTGCCCATCGGGATGTCGCGGGCGGCGCGCTCGAGCAGGCCCATCGAGAGGGTGACCGAGACCAGGAAGCCCAGAGTCCAGGGCAGGCTCCGGAAGCCGTCGACGAAGCGCAGGCAGGTGGTGAAGCCGATTTCGAACAGGCCGCCGACGATGAGGAGGAGCCAGGCCATCAGGCGCCCGCCTCCACCGCGGGCATCGGCGCCCGGCTGGGCCGAGTCGCGACCCAGCAGGCGACGACGATCATCGCCGCGCCGGCGAGCGTGAAGGGCGGCACCGGCTCGGCGAAGATCAGGAAGCCGAAGATCGCCGCCCAGACGAAGCCGGTATATTCGACCGGAGCGAGCCGCTGCGCCTCGGCCCGGGCATAGGCCCAGGAGAGCAAAAGGAGCGACCCGAAGGCGAGAAGGGCGGAGCCGACGATGGCGGGAAGCTGGGCGAGCGGCGGCGGTTCGGCGAGGAAGGGCGCCGCCAGGGCGAAGCAGGCGACCATGATCAGCGCCATGAAGAAGGCGATCTCAATGGGGCCCGCGAGCTGCGCCTGCTGGCGCATCAGGATGATGTTCCAGCCGTAGAGCCCGGCCGAGACGAGGATGGAGGCGGAGCCGAGCAGGGCGTCGCGGCCCATGTCCGCCTGGGCCTGTCCGGCCAGGATGACGACCACTCCGGCGAAGCCGAGCAGCGAGGCCAGGATCGCGGAGCGCTCGATCTTCTCCTTGAGGATCGCCGCGGCGAGATAGAGGGCGATCAGAGGCGCGACGAAGGCGAGCGCGATCGCCTGAGCCATCGGCACCCGGGCCAGCCCCCAGAAGAAGGTCAGCGCCATGACGCTGCCCATGGTGCCGCGGATGAAATGGACTCGAAGCGCCGAACGGCCCGGCTTCGACGAGCGGCTGAGGAGAAAGACCGCCCCGCCGATCACCGCCCCGGCCAGGGTCCGCCAGAGCAAGGCATTGTAGGTGCCGATGGCGAGGGAGAGCCCCTTCATCAGCGCGTCCATGGCGGAGAAGAGCGCGATTCCGGCCGTCGCCACCGCGAAGGGGATAGCCGGCCGGGGGTGCAATCGCGACGCGCTCATGCGCCGCCGATAGCGGCGGCGGGTCGTTACGCCTAGTAGATGCGCATCGTGTCGCCGCGCATCTCGATCGAGAAGCGGCCGAGATAATTCTGGCCTAGGAGGGAGATGTCGCTTCCTTCGAGGATCGCCCCCTCCACCTTGCGCGCGGCCTTGCCGTCGAGGCTGACCTTGTCGAGCGTCACGAACTTGCCGCGCACCGGGCCCGACGCGCCGATCCCGACCTGCTCGTAGCCGCCCGGATCGAAATCGAGCCCGACCCGCTCGGCGTCCTGCTCGGTGAGCGCGACCCCGGTGGCTCCGGTGTCGACGAGGAAGTGGACAAGCTCGCCGTTGACCTCGACGTCGGCGTAGAAATGACCGCCGTCGCTGCGCTCGAGCACCGTCTCCTTCGGCTCGTCCTCGCGTCCCTCGGCCGCGGCGGTGGCGACGATCGGGGCGGTGGGCTCGGAGGACCGGCCCGACGGCCAGGCGAGGCCGACGGCGATGCCGGCGGCGACGACGACGAAGAGAGCCTTCAGCATCCCCCGAAGCTAGCGCGGGACGGTGAAGGAAGGCCTAAAGGCTATTCCGCCGGATGGACGTGCGGCTGGCGATATTGCGGCCAGGCGTCGCGGGTGACCTTCAGCGCGGACCGGAAGAACAGGAAGGCGATGACCGCCGCGATGGCGGCGTCCGGCCAGGGCGAGGCGGTGGCCGAGACCAGCATGGCCGCTGCCAGAACGCCGATATTGGCGAAGACGTCGTTGCGCGAGCATTCGAAGGTGCTCGACAGGTTCACGTCGTGCCGCCGGTAGGGCCAGAGCAAACCGACGCAGCTCAGGTTCGCGACCAGCGCCATGCCGCCGAAGACCAGCATGATCCCGGACGCCGGCGGGTGGCCCCAGACGATCTTGATCACGATCTCGACGATCACGCCCAGCCCGAGAGCGAGGATGAAGCCGGCCTTGGCAAGGGCCATTCCGGCCCGCCAGCGCAGGCTGCGATTGAGCGCGTAGAGGCTGATTCCGTAGACGAGGCCGTCGCCGAGCATGTCGACGGAATCGGCCATCAAGGCGGCCGAATCGGCGATGACCCCGGCACCGAACTCGAGCACGAACATCATCAGATTGAGCATCATCACGACGACCAGAACCCGGCGGATATCCTTGTGCAGTGCGATCCGCTCGAGCTCCTGGCCCTTCTCATGGCAGCAATGGGCGCTCACGTCTGTCCAGCCTCCGCCTCTGCCGTGGCTTCCAGAAAGTCCAGCAGCCAGGCCCGCTGCACTTCCTCCACAAAATCAGTAAGTTTTATCTTTTCGTTCTTAATGGGCCGCCCCATGCCAGCGATGGTAACCGTCAGCAGGCCTTGCGAGCTCAGATACAGGCGCAGGGACAGTCCCGTTGAAATATATTCCTGGGGCTGGGCATAGGTGATTTCAGCAGAACGGAGAGCTCCAGCGAGAGATGTTTCTTCCCGATGTCTCAGCGACACGCCGTTAGCCTGCATCGCCCGGTTCAGCTCTGCAACGACCGCTCTCAAGGTGGCTTGGGTGGCGGTCCACGCATCCAGAAGCTTTTGCACGCGCCTTTCCTTCTCCAGCTCTCGGCGACGCTTCTCTTCCGACGCGGCGGTCCGCTGATCGTAGGCCTGCTTCTGCCTGGCTAAAATGAGGGCCAGCCTGTCTCCGCTCATTCCGCCGCGTCCGGGATCGGCGTGTCGATCATCGCGCTTTCGATCTCGGCGGCCTTGGCTTCGACCAGCCGGACGATGTGGTCGACCATCTCCTCGTCGCGGACGTGATGGTCGGTCACTCCGGAGAGATAGACCATGTGCTTGCCGTTGCCGCCGCCGGTGATGCCGATGTCGGTCTCGCGCGCCTCGCCGGGCCCGTTGACGACGCAGCCGAGGACGGAAAGCGACATGGGTGTGCGTATATGCGCAAGCCGCCCTTCCAGAGCCTGAACGGTCCGGATGACGTCGAAGCCCTGGCGGGCGCAGCTCGGGCAGGAGACGACCCGGACTCCGCGGTTGCGGATGCCGAGGCTCTTCAGGATCTCGAAGCCGACCCGAACCTCCTCCTCCGGCTCGGCCGAAAGCGAGACCCGGATCGTGTCGCCGATCCCGAACCAGAGCAGGGCGCCGATCCCGATCGAGGATTTGACGGTGCCGCCGATCAGCCCGCCGGCCTCGGTGATGCCGAGGTGAAGCGGGCAGTCGACCGCCTCGGCGAGCTGCTGGTAGGCGGCGACGGCGAGGAAGACGTCGGACGATTTGACCGCTACCTTATACTCGCGGAAATCATGGTCCTCGAGCAGTCGGATATGGTCGAGAGCGCTTTCGACCAGGGCCTCCGGGCAGGGCTCGCCATATTTTTCGAGGAGGTCGCGCTCCAGGCTTCCGGCATTGACCCCGATCCGGATCGCGCAGCCATTGGCCTTGGCGGCATTGACCACCTCGCGGACCCGGTCGGCGGAGCCGATATTGCCGGGATTGATCCGAAGGCAGGCGGCGCCGGCGTCGGCGGCCTCGAGCGCGCGCTTGTAGTGGAAGTGGATGTCGGCGACGATCGGCACCCGCGAGGCCCGGACGATCTGGCGAAGCGCCCGGGTCGACTCCTCGTCGGGGCAGGAGACCCGGACGATGTCCGCCCCGGCCTCCTCGCAGCGCCGGATCTGGTCGACGGTCGCGCGCACGTCCGCCGTCACGGTGTTGGTCATGGTCTGGACCGTGACCGGCGCATCGCCGCCCACCGGCACGGAGCCGACCATGATCTGGCGGGACGGACGGCGCGCAATGTCGCGCCACGGACGGATGGACATTTCCCCCATATAGGCGGTTGAAAGCGCTGGCGAAAGCCGCGCCGGTGTGGAGGTGGCGCGGCAATCAGATCGAGCGGCGGTGCATATCCTCCCTGCGTGCGAAGCGCGCGGGGAGGGGGACCGCTCGAAGGCTGGTGGAGGGGTAGATGGCTCGGGCGGGACGATAACCGCGTGAAACCGCCGAGTTTCCGGCAACTACCCCTCCACCATGCTGCGCATGGTCCCCCTCCCCATCTTGCGATGGGGAGGATTAAGAAGGCTACAGGTAGAAGTCGCCGGTCACCAGCGTGAGGCTTCCGGTGAAGACGATCTCGAAATCGGCGACTCCGTCGCCGTCGCAATCGGCCTGGAGCCAGGTGTCGGTGCCGTCGAACGCATAGCGAAGCTGGCCGGCGGTCGCGGTGAAGGCCGAGGTGCCGATGAAGCTGAAAGCCTGGTCGCCGGCGGTGCCGGAATCGGCGTCGATTCCGCGCAGATCCACCTTGTCGTAGCTGCAGGCGAAATCTTCGATCCGGTCGGCCCCGGAACCGGCGCCGGTATCGCCCGGGGCGAAACGATAGCCGTCGCCGCCGCCGCCGCCCGTCAGGATATCGGCGCCGGCCCCGCCGAGCAGGATATCGTCGCCGTCGCCGCCGCTCAGGACGTCGTCGCCGAGGCCGCCGTTGAGGACGTCGCCGCCGCCGGCGCCGTTGAGCGTGTCGTCGCCGGCGAGGCCGGTAAGCTCGTTGTTGAGATTGTTGCCCGTGCCCTGGAAATTGCCGGCGCCGGTGAAGGTCATGTTCTCGACATGGGCGGTCATCGTATAGCTGGAGAGGGAGACCAGAACCTGGTCGGTGCCCTCCATCGCGGCTTCGGTGACGGTGTCGCCGGCGCCGTCGACGATATAGGTGTCGCTGCCGTCGCCTCCGGCCATGGCGTCGATGCCCGAGCCGCCGTTGAGGACGTCGTTGTCGCCTTCGCCGTAGAGCAGGTCGTCGCCGTCATTGCCGTTCAGGATGTCGTTGCCGGCGCCGCCGTAGAAGGTGTCGCCGGTGGTGCCGCCGTTCATTTCATTGGCGATGCCGTTGCCGGTGCCGGTGAACACGAAATTGGTCGTGTTGGTCAGCTTCTCGACATAGTCGGTGAGCGCGTAGCTGGCGAGATTGCGGATTCGAACCTCGTCGGAGCCGCCGCCCGCCGCCTCGATGACGACGTCGCCGGCATTGTCGACATAATAGATGTCGCCGCCGTTGCGGCCCTCCATCGTGTCGGCGCCGGGACCGCCGTCGATGACGCTGACCGAGCCGAGGGTGCGAAGGACGTCGTCATAGGCGCTGCCGGTGAGGTTCTCGATGCTGGTCAAAGTGTCGTCCGCCGCCTCGCCGGCGTAGGATTGGTTCGACAGATCGACGCTGACCGCGGCCGAGGCATAAGCGTAGGAGGCGGTGTCGTTGCCGGTGCTGCCGCCGATCGACTGGACGCCGGTGCCCATGATGAAGACGTTGCCGGCCGAATTGCCGGTGACGGAGATCGAGCCCGAATAGTAGCGCAGGTCCGCATTCTCGACGTTGGCGGGCAGGGTGTAGCTCGACTTGCGGACCTTGACCGTGTCGATCCCTTCGCCGGCATATTCGGTGACGACGTCGCTGGCGGTATCGACGTTGTAGACGTCGTCGCCGGTGCCGCCGATCATCGTGTCGTTGCCCTGCCAGCCGTCGAGCTCGTCATTGCCGTCGCCGCCCTCGAGATGGTCGTCGCCGGCGCCGCTGAAGAGGAAATCGTTGCCGCCCTCGCCGTCCAGCCAGTCGGTGCCGGTGCCGGTGCCGATGTAATTGTTGCTGTCGCTGCCGAAGATCGTTGCGGAGCCGTTACCAGCATATTGGATCTGCTCCAGATGAGCGGAGCCGGCGTCGTAATAATCGATCGAGACGTAGACGAGGTCGGTCTCGCCAATGGCTTGCGATTCTATGACCATATCGGCGGCATCGTCGACGTAGTAAGTGTCGTTGCCCTGGCCGCCGGCCATGATGTCGGCGCCTGTTCCACCATCGAGGGTGTCGCTGCCATCACCGCCGACGAGGAAGTCGTTGCCGTCGAGTCCGTACAGGAAGTCGTGACCGTCGAGGCCGTAAATCTCGTCGTCGGAGCTGGTCCCGGTAAGGGTTTCGTTGGCGCTCGTGCCCTGGATATATGCCATGATAAGCCCCCTTCACTGTTCGGCGCCGCAGGAAGCGGCGCCCAAAGGGCCAGAGTTACGCGGGAACGTTGACGGAGTCCTTTCGATGGAGGGGGTTAGATCGGAAATGAACCAATTAGTTGGGGAGAGTCCGGCAGGGCGCCCGCCCTGCCGGACCTTGCCGCGGCCTAGAGCACGAAATCCGAAGCGATGAGGGTCACCGATCCGTCGAAGAGGATTTCGAAATCGGCGACGGCATCGCCGGTGATGTCGCCCTGCACCCAGGTGTCGAACCCGTCGAAATAGGTGCGAAGCTCGCCCGCGGTGCTGGAGAAGGCGGCACCCCCGATGAAGGTGAAGGCCTGGTTGCCCGAAGTGTAGAAGTCGGCATCCCAGCTGGAAAGGTCGACCAGATCGTCGCCGGTGGTGAAATCGGTGATCCGGTCGGCATCGACGCCGGTAGAGCTGTCCCAATAGCCGATCAGGAAGACGTCCAGCCCGGCGCCGCCGGTGTGGATGTCGGCCCCGGAGCTGCCGATCAGGACGTCGTCGCCGTCGCCGCCGTCGAGAGTGTCGTTGCCGGCGCTGCCGCGAAGCTCGTCATTGCCGTCGCCGCCGCTCAGGCTGTCGTCGTCGCCGCCGCCCCAGATGATGTTGTCGAGCACATTGCCGGTGCCGGTGAAGCTGCCGGAGCCGTTCCACTGGAGGTTCTCGACCTCGGTCGCCAGGGTGTAGGTGGAGAGGAACGAGTAGACGATGTCGCTGTCGCCCTCCCCGCTGACCTCCGCGACGGCGTCGCCGTTATCGTCGACGATATAGGCGTCGTTGCCGTCATTGCCCTCCATATAGTCGGCGCCGGTGCCGCCGATGAGCGAATCGTGGCCGGCGCCGCCATAGAGGCTGTCGTCGCCGCCGTTGCCGGTCAGGGTGTCATGACCGTCATTGCCGGAGAGCACGTCGCTGCCGCCGGCGCCGTAGATATAATTGTTGAGGTCGTTGCCGTCGCCGGTGAAGTCGCCCGCGCCGATGTAGCGCAGGATCTCGACGTCGGCGGTGAGGGCGTAGCTGGCGAGCGTGGTCCGGACCGTGTCGTTCCCTTCGCCCGAATTCTCGCTGACGACGTCGCCGGCATCGTCGACGATATAGGTGTCGTTGCCGGTGCCGCCGTACATCGTGTCGGCGCCGGTGCCGCCGTCGAGCGTGTCGCTGCCGCCGTTGCCGTAGAGGGTGTCGTCGCCGCCGAGACCGAAAATCTGGTCCGCGCTGTTGGTGCCGTTGAGCGTGTCGTTGCCGCCCGTGCCGGTGATTATAGCCATTTCAGAGCCCCTTCGCTCAGGCGCCGCGGGCTGCGGCGCGGTACGAAGGACTTTACGCCCGTTGCCAAACGAAATCTGTGCCGGGCCGGGATTCACGTCCGGAATGAACCAATTTACTTCTTGCCCTCACTGGGCGGGCGCCCGCGCGGCCGCGCCTCGGGGGGCGCCAGCTTGACCCCACGCCGGTGCAGCGCCTCGCGCAGAAGGCATTCGATCTCGGCGTTGACGCTTCGAAGATCGGTTGCGGCGGCGCGCTCGAGCGCGGCCCACAGGGCCGGCTCGATGCGCAGCGGGAACGCCTTCTTCGGGGGCGGCGGCATGCGCTCGGGCCCTATTGGTAGAGCGTGCCGGTATTGACGATCGGCTGGGTGTCGCGCTCGGAGCAGAGCACCACCATCAGGTTCGAGACCATCGCCGCCCGGCGCTCGTCGTCCAGCTCGACGACATTCTTCTCGGAGAGCAATTGGAGCGCGTTCTCGACCATCGAGACGGCGCCGATGACGATCTTCTGCCGGGCTGCGATCACCGCCTCGGCCTGCTGACGGCGAAGCATCGACTGGGCGATCTCCGGCGCGTAGGCGAGGTGGGTGAGGCGGCATTCGTCGATGGTGATTCCGGCGACCCCGACCCGCTCCTGAAGCTCCTCCTTGAGCTCCTGGCTGACCACCTCGGCGTGGCCGCGAAGAGTCGTCTCCTGATGCTCGATATCGTCATAGGGATATTTGGCGGCGATCGCCCTCACCGCGCTCTCGATCTGGACGAAAACGAACTTGGTGTAATCGTCGACGTCGAACAGGGCCTGGGCGGTGTCGGTGACCCGCCAGACGACGTTGGTGGCGATCTCGATCGGATTGCCGCGAAGGTCGTTCACCTTGAGCCGCTCCGAGGTGACGTTGTGGACCCGGGTCGAGATCTTGGTCCGGGTCAGCCAGGGCCAGCGCCACCTCAGGCCGGCGGTGCGGTCGCTCCCCTTATAGTCGCCGAACAGAAGCAGCGCCGCCGCCTGGTTGGGCTGGAGCAGATAGAAGCCTGCCGCGACGAAGGCGATCACCAGGGCGCTTGCGACGATCACCGCGAGCGCGGCCAGCGGGCTCGAGTCGAACAGGCCGAGGCCGGCGATGGCGGCGATGAGCGCCAGCAGCTGCACGAGCAGCATCACATAGCCGTTGAAGGCGGACGCCGGCCGCTCGCTCGAGAGGCGGAGCGCCTGGTGGTCCGGGGAATCGTGCAAGGCGATGGTCATCTGTCCCTCCTGTAATGATGATATCATAATTATATGAGAGACATTGTGCAAGGCCCCGTCGGCCTTGCCCCTCCCACCCCCCGCGGATAGGGCGGGCCCTGCCGGGCGTTGCCCCTCCCGAACGGAGCCGAAAGAATGACCCAAATCCCCTGGAAGCTCGTCATCCATGGCGGCGCAGGCGTGATCGAGCGGGGGCAGTCGACGCCTGAGCAGGAGCTCGAGATCCGGGCCGGGCTCGACCGGGCGCTCGCCGCCGGAGCGGAGGTCCTGGCCGGAGGCGGAAGCGCTCTCGACGCGGTCGAGCGCGCCGCCTGCATCCTCGAGGACGACCCCCATTTCAACGCCGGCCGGGGCGCCGTTTTCACCTATCAGGGCACCAACGAGCTCGACGCGGCGGTGATGGACGGGCGCTCCCGCGACGCCGGCGCCGTCACCGGAATCTCCGCGACGAAGAACCCGGTCAGCCTCGCCCGGGCGGTGATGGAGCACAGCCCGCACGTCTTCCTCAGCCGCGAAGGGGCCGACCAATTCTCGCGCGAGCAGGGGCTCGAGCAGGTCGGGCCCGAATGGTTCGCGACCGCCGAGCGCCGCCGCCAGCTCGAGGTCATGCGCTCCGACGACAGCCATTATTTCGACGAGGAGCTGAAATACGGCACCGTCGGAGCGGTCGCCGTCGACGTCCACGGCCATGTCGCCGCCGCCACCTCGACCGGCGGGCTGACCGGCAAGCGCTGGGGCCGGATCGGCGACACGCCCCTGATCGGCGCCGGCACCTATGCCGACGATCGCTCCGGAGCGGTCTCGGCCACCGGCGCGGGCGAATATTTCATCCGCGCCGCGGTCGCGCACGAAATCTGCGCCCGGATGCGGATGCTCGGCGAGAGCGCCGCGGTCGCCGCCGACAAGGCGATCGCCGACGTCGGCGCGCTGGGCGGAAGCGGCGGAATCATCCTGGTAACCGCAAAGGGCGAGGCCGCCTGGGCGTTCAACACGCCGGGAATGTATCGAGGCCTGGCCTCGGCGGAAGGACGCCGGGTGGCGATCTACGCGGACGAATAGAAAATCGGGACAGTTACGAATTTTCAGAAGGCGGCGACGCCCGAGCGGCGCCGTAATTCGTAACTGTCCCCATTTTTTTTGCCTTATTGCGGGAGCACCGTCACCGCCCGGCGGTTCTGGGCCCAGGCGCTTTCGTCGGAGCCCAGGGCTTCGGGGCGTTCCTTGCCGTAGCTGATCACCGTCATCCGCTGCAGGGCGATGCCGCGGGCGGCGAGGTGGTTCTTGGCGGCATTGGCGCGGCGGTCGCCGAGGGCGAGATTGTAGTCGCGGGTGCCGCGCTCGTCGGCATGGCCCTCGATGGTGACCCTGACGCTGGTGTAGCGGCTGAGCCACTGCGCCTGGGCGTCGAGCGTGGCCCGGTCGCGGTCGTCCAGATCATATTGGTCGGTGTCGAAGAAGACCCGGTCGCCCTCCAGCCCGACCGAGCGAAGGAAATCCTCGCGCGAGCCGGGCAGCCCCTCGGTGCCGACCCCGCCCGCCGAGGCATCGTCCTCGCCCGTCGTCGCTCCGGCGTCGGCGCTGTCGCCCGGCGGCGGCGGAAGCTCCTTGGGGGCCTTCTTGCTGCAGCCGGCGCTCAGCGCCAGGGCGGCGGCGATCGCGGCGACTTTCCAGGGGGTGGCTCTCATCTTACGCTCTCCTTTGGCGAGTAGATTATGGGAGGATCGGGCCCCAGGCCGGGTCCGAGCCGTCCAGCGGGGTCGGGATCCGGCGCTCGTTGCGGCCGGTGAGATCGACCTGCCAGACGCTCGACTTGCCCGAGCGGCCCTGGCTGGTCCGGAAGAATTGCAGGACCCGGCCGTTGGGCGACCAGCTCGGCGCCTCGTCCTGCCAGCTGTCGGTCAGCAGCCGCTCGCCCGAGCCGTCCGGACCCATCACCCCGACCCGGAAGTTGCCGGCGATCCGGGTGAAGGCGATGAGGTCGCCGCGCGGGCTCCATTCGGGCGTGGCATAGCCGCCGCCGCCGAAGCTGATCCGGCGCTGGCCGGTGCCGTCGGCGTTCATCACGTAGAGCTGCTGGCTGCCCGAGCGGTCGCTCTCGAAGACGATCCGGCTGCCGTCGGGGGAATAGGAGCCGCCGACGTCGATTCCGGGCGAGTTGGTCAGCCGCACCGGCGCCCCGCCCGAAGCCGAGACCCGATAGACGTCGGTATTGCCGCCCACCGCCATCGCATAGAGGATCCAGCGCCCGTCGGGGGAGAAGCGCGGAGCGAAGGTCTGGTTGGCGCTCTCGGTGACGATGCGCTGGCGGCCGGTGCCGATGTCGTAAATGTAGATCCGCGGGCGCTTCTCGACATAGCTCAGATAGACGATCTGCTTGTAGTCGGGCGAGAAGCGCGGGGTCAGCACGGTCGACTGGCCGTTGGTCAGGAAGCGGTGGTTGGCGCCGTCCGAATCCATGATCGCAAGCCGCTTCACCCGCGCGTTCTTGGGCCCGCTCTCGGCGATATAGGCGATCCGGCTGTCGAAGAAGGGGCTCTCGCCGGACAGGCGCGAATAGATGGCGTCGGCGCATTTGTGCGCGGCCCGGCGCCAGTCGCGGGGGGCGACGACATAGCCCTGACGGGTGAGCTCGGACTGGAGCGCGACGTCGTAGAGATAGCAGCCGACGGTGAGCTGGCCGTCCGGATTGGCCCGGACGAAGCCCTGGACGAGAGCGGCGGCGCCGGAGCCGGCCCAGGCGGCGTAAGCGGGGGCGGTGACTTCGGCGAAAGGCACGGCGCGGACTCCGCCCGGGCCGACCGGCCGGAACAGGCCGCTTCCGCGAAGGTCCGCGGCGACGACTTCGGCGACCTGGCGGCCCAGCGCCTCGGTGCTTCCGGCCGGGGTGTCGGCACTCTGCGGGGTCGGCATGACCGGGACGGCGATGACGAGATCGTCGCCGCTCTCGTCGGTGACGTCGACGCTCAACTGGGCCGCGGCCGGCATCGCGAACGCGAACAGGAAGAGCGGGAACAGGCGCTTCATCATTGCGACAGCCTCTTGTCGAAGGTGACTCGGAGCGACTTCCACGCGTCGTAATATTGGGCGGGAAGCCGGAAGGGCGAGGCGAGCCGGACGGCGCGTTCGGCCTGCTCGCGGTGGAGCGGGACCTGGGGGCGGTTGCTCGCGGTCTGGCCGCTGGTGCCGGCGATGCGAATGTCGGTCACCCGCCCGTCCTCCGCCAGAGCGATGACGACCTCGGTTCGAAGCTGCTCGGAATCGGCCCCGGTGGGCGCCTTCCAGTGCGGCTTGAGCTGGCGTCGGACCTCGGCGCCGAGCGAGGCCTGGACGGCGGGCCCTGCCGCCGCGGCGGGCGCGGCGGTCGACTGGCTCGGATTGGGGCGGTCGCTGAGGCCGGCGAC
>DASTFN010000008.1:0-99301 GCA_035719905.1 Allosphingosinicella sp.
GGGCGGCGCTCGAGGCGCGCCTCGATCTGGTCGCCTTGTTCGAGGGCAATTCCGGGCTTCGCGAGACCCTTCGCCGCCAGCTCAAGGCGCTTCCCGATATCGGCCGGGCGCTCGGGCGCCTGGTCGCCGGACGCGGCGGCCCGCGCGACCTCGGCCAGCTCCGCGACGGCCTCAACGAGACCCGCGGCCTCCACGCCCGCCTCGGCGCTCTCCCCGATCCGCCGCCGCTGCTCGGAGCGCTGCTTCCGGCGCTGACCGGACATGGCGAGCTGACCGACCTGCTCGCCCGAGCCCTCGTCCCCTCGCCGCCGATCGACGCCGCTCAGGGCGGCTATATCGCCGAGGGCTATGATGCCGCCCTGGACGATTTGCGCGCCACCGGCGGCGAGGGCCGTCGCGCCATCGCCGGGCTCGAGGCGCGCTACCGCCAGCAGACCGGGATCGCGACCCTGAAGATCCGCCACAACGGCGTGCTCGGCTTCCACATCGAGGTCCCGGCCCGGCATGCCGACCCGCTCATGGCCCTGGATTCGGGCTTCACCCACCGCCAGACCCTGGCCGGTGTGGTCCGTTTCAACGCGCCCGACCTGCACGAGCAGGCAGTGAGGGTCGGCCAGGCCGGAGCCCACGCCCTCGCCGCCGAAGCCACCCATCTCGAGGAGCTCACGCAAGCGGCGCTCGCCCGCGCCGAGCCGATCGCGGCAGCCGCCGACGCCCTCGCCCGGCTCGACGTCGCCTCCGCGCTCGCCGAGCGCGCCGCCGAGGGCGGCTGGTCGCGGCCCCGCTTCGCCGGGCACAATTGCTTCGAAATCGAGGGCGGCCGCCATCCCGTCGTCGAGGATTCGCTGCGCGCCTCGGGCGCCCGCTTCGTCGCCAACGATTGCGGCCTCTCGGAGGAGGAACGGCTGTGGCTTGTCACCGGCCCGAACATGGGCGGCAAATCGACCTTCCTCAGGCAGAACGCGCTCATCGCCGTCCTCGCCCAGGCCGGCTCCTACGTTCCGGCGACCCGGGCGACGCTCGGCCTCGTCGACCGGCTGTTCAGCCGGGTCGGCGCTTCCGACAATCTCGCCCGCGGCCGCTCCACCTTCATGGTCGAGATGGTCGAGACCGCCGCCATCCTTTCCCAAGCGACGGCAAGCAGCTTCGTCATCCTCGACGAGGTCGGCCGCGGCACCTCCACCTATGACGGCCTCGCCATCGCCTGGGCGGTGACCGAGGCGATCCACGACCGCAACCGCTGCCGCTGCCTGTTCGCCACCCATTATCACGAGCTCACCCGCCTCGCCGAGCGGCTCGACGCTTTGTCCCTCCACCATGTCCGGGCCCGCGAGTGGAAAGGCGATCTCGTCCTTCTCCACGAAGTGGCGAAAGGCCCCGCCGACCGGAGCTACGGTCTCGCCGTCGCCAAGCTCGCCGGCCTTCCAGCGCCGGTGCTGGCCCGGGCCCGCTCGGTCCTCGCCAAATTGGAGCAAGGCCGTGCCGCCACCGGCGGGATCGCCGCCGGGCTCGACGATCTGCCTCTGTTCGCCGCCTCGGCCCAGGTGGAGGAAGCCGTGCCCGACCCGCTCCCGGCGGCTCTGGCGGAGGTGGACGCCGATTCGCTCAGCCCCCGCGAGGCGCTGGAGCTGGTTTACCGGCTGAAGCGGCTCGCCGCCGGCGAGGGCTGATGCCGACCCGCTTCGCTTCCGTCCCCGACAAGCGCTCGATCGTCGACCGCCGAGCCCTCGCCGACGCTCTCGCCGAAGCTCCCGAAGCCGCCGCCGCGATCCTCAAGCAGGCGCTGGCCGCGGGACGGTCGGAGATCACCCGCCGCCTCGACGAGAAACCCTATGCGGGCAGCGAGACCGCCGCCGCTTTCGCCTTCCTGACCGACCAGATCGTCCGCCTCGCCTACGATCACGCGCTCGCCGGGCTCTTAGCCCCCGAACCCTCGGATCGGCTGCTCCTGCTCGCCGTCGGCGGCTACGGCCGCGGCGAGATGGCGCTTCATTCGGACATCGACATCGCCTTCGTCACTCCGCGGGAACCGGACCGCTGGGCGAAGCAGGCGGTCGAGGCGATCCTCTATCTGCTGTGGGACCTCGGCCTGAAGCTCGGCCCGTCGACCCGCTCGGTCGACGAGCTGATCGCGCTTGCCGCCACCGACCACACGGTCCGGACCGCTTTGCTCGAGGCGCGCTGGCTGTGGGGCGACGAGCCTTTGTTCGACGAGGTCCAGGCGCGCTTCTGGAAGGAGGTCGTCGCCGGCAAGGCCAAACGCTTCGTCACCGAGAAGCTGGAAGAGAGGAACGCCCGCCACCGGCGCATGGGCGACAGCCGCTACGTCGTCGAGCCCAACGTCAAGGAGGGCAAAGGCGGCCTGCGCGACCTTCACACCCTCTTCTGGATCGGCAAATATGCCTATCAGGTGACCAAGGTCGCCGATTTGGTCGAAGTCGGCCTGCTCGCCGGGGCCGAATTGCACCAGTTCCAGCGCGCCGAGCGCTTCCTCTGGGCGGTGCGCTGCCATCTCCACCTCGTCGCCGGCCGTGCCGAGGAGCGCCTGACCTTCGACTATCAGCGCGAGATCGCCGGCCGGATGCGCTACGCCGACCGGCCGGGCAAGTCGTCGGTCGAGCGCTTCATGCGCCATTATTTCCTGCACGCGAAGACGGTCGGCGACCTCACCGGGGTGTTCCTCGCCCATCTCGACGAGAAGTTCGCGAAGAAGGGCGGGCGCTTCGGACTGCCGACGATCCGCCGCCGGCCCAGCCGCCTCGAAGGCTTCGTCCTCGACCGCGGTCGGCTGGCCTTGCCGCGCGAGTTATTCTTCCGGGAGGACCCGGTCCGACTCCTCCAGCTCTTCGCGCTCGCCGACCTCTACGGCCTCGAGATCCACCCGCTGGCGATGCGGGCGGCCGCCCGCGACTCCAAGCTGGTCGACGAGGTGCGCGAGGATCCCCGCGCCAACGCCCTGTTCCTCGAAATTCTGACCAGCCCGCGCGATCCGGAGACGGTGTTGAGATGGATGAACGAGGCGGGCGTGTTCGGCCGCTTCGTTCCCGACTTCGGCCGGGTCGTCGCCCAGATGCAGTTCGACATGTACCATCACTACACCGTCGACGAGCACAGCATCCGGGCGATCGGCCTGCTCTCGCGGATCGAGAAAGGGGAGCTGAAGTCGGACCATCCGCTCGCCACCGCCCTCTTCCGCCACATCGCCTCGAGGCGGGTCCTCTACGCCGCCGTCCTCCTCCACGACATCGCCAAGGGCCGCGGCGGCGACCACAGCCTGCTCGGCGCCGAGGTGGCGCGCGCGCTCTGCCCGAGGCTCGGCCTCACCGAGGCGGAGACCGAGACGGTCGCCTGGCTGGTGCGCTGGCACCTGCTCATGTCCGCCACCGCCTTCAAGCGCGACCTCGCCGACCCGCAGACGATCGCCGACTTCGCCCAGCGGGTGAAGAGCCCGGAGCGGCTGCGCCTGCTCTTCATCCTCACCGTCGTCGACATCCAGGCGGTCGGCCCCGGCGTGTGGAACGGCTGGAAGCGGCAGCTGCTTCGCGAATTGTTCGAAGCCGCCGAGGAGGCTCTGCGCCTCGGCCACAAGCAGAAGGGCCGGACCGAGCGGATCGCCGCCACCCAGGCCGAGCTGGCGGCCCGGCTCGGCTGGGAGGATGCGCGCTTCGCCCGCCATGCCTGGCGCCTGCCCGACAGCTATTGGCTGGCCGAGCCGGCGGGAGTGCTCGAGAAGAACGCCGCCCTGATGGATTCGGCAGACCGGGCGCCGGCGAAGACCCGGCCGCTCGCCGCTTCGGTCGAGGAGGAGCGCGGCGCCACCTTGCTCAGCGTCTACGCCCGGGACCGGCCCGGCCTGTTCTATCATCTAAGCGCCGCGATCAGCCTCGCCGGGGCCAACATCATCGACGCCCGGATCCACACCACCCTGGACGGAATGGCGGTCGACAATTTCCTCGTCCAGGATTCGAAAGGACGCCCGTTCGCCGACCGCCATCAGCTGAAGCGGCTGGAGGAGAATGTGCTTCGGGCGGTCGACGGGCAGGAGCCGGCGATGGACCGGCTCGAGGCCAAGGCCTTGCCCCTGCTTCGCGCCGAGGCCTTCGCCATCCGGCCCGCCGTCTTCGTCGATAACGAGGCGTCGAGCCGCTACACCGTCGTCGAGGTCAACGCGCGCGACCGCGCCGCCCTGCTCAGCGGCCTCGCCCGCGCCCTCTTCGAATCGAAGGCCGCGATCCACAGCGCCCATATCGCCACCTACGGCGAGCGCGCCGTCGACGTCTTCTACCTGACCGATCTCCACGGCGCGAAGATCGAGGCCCCCGCCCGATTGAAGGCGCTCCAGGCGAACCTGCTCAGGGCCGCCGAGGAACAGGATCCCGAAGCCCAATTCGCGCCCCCGACACCCGCCGACAACCGGGCAATCTCAAGACGTTAGAAGTTGGCCGCTCGCCAATCAAAGGCGAAACGGACCTTTCTTTGGTTTCTCTGGGAGCCCACGACGACTAACAAAAGGAAGCACTCCTCAATGGGGTTGAGATGCTGCGTGGCTAGTATCGAGGGAGGTTCATATGCCTACGACGATAATCGGCACTCCCGGAGACGACGTCCTCTACGGCACCTACGGCTCCGAGATCTATTATCCGGGCGCCAGCTATTACAGCCAATACGTCTACGATCCGGGCGGCAACGATTATTACCACTTGGTGGCGACGAGCTACACCGAAATCTTCGATTATGGTGGATTCGACGTCGTCACCATGGCGGGCTATGATCTCGCGGATCTGAACTTCGCGGTCTTTGACGAATATACGGTCGCTATCTGGTCGGACGACAATTTGATCGGGGCCTGGTTCACGGATATGTGGAACAATCCAGGCATAGGGCTCGACTCTCTCGTGCTCGACGACGTCACCCTCAACCGCGATCAGATCGTCGCCTACGCGGACGCGAATTTCGGCCTGTAGCAGGCATGCCCCGCCGCCTGGATCAGCCTCGGTGCCAGTCGCGCTTCAGGCGGGTCGAGGCGGCGAAATAGATGAGCGCGCTCAGGACATAGAAGCCGAGGCCGTAGAGGATCGAATATTGGAGGGCGTCCTCGCCATGGGTCGCCGTCATCCGGTCCGACATGAAGCCGAGGAAGTAGATCCCGAAGCCGATCCCGATCAGGTTGTTGATGAACAGGAAGCTGGCCGAGGCGGTCGCCCGCATGTTGGGCGGGACGATATGCTGGACGGCGGCGATCACCGGCCCGAGCCAGGCGAGGGCCAGCATCTGGCCGATCGCGAACAGGATCCAGCCGATCGCGAGCGACGGCGCGAACAGGCCGAAGGCGAAGATGGGCGCCGCGATCAGGAAGCAGACGGCGGGGACAAGGGCATAGGCGCCGGGATTGGCGGCTCCGACCCGGTCGCCGAACCAGCCGCCGAGCCAGGTGCCGGCGACCCCGCCGATGAGGACGATCGACCCGTAGAACCAGCCGACCTCGGCGAGCTCCAGCCCGAAGCTTCGGCTGAAGAAGCTCGGCAGCCAGAAGATCAGCCCATAGCCGAGGATCGAGCCCGAGGCCGCTCCGAAGGAGAGCAGCCAGAAGCTGGGCTTGCCGGCGAGGGTCGCGACGACGTGGAGGAAGGGCGGCGCCGGCTCGCTCGCCCGGCCGTCGGCGGTGTCGAAGCCGCCGCGCACCGGCTCGGGGACCCCGAATCTGACCAGCAGGGCGGCGGGCAGGCCGGCGAGGCCGACGATGAGGAAGGCGGAGCGCCAATCGAGATGGCTTGCGATCCAGCCGCCGAAGAAGACCCCGAGCGCGGAGCCGATCGGGATCCCGAGCGAGAACAAGGCGAGCGCCCGGGCCCGCCTCTCCTTGGGGTAGAAGTCCGAGATCAGGGCATAGGACGGCGCCACTCCGCCCGCCTCGCCTATCCCCACCCCCATCCGGGCGAGGAACAATTGCCAGAAATTCTGGGCGAGCCCGCAGGCGGCGGTGAAGGCGCTCCACAGGGCGACCGAGGCGGCGATGATATTGACCCGGCTCCTTCGGTCGGCGAGCCAGGCGATCGGGATAGCGAGCCCCGAATAGAAGAGGGCGAAGGCGAGGCCCCCCATCAGTCCGAGCTGCCGGTCGGTCAGCGCCAGCTCGGCCTTGATCGGCACCGCGAGGACTCCGATGATCTGCCGGTCGATGAAGTTGAAGATGTAGGCGACGAGCAGGATCGCGAGGACCCGGCCGCCGGAGGCGGCGCCGTCGCTTATTCCGGCCTGCCGCGTCGCCATTCCGTTACCTTTCGTTTTACGCTCCGTCATTGCGAGGAGCGAAGCGACGAAGCAATCCAGTTACGGCTTCCGAGCCGCTGGATTGCTTCGCTTCGCTCGCAATGACGGTCCCGCCCCTAGAACTTGACGCCCAGGCTGAGGAAGACCTGCCGCGGATTGCCGTAGAAGGCGGTCACCACCCCTTCGCGGCCGAGGCTGGGGACGACGTTGCCGGTGGTCGCGTTGGTCAGCGGCACGCCCGTCACCGGGTTCACGCTCAGGAACTGGTAGCCCGACGTGATATATTGCTTGTCGAGGATGTTCTTGGCGTGGAGGCCGATCGTCCAGCGGTCGTTGCGGCTGGTCCAGCTCAAATTGGCGTCCCACAGGGCATAGCCCTCCTGGTCGAGGAACGGGCTCGGGGTCTCGAACTGGAAGGTCTTCGACCGCCAGGACAGGGTGGTGCTGGCGTTCAGCGTCCCGCCGTTGATCGGGGTCGAGTAATCGAGGGTCCCCGACAGAGTCCATTTCGGCGTGTTCTGGATCCGCCGGAAGTCGGCGACGTCGACCGGGCCGGTGCCCGGCACGTTGGTGATGAACTCGTCATATTGGGCGTCGAGATAGCCGAGCGTCCCGGCGAAGGTGAAGCGCGAGCCGTCGTCGCCCCGATAGAGGGTCGCCAGCGATTCGACCTCGATGCCCTTGAAACTTGCCGCGCCCGCGTTGGTCGTCACTCCGACGAAGGTCGGAATGCCGCCGATGACCGCGCCGACCGAGCCGGGCACCTGGACGTCCTTATAGTCGGCGTAGAAGCCGGCGATGGCCAGCCGCAGGCGGCGGTCGAACAGGGAGGCCTTGTAGCCGATCTCGTAGCTGGTGACCTGCTCCGGCTCGAACAGGAAATAATCGAAAATCTCGTTCGCCTCGCGAACGCCGTTGCCGTTGAGGTCGGGCGCGGCGGTCGAAAGGCCGCGGGGGTCGAAGCCGCCGCCTTTGAAGCCTTTCGAATAGCTGGCGTAGAGATTGTGATCGTCGCTCGGCGTGAAGCTGATCGAGGCTCGAGGCGTGAACTGGTTGAACGTCTCCGACCCGGTGAAGTTGGAGGTGAGCGCGCCCAGCTGGACTCCGGCGCCGCCGAGCGCCGGCGAGGCCCCGCCAAGCAGGTTCTTGCGGATGATGGTCGCCGTCCGCTTGTCGGTCGTGTAGCGGCCGCCCAGCGAGAGATGGATCATATCGCTGATGTCGTAGGTGAAGTCCCCGAAGACGGCCCAGGTCCTTGTGTCGACATCGCCGAAGGTCGAAGCGGTGAAACCGGGGAGGCCGAGCACGGCACCGGTCGTGCCCAGCACGACGTCGAAAATGTTGTTGGCATTCGCGTTTAGATAATAAACGCCCATGACTCCGTTGAGCTTGTCGGTGTTGAGCAGGATCTGGAATTCGTTGGAGAATTGCCGATTGCGATAGATTGCGGGGACGTCGACGTCTGCCGCCGGAAGGGCGTCGAAGTCGATCGGAGTCGCCGAGCGGTCGCGGCGATAGGCGGTGATGTTGCGGAGCGTGATGGCATCGGTCAGCTCGATGTCGATATGGGCCGCGCCGCCATAAGCCTCGATCTCCTGCTTCGGAGCGACGAGGGCGCCGCGGGAATCGTAGACGTCGGCGAGCACCGGAGCTCCCGAGAGCAGGCCCGGGATCAGCCGGTGGCCGCCGCGCGGGTTGCTGTTGTCCTTGGTATAGTCGCCGGAGAAGCGGATGGAGATGCCGTCCGCCGGATCGAGCTCGACCGTGGCCCGCGCGGCCCAGAGGTCGCGATTGTAATTCTCCCGGCCGGTGGTGAGATTGTCGCCGAAGCCCTGCCGGGTCAGCCGGGCCACCGAGCCGCCGATCTTGAACCCTTCCGCGACCGGCGTGCTCGCCGAGAGGATGAGGTCCGCCTGACGGTAGGTGCCGAGATTGGCGCGAGCGCTGAACGTGGGCAGCTCGGAGAGACGGCGGGTGACATATTTGATCGCGCCGCCGATCGTGTTGCGCCCGTAGAGCGTCCCCTGGGGACCGCGAAGGACCTCGATCCGCTCGACATCGTAAATGTCGAGCACCGCGGCCTGCGGGCGGTTGAGGTAAACGTCGTCGAGATAGAGGCCGACTCCGGCCTCGAAGCCGGCGACCGGATCCTGCTGGCCGACGCCGCGGATGAAGGCGGTCAAGGTCGTGTTGGTGCCGCGCGAGGTCTCGATCGTCACGTTCGGCGTGGTGTCGGAAAGGTCGGTGATGTCGATCGCCCCGGACCGCTCGAGCGCCTCGCCCTGATAGGCGGTGACCGCGATCGGAACGTCGAGAAGGTTCTCCGCCCGGCGGCGGGCGGTGACGACGATATCGGCATCCTCCTGCGGAACGGCCGATGCGGCGTCGTCGATCGCCGCGTTGGCGGCGGCGGCGGCTTCCTCGTCGGTGCTGCCGGCGGACGGTTCGGTCTGGGCCCAGAGCGGGGCCGGGATGGCGGCGAGCGCGGCGACGGCGGCGCCGAGCCTCAGGGCGGTCAGGGTGCGGCTACGGGTCATGGCGGTGTCTCCTGGCATTTACGCGGTGGTTTCGGTTTGACGGACTGGCGGCAGCTGGCCGCGAATTCGCGAAGGCTGGCGTTGAACAGCTCCGGCTGCTCGAGATGCGGCGCATGGCCGGACCGGTCGAAGGTGACGGCGCGGGCCGCGGGCAAAGCCGCGACGAGGTGGCCGGCGGTATCGGCCCCGTAGAGGTGGCTTCGGGCGCCGTGGACGACGAGCGTCGGCTGGCGGATGGAGGGCAGCAGCGGCCGGAAATCCTCCTCGACCAGCGACTCCCACAAAGCTTCGATGGCGGCGGGGTCGTTGGCGGCGAAGGCCTCGGCGGCCCGGTCGGCCTCGGCGCCCGGGGCGGCGAAGATGGCCTGGCCCGCCGCCGCCGCGAAGGCCGGGAAATCGTCGCGTATCGCCTGGCTGCGCGCCTCGCAGGTCTCACGCGACAGGCCGAGATCCCAATCCCGATCGTTCAGCACCCGCGGAGTCATGTCGACCACCACGGCGCCGGCGAATTTCCGCGACTCCGGCCCTGCCAGGACTCGCCAGAGCACGGCCGCTCCGAGCGACCAGCCGACGCCTATCGCGTCCTTCAGCTCCAGCGCCCGGACGAGGCCGGCCACGTCCTCGGCCAGAAGCCCGATGGTCGGCGGCACCGGCCCGGCGGGCGATCGGCCGTGGCCGCGAAGGTCGACCGCGATCACCCGGAAAGCGTCGGTGAGCGCGCTCTGCCGATCGAAGAATCCGCAATTGGCCATCAGCCCGTGCAGAAGCACGAGCGGGCGCCCATCGCCCTCGTCCGAGTAAGCGATGCGCGCGCCGTCCGATGCCGTGAAATGCCTCAAACCCTCTCCCCCGGCCGCGCTCGCTCCGTCGACGGAGTCTTGTATGCGGCTCGAGCGCAGCCATGGCATAAATTGAAACCTGAGTCAATATTCAAGTTAGCGTGCCTATGCTTCCCCGCCCCCAGCCGCTAAAGCGCCCCGATGACCGCCGCCGCCATTTCCATCGTCGATCTCGAGAAGACCTATGCCGGCGGCAAGAGGGCGCTCGAGGGGGTCAGCCTCGAAGTGCCGCAGGGCGAGATATTCGGGCTTCTCGGCCCGAACGGCGCCGGCAAGTCGACCCTGATCAACATCCTCGCCGGGCTGGTCAACAAGAGCGGCGGAAGCGTCACCATCTGGGGCTTCGACATCGAGAAGCATCCGCGCAACGCCAAGGCGTCGATCGGGATCGTCCCGCAGGAGCTGGTCTTCGACCCCTTCTTCACGCCGCGCGAGACGCTCGAGATCACCGCCGGCCTTTACGGCGTTCCCAAGGAGCGGCGGCGGACCCAGGACCTGCTTCGGGCGGTGAGGCTCGAGGATAAAGCGGAGGCCTATTCGCGCACCCTCTCCGGCGGAATGAAGCGCCGGCTGCTGGTCGCCAAGGCGATGGTCCATTCGCCGCCCATCCTGGTCCTCGACGAGCCCACCGCCGGGGTCGACATCGAGCTTCGCCAGCAGCTCTGGGCCTATGTGCGGCAATTGAACGCGGAGGGCGTGACGATCGTCCTCACCACCCATTATCTCGAGGAAGCGGAAAATCTCTGCGACCGGATCGCGATCATCAACCACGGCCGCCTCATCGCCAACGAGACGACCCGGACCCTGGTCGGGATGGCCCAGGAGAAAGCGGTGGAGGTGACGGTCGACCGCGACATCGCCGCCCTTCCCGATGCCACCTGCTTCGAGAAGATCGACCTGATGGGCGAGCGCACCCTCGCCATCACCTACCGCAAGGACAAGGTGAATGCCGGTGAGGTGCTCGCCGCCCTCCAGCGCGACGGTCTCGGAATCGTCGACGTCTCGACCCGCGAGGCGGATCTGGAGGACGTGTTCCTCAACCTGACCCGCGCTTCGGATGCGGCCGGGTGACCCACGAATTCGACGTCGTCGTGATCGGCTCGGGCGCCGCCGGCCTCTCGGCGGCGCTGACTCTGGCGCCGGAACTGAAAGTCGCCGTTCTCGCCAAGGGCGCCCTCTCCTCCGGCTCGACCGCGCTCGCCCAGGGCGGGATCGCGGCGGTGCTCGAGCCCGGCGACACGTTCGAAAGCCATATCGAGGACACCATCGTCGCCGGCGCCGGGCTCAACCGGCGCGAGACGGTCGAGTTCGTCGTCGAGAGCGCGCCCGCCGCGATCGAGCGGCTGGCGGCGCTGGGAGTGCCGTTCAACAAGGGCGAGGACGCGCCCTGGCACCTCACCCGCGAGGGCGGCCACAGCCACCGCCGGATCGTCCACGTCGCCGACGCCACCGGCTGGGCGGTCCAGCAGGCGCTGGAAGCGGCGGCTGCGGAGCATCCCAATATCGAGCTGATTCCCGACCGGGTCGCCGTCGACCTCGTCACCGGCCGCCACACGGTCTCCGGCGAGGAGGACAAGAGGGTGCGGGGAGTCTACGCGCTCAACCGGGGGTCGGGCCGGGTCGAGCTGTTCACCGGGCGAGCCACCATCCTCGCCAGCGGCGGCGCCAGCCGGGCATGGCTCTATTCGACCAACCCGCGCGGCTCGACCGGGGACGGGATCGCCATGGCCTGGCGGGCGGGCTGCCGGGTGGCGAACATGGAGTTCAACCAGTTCCACCCGACCTGCCTCTACCACCATGACGTCAAGAACTTCCTGATCACCGAGGCGATGCGCGGCGAAGGCGGCAAGCTCAAGCTGCCCACCACCGGCCGCCGCTTCATGAAGCGCTTCGACCCGCGCGAGGAGCTGGCGCCGCGCGACATCGTCGCCCGCGCCATCGACCACGAGCTGAAGCGGCTCGGCCTCGATTACGTCCATCTCGACATCAGCCACCGCGACCCGGACTTCATCCTCGAGCATTTCCCGACCATCGCCGCCCGACTCGCCGAGCCCGACATCGGCATCGACATCACCCGGGAGCCGATCCCCGTCGTCCCGGCCGCCCATTATACCTGCGGAGGCGTGATGACCGACCTCGACGGCCGGACCGACGCCGAGGGCCTCTACGCCGCCGGCGAGGTCACCATGTCGGGCCTGCACGGCGCCAACCGCCTCGCCTCCAACTCGGTGCTCGAATGCCTGGTCTTCGGAGTCGCCGCCGCCGAGCATATCAACGCGAACTGGGCCGAGCTCCCGCCGACCCCCGCCATCCGCCCCTGGGACGAGAGCCGGGTCACCGATTCCGACGAGGAGGTCGTCGTCCACCACAATTGGGCCGAGATCCGCCGCTTCATGTGGGATTATGTCGGCATCGTCCGGACCACCAAGCGGCTCGAGCGCGCCCTCAACCGGATCAACCTGCTCAAGCAGGAGACCCGCGATTATTACCGCCACTTCCGGGTCACCGCCGACCTCGTCGAGCTTCGCAACCTGGTCGAGGTCGCCGAGCTCATCGTCCGCTCGGCCCTCACCCGCCAGGAGAGCCGCGGCCTCCATTACACGCTCGATTATCCGGATTTGCTGCCGGAAGCGGTGGACACAGTGCTGGTGCCCTAGATCCTCCCCATCGAAGATGGGGAGGGGGACCAGGCGGAGCCTGGTGGAGGGGTAATTGGCGCAGGCTTGATCCAGCTACCCCTCCACCACCCTTCGGGTGGTCCCCCTCCCCACAAGCTTCGCTCGCGGGGAGGATTTAGTTGGCGAGGAAGCTCTTCAGCTCCGCGCGGAACCGCGCCGGCTGGTCGTACATGATCATGTGGCCGCTATCGTCGATGCGGACCAGCCTGGCGCCGCGCTTCCGCGCATAAGCGGCGCGGTAGCGGCCGTCGTCGGCGGCCCGGCGGCTGGGGTCGAGGCTGGCGTAGACCACGGTCAGCGGCGCCGCGATTCGCGGCAGCTCCCGGGTCAGATCGGTCAGCGCAAGCTCGTGGGTGGCGCGGGCGGTCACGTCCGGATCGGCATTGCTTTCGGGATTGCCGAACAGCCTGATCGCCGATTCGACCAGGCGCCGGCCGCCCGGAGACTCGCTGAGGCCGCGGAGGCTGTCGGCGAGGCCGCGCATCCCGGCCGCGTCGCTGCCGAGGATCCCCGCCGGCTGGGGCAGCATGTCGACGACCATGACCTTGCCGGGGAGGCTGGGGTGGCGGGCGGCCACCATCATCGCGACCGTTCCACCCATCGAGTGGCCGACGATCGCCGGCCGGCGAAGGCCCCGCGAGGAGATGTAACGTGCGATCTCCTCCGCCAGCGGCGCAACGACCTGGCCCCGAGCATTGCCGCGGACCGGCGTTCCGGCGAAGCCGGCGACCTGGACGAGGTGGTAGCGATAGCCAGGCACCGCCGCGACCGTTCCTTTCCAGACGTCGCGCGAGCCGGTGAGGCCGGGGACGAGAATGACGTCGGGGCCGGTCCCCTGCACCACCACCGAGAAGCGGGTCGGAGCGAACGGCCTGGCGGCCGGAGCGGAAGGCGCCGGCGGCGGGGCCGCGGCTGCGGGCCCCGCAAGGCCCAGGATTGCAGCGAGGAGGATCGGTCCCTTCATCGCGGCGCCCCTAGCGCCCCCGGGTTGAACCTCGCCTTACTCGCTAGCGCGCGGCGAGGAAGGCGCGAAGCGCCGACTGGAAGGCGGCAGGCTGGTCCCACATGATGGTGTGGCCGCTGCGATCGATCCGCACCAGCCGGGTTCCGGGCCGCTTCGAATAAGCGGAGCTGTATACCCGGCTCACCGGGCCGCAGGCATATCTGACCCTCGCCGGGCAGGCGTAGACCACGGTGAGGGGGGCGCGGATGCGCGGCAATTCGCGGCGAAGGTCGGTCGACAGCAGCTCCTCGAGCGAGCGTCCGACGACTCCGGCATCGCTCCGGCTTTCCAGCCAGTCGGAATTGCCGAAGCGTCCGACCAGCGACTTGAGGTCGCGCCGGAGCCGGTCGGCCCCGGCCATCTCGCCGCCGATCAGCCTGGCCATCGGCGCCACCGCGGACGCCGGGACCCCGAAGGGGCGCGCCGGCGAGGGCAGCATGTCGACCACCATGACCCTTCCGGCAGCCTCGGGATGGCGCGCGCCCAGCATCATCGCGATCGAGCCGCCCATCGAATGGCCGACGATCGCCGGGCGCCCGAGACGGTGGGCGGCGATGTAGCGGGCGATCTCGTCGGCGACCGGGCCGGCGACTTGCCCGGACGCATTGCCGGCCGCGGGCGTGCCCGCGAAGCCGGCGACCTGGACGAGGTGATAGCGATAGCCCGGAACGGCGGCGACGGTGCCGTTCCAGATCCCGCGCGAGGCGGAGAGGCCCGGGATGAGGATCACGTCGGGCCCGCTGCCGCGCACCGCGACCGATATCCGGGTCGGCTTGAACGGCGCCGCGGCGGCAGGCGCGGCGAGCAGCGCGGAAGCGAGCGGAAGAGCGAGGAGCGGGAAGCGACTCATGAGGCGAAAGCTAACCCCGTGTGGTTAACGAATCCCAGACCGTAGAAACCCCGTCCCGGCTGCGCTAGACCGCTCGCCATGCCGCATCTCTATCTCGTCGACGGATCAAGCTACATCTTCCGCGCCTTCCACGTCCTGCCCCCGCTCACCAACAAGTTCGGGCTCAACGTGGGGGCGGTCTACGGCTATGCGGCCATGCTCTGGAAGCTCGCCGGCAGTCTCGAGAAGGAGGACGGGCCGACCCATCTCGCCGTCATCCTCGATGCCTCGGAGAGCACTTTCCGCAACCAGATGTACGACCAGTATAAGGCGAACCGGCCGCCGGCGCCGCCCGAGCTGGTGCCGCAATTCCCCTTGATCCGCGACGCCACCCGCGCCTTCTCGATTCCCTGCATCGAGGAGGACGGGCTCGAGGCCGACGACATCATCGCCTGTTACGTCAAGGCGGCCCGCGAGCGGGACTGGCAGGTCACGATCGTCTCTTCCGACAAGGATCTGATGCAGCTGATCGAGCCCGGCGTCGACATGCTGGACACGATGCGGGACCGGCGCTTCGGCCGCGACCAGGTGGTCGAGAAGTTCGGCGTTCCGCCGGAGAAGCTGGGCGACGTCCTCGCCCTGATGGGCGACAGCGTCGACAATATCCCGGGAGTGCCCGGCATCGGCCCGAAGACGGCGTCGAAATTGATCAACGAATATGGCGACCTCGATTCGGTGCTCGCCGCAGCGCCCTCGATGAAGCCGTCGAAGATGCGCGACAATCTGATCGAGCATGAGGATAAGGCCCGCCTGTCGCGCGAGCTGGTCCGCCTGATCTGCGACTCGCCGCTGCCCGAGCCGCTTGACGGGCTCGCGCTCAAGGGCATCCCCGAGGAGCCGCTGCGCGAGTTCCTCGAGCATCACGGCTTCCGCACCCTGCTCACCCGGCTCGGCGCGCAGGGGCAGGCCGCGCCGGCGACGAGCGTGGCGCCCACCCAGCGCGAAGTGCGGCCCGAGCCGAAGATCGACCGCTCGGCCTATGTCACGGTCACCACCGAGGAGGCGCTCGACTCCTGGATCGCCGAGGCGACGCGCAACGGCCTCGTCGCGGTCGACACCGAGACCGACGGCTACGACTGCGTCACCGCCAAGCTGGTCGGGATCAGCCTCGCCACCGAATGCGGCAAGGCCTGCTACATCCCGCTGGAGCATGGCGGCCACGACCTTCTCTCCGAGCGGCCGGAGCAGATTCCGGCGCAGGTCGCGCTGGCCAGGCTGAAGCCTTTGCTCGAGGATTCGGCGATCCTCAAGGTCGGCCACAATTTCAAGTTCGACTGGATCGTCTTCGACCGCCGCGGGATCAAGGTCGCGCCGGTCGACGACAGCCTGGTGATGAGCTTCAACCTCGACGCCGGCGGGCTCAACAGCCATTCGATGGACGATCTCGCCCGCAAGCATCTCGACCACGATTGCATCGCCTACAAGGACGTCTGCGGATCGGGCCAGAAGCAGATCAAGTTCGATCAAGTGCCGCTCGACCGCGCCACCGAATATGCCGCCGAGGACGCGGACGTGACCTTGCGGCTGTGGACCCGCTTCAAGGCCCGGCTGCCGCACGAGCGGGTCGCCCGGATCTACGAGATGGTCGACCGGCCGCTCGTGCCGGTGGTGGCCCGGATGGAGCGCGAGGGGGTCAAGGTCGACCGGGAGGAGCTGGGCCGGCTCAGCCAGCTGTTCCAGACCCAGATCACCGCTCTGGAGGAGAGGATCTGCGGCGAGGCCGGCTGTCAGTTCACCATCGGCAGCCCCCAGCAACTGGGGGAAATCTTGTTCGGCAAGATGGGGCTGAAGGGCGGCCGCAAGGGCAAGTCCGGCACCTGGTCGACCGACGTCAACGAGCTCGAGCGATTGTCCCGCGCCGGCGTTCCGATCGCCCGCCTCGTGCTCGAGTGGCGCCAGCTCTCCAAGCTGAAATCGACCTACACCGACGCGCTCCAGCAGCAGATCAACAAGGAGACGGGCCGGGTCCACACGAGTTATTCTCTGTCCGGCGCCCAGACCGGCCGACTCTCCTCGACCGACCCCAATCTGCAGAACATCCCGATCCGCACCGAGATCGGCCGCCGAATCCGAGACGCCTTCGTCGCCGAGCCGGGCTTCGTCATGCTCGCCGCCGACTACAGCCAGATCGAGCTTCGCCTCGCCGCCCACATGGCCGACGTGCCGCAGCTCAAGGCGGCCTTCGCGGAAGGGGCGGACATCCACAGCCTCACCGCGCAGGAGCTGTTCGGCGAGGTCGATCGCGACACAAGGGCGAGCGCCAAGACGATCAATTTCGCCATCCTCTACGGAATCTCGCGCTGGGGCCTGGCCGGCCGCCTCTCGATCACCGCCGACGAGGCGCAGGCGATGATCGACCGCTATTTCGAGCGCTTCCCAGGAATACGCGACTATATCCACTCGACCCTGGAGGGCGTTCGCGAGACCGGCTTCACCACCACCCTGTTCGGCCGCAAGACCCATTTCCCGATGATCCGGAGCAAGATCCAGCACGAGCGCCAAGGGGCGGAACGGGCCGCGGTCAACGCGCCGATCCAGGGCACCAGCGCCGACATCATCAAGCGGGCGATGGTGCGCATGTGCCCGGCGCTCGAACGCGAGGGGCTGGGCTCGGTGCGGATGCTGATGCAGGTCCATGACGAGCTCGTCTTCGAAGTGCCCGAAGACCAGGTCGATCGGGCCGGCGCCGTCATCCGCCGGGTCATGGAGCGGGCGGCGGAGCCCGCCGTCACCCTGAGCGTACCGCTCGGAGTCGACATCGGCACCGGGCCGAATTGGGGCGCCGCGCATTGAGCCCGGCACCGCCCGCGGGCGGCGACGACATCGCCGCCCTCGCCAAGGGCGGGAGGACCAACTTCTTCGGCTTCCTGATCCGGCTCGCCGCGCGCCTGCCCTTCCTGTTCATCGCCGGCCGCCTCTACGGGCCGCAGGCGCTCGGCGCCTTCGCCTACGCGGTCATCGTCATGGAGTTCGCGGCGCAGCTGGCGACCCTGGGCCTCAAGCGCGGCCTCGCCCAGCAGCTGGCGACCACCGACCAGCCGCACTCCTGCGTGGTCACCGACGCGATCCTCGCCGCCTTCATCGCCTCCGCTTTCTTCACCATCCTCCTCATGCTCTTCCCCCAGGCGATGTTCCCGGCCGGCGGAATCCACGGCGCCGACTGGCTGCTGCCGATGGTCATCTTCGGGATCGCCGGCGCCGACATCGCTCTGGCCGCTCTGGCCTATCGTCACGACATCGGAGCGACGGTCCGCGCCCGGGCGATCGTCGAGCCGTGGACGATCAGCATCGCCGCCGCGGTGTGCGTCCTGATCTTCCCGGCCGCCGAAGACGGAACCCGCTCGCGCGACGGGCTGATCATCGCCTATGTGATCTCGGTGACGGCCGGCCTCGTCGCCTCGCTCTGGCCGCTCTACCGGAGCTACGGCCTGCCGCCGCACTGGAAGCCGAACCCGGCCCAATTGCTCTCCGTCGCCCGGCGGAACATCCCGCTCGCTGCCGCCGACGCCATCGAATGGGGCTCGCGCCGCCTCGACATCGCCATCCTCGGGCTGTTCGTCGCGCCTTATTGGGTGGGGGTCTATTATGTCGGCCAGCAGGTCGCCTCGCTGCCGCAGAAATTGAAGACGAGCTTCGACCCGATCCTCGCCCCGGTCATCACCCAGAAGCTTGCCGAGGGCGACCGGCAGGCGGTGGCCAAGCAGGTCCGGCAGGTCGGATTCTGGGTGATCGCCGCCCAGGCCGGGATCGCGCTCGCCCTCGGCATCCCCGGCGAGGCGGTGATGGGCATGGTCGGCGCCGCCTTCGTCGGCGGCACCGCGGCGCTGGCCTTCCTGCTCGCGGCCGAGGTCGTGGCGGCGACAGCCGCGGTCTCCGAAGGCGCTCTGGTCTATGTGGCTAGGCACCGCAATCTGATGATCTCGGCGCTGATGATCGCCGTCCAGGCGGCGCTCACCATCCTCTTCATCCAGGGGGTCAGGCTGCTTCCGCTTCGGCCCGAGAGCGTCCAGGCCTATCAGGCGGCAAGCGCAGCGGCGGCCCTGATGCTGGCGCTCGGCCTGGCCTCGATCCTCAAGGCGAGATTGCTCTGCCGATTGCTCGACGCGCCGGTCCAGGGCTGGCGCTGGCCCCTGGTCTGGGCCGGGGGCGCCGCCGTGCTCGTCGGCCAGCTGTTCACGATGCTGCCCCAGTCGCTCGAATGGGTCGAGCTGGCGTTCGGAATCCCGGCAATCCTGGCCACGTTCGGGATCGTCGTCTGGTGGAAGGGCTTCACCCATGACGACCGGATGCTGTTCCGGATGAAGAAAGACGAGGCGCCCGAGCTGCCGCCGCCCGCCGGAGTCACCCCGCCCGGAGCCGATCCGCCGCCCGCTTAGTGGCGGAAGTGGCGCATTCCGGTGAAGACCATCGCCAGCCCCGCCTCGTCGGCAGCCGCGATCACCTCCTCGTCGCGGATCGAGCCTCCGGGCTGGATCACCGCCGTCGCCCCCGCCTCGACCGCGGCGAGGAGGCCGTCGGCGAAGGGGAAGAAGGCATCGGAAGCGACCGCCGAGCCGATCGTCCTCGGCTCCGCCCAGCCTGCCTTCTCCGCCGCGTCGCGGGCCTTCCAGGCGGCGATCCGGGCGGATTCGAGGCGGTTCATCTGGCCGGCGCCGATGCCGGCGGTGGCGCCGTCTTTGGCATAGACGATGGCGTTCGACTTGACGTGCTTGGCCACCGTCCAGGCGAACAGGCAGTCGGCGAGCTCGCGCTCGGAAGGCCGGCGCCGGGTGACGATTTTGAGCTGGTCTCGGCCCACCCGGCCATTGTCGCGCGACTGGAGCAGATAGCCGCCGGCAACCGACTTCAGGGTCAGGCCCGGCCGCTCCGGGTCGGGCAGCTCGCCGGTGAGGAGGAGACGCAGATTCTTCTTGCGGGCGAAGATAGCGCGGGCGGCTTCGTCGGCTGCGGGAGCGATCACGACCTCGGTGAAGATCCGGGTCATCGCCTCCGCCGCCGCTTCGTCGATCGGTCGGTTGACCGCGATGATCCCGCCGAAGGCCGAGACGGTGTCGCAGGCGAAGGCGGCCTGATAGGCTTCGACCAGCCCGGCGCCGACGGCGACTCCGCAGGGGTTGGCGTGCTTGACGATCACGCAGGCCGGGCCGGAGTCGCGATATTCGGCGACCAGCTCGAGCGCCGCGTCGGCGTCGTTATAATTGTTGTAGCTGAGTTCCTTGCCCTGGACCTGCTCGGCCTGGGCGATGCCTCGGCCATGAGGACCGTCGGGGAGGTAGAGCGCCGCTTGCTGGTGGGGATTCTCGCCGTAGCGAAGCTCCTGGCCGCGGCTCAGGGCGAGGGGCAGGGTGTCGGGGAACATCCGGCCCTGGTCGGCGAAGGCGAACCATGAGGCGATCGCCGAATCGTAGGCCGCGGTCGCGGCAAAGGCCTTGGCCGCCAGATACTTACGGAACTCCAATGACGTCGTGCCGTCATTCTCGTCCAAAGTTTCCACAAGTTGAGGATAGTTGTCGGGATCGACGACAATCGCCACGAATCGATGGTTCTTGGCGGCCGAGCGCACCATCGAGGGGCCGCCTATGTCGATATTCTCGATGATCTCGTCCCGCTCCGCGCCCCGGGCCACGGTCCGGGCGAACGGGTAGAGATTGACGACGACCAGGTCGATCGCGCCGATATCGTGCTCCGCCATCGCCGCCGCATGGGCGGGATCGTCGCGGACGGCGAGCAGGCCGCCATGGACCTTGGGGTGGAGGGTCTTGACCCGCCCGTCCATCATCTCGGGGAAGCCGGTGAGGTCGGAGACGTCCTTCACCTCCAGGCCCGAATCGCGAAGCGCCTGGGCGGTGCCGCCGGTCGAGACGAGCTCGACTCCGTGCCGGGCAAGGGCCTGGGCGAGCTCGACCAGGCCGGTCTTGTCCGAGACCGAGAGCAAGGCGCGGGTTATCTTCACTTGGTCGTTCAAAACTGACTCCTAGCCTCGTTCAAAACCGTCATTGCGAGTGAAGCGAAGCAATCCAGCGGCACAGGCCGCGGAACTGGATTGCTTCGTCGCTTCGCTCCTCGCAATGACGTTAATCCTAGCCGGCGCGGCGGAAGATCCAGGCGATGGCGGTGCCGTCCGGCGGGCTCTCGCCGCCGACCACCAGCTGCGAGGTCTCGCGGAGCCGGGCGTCGCCGTCGATCCACAGGCTGTCCTCGATGGCGAGCCGGCCGCCGCGGCAGCGGAACTGCCAGACGGTCCGGCCGCGCACCCTGAGCAGGGCGCCCTGGCCGTCCGCCGTCGTCGCCGCCTCGACATCGGGATGGAGATGGAAGCGGACCGCGTAGGGGATGGGCTCGGAGCGGCGGCGGCGGCCCAGGAGGGTGAGCAGATCCTGGCCGCGAAGCTCGCGCCCGTCGGCGGCGAGGGTGAGCTGGCGCTGGTGGACGAGGCCGAAGCGGCGGACGTAGCCGTCGTGGCTCGCCTCGACCATGACGATCCCGGCGGTCTCGTCGCGCACCAGCTCGACCTGCGAGACGCCCTTGCCGAGGCTGCCGTCGTCATGGACCGCGGTCGAGTTGCGGTCGCCCAGCGTCAGGGTCGAATGGGCGGCGCTGCTCCTCAGGGCGTGGACGAGCTGGGCCGGAAGCGCTCCCGCCGCCCGGCCCGGGCCGCCGCAATTGACGACGAGACGGTTGGTCCCTTCCGACAATTCGAAGGCCAAAGTGGAGGCACAGCCGCCGGCGAAGGCGCGGGTCGGCGGCGGCGGAGCCGAATCGAACAAGGCGATCGTGCTTTTCGCCTCGAGCCGCTGATAGCCCCAGCCGCGCGGCTGGCGAAGCGGCCGGGCCCGGACCCCGCTTCCTTCGACCGCCGCGGCGATGCGCCGCTTCGAGGCCATGTTGCCGCCCTGCCAGCTCGACAGCGCCTCGTCGCCCAGAACGACCCCGAGCAGCGCCCCGACCGCCGAGGACAGGGCTTCCGCCACCGCTTCGGGCATGTCGCGGTCGCCCGAATAATAAACGGCGCGAAGCTGGGCGAGCAGCTCGACCAGCATCAGCTGCTCGCCGGGCGAGCGGCTGACCAGGCCGCCGTCGTCGTGGAGCGAGGCGTTGAGCGCCCGGAGCAGCCCGGCCTCGCCGCGGCCGAGGCGGGCGGGCCCGCCCTGGACGACCAAAGCGGCGGCGATCACTCCGGCCCAGGCGGTGATCCGGGCGAGGCCCGGCCGAGCCTTCTCCGCCGCCTTGTCGAGATGGCGGGCGCCGCGCGACAGAGTGTTGAGCAGGATCGCGCGATAGGCGGGGTCGCGGCTCGACAATATGTAGGGCGCGTAGGCGGTCCAGAAGAGGATCCGCCGTCCCCACAGATCGGCGCGCCAGGCCCGTTCGGTCACAATTTCCGCATGCTCGGCGAGCCACTTCTGGACCAGCCTCTCGGCCGGCTTGGCGGCGCGTTCCCGGGTCGCCGCCGCGGCGAGGTCGCGAAGCCATTCGAAGCTCTGCAGATAATCGGAAAGGTCGGCCGGCAGGGCCGGATCGGCGAAATCCAGGCTTTCGACGGCAAAGGCCTCGCCGCGGCGGACGAAGCGGCCGGCAAGGATCGCCTCGCCGGCGGCCTTGTCGCCGGCGACCGGGTCCTTGGGGACGGCGAGCAGCTTCAAGGGGTGGCGGCCGCGCAGGCGCAAGGCGTGGAAGGGCGTGCGCCAGGAGAGGCGGTGGAGCAGCGAGGAGAGCTGCTCGCCGAGCGAGGCGCCATGGCCGCCGCCGACCCGGATCAGCCTCTTGCCCGGCTCGATCTCGCCGGCCTCGGACGAGTCGATCCTCTCGAGCAGGCTCATCGCCGCAAATCGCCGATATTCGCCGCATAATTTTGCGGACCGCCGCGGAACGTCGCCGTCCCCGCGACCAGGACGTCGGCGCCGGCGTCGATCGCGCGCCGGGCGGTGCCGGCATCGATGCCGCCGTCCACCTCGAGGTCGATGGCGAGGCCGTTCTTGTCGATCTGCTTCCTGACCGCCTCGATCTTGCGCAGCTGGCTGTCGATGAAGCTTTGCCCGCCGAAGCCGGGATTGACGCTCATCACCAGCACCAGATCGACTTGCTCGAGGACGTAATCGAGCATCTTGGCGGGGGTGGCCGGGTTGAGGGCGACCCCGGCGCGCTTGCCGAGCGCCCGGATCGCCTGGAGCGTGCGGTGGAGATGCGGTCCGGCCTCGGGATGGACGGTGAGGATGTCCGCCCCGGCCTCGGCGAAGGCTTCGACGAAGGGATCGACCGGCGAGATCATCAGATGGACGTCGAACGGCTTGGCGCTGTGCGGACGGAGCGCCTTCACCACCGCCGGGCCGATGGTGAGGTTGGGCACGAAATGGCCGTCCATCACGTCGACGTGGATCCAGTCGGCGCCGGCCTCGTCGACCGCGCGCACCTCCTCGCCGAGCCGGGCGAAATCGGCCGACAAGATGGAGGGGGCGATGCGGACGGGCTGCTGCACGCGGGAACGTTAACCCTGCCCGAGTCGCGCGGCAAGGAAAGGGCGCGACTTATCCCCGCTTTGTTGGGGGCGCCGCCGGGACGTTGGGGTGGATCCGCTTGCGACGTCGTCCGGCATCCGCATAAGAATTTTGTTCGCACAAAGATCACAAAGGCACAAAGGCACAAAGGCACAAAGGCACAAAGGCGCCGCGTGGCGAAGCCGCTGTGACTTTCTCGCGAAATTGGCGTGAAAGCGCTGCGCGCGGTCGCCGATCGGACTCTTGGTGCACTTTGCGATCTTTGTGCGAACCCAATGCAGCCCATGCCGCGGCACCGAGTTCGAATGTTCTGAACGGCGATCGATTGCGGCTTCTACGGCTTATTGGACGGTTTCGGACCCAAAGCTCGTCGTTCGTCGCAGGCCGGAGGGGTAACGTTGCGGGGCCGGGCCGATCGTTCGAGCGAGTCGCGCGGGGCGGATTTTCCGGCGAACCGTGGGAGAATTGATGATGTCCAGGAACCTCAATGCGAGAAAGAGACTGGCGCTGGCGACGTCGCTGGTGCTCGCGGGCGGCATGCTGTTCAGCTCGGCGGCCTCGGCGATAGCGATACCGCCTTTCCCCAGGGACCCGGCGTGCGACCAGCAGATGGTCACAGAGTGCGTCTCGACGTGGCAGTCCCTGGGCTATTGGAGCTACGATCATTGCGTCGCGCACCGGCAATGCGTCGAATGCCCGCCATGGTACGGCTATATGTGCGGCGTCGGCCCCAATTACGCCACCGAGCCCGACAAGGGCACAAGGCCCTGGTGAGCCGGGGCGGGAGGGTTCGGGCCAGCCCCGAATCCTCCCGGCCGCCGATCGGCCTTTCCCGCCGGGCCCCGCAAAGCGAGCCTTTGCCGCAGCCGGGGACACCGTTCGAAACCTGAAAGGGAGAATGACGATGATGAAAGGATTCAAGAGGACGAGCGGGACGCTGCTGGCTTCGGTGGCCCTCGCGGCCGCAGGCCTGTTCGTGCCCGCTCCGGCGCAGGCGCTGCCCATGCATTGCTACATCAAGGTTTACCAATATTGCGCGGCCAATTGGCAGGCCCTCGGCTGGGGGAGCGAGTACGAATGTTTCGACTTCTGGTATACCGGGACCTGCCTTCAGTATCCCAATCCCAGCGATCCCAACTGGCCCTATCTGCCTCCGGTCAATCCCTGAGGCGGATCCCGAGGGGTCCGGGCTTCGACCCCGTTTTGCCGTTCAAGCGCCGGCCCTCGCCTCGAGAGCGAGGCCCTGGAATGGTAAGGCCACGCCAGCGGCGAGGGTGAGGGCATCTCCATCGGTGGGATTGGACGGTTTCGGACCCAATGCTCGTCGTGCCGGGCCGCGGGAGGCGTATCATTGCGGGGCCGGGCCGATCGTTCGAGCGAGTCGCGCGGGCCTCGGCAGACCGTGGGAGAATGAAGATGCCTAGGAAAGCATGGAAGACGACGGCGCTGGCTGTGTCTCTGGTGTTCGCGAGCGCCACGATGTTGGGCACGGCGGCCTCGGCGGGAGGGCTCGGCCCGAGGGACCCGGTGTGCGACCAGCGCGTCATTGCCGCCTGTGCCACCAACTGGCAGACACTCGGATACCCGAACCAGCAGACCTGCGAGTGGGGACAGCCCTGCATCGAATGCCCGCCGAACTACGGCTATCTGTGCGGCGGCCCCGGCATTTACTACGGCACCGAGACGAAAGCCGTGAGGCCTTGGTGACGGCAGGGCCCGGCATGAATTGAGAGCTGTTCCGGACCCAATGCTGGTCGTTCGAACCCGGGATCGGCGGTAGCATCGCGTTGCCGGGCCGGTCGTTCGAGCGAGTCGCGCGGGGGTTCGGCAAAACCGTGGGAGAATAAGGATGCTTAGGAAACTCAACCTGAGAACAATGACCGGGCTGGCGGCGGCGCTGGCGATGGCGGGGCTGTCGGGGCCAGCTTCGGCGCAGAGGCTGAATGAACCCCGCCCGGAATGCATGCAGGAAGTCAGAGCTTATTGCGCGATGTACTGGGACGAATCCTGGCAACCCAATTTCGCGTCCGAACAGGCGTGCGTCGATCATTATGACGAGATGTGCTATTATGAATGGACTTATTATTACTGAGGGCTGACGGATCGATTCATGCCGGACCGGGACCCCGTCGGATCGTATTCGACGGGGTCCCCTGTTCCGGAGGCCGTGCACATCCGGTGCGGAGCCGCCCGCGAAGGCGCGAGTCCAGCGGCGCGACGCCAACGACCAGATCCTTGAACAAATTGAGGTCACGGCATGATAATGCCGCCGAGGTGAATGAATTTGTCTGCGGCTCAGAACGTAAAGCTGGTCCGCGTCTGCCGCCCTCGCATCGCGAGCGTCGCCTCGGCGGCCGGCAGGCCCCTGGATTTTTGGAGAGAAGGCGCAAAGGCACGACGTAGAAAGAGGGGCTCTCTACGTCGTGCCTTCGTGCCTTCTCTTTGAGATTGGCGCCGAGGCGCCGGGAAGGTTGCGCAAGCGCTCGACCCACACCGACGTCCGTCCGGACCGAATCAAGCTCAGGCCGACGAAGGCGTATCCCTCGGGATAGGATCGGACGGTTTCGGACCCAATGCTGCTCGCGGGAATCCGGCGCGGGCCTATCATCGCGGGGCCGGCCGACCGTTCGAGCGAGTCGCGCGGGGGGTTCGGCGACCGTGGGAGAATGAAGATGTCCAGGAAACTCATGTTGGGGAAATTAAGGACGCTGGCGGCCTCGCTGGTGCTCGCGGGCGCCGCGATATCCGGCACGACGGCCTCGGCGCAATCGGGCCCGGGCCCGAACTGCCATTATGACATCATCAGCGAATGCGCCACCAAGTGGCAGGCCTGGGGCTACCATAATTACGACGATTGCGCCCGGGTGGAGCCGTGCATGTATTGCCTCAACGGCTATCTGTGCGGCTGGATCGACTATTGGGCCCCCGGCAAGCACGGGGAAGGCTGAGCTCGGCCCCTTCACCGTCCCGTCGTCCCGAACCTTGCTTCGGGGTCCGGTGCTCCGCCCGCGATGCCGGGCTGCGACGCGGGCGTCCACATCATGACGGATCCGACCTCACATTCGAAAAGGAGAGTGAACATGTCGAACGGAAGAAAGAGCGTGCTCGGCACCTTTGCCGCCTCGATCCTGCTGGCCGCCTCCGTGGCCGCAGCGCCCGCGATGGCGAAAAAGCCGCCGCCGCCGCCGCCCCCCCCGCCGCCCGGCGAATGGGACGGCTGCTCGCCCTGGGGGCCCGTCATCTATGGCGTCGATTGCTGCGATTATCCCGAATTGATCGTGCCGTGCGAGGGCCTGCCGGCCGAGCCCGCCCTCCGGCCCGAGCAAGGGTCGACGGAGGCCGTAGGGCAATAACCCCGCCGGACTCGTCATGCCGGACTTGATCCGGCATCCATGAACACGAAGGCCAGCCAGTAGCCTCGAGGGCCGTGTTCATGGATTCCGGCTTTCGCCGGAATGACGGAAGGGTCAGACCCGCCGGAAGCGGGCGATGAAGAAGCCGTCGGCGCCGCCCGCTTCGGCGAACAGGCCGGGGAGGGTTCGGATCCGGTTGCCTTCGACCGGGATCTCCGGCGGAAGGGTGCCCGCTTCGATCTGGGCCGCCTCGAAATCGGGGCGGCCGGCCAGGAACGCCTCGACCACGGCCTCGCCCTCCTCGGGCTCGAGCGAGCAGACGGAGTAAACCAGGGTACCGCCAGGCTTCAGCCAGCCGGCGGCCCGGGCGAGCATCGCCTTCTGCCCGTCGGCGAGCTCGGCGATGGCGCGGGGGCGGACCCGGTGGAGAACGTCGGGGTGGCGGCGGTAGATTCCGGTCGCCGAGCAAGGAGCGTCGAGCAGGATCGAATCCACTTTGTCGGGCGGCGACCAGCGCAATATGTCCGCCGCGATCACCTTCGCCGATAAATTGGTCCGCGCCAGATTCTCGGAAAGTCGTGCAAGACGACTTTCCGACGCATCGACGGCGGTCACCTCGAAGCCGGCGCTGGCCAGCTGCATGGTCTTGCCGCCCGGCGCGGCGCACAGGTCGAGCGCGGTCCGCCCTTCGCCCGGGCCGAGCAGCCGCGCCGGAAGCGAGGCGGCGATGTCCTGGACCCACCAGCCGCCTTCGCCATAGCCGGTGAGACCGGCCACCGCGGTCCGGGCGGGAAGGCGCAAATGGCCGGGCATCAGGCTGACGCCTTCCATTTCGGCCGGGGGCTCGGTGCCGGCGGCGAAGACGAGATCGAGCGGCGGCGGCGCGGCGAGAAGCCGGGCGGCCTCGATCGCGACGGCCTCGCCCCAATGGCGGGTCCAGCGCGCCTCCACGGCCGCCGGCAGCGAGGGCAGGGCCGGAAGCGCCGCCCCCTGCCGCATCAGGGTGCCGAAGACGCCGTGGACGAGCTTGCGCGGCCCGCCGTCGACCAGCGGCAGGACGGTCGAGATCGCCGCGTGGGGCGGGGTCTCCAGGGCCAGCGCCTGGACCAGCGCGATGCGCAGGGCGAAGCGCGCCTTGGCGTCGTCGGGGAGACGGTTGCGGGTCGCTCCGTCGATCAGGGCGTCGAGATCGCCGAGGCGGCGCAGGGTCTCGGCGGCGATGGCGTGGGCGAGGCCGCGGTCGTTCGGCGCCAGGCCGCGGGCGGCGGTGTCGAGCGCGGCCTCGAGCGGAAGGCCCTTGCGGAGCACGGCGTCGAGCAGGCTCAAGGCGGCTCGGCGGGCGGGGACGCCGGCCGGATCGGAAGGCTTGCTCACTTAGGGCGCCGGCCGAGGGGGTCGAGCGCGCTGGCGCCGGTCCGGCGGGGACGCGGAGCGCGCGGCGCGAACTCGCCGACCATCGCCTGCAAGGCGGCGATCCGGTTGCCGGTATCGGGATGGGTCGAGAAGAAGCTGTCGCAGCCCGTCCCCGAGGGCACGATGTAGAGCGAGGCCGCGGCCGGGTTGCGCAGCGCCACCGGGCTCGGGATCCGGGCGGCGCCGTGGTGGAGCTTGGCGAGCGCGGAGGCGAGCGAACGGGGATCGCCGCAAATCTCGGCGGCGGCGCGGTCGGCGCCATATTCGCGGGTCCGGCTGATCGCGAGCTGGACGAGCATCGCGGCGAAGGGCGCGAGCAGCACCGCCGCGATCATCGCGATCGGGTTCGAGCGATCGCCGCCGCGGAAGAAGAAGCCGAAATTGGCGAGCATCGAGATGGCGCCGGCGATCGTCGCCGTCATCGTCATCACCAAGGTGTCGCGGTTGCGGACGTGGCCGAGCTCGTGCGCCATCACCGCCGCCACCTCCTCCTTGCTGAGCAGGCCGAGAAGGCCGGTCGTCGCGGCGACGGCGGCATGGGCCGGGTCGCGGCCGGTGGCGAAGGCGTTGGGATGGGGCGATTCGACCAGATAGACCCGCGGATTGGGAAGGCCGGCGCGGGCGGCGAGGCCGTGGACGATGCCGACCAGCTGAGGGCAGTCGCTCGCCGTCACCTCCTTGGCGTTGTGCATGGCGAGGACGATCCGGTCGGCGTTCCAATAAGTGATCAGGTTCATCGCCGCCGCAACGATCAGGGCGATGACGGCGCCGCGAGGGCCGCCGAGGGTGAAGCCGAGGCCCATGAACAGGGCGGTCAGCGCCGCCAGCAGCATCAGGGTCCTCAGGTGGTTCATCCTTGCGTCCCGGCCTCCATCCTCCGAAATGTGGGGGATGGGCGCTTCATCTTCAATCGGCAAAGCGGGGCGGCGGCCGGCGCATGTCAAACCGCCCGCGCACCTCTCGCCGAGCCCGCCGGTGCCGGAGCCGGGACCGGCGGCCGAGGGGGAGGAGCATGGCGGCCCGAAGGGCGAGGAGCCGACGCGCTACGGGGATTGGGAGAATAAGGGGATCTGCTGGGATTTCTGACCGTCATTGCGAGCGAAGCGAAGCAATCCAGTACCACGTACGAGGTCCGCTGGATGCGCAGGTGCGGCCTGCCCCGCAGGCCGCAGCCATGTCCGGGGGACATGGCGACCTGCGCATCTTCGTCGCTACGCTCCTCGCAATGACGAGGTCTAAATCCCTTCCGACCTGAGCGGCCTTGCCAACAGCCGTTCCACCACCTCGTCGACGCTCGCCTCGCCGGCGAGGAGCGCGCAGACGGCGGCGACGATCGGCATGTCGACGCCCGCCGCCCGGGCGGCCCTTGCCAGCACCGGCGCGGTATGCGCTCCTTCCGCCACCGTCCGGCGATCGGCGAGCAGCTCGGCGGCGCTCCGCCCTTCGCCGAGGCCTTTGCCCAGGCTGAAGTTGCGCGAGCTCGTCGACGAGCAGGTCAGGACGAGGTCGCCGAGGCCGGAGAGGCCGGCGAGGGTCTCGGCCCGGGCGCCCCGCGCCAGCCCGAAGCGGGTCATCTCGGCGAAGCCGCGCGAGATCAAGGCGGAGCGGGCATTCTGGCCGAGCCGGCGGCCCTCGACCACGCCGCAGGCGATGGCGAGCACGTTCTTGACCGCTCCGCCGATCTCGGCGCCGGTCACGTCGTCCGAGAGATAGGGGCGGAACCAGGGGCGGGCGATCCGGGCGCGCAGCCGCTCGCCCAGCGCCCGGTCCTCGACCGCGAGGGTGACGGCGGCGGGAAGGCCGGCGGCGACCTCGTGGGCGAAGGTGGGGCCGGAGAGGACCGCGACCGGCGCCTTGGGCTGGGCCTCGCGGGCGACGTCGTGCATCAGCGCCATCGTCGCTTCCTCCATGCCCTTGGCACAGAGGATGAGCGGGATGGCGAGCGGCGGCATCCCGGCGAGGACGGAGCGCATATGCTGGGCGGGGGTGACGACGAGCAGGGCGCCGCAGCCGGCCAGCGCCTCGAGATTTCCGGTGGCCCGGATCTCCGGATCGAGCTTCGTTCCGGCCAGGAAGAGGCAATTCTCATGATCGCGATTGACGCTCTCGACCACCTCCGGCTCGCGCGCCCAGAGCAGGGTCTCGCCGCCGCCGGCCGCGACCTGCGCCAGCGCCGTGCCCCAGGCGCCGCCGCCGAGGATTCCGACCTTCACGCCTTCACTCCCGCGCCGCGGACCTTTTCCGCCTCCGGATCGAGCGGCCAGCGGGCTCGGGCGGGGGTGTCGAGCGGGTCGGTGAGGCCGGCGTCGAAGCGAAGCGCTCCGGCCCAGGCGATCATCGCTCCATTGTCGGTGCACAGCCAGAGCGGCGGCGCGACGAAGGGCAGGCCGTGCCGCTCGGCGAGGGCGGTCAGCGCCGAGCGGACCGAGGCATTGGCGGCGACTCCCCCGGCGGCGACGAGGGCCGTCGCCTCCGGCACGCGCTCGAGCGCCCGGCGGGTCCGGTCGACCAGGCTGTCGACGACGGCCTGCTGGAAGGAGGCGGCGATATCCTCGACGGCGTAGCGGCGGCTGTCGCGGGCGCGGAGGACCGCGCTCTTAAGGCCGGCGAAGGAGAAATGCGGCTCGGCGGAGCCGAGCAGCGGCCTCGGCAGCGGCACGGCGGCGGGATCGCCGGCCAGCGCCGCCTGCTCGACGGCGGGACCGCCGGGAAAGCCGAGGCCGAGCAATTTGGCGGTCTTGTCGAACGCCTCGCCCGCCGCGTCGTCGATCGTGGTGGCGAGCCGGCGGTAGCGGCCGAGGCCCTCGATGAAGAGCAATTGGCAATGGCCGCCGGAGACGAGCAGCAGGAGATAGGGGAAAGCGAGGGCCGGGTCGCTCAGCATCGGCGACAAGGCATGGCCTTCGAGATGGTTGACCGCGACCAGCGGCTTGCCGGCGGCGAGCGCCATCCCCTTGGCGGCGACGAGACCGACCATGACCCCTCCGACCAGGCCCGGGCCGGCCGTCGCCGCGATCGCATCGACGTCCTCCAGCCCGACTCCGGCCTCGGCCAGAGCCTGCTCGATCAGCGCCGGGAGGATCTCGACATGGGCCCTGGCCGCGATCTCGGGGACGACTCCGCCATAAGGCCGATGGGCGCTCTCCTGCCCCGCCAGGCAATGGGCGAGGATCCGCCGGTCGGAGGCGACCAAGGCCGCCGCGGTCTCGTCGCAGCTCGATTCGATGCCGAGGATGAGGCTCATCGCCGCTTCCCTGCCACCGTCGCACCCGCTAGCACAAGCGGCGCATGCAGCCGATCCTTCGCCTCGGAACCCGCGGATCGCCGCTCGCGCTCGTCCAGGCGCGGCTGGTGGCCACGGCCTTGCGCGGCGCCCATGGCTGGGGGCCCGAGCTGATCGAGATCGAGCCGATCGCGACCAGCGGCGACCAGGCTCGCGACCGGCCACTCTCCGAAATCGGCGGCAAGGCCTTGTGGACCAAGGAGCTCGACCTCGCCCTGCTCGAGGGCCGGATCGACCTCGCCGTCCATTCGATGAAGGACGTCGAGACGCTTCGGCCGCCGGAGCTGGCCATCGCCGCGATGCTGGAGCGCGCCGACGTCTGCGACCGGCTGGTCGGCGCCCCGAGCCTCGCCGTCCTGCCCGAGGGCGCGAGAGTGGGCACTTCGTCGCCGCGGCGGGCGGCGCAATTGCTGGCGCGGCGGCCGGACCTCGTCATCGTCCCGTTCCGCGGCAATGTCGAAACCCGGCTGCGCAAGATCCAGCTCGGCGAGGTCGACGCGACCCTGCTCGCCGCCGCCGGGCTCGAGCGGCTCGGACGTTCGGATGTGGGCGTCCTTCTGGAAGATTTCCTGCCGGCGCCGGCGCAGGGGGCGATCGGGGTCGAGGTGCGGAGCGAGGACCGCCGGGTAAGGACCCTGGTCGCGGCGATCGACCATCGCCCGACCCATAAGTGCGTCGCGGCGGAGCGGCGGCTGCTCGAGGGCCTGGGCGGGAGCTGCCGCTCGCCGGTCGCCGCGCTGGCGACGCTCGAAGGCGGCCGCATCCGGCTCCGCGCCGAGATTTTGACCGAGGACGGGACCGAGGTCGAAAGCGGCGAACGGCGGTTCGGGAGCGGCGACGATGAAGCGCCGCTCGAGCTGGCGCGCGAGTTGCTCGACCGGGCGGCGCCCAGGCTGCGGGCGCTGTTCGCGCTGTGAAGCTCCTCATCCTGCGGCCGGAGCCGGGCGCTTCCGAGACCGCCGCGCGGGCTCGGGCGATGGGGCTGGAAGCGGCCGTCGCCCCTCTCTTCGCCATAAGGAGCGTGGCGGGACCGCCGCTGGCGGCGGGCCGCTATGAGGCGGTGCTTCTGACCAGCGCCAACGGCGCTCGCCATGCCCCCGAGGGTCTGACCGCGCTGCCCTGCTTCGCGGTCGGCGAGCGAACGGCGGCGGCGGCCCGGGCGGCGGGGTTCGCCGAGGTCCGTTCGGGGCCGTGCGACGGCGCGGCGGCTGCGGCGATGATGGCCAAGGCGGGCATCAAGCGGGCGATCCACCTGTGCGGGCGCGACCATCTCGAGGTCGCGGCGCCGGGCGTCGAGATCGAGCGCCGGATCGTCTACGCCGCCGAGCCGGTGGCGAATGAGCGGTTCGAGGGACGGGCCGTGGCGATGATCCATTCGGCCCGGGCCGGAGCGCGCTTCGCCGAGCTTGTCGTCGACAAGGCCGCGATCGCGGTGGCGGCGATCAGCGAAGCGGCGGCGGCCGCGGCGGGCGACGGCTGGGCGGCCAAAGCGGTGGCTGCGGAGCCGCGCGACCAAGCCTTGCTGGAGCTTGCCGCCAAGCTGTGCAATCATGCTGTGGACGTGGTGAGGGACGGCGATGGACTATGAGCCCGCACGGGTGACGGCGAAGCCGAAGCGGCCGATCTGGGCCTGGCTCGCACTGCCGCTCGTCGCCTTCCTGGCCGGGCTCGCGGCGATGGGCTGGCTGCTCGCCAATTGGGGCACGGCCGCGACCTTCCTCGGAGTCGTCCCGGCCCCGCCCCCGGCGGCCGAGCCGCCGCCCCCGCCGGTGACCCTGGAACGCGAGCCGATAGCCGAGCCTCCGGCCGACGCCCCGGCCGGCGAGCGGCTGGTGATCGACCCCGAGACCACCCGGCGGGTCAACCGGCTCGAGGAGAGGCTCGCCCTGCTCGACCTCCAGTCGCGCACCGCGGTCGGCAATGCCGATCGGGCGGAAGGCCTGCTCGTCGCCTTCGCGGCGCGGCGCGCGATCGATCGCGGAGTCGCCCTGGGCTATATCGAGACCCTGCTCCGCCAGCGCTTCGCCGCGACCGAGCCGCAGGCGGTGGCGACCGTTCTCACCGTCGCCCGCCAGCCGGTCACGGTGCAAAGCCTCCAGAAGGAATTCCAGGAGGTCGCGCCGCATCTGTCCGGCGGCGGCCAGGGGCAGAGCTGGTGGGGGGCGTTCAAGACCGAGATGGCCGGCCTCATCACCATCCGCCGCGAGAACACGCCCTCGACCCAGCCGGCCGAGCGGCTGCGCCGGGCCGGCCAGAGCCTGGAATCGGGCCAGGTCGAAGTGGCTCTGCTCGAAGTGCTGAGGCTGCCCGGCCACGAGCGCGCCGACAAATGGATCGCCAACGCCCGCCGCTACGTCGCCTCGCACCGGGCGCTCGACCGGCTGGAGAGCGCCGCCCTGCTCGAGCCGCGCGCGCCCATATTGGTGCAGCCGCAGCCTGCGAAGGCGCAGTAAGGAAACCGTCCTTCGATACGGGCCTTCGCCAAGCTCAGTCCCTACTCAGGATGAGCGGATGGGGTTATCCTCAACCGCTCATCCTGAGTAGCCGGTGAGCTTGTCGAACCGGCGTATCGAAGGACCGGCTCAGATTTCCAGCAAGGCGTAAGGCCGGCCGAACGCCGGCTCGACGACGAACTGGGCGCAGTTGAAGACCGGCACTCCGCCCGGCGTATGGCCCGAATAGGCGCCGCGATGGGCGTGGCCGTGGACGACCGCCTTGACGTTGTCGAAGCGGTCGATCGCGTGGGCGAGGCGGGAGGAGCCGAGGAACGGATAGATTTCGAGCGGCTCGCCCGCCACCGTCTCGGCAATGGGGGCGTAATGGAGGATTGCGACGACCCGTTCGGTCCTGAGCGAGCGCAAGGCGTTTTCGAGCAGCCTCGCCTCGTTGCGCGCTTCGTCGACGAAGGCCTTGATCGCATCCTCGCCGAAAGCGCCGAGCTCGCCCCGGCCGAAGCCGCCGATGAAGCCCTTGGCGCCGGCGAAGCCGACGCCGTCGATCACAATCGCCTGCTCGCCGAGCATGACGACCCCGACCGACTGGAGGATCCGCACCACCTCGTCGGTCTCGCCGGCTTCGTAATCGTGATTGCCCAGCACCGCGACGACCGGGATCGTGCAGGCGCGCAGATCCTCGGCGAGGATCTCGGCTTCCGCGACCTTGCCGAAATTGGTCAGGTCGCCGGCGAGGGCGAGAACGTCTGCGGCCTCCGAAATCTCCTCGAACATCGCCCGGTAGCGATTGTGGCAGGTTTCGGTGACGTGAAGGTCGCCGATCGCGGCGAGAGTGAGGGCGGCCTCAGTGGTGCTGGGGTCGTTCATGCTTCTCGTCCACTCCCTTTCCGACGACGTCGGCGAAGCCCCATTCGGTCACGTCCACCACATAGTCGGTCGGGCTGATCAGCCGGCCTCGGCAGATCTTGATGCTGGCCGGCGGCATCTCGTCCTGGGCCTTGAGCCGCTCGAGCAGCTCCTCGTAGAGCCAGCGCGGAATGAGGTCGCGCTCCGTCGGGTAGACGAAGCGGAAGTTGAGGATGTTGATCAGCAGCACCTCCCAATAGAGCTCCATGTTCGAAAGCAGCCATTTCCAGTCGATCTCGTCATGCTTGACGAGGATGACGTGGACGATGTCGGCGCCGTCGTAGCGGTAGCGGGTCTGAAGGAAGAGCTTGGAGAGGATGAACTGGGTCGGCGGAGTCACCCTGACGTTGGTCCCGTAGACCTCCGCCTCGTAGGCGATCTCGAACCATTCGTCGGTGATCGGGATGCTGGCCGAGGAGATGTTGAAGATGACGTCGAAGAAAAGGTCACCGCGCCAGACCTTGCCGATCCAGCGCTCGTCCTCCATCTCGATCTCATACCCGCGCGACTTGAAGAAGCCGAGGATCTTGGGCGCGTCGCTCGGCTTGCAGAAGACGTCGAGATCCTTGGTCGGCCGGGTGATGCCGGTGAAGCAGGACAGAGCGTAGGTCCCCGACAGAAGGAAGGGGATGCCCGATTCCTTGAGCAGCTTCAGGCTCTCGGCATAGAATCCGACCGCCTCGGGCGGCGGCTCGAAGGCGGACGAATCGAAATTGTCGAGTTGCTTGCTCATTGTCCCCGCGGCGGCGCTCCGGCGGCGGCGACGGAACGTCGCGCCTTCCGGTTGCCTGGAGAACGGGGGCGGACCGGATGCGTTCCCGCGCGGGCTTAAGGCTGGGGCTGGGGCTGAACCGGAGCCGCCTCGGCCGCCGGCTTCATGTCGATCAGGGTGACGATGAACTCGAGCTCGGCATTGGGCGGGATCGCCCCGGGGACTCCTTCCGCCCCGTAGGCCAGAGCGGACGGGATCCAGAAGCGGTAGCGGCCGCCTTTCTGCATCAGCTGCAGCGCCTCCGCGAAACCGGGGACGACTCCCGACACCGGAAAGGCGGTCGGCTGCGGGCCGGCGTCGAACAGGCTGCCGTCGGCGAGATGGCCCTCGTAGGTCACGAGCACAAGATCGGCGGTCGTCGGCTTGGCGCCGGCTCCGGGCTTCAGGGTCTCGAAGCGCAGGCCGGAAGGGGTGGTGACGACGGCGCGGGCGGAAACCGGAGGGATGAAGGACCGGGGCGGAACCGGCTTCGGGGCCGGAGCGACGGCGAGCAGAAGGGCAAGGCTGAGCATCGTCACTCCCGGCCGCCCGTTGCGGCCGGCGAAAAATGGAGCGGGCGAAGGGATTCGAACCCTCGACCCCAACCTTGGCAAGGTTGTGCTCTACCCCTGAGCTACGCCCGCTCTGAGCCGCGCCGGCGGCGAATAAACGCCCCCGGCTGAGGTAAGGCGGCGGCTGCTAGCATGGGGTCCGCCACCCGGCAAGGGGCTAGATAGACTTGGCAGGAGCCGGTGCGATCCCACATAGGCGGCAACAAGGCGTTCTGGCTTGGAAAGGCGTAACTGTGGCGACATTGGGCATGAGCGCGGTGGAGAAGGAAGCGCTCGAGAGCTTCCGGCGGGACGTCATCGAGCCGTCGATGACCTCGCTGGTCATCGTCGATTTCTGGGCGGAATGGTGCGGCCCCTGCAAGCAGCTGACCCCGATCCTCGAGAAGGTCGCGGCCGATTATGCGGCCAAGGGCGTTCGGCTGGTCAAGATCAACGTCGACGAGAACAAGCTCATCGCCGACCAGTTTCGGGTCCAGTCCATCCCGACCGTCTACGCCATCTTCCAGGGCCAGCCGGTCGCCGACCTGTCGCCGGCTCGGACCGAGAGTCAGCTGACCCGGTTCCTCGACCAGATCCTCGAGCAATTGCCGGTCGAGGGCGAGGCGCAGCAGATCGAGGCCGAGATCGAGCCACTGATCGCGATGGCCGAGGAAGTCCTGGCCGGAGGTGATTTCGAGCGCGCCGAGAGCGTCTTCGCCCAGATATTGGAGATGGCGCCCGACCATGGAGGAGTGATCGGCGGCCTCGCCCGGACCCTGATCGCCGCGGGCCGGCCGGACGAGGCCCGGGCGCTTCTCAACGGCGCCCCGGAAAGCGCGGCCAAGGACCCGGCGATCGCCCGCGCCCGCTCGGCGCTGGCCCTGGCCGAAGTGGCGGCGCCGGGAGTCGACACCGCGCCGTTCGAGCGCCGGATCGCCGCCGATCCCGACGACCACGAAGCGCGCTACGAGCTTGCCGGGGCGCTGATGGCCTCGGGGGACCGCGATGCCGCCGCCGATCAGCTGCTCGAGAGCATCGGCCGCGATCGCGACTGGAACGAGGGCGCGGCGAGGAAAAGGCTGCTCCAGCTGATGGAGGTGGTCGGGCTGGAAGATCCCTGGGCGGGGGCGCAGCGTCGGCGCCTCTCGGCGATCCTCTTTACCTGATGGCGGACGACACGCCGCTCCGGATTCCCGTCTTCCCGCTTGCGGGGGCTCTGCTTTTCCCGCGGGCGCAGCTGCCGCTGCACATTTTCGAGCCGCGCTACCGGGACATGGTCCGCGATGCGCTCGCCGGCGACCGGCTGATCGGGATGATCCAGCCGCGCGGCCCGGGCGAGCCGCCACCTTTGTTCGAAATCGGCTGCCTCGGCCGGATCGAGGGCGCCGAGGAGCTGGAGGACGGCCGCTTCAACATCGTCCTCGAAGGCGTCGGGCGCTTCCGGGTCGCCCGCGAGGCGGAGGTCGACACGCTCTATCGCCAGGTCGACGCCGATCGCGGCGGCTTCGACGATTTGGCCGAGCCCGAACCGCTCGGCCTCGCCCAGCGCGCCGAGCTCGAGCGGGAGGCGCGCCGCTATGCCGACGCTTTGGGCTATTCGGTCGACTGGGAGGCCGTCACCCGGCTCGACGACGAGATGCTGGTCAACGCCATCGCCCAGGTCGCGCCGCTCGACGTCGGCTCGAAACAGGCCCTGCTCGAGGCCCCCGACATCGCCGAGCGATGCGACCTGCTCGTCCAGTTCATGCAGTTCCAGCAGATGGTGCCGGGCGGGGCGGAGGGGCCCGAGACCCTGCAATGACGGAGGAGCTGCTGGCGCTTCTGGTCTGCCCGGTGACCCGGACCGAGCTCAGGTGGGACGCCGAGCGGCAGGAGCTGGTGTCGGAGGCGGCAGGCGTCGCCTATCCGGTGCGGGACGGGGTGCCGGTGATGCTGATCGAAGAGGCGCGAGTCCGTCATGCCAGCGAAGGCTGGCATCCCGGCGGGTGAAAGGCGTCGGCGACCTTCACCCGATGGAGCCCCAGCCTTCGCTGGGGCGACGGCCCTTTCAGACCGTCAGCCCCCTCAGCAGCAGCGGCAATTCCCCGCTCTCGCCCCGAGCTTCCGCCATGAACTGGCTCTTGAGCGGTCCGACGCGCTGGACGACGCCCATTCCAAGGCGGCGGACCGCCGAGGCGGTTCGGCCCGGCACACCGTAGATTCGCGTCAGCCCGTCGGTGGCGGCGGCGACCGTGAGGGTGTCGAGTCCCCGCCAGCGCTCGTAGCGGGAGAGCGTTTGGGCGTCGCCGGGGTCGAGGCCGAGGCGGGCGCCCTCGACCAGCACCTGGGTGAGCGCCGCGACGTCGCGGAAGCCGAGGTTGAGACCCTGCCCGGCGATCGGGTGGATGCCGTGGGCGGCGTCGCCGGCCAGCGCCAGGCGCTCCGCCGTCATCGTCGCGGCGTGGTGAAAGCCGAGCGGATAGTTCCAGCGCGGCCCGGCCAGCCGGACCTCGCCGAGGAAGCCGCCCATCCTTTTCGAGATCTCATGGGCCATCGCCCGGTCCGGAAGATCGATCACCGCCGCGGAATCGGCCGCCGGCACCGACCAGACGATCGCCGAGCGGGTCCCCGGAAGCAGCGGCAGGATCGCGAACGGCCCGGACGGATAGAAAATCTCGTAGGCGGCGTTTTCATGGTGCCGCTCATGCTCGACGGTGAGGACCACCGCCTTATGATCGTAGCTCCAGCGGGCGAGCGGGATGTTGGCCGCCTCGCGGGACGGGGAGTTGCGGCCCTCGGCGCCGACCAGCAGAGGCGCGGCGACGGCCCGGCCGTCTTCCAGAGCGACCCGGACGCCGGCCGAATCGCGGACGACCGCGGCCGCCTGCGCCGGCATCAGCAACTGGACCCCGGCGGCATCCAGGGCGGCTTCGCGAAGCACCTGGCGGAGCCGCCGGTTCTCGACCATGATTCCGAGCGGGTCGTCTTCCGCTTCGGCGTCGAAGACGATTCCGCCGGGCCGAAGGCCGTCGCTGACCCGGATGGAGAGGATCGGGCAGCCTTCGCCTTCGAGCCGCCCGGCGATCCCGATCGCCTCGAGCATCCGCCATGAAGCGCTGGCGATGGCGGTGGCGCGGCCGTCGAAGGCGGGAGCGACATTGCGTTCCGGATCGGCGGGGTCGATGACGATCGTCGAGAGGCCGTGGCGGTCGAGCGCGAGGGCCAGGGTCAGGCCGATGAGCCCGCCGCCGAGGATGATGACGTCCGCCCGATCCATGCTTTGCCTTCCAGTGATTTTCCCGCCCTACCGATGCAAAGCTGCAACGCCAAGCGCTTGACCGCGGACTCCCGAGGGGCGCATTGTCGGCCCCAGGAACATTTGGGGCACGGGATGGCGGCTTCAGCAGCGCAGAGCGCCCGTCAGTTGAGGCTGGCGCAGTGGCGGACCGGAATGAGAAACGGCATGCGCCGCAGCTGGGCTCTGCTGATCGGCGGAGCGCTCGGCGCGGCGGCCCTCCTGCTGCTGCTGGCGCTGGTCAGCTACCAGCCGACCGATCCCTCGCTCAACACCGCCGCGGCCGGGCCGGTCAGGAACTGGGTGGGGACTCCGGGGGCGTGGAGCGCCGACCTGCTGCTCAGCCTGTTCGGGCCGCCGGGCGCGCTGCTTCTCCCACTCATCCTTCTGATCGGCATCCGGATCGCCGCCGGCGGCCAGTCGACCCGCTGGCTGCGCTCGCTCGTCCTCACCCTGTTCGGGCTGACCCTGGTCGGCGGCGCGGCCTCCCTGCTCGTCGGCGAGGCGGTCAACGGCCTGCCCGCGAGCTGGGGCGGCGGCGCCGGTCTCTCGCTCGCCAAGCTGGTCGAGCTCGGCCTCGGCGCGATCGGCGAGCCGGGCATCGTCGAGCCTTTCCGGATCGCCGCCGTCGGCCTGTGCGGAGCGCTCGGCCTCGCCTTCTGCTGGTTCGGGCTCGGCCTTCGGGCGGACGAGCGGGCGTGGATCGCCTCGCGCCGGCTGCCGCGGCGGGAACGCGCTTTCGACGAGGACGGCGACGAGCTGCCCGAGCCCGAGGACCGGCCGGCGCGGACTCCGGTCATCGCCCCGGCCGAGCCGCCCCGCACCGTCATCAACGACCGGGTACGGACCCCGGCCCAGGCCAAGAGGCCGCTGCGCGAGCGCCAGGCCTCGCTGGCGCTGGGCGACAGCTACCAGCTGCCCGGGCTCGAATTGCTTTCCCCGGCGCCGCCGCCGGTCGGCGGGGCGCTCGACAAGGCGAGCCTCGAGCGCAATGCCCGGCTGCTCGAATCGGTGCTCGACGATTTCTCGGTGAAGGGCGAGATCGTCGAGGTCCGGCCGGGCCCGGTCGTCACCATGTACGAGCTGGAGCCGGCCAGCGGCATCAAGGCGAGCCGGGTCATCCAGCTTGCCGACGACATCGCCCGCAACATGTCGGCCCTCTCCGCCCGGGTCGCCACCATTCCCGGCCGAAGCGTGATCGGAATCGAGCTGCCCAACCCGAAGCGGGAGATGGTGGTCCTCTCAGAGCTGATCGCGAGCCACGCCTTCGAGGATCAGGTCGCCCAGCTGCCGATCGTGCTCGGCAAGAATATCGCCGGCGATCCCGTCGTCGCCGATTTGGCGCCGATGCCGCACCTGCTCGTCGCCGGAACCACCGGCTCGGGCAAGTCGGTCGGCCTGAACTGCATGATCCTGTCTTTGCTCTACCGGCTGACGCCCGAGCAGTGCAAAATGATCCTGATCGACCCGAAGATGCTGGAGCTCAGCAGCTACGACGACATCCCGCATCTGCTCGCGCCGGTGGTCACCGAGCCCGCCAAGGCGATCCGCGCCCTGAAATGGACCGTCGAGCAGATGGAGGAGCGCTACCGGATGATGGCCTCGGTCGGGGTCCGGCAGCTCAGCAGCTTCAACGCCAAGGTGCGCGAATCGAAGGCCAAGGGCCAGTCGATGGGGCGGCGGGTGCAGACCGGCTACGACCCGGAGACCGGCCAGCCCAAATATGAGATGGAGGAGCTGGACTACGAGGTCCTGCCGCAGATCGTCGTCGTCGTCGACGAGCTCGCCGACCTGATGATGACCGCTGGCAAGGAGGTCGAGTTCCTCATCCAGCGCCTCGCCCAGAAGGCGCGCGCCGCCGGGATCCATCTGATCATGGCCACCCAGCGCCCCTCGGTCGACGTGATCACCGGAGTGATCAAGGCGAACCTGCCGACCCGGATCAGCTTCGCCGTCACCTCCAAGATCGATTCCCGGACCATCCTCGGCGAGCAGGGCGCGGAGCAGCTGCTCGGCAAGGGCGACATGCTCTACATGCCCGGCGGCAAGCAGATCGCCCGGGTCCACGGCCCGTTCGTCTCCGACGAGGAGGTCCGCGCCGTCGCCGACCATTGGCGGGCGCAGGGGCAACCGAGCTACGTCCAGGCGGTGACCGAGGAGCCCGAGGACGGCGGCTACATGTTCGAAGGCCAGCCGACCGGCGAGGACGATCCGGAGGCCCAGCTTTATCGCAAGGCGGTGCAAACGGTGGCCGAGAGCCAGAAGGCCTCCACCTCCTACCTCCAGCGCCAGCTCCGGGTCGGCTACAACAACGCCGCCCGACTCATCGAGCGGATGGAGAAGGACGGCTTCGTCAGCGCCCCCGACCATGTCGGCCGCCGCGAGGTGCTGGTCGATTCGGAGGGGCGGCCGCTGTAACGAACCTTTCGTCGTTTTCCGTATTGCGTTTACCAGAAATTGTGCGATTTTGTCGTCCAAAGGAGCCAAACGTGACTTCGCAGCGTCAGCGGGAAGAGATCGACCGCAACTACGACGCCTTTATGGCGATGCTCCCCTCCCTTCTCGACGAGCACAGGGATCAGGAAGCTCTCATGAGGCACGGCCGGATCGTGGGTTATTTCGACAAGGCTGTCGATGCTTACCGGGCTGGGGTCGAACGCTTCCCCGACGGGATATTCTCGATCCAAGAGGTAACGGACGAACCAATCCACCTTGGCTATTGGGCTAATGCCTGAGCTTCGATGGCTGCGCGAACCTCGTAATATTATCTTTGAAACCGCAATCCTGACGCCCGCGCCAGCAGCGGATCTAACTTTTGTCGCCGCGCAAGCCCTGTTGGATACCGGCTCCACAATCAGCGGTGTCACGCGAGCGATCGCCAGCCGTTTAAATCTTCCAAGCTTAGGGAGGCGACCTCTGGGATCCGCCCGAGGCGAAGCGCAGGTAGAGCGGTTTCTGTTCCGGATCGGCTTTCAGGTGGAGAGCGCCTTTCTGCCATTCGTGTTCGAAGCAGTGGATGGCTTCGAGCTGAGAGAGGGTTTCGCGTTCAACGCGATTCTCGGGATGGACATCCTTGGCCAGTGCGACTTTTCCATGGAGCGGACAGGCCGGTGCCAACTGCGGTTTGGCTGACGGGCGGAACTGACCAGGTTCAGTGGACATTCAAGGCGCGGGCGCTAGGCGCGCCACAAGCTTCCTTGTACGGAGACCTTATGATGATGCGTTTGAAGACGCTCGCCCTTGCCGCCGCGCCGGTCGCGGCGGTTGCGATGATGGTGCCGCAGGCGCCGGTCGTCGCCCAGGCCGCCTCGCCGCTCACCCAGGTGACGGCGCACCTCAAGGCGGTCAACACGATGGTGGCGAGCTTCCGCCAGACCGACCGCAAGGGGCGGGCGCTCACCGGGACGATGACCCTGAAGCGGCCGGGCAAGCTGCGCTTCCAATATCAGAAGGGCGTGCCCCTGCTGATCGTCGCCGACGGGCGCAAGCTCAACATGATCGATTACGAGACAGGCCGGGTGGACGGCTGGCCGATCGGCAATTCGCCGCTCGGAGTCCTCCTGAACCCGAACCCGGACCTCAGTCGGATCGCCAAGGTCGTCCGCAACGATTCGCAGACCCTGCTGGTCCAGGCGCGCGATCCGAAGAAGCCGGAGTTCGGCACGATCACCCTCGGCTTCGCCAAGGTCTCGAGCGGCCCGTCGGGGCTGCTGCTCCAGGGCTGGACGGTGATCGACGCCCAGAATAACCGGACGACGGTGAAGCTGTCGGGCCAGCGCTTCAACGTGCCCGTGGCGGACAGCGCCTTCACCTTCCAGCGGCCGGTCAAACGGGGCAAAGCCTGAGTCCATTCATCGCGGCGACAGGAATGAGACACTAAAACATCTATTGCGATTGCGGGTGGTCGCTGTCGGGTTTTCCCCCTGTTGCCCGGCGTGCCGCCGCAGTCGAGCCTCGCGTAGACCACGCTTGGTTGGCCCTCGCTCCACGCCCCCGGAGCGGGGGCCTTTACTTTGCGGGGGCCGCCGCGACATCGACAGGAAACGCCCGCCCCGTTAGAGCCTTGAGCCATGTCGTCCACTCTCAAGATCGCCTCCTGGAACATCAACTCCGTCCGCGCCCGAATCGAGATCGTCGAGAAGTTCCTGCGCGAGGAAGCGCCGGACATATTGTGCCTGCAGGAGACCAAGGTCTGCGACGCCGACTTTCCCGCCGCCATGTTCCGGCGGCTCGGCTACGTCCATCAGATCATCTGCGGCCAGCGCATGCATCACGGGGTCGCGATCCTCAGCCGGCTGCCCGCGCGGGAGGAGGAACGGCACGACTGGCAGGCGAACGGCGAAGCGCGGCACATCGGGGTCCGGCTGGAATGCGGGATCCGGCTCGAGAACGTCTACATCCCGGCCGGCGGCGACCTCCCCGACCGCGAGGTCAATCCCAAGTTCGGCCAGAAGCTCGACTTCATCGAGCGGATGACGCGCTGGTCGGAGGCCTGCGCCTGTCCCACCATCGTCGTCGGCGACTTCAACGTCGCACCCCTGGAATGCGACGTGTGGAACCACAAGCAATTGCTCAACGTGGTCAGCCACACACCGATCGAGGTCGAGGCCCTGACGAAGCTCCAGGAGAGCAATGATTGGATCGACCTCGGCCGCCACTTCCACCCGGCGCCGCAGCGCCTGCACACCTGGTGGAGCTACCGCTCTCCCGACTGGACCAAGAACGACCGCGGCCGCCGTCTCGACCATATGTGGGCGACCGCCGACGTCGCCCGCCAGGCCGTGCGCCACGTCGTCCACGAGCCCTGCCGCAACTGGACCCGGCCTTCGGACCACGTTCCCCTGGTCACGGAATTCAGCGTTTGAGCGGCGGGCGCGACGTCGCCCGGGCGATCGACGCGCTTCGGCGCGGCTGGCCGGTCCGGATCGACGGCACCGGCTTCCTCGCGGTCGAGACGGCCGACGAGGCGGCGCTGGCCGACTTCGACCTCGGCGGCCCAGCCGACCTGCTCATCTCCGGCCACCGGGCGGTGACCCTGAAGCTCGCCAACCAGCGCGACGCCATCCCCAGCGGCCCGGTCAGGATCGAGCGGAGCGCGATGAGCCTCGCCGAGGCGACCGCCGTGGCCGATCCGGCGCTCGACCTGTCGCACCCGCTGAAGGGACCGTTCCGCGCCCGGGAGGTGGGATGCGACCGCGCCGCCGGCGCCGCCATCGCCTTGTCGCGCCGCGCCGGGCTGCTGCCGGCCTTGTTCCTCGACGGCCGGGCCGGGGAGGATGCGGTCTCCCTGGCCCCGGCCGACGTCGACGCGTTCGAGCAGGCGGCGTCGCTCAGGATCGCTTCCCGCGCCAGGCTTCCGACCCGCTTCGCCGAGCAGGCGGAGATCGTCGCCTTCCGCTCCGACGAGGACGGCGCCGAGCATGTCGCCTTGCTCGTCGGCGCTCCGTCGGGGCAGCCGCCGCTCGTCCGACTCCACAGCGAGTGCCTGACCGGCGACGTGCTCGGCTCGCTCAAATGCGATTGCGGGCCGCAGCTCGATGCCGCGCTCGAGGCGATCGCCGCTTCGGGCTGGGGCATCCTCCTCTATCTTCGCCAGGAAGGGCGCGGCATCGGCCTGGTCAACAAGCTTCGCGCCTACGCCCTTCAGGATCAGGGCTTCGACACGGTCGACTCCAATCTGCGGCTCGGCTTCGCGGACGACGAACGTCATTACACCCTCGCCGCCCGGATGCTCTCGGCCCTCGCCCAGCGGGAGGTTCGGCTGCTCACCAACAACCCCCGCAAGGTCGAGGGGCTTGAGGCGGCCGGGATCCGGGTCGCCGAGCGCGTGCCCCTGAAGGCCGGCAGCGGACCCCACAACCGCGCCTATCTCGAGACGAAACGCGCACGAAGCGGCCACCAGCTCTGACGCCAAGGCGTCAAGCGGCTTCCAGTTCCTCCAATATTTCAGCGACTTGGCGATAGTCGAGGGCGACATGACGGGCGCCGGCGGCACGGACCCGCTCCTCGTGCCCGGGCCGGATATGTCCGGCCGCGAGCAGCCCGATGACCGTCATCCCGGCCGCGGCGCCGGCCGCCACGCCGACCGGATGATCCTCGATCACCAGGCATTGCGACGGCGCCAGGCCCAGCGCCTGCGCCACCATCAAATAGACGTCCGGGTGCGGCTTGCCGCGCGGGATGCCCGCCGCGCTGAAGACATTGTCGCCGAAATGATGGCCCAGGCCGAGCCGCCCGAGCGACCCGTCGAGCCATTGCCGGTCGCTCGACGAGGCGATGGCCAGGAGACGGTGCGACTGTGCGTCCAGGAACGGGCCGATCCCTTCTATCGCCAGCATCTCGGCGGCCCTCGACGTCACCAGGCGGTCCACGCTTTCGCGAAGTGCCGGAAGATCGACTTCGAGCCCGCTCTCGGCCTCGATCGCCCGGTGGCAGTCGCTCCATCGCAGCCCCGAATAAAGCTCGATCGCCTGTTCGGCCGAGACCTTGTGGCCGAGCGCCGTCAAAGCTTCGGCCAAAGCGGCGTTGGCGACGACCTCGCTGTCGACGATGACCCCGTCGAAATCGAAAATTATCGCCTCGAACCTCAGCGCCGGTCTCCGAACAGCGCCGTGCCGACCCGGACATGGGTGGCGCCGATCGCGACCGCGGTCTCGTAATCGGCCGACATGCCCATGGAGAGGCAAGCAAGTCCGTGCCGACGGGCCAGCTTGGCGAGGAGAGCGAAATAGGGCGCCGGCTCAAGGTCGGCCGGCGGGATGCACATCAATCCGGCGACGGGAAGGCCGGCCTCGCGGCTGCTCTCCAGCAAGGCCGGCAGGTCGGCGACCGGGCAGCCGCCTTTCTGCGGCTCGTCGCCGATATTGACCTGAAGGAAGCAGTCGGGCCGCCGGTCCTGCTTCGCCATTGCCTCCGCGAGCGCCGCCACCAGCGAGGAGCGGTCGACCGAATGGATCATGTCGAACAGCGCCACCGCCTCGCCGGCCTTGTTGGATTGGAGCCGTCCGATCAGGTGAAGCCGCAGGTCCGGCACCTCGGCCTTGAGCGCCGGCCACTTGTCCTGCGCTTCCTGCACGCGATTCTCGCCGAACGCGCGCTGGCCGGCCAGGATCAGAGGCCGAATCGAATCGGCGCCGTGGGTCTTCGAGACGGCGATCAGGGTCACATCGGCCGACGATCGGCGGGCGAGCCGGGCGGCGCGGTCCAGTGCTCTACCCACTTCCTCGAGCCTTTGTGCGGGTGATGCGTCGGTCATGGCGGCTGCTATAGGAAGCGCCATGCCCTGCCGCCAGCCACTGCCGCGCCTCTGGCTGATGACCGACGAGCGCCAGGACGAAGGCTTGTGGGCGGCGCTGGAACGGCTGCCGCGGGGCTCGGGCGTGGTCTTCCGCCATCATGGTCTCGCCCCGGCCGAGCGGCGAAAGCTGTTCGCTCGGGTGCGGCGGGTGGCGAAGCGCCGCCGCCTGCTCCTGCTCGCCGGGGCCGGCCTTCGGGGCGATGGAGTCCATGGCGGCCGCGGCAGGGGTTTGAGGAGCGCCTCCGCCCACAGCCTGCGCGAGCTGAAGACGGCCGAGCGGTCAGGCGCGGCCTTGATCTTCCTCTCGCCCGCTTTTCCGACCCGGTCCCATCCCGGTGCCCGGGCGCTGGGACCGGTGCGATTCGGCCTGATCTCGGCTCAGGCGAGGGTACCGATCATCGCCCTGGGAGGCGTGGACGCGCGCAAGGCGCGGCGGCTTCCGAATATCTATGGCTGGGCCGGGATCGACGCCTGGTCGGACTGAGCCGCTAGAAGCGGAAGGCGGTGCCGACGTAGACGGCCTGGCTGTCGCGGCGCGGATCGGCCAGCGCTTCGAGGCGGTCGCGCTGGATCTTGTAGCGGACTCCGCCGGTGACATCGAGATTGCGGGCGATCCGGTAGGAGCCGCCGATTCCGACCGTGTAGCTCTCGTCCTCGGCGATGATTCGCGGAGTTGCCGGATCGGCCTTGGCGGCACCGGCCTCGGCGCGGGCGGTGAAGCGGCTGCCCGAATAGCTGACGCCCACTTCCGCGGCCTTGCGGCCGCCGGGGAGGGTGCCGCCCTTGACGGCGTCGACATCGCCCGAGAGGGCGAAGCGCTTCCAGCCGATCGATGCGCCGAGATTGTAGACGGCCGGGGTGATCGCGGTGACCGGGGTCGCCGACGCGTCGGCGGCCTGGCGAAGCGCTCCGGCCGGGGTCGCGGCGCGGGCGCGGATGGCGACCCGGATCGACTGGCTGCGGTTGATCGAGGTCGGCGCCGGGGTGAAGCGGAAGCTGTTGGCCTGGACTCCGCGGCGGGCGAGCTCGGCGGCGAGGCGCGGATCGGAGACGGCGGGCGTGAAAGTGCCGGCCCGAAGCGAGGCGGCGGGCCGGGGTTTCTTGGTCGGCTGGCTGGTTGCGGCGAGGGCAGGGGTGAGCACCAGCGACAGCGCGACGAGCGCTGCGCTACCTACTGCACCGATACCTCCGAGCTTCACAATCACCGTAAGCGACTCCCGTATCGCAGCGGATGTAGTACGTCCTTGCCGGTCAAACCAGCGAAGCGCAGGCCGCCGACACGAATCGTCCCGGCATGTTGCATCTTTTCCACAACCCTGAATGAACGTGCCACGAGACCTCCCGCCCCGCTTGCGGCTCCGTCCCGGCCCAGAGACGACTTGCCGCCCGCGTGGCGCGTTCTATAACGGCGCTCGACCCCTGTAGTTTCCAAGGACACAAGCTTCATGCGACGCGCTGCAATTCTGGCCCTGACGATCGTCGGCGCCCTCGGCCTTTCCGGCTGCGATTTCGTTCGCGAGGATATCAACAAGTCGCTCGGGCGCGGCAGCGGCGACCGGGTGCGCGAGGTCGATCTGGCCGCGTCGCAGGTGACGACGATCGGAGTCAATTCCTACCTCTGGCGCGCGGCGCTGGAGACGCTCTCCTTCGCGCCGATGGCCCAGGTCGATTCCAACGGCGGGGTGATGGTGACCGACTGGTACAGCAACCCCGGCTCGCCCAACGAGCGGGTCAAGGTCACCGCGACCATCCTCGACCGCGACCTTCGGGCCGACGCTTTGCGGATCGCCGCCTCGCGGCAGGTGCTTCAGGGCGGACAGTGGGTGGATGCGCCGGTCGCCGCGGCGACCGTCCAGAAGCTCGAGGAGATCATCCTCACCCGCGCCCGTGACCTCCGCCGGAACGCCATCGCAAGCTAAGGAGCAGCTTTCAAATGGCGGCGCGTTTCAACCCGCTCGAGGCCGACGCGCGCTGGCAGAAGGTCTGGGAGGAGCAAGGCACCTTCCACGCTTCCGGCGACGGCGACCGTCCCCGCGCCTACGTCCTCGAGATGTTCCCCTATCCGTCGGGGCGCATCCATATGGGCCACGTCCGCAACTATACGATGGGCGACGTGCTCGCCCGCTATCGGCGGATGAACGGCTTCGACGTTCTACATCCGATGGGCTGGGACGCCTTCGGGATGCCGGCCGAGAATGCGGCGATGGAGAAGAAGGTCCATCCCGGGACATGGACCCGGTCGAATATCGACACGATGCGCGCTCAGCTCAAACGGCTCGGCTTCGCCCTCGACTGGAGCCGCGAGCTCGCCACCTGCGACCCTTCCTATTACGGCCACGAACAGGCGCTGTTCCTCGATCTCTACGAAGCGGGCCTGGTCTATCGCAAGCAGAGCGAGGTCAATTGGGATCCGGTCGACATGACCGTGCTCGCCAATGAGCAGGTGATCGACGGCCGCGGCTGGCGCTCCAACGCGCTCGTCGAGAGGCGCAAGCTCAGCCAGTGGTTCCTCAGGATCACCGACTTCGCCGACGAGCTTCTCGAAGGCCTTGGCCGGCTCGACCAATGGCCCGACAAGGTCCGCCTGATGCAGGAGAATTGGATCGGCAAGAGCCAGGGCATGCGCTTCACGTTCCGCCTCGAGACTCCCCTCCCTGCAAGGGAGGGGCCGGGGGTGGGTGGCGAGCAAAGCTCGCCATCTGACTCCGAGTTTCGGCCGCCTTCGGCGGAACCCACCCCTGACCCCTCCCTTGCAGGGAGGGGAATAGACTCCTTCGAGGTGTTCACCACCCGTCCGGACACCATCTTCGGAGCGAGCTTCGCGGCGATCTCGCCCGATCATCCGATCGCGCTGGCGCTGGCGGACGGCAATCCGGCGCTCGCCGGCTTCATCGCCGAGTGCAAGCAGGGCGGAACCACGGCGGCGGAGCTCGAGACGGCCGAAAAGAAGGGTTTCGACACCGGCGCCCGGGTGATCCACCCGCTCGATCCCGACTGGACCCTGCCCCTCTACGTCGCCAATTTCGTTCTGATGGACTATGGCACGGGCGCCATTTTCGGCTGCCCGGCGCACGACCAGCGCGACCTCGATTTCGCCCGCAAATACGGGCTTCCGGTGACCCGGGTCGTGTCGCCCTCCCCCGAGGAGGCCGACGAGCCGATCGCCGACGAGGCTTATTCGGGGCCGGGCCGGCTGGTGAACAGCCGCTTCCTCGACGGCCTCAGCGCCGAGGACGCCATCCGCGAGGTCATCGCCCGCGCCGAGGCCGACGGCTGGGGCGAGGGTACGATCGTGTGGCGGCTTCGCGACTGGGGCGTGTCCCGGCAGCGTTACTGGGGGACCCCGATCCCGATCGTCCATTGCGAGGCGTGCGGCCCGGTCGCGGTGCCGCGCGACCAGCTTCCCGTGATCCTGCCCGAGGACATCGACTTCGAAACTCCCGGCAACCCGCTCGACCGCCATCCCACCTGGGCGAAGGTGGACTGCCCGGACTGCGCCGGGCCGGCCCGGCGCGAGACCGACACGCTCGACACTTTCGTCGATTCGTCCTGGTATTTCATCCGCTTCGCCAGCCAGCCCGGCGATTCGCCGTTCGACCAAGCGGAGGCGGAGCGCTGGCTTCCGGTCGATCAGTATATCGGCGGAGTCGAGCATGCGATCCTCCACCTGCTCTACGCCCGCTTCTGGACCCGGGCCCTGCAGCGCATCGGCAGGCTCGACGTCGAGGAGCCGTTCAAAGGTCTCTTCACGCAAGGCATGGTGACCCACGTCACTTTCCAGGATGCCGAAGGCAAGTGGCTGACTCCGGATGAGGCGGAAAGCCATGGCGGACCAGTCACCCGGGGCCGGGTCGAGAAAATGTCCAAGTCGAAGCGCAACACGGTCGATCCGGAGCCGATCGTCGACCAATATGGCGCCGACGCGGTGCGCTGGTTCATGCTCTCCGACAGCCCGCCCGAGCGCGATCTCGAGTGGAGCGAGGCCGGCATCCAGGGCAGCTGGCGCTTCACCCAGAGGATCTGGCGCCTCGCCGCCGAGGAAGCCGAGCGGGGATCGTCGACCTGGCTCGGCGACGGCGAGGATCGGGCGCTCGACCGCAAGGTCCATCGCACCATCGCCGCGGTCGGAGCGAATATCGAGGCGCTCGCCTTCAACAAGGCGGTGGCCAATCTCTACGAGCTTACCAACGCCCTGGAGAAGGCGCCGGCGTCGCCTTCCCGAAGCACGGCCGTCGAGATCCTGGTCCGCCTCGCCGCGCCGATGGTGCCGCATCTCGCCGAGGAAGCCTGGGCCGCCATGGGCCGGGAGGGCCTGGTCGCTTTGGCCGAATGGCCGGCCGCCGACCCCGCTCTGCTGGTCGAGGAGGAAGTGACGATCGCGGTCCAGGTCAACGGCAAGCTGCGCGACACTCTGACCGCGCCCAAAGGCGCCGCAAGGGAGACGTTGGAGGAGATGGCGCTGGCGTCGGAGAAAGTGGTCCGGATCTTGGGCGGCAAGCCGCCGCGCAAGGTGATCGTCGTCCCGGACCGGCTGGTGAACCTCGTCGCATGAAACGCTTTCTCCCTTTGACCCTGCTGCTGGCGGGCTGCGGGCTTCAGCCCCTCTATGGCGGGGGCGCCTCGGGACCGGTGGCGCAGACGCTGCGCTCGGTGACGGTCGCCCCGATCGAGGGCCGCGCCGGCTGGCTGGTCCGCACTGCGCTCGAGGACCGGCTCGGCGCTCCCGCCGCCGGCCCGGCCCCCTACCGGCTCGAGGTCCTGCTCGACGACGACATCACCGGCTTCGGAATCCGCTCCGACGATGCCGTGACCCGCGAGCGGCGGACCTTGCGGGCGCGCTATCGCCTGGTCGATTCGGCCAAGGGGACGGTTCTTCTCGACGCCACCGCCGGCTCCGACGCGGGCATCGACGTCGTCGGCTCCGAATATGCGACGGTCGCGGCCGAGCAGACGGCGCTCGAGCGGCTGTCGAAAGAGGTCGCCGACCAGATCGTCACCCGTGTCGCCCTCTATGCGCGGCGCACCGGCAACACCCGGTGAAGGCCAAGCGGGCCGAGATGGAGCGGGCGCTGAGGAGCCCGTCGGCTTATCGTTTCTTCCTCCTCTACGGCCCCGACGATTCGGGCTCGCATTCGCTGGTCAAGGTCGCGGGCGCCGCGGCCGGCGCCGAGGCCGAGCGGGTCGAGCTGACCGGGGCGGAGCTCAAGGCGGATCCCGCGCGCCTCGCCGACGAGGCGGCCTCCATCTCTTTGTTCGGGGGCGCCCGCTACATCGTCGTCCAGCCGGCGGGAGACGAGAGCCTGGCGGCGGTCGAGGCTTTGCTCCAGGCGCCCGCCGCGGGCAATCCGGTGCTGCTCGTCGCCGGCGCCCTCAAGGCGACCTCCAAGCTTCTCAAGCTCGCCCTTGCGGAGCCGGCCGCTTTGGCCCTGGCGAGCTACCCGCCGGAAGGTCAGGAAGCCGAGCGGCTGGTCGTGGAGATGGCGCGCGGAGAAGGGCTGGTCGCCCGCCCGGACGTCGCGCGCCGCCTCGCCGACGCCTGCGCCGGCAATCGCGCCATCCTGGCTCTGGAGCTGCAGAAGCTCGCCCTTTACCTGGACGCCGCCCCCGACCGGCCGCAGCCGCTCGATCATGAAGCGATCGACGCCGTCGGCGCGGCGGCGGAGGAGGGGGATTTGAGCCGGCTCGTCGACAGCGTCGGCAACGGCAACCCCTCTCTGCTCCAGGCCGAGCTGCTCCGGCTGTCCAGCGAGGGCATCGAGGGCATTCCGCTGATCCGCGCCGTTCTTCGCCGGATGAACCTCCTCTCCCGCCTGCGCGCCCAGGTGGAACGCGGCAGCAGTCCCGACGCCGTCATGGCGTCACAGGGTAAGTCGTTGTTCTGGAAAGAAAAAGACTCGATAGGCCGCCAGCTCTCGCGCTGGCGCTCGGACGCCCTGGCGCGCAGCGTCAGCCGGCTGCTGGAGGCGGAGCGGCAGGTCAAGGCGTCGGGCGGCCTCGGCCCGAGGGCGGTCGACGAAGAGCTTTTCGCCATCTGCCGCCAGGCGGCGCGACTGCGCTGAAAAAGACAGTGAAGTTCAGGAATCGCCAGTAATCGCCACTTTTCGCGACTGAATGGACAGTCAGATCTTCTCGCCGCTGAGGCGCTGGCAGATCATGTCGAGCTGGTCGAGAGTCGAATAATTCAGCGCCACGATGCCGCCGTCGGGCTTGTGGGTGATCTTGACCTTGAGGCCGAGCATGTCGCCGAGCTGGCGCTCGAGCGCCTCGATGTCGGCGCCGGCGCCCTTGATCTCGAGCCGGCCCTGGCGCTCGCGGCCGGGCTTGCCGAAGCGGGCGAGCTTCTCGGCTTCGCGCACCGACAGGCCGCGCTCGACGATTTCGCGGGCCAGGGCCTCCGGGTCGGCCGCGCCGATCAGGGCGCGGGCATGGCCCATGCTGAGCTCGCCCGTCTCGACCAGCTGCCGGACGCTCTCGGGGAGATCGAGCAGACGGAGCAGATTGGCGACGTGGCTTCGGCTCTTGTGGACAAGCTTGCCGAGCGCCTCCTGGGTATGGCCATAATCGGCGATCAGGCGCCGGTAGCCCTCCGCTTCCTCGATCGCGTTCAAGTCGCGGCGCTGGATATTCTCGAGCAGGGCGACCTCGAGGGTCTCGGCATCGCCGAAATCGCGGACGATCACCGGGATTTCGTGGAGCCGGGCCCGCTGCGCCGCCCGCCAGCGCCGTTCGCCGGCGACGATCTGGTAGCGATGGCCGTGCGGCCGGACGACGATCGGCTGGATCAGCCCGCGCTGCTTGATCGAGGCGGCGAGCTCGTCCAGCGCCTCCTCGTCGAAATGGCGGCGCGGCTGATCGAGATGCGGCTCGATCGACGAGACCGGCATCATCTGTATGCCGCCCCGCGCCGGCGCCACGCCGCCGGAGACGGGCGCCTCCTGGGCGACCTCGCCGAGCAAGGAGGAGAGGCCGCGGCCGAGGCCCGACGGGCGCTTGCGGGCGGGCGGGTCGTCGCTCATGCCGCCGCGGCCTTCTTGGGCAGCCGGCCGATCAGCTCGCGCGCCAGGGCGATATAGGCCTCCGAGCCGGGGCAGCGGTGGTCGTAGATGAGCGCCGGAATGCCGTGGCTCGGCGCTTCCGACAATCGGACGTTGCGCGGGATGACCGTCTCGAACACCACCTTGCCGAGGCAGGCGCGCACATCGTCGGCGACCTGCGAGGAAAGGTTGTTGCGGCGGTCGAACATGGTGAGCGCCACGCCGAGGATGGAAAGCTCCGGGTTGAACCTCGCCCTTATCCTCTCGATCGTCTGCAGAAGCTGGCTAAGCCCTTCTAATGCAAAGAATTCTGTCTGAAGCGGGACCAGGATCGACTGGGCCGCGACGAGCGCGTTGATGGTCAGCAGGCCGAGGCTGGGCGGGCAGTCGATCAGGCAGACGTCCCAGCGGCTTGCAGAGGCGTCGAGGGCGTTGTCGAGCCGATGGGTGCGCTCCTCGAGCGCGACCAGCTCGATCTCGGCCCCGGACAGATCGACGGTCGCCGGGACCAGGTCGAGCCGGGGCACCCTGGTCGGAACCACCGCTTCCTCGAGCGTCGACCCGCCGGTGAGGACGTCGTAGCTCGAACGGTCGCGAAGGGCGTGGCCGATGCCGAGGCCGGTCGAGGCATTGCCCTGCGGATCGAGGTCGATCAGGAGCACGCGCCAACCGGTGGCGGCGAGCGCGGTGGCGAGATTGATCGCCGTCGTCGTCTTGCCGACCCCGCCTTTCTGGTTGGCGACCGCGATCCGGATCAATGTCTTCCCCTCGTTTTGCGCCGAACCCTTGTGGCGACGACGATCTTGGCGTCGGCGTCGGTGAGGCTTGGTTCGAGACGGAAATCACCCTGCCACGAAGATCGCGCCGCATCCAGTTCGGACTTGGCGTTGCGGCCCTTGGGAAGGATCCAGACTGTCCCGGAGGTGGAAAACCGCTCGGCCAAAGCGAGCAGCTTCGGCAGGGGCGCGAAGGCGCGGGCGCTGATCACGTCGAAGGAGCGGGCCGGCACCGACTCCAGCTTCGAGCAGAGGATTTCGACCCGTTGTGCGATGCCGAGCAAAGATGCTGCGGTGCGAAGGAAGTCGGCGCGAAGCCGCCGCGATTCGACGAGGACGACATCGCTCTGGTGGAATAGCGGCACCATAAGCCCAGGAAAACCTGCTCCCGTCCCTAAATCCAGCCACGTGCGCGCCTTGACGGGGCCGAAGTGGACGAGCTGGGCGGAATCCAGGATGTGGCGCTCCCAGACCGAATCCAGCGACGCTTTGGACACCAGATTCTGGCGCTCGTTCTCGTCGCGGAGCAGCGCCACGAAGGCCTCCAGCCGATCGAGTGTTTCACGTGGAACATCGAGCTGCCGCTTGGCGTCCGCTTCGTCCATCAGGCCGCTTTGCGCCTCGAATGGACCAGGATAGCGGCCAGCGCCGCCGGGGTGATCCCGCGAATTCGCCGCGCTGCACCAAGAGTCGACGGCCGCGAAGCTTCGAGGCGCTCGACCATTTCGCCCGACAGGCCGGGGATCGAGCCATAGTGGACTTCAGCGGGAATCCGGACATTCTCGTCGCTGCGCAGCCGCGCGACCTCCGCCTCCTGACGTTCGACATAAGGGGCGTAGCGATGGTCCTCCACCGCCTCCTCGATCACTCGAGAGGAGTATTGCGCCAGGGATGCGTCGAGCTTCAGCAACCCCGATCCGTCCAGCTCGGGGAAGCGAAGCCACTCGGCGAGCGCGCGGCGGCCGCCGTCGTCGGCAACCCTTATCCCGGCGCTTCGAAGCTCGGCGCTCGAGCGCAGGCTTGCCAGGCGGTGCTCGACGGCGGCACGCTCCGCCTGCCGTGCTTCGAAATGGGTTCGGCGCTCCGGTCCGACCAGGCCTGCGGCCGCGGCCTGGGGGGCGAGCCGAGCCTCGGCATTGTCGGCGCGGAGCCGAAGCCGGAACTCCGCTCGGGCGGTGAGCATCCGATAGGGCTCGGTGACTCCCTGCAGGGTGAGGTCGTCGACCATGACCCCGATGTAGCTTTCGCTCCGGTCGAACAGGATCGGCGGCCGGCCCGCGGCCCAGGCGGCGGCATTGGCTCCGGCCACCAGCCCCTGCGCCGCCGCTTCCTCATAGCCGGTGGTGCCGTTGATCTGGCCGGCCAGGTACAGGCCCACGACGTTCCTCGCCCCAAGCGTCGGCTCGAGGATGCGCGGGTCGACATGGTCATATTCCACGGCATAGCCGGCCTGCAGGATCCGGGCCCGCTCAAGCCCGGCCATCGACCGGACCATGGCGAGCTGCACGTCCTCGGGGAGCGAGGTCGAGATTCCGTTCGGATAGACGGCGGCATCGTCCAGCCCCTCGGGCTCGAGGAAGATCTGATGGCCGTCGCGGTCGGCGAAACGGTGCACCTTGTCCTCGATCGAGGGACAGTAACGCGGACCGACGCCGCTGATGTCTCCGGCGAAGAGCGGCGAACGGTCGAGATTGGCGCGGATGATGTCGTGGGTCCGCGCATTGGTCCGGGTGATCGCGCAGAAGAGCTGCGGGGCAGCGCGGTCGGCCGTCAGAGGCGACATCGTCCAGCCGCTTTCGTCCGATTCCTGCCGTTCGAGCGCGGCCCAGTCGATGGTGCGGCCGTCGAGCCGCGGCGGGGTCCCGGTCTTGAGACGGGCCAAGGGGAGGCCGAGCTCGCGCAGCTGAAGCGCCAATGCCGTCGCGGCGCGCTCGCCGATCCGGCCGCCGGCGCAGCTGGTCCGGCCGAAATGCAGCCTGCCGCCGAGGAAGGTGCCCGTCGCCAGGACGACGGCCCGGGCCTTCAGCGCCCGGCCGTCGGCAAGGTCGAGGCCAGCGATCCGGGAGCCGTCCCGCCGAAGCGCGGAGGCTTCCCCTTCGACGATCTCGAGACCGTTCTGGGCGTCCAGCATCCGGTGGATGGCGGCCTTATAGAGCCGGCGGTCGGCCTGGACCCGGGGGCCGCGAACCGCAGCGCCCTTGCTGGCGTTGAGCATTCGGTAGTGGATGCCCGCTTCATCGGCCGCGCGAGCGATCAGTCCGTCGCAAGCATCCACCTCCCGGACCAGATGCCCCTTGCCCAGCCCGCCGATCGCCGGGTTGCACGACATCGCGCCGATCTGCTCGCGCCCGAAGCTGACCAAAGCCACGCGCGCGCCCATCCGCGCCGCAGCGGCGGCCGCCTCGCAGCCAGCATGGCCGCCGCCGACGACGATGATGTCGAAATCCCGATTCACAGCCCCGGCTCTATATGTTTCACGTGAAACAATGTCGCGTCCATTCCATGCCCAGGGAGGCTTCCCGCCGTCGCGTCGCGGCCGAAGGCCTAATAAGGATTCGCACAAAGATCACAAAGGCACAAAGGGGCCTCGTCGGCGCTGCCGTAACTGCCTGCTCGAGTAAGCCGCCGGAATAAGCCGCTTCGCGGACTCTTTGTGCCTTCGTGATCTTTGTGCGAACCAATCTATCTTCTGCCTCGCCAACCGGTCGAATACCACCCAGCTGCCGTCGTTATTTACCGATGCAGAAGTGTCCGAAGAGCATGTCGAGCATGTCCTCGACGCCGGCCCGGCCGGTGACCCGATCCAGCTCGGTTCGCGCCTGACGAAGCGCTTCGGCCGCGATCAGCATGTCTGCGGCGCAAGCCTCGCGCAGGTGACTGAGGGCGAGAGCGATGGCCTCCCGCTGGCGGGCATTGGCTGCAACATCGCCATCCTGGGGAAGGAGCGTTCGAGTCCGCTCGGCCATCGCCGCGATCAGCTTAGGGATGCCCTCCCCGGTCAGCGCCGACACTCGAACGTCGGAGTCGCGGCTCGTGCCCGGAAGATCGCATTTCGAACGGACCAGGATCGTCCGGGCCCGCTCGGGCGCGTCCGCGGGCTCGCCAAGCCAGAGGATCAGGTCGGCCGTGGCGACGCTTGCCCGTCCCCGCTCGACGCCGATCCTTTCGATCTCTTCGGCGCCTTCGCGAAGCCCGGCCGTGTCGATCAGCAGATAGGGCCGTCCCTCGATCGCCGTCGGCGCTTCGATCAGGTCGCGGGTCGTTCCCGGGACGGCGGAGGTTATCGCCGCCTCCCTTTGTGCTAACGTGTTGAGAAGGCTGGACTTTCCGGCGTTTGGAGGGCCTGCGATGACGACTCGGAGGCCCTCTCGCAGCCGCTCTGCCGGAGGCCGTGCCAGAAGCGTCTCCATCTCGCCGGCGAGCGAAGCGACGCTGCCGGCCCAGCCTGGCGGCCAGGCTTCCCCCACCTCGCCTTCGTCCGAGAAGTCGAGCGCGGCCTCGAGCGCGGCCGCCAGCGCCAGAAGCCGCTGACGCCATGCCTCCACTTGCCGGCTGAGCGATCCCCCGGCCATGGCGAGCGCGGCCCGGCGCTGCGACTGGGTCTCGGCGCTGAGGAGGTCGGCCAGGCCTTCCGCTTCGGCAAGATCGATCCGGCCGTTTTCGAAGGCGCGGCGGGTGAACTCGCCCGGCTCGGCCGGACGCAGCCCCTCCAGCCCCGCCAGAGCCTCCAGGACCGCCGCCACGACCGCCCGGCCGCCATGGAGGTGAAGCTCCGCCACATCCTCGCCGGTCGCGCTGCGGGGTCCCGGGAAGCGCAGGACGAGGGCCCGGTCGAGCCGATCGCCCCGCCATCGCAGATCGGCCAGGGTCGCGGCCCGCGGCTCGGGCAGCTTGCCGGCCAGAGCCTCGAGGGCCGCCTCCGCCCTCGGCCCGCTGATCCGGACCACCGCCAGCGCCGCGGGCGGGCTGCCGGACGACAAAGCGAAGATGGTGTCAGCCGTCACGCCGGCCGCTCATCCCTTCCAGCATCGAGCGCCACATCGCCATGCCGGCCTCGTTCATCGGACCCCAGGCCTTCATCATCTCCGCGGCCGATTCGGCGGTGAGCCCTTCGCTCGCCGCCTTGGTCATGCGCTGGACATAGGCCTCGTGGACCGGAGTCAGGTCGGGGAGGCCGAGAAAGCGCCTCGCCTCCTCGGGGGTGCAGTCGACGTCGACGCTGATCTTCATGGCCGGTCCTTCCGCTGGTCAGCTCGCTAGAGCCTGATCGTTTGAGGAGGAAGCGCTACGCGCTTCCGCCGAAAGCGTGAATCAGGCTCCAGACATATAACGAGACCTTGATTCACGTTTCAGGCTGAAAATCATCCTGAAACGATCAAGGTCTTGTGTATAGAAGCGCCGCCCGAGACAAGGAGGAGCCGAAATGGGGACGATCCGGATCGACACGCTGGAGGGGGACGGCAGCTTCGACGCCTATGTCGCACAGCCGGAGGGGACGCCCCGGGCGGCGATCGTCGTCATCCAGGAGATTTTCGGGGTCAACGAGGGCATCCGACGCAAGTGCGACTCCTGGGCCGGGAAAGGCTATCTCGCCCTCGCCCCGGACCTGTTCTGGCGGCTGGAGCGCGGAGTCGAGCTCGATCCCGACGTCCCCGACGAGTTCAGCCGAGCGCTCGGCCTGATGGGCCGGTTCGACCAGGACCAGGGGGTCGGCGACATCGAGGCGACGATCCGCGCCGCCCGCGCCCGGCTCGGCGGCGAGGGCAAGGTCGGGGTAGTCGGCTACTGCCTCGGCGGCAGGCTCGCTTTCATGGCGGCGGCGCGCACCGACGCCAATGCCAGCGCCGGCTATTACGCGGTCGGGATCCCCGGGCTGCTCGGCGAGAAGCACGCCATCGCCCACCCGCTGATGCTCCACATCGCCGGCGCCGACCATTTCGTCACGCCCGACCAGCAGCGGGTGATGCACGAAGGGCTGGACGACCATCCCCGGGTCATCCTGCACGATTATCCGGGCGAGGATCACGGCTTCGCCGCCGAGGTGGGAAAGCGGCGAAGCGAGGAGGCGGCCGGGCTCGCCGACCGCCGCACGGAGGAATTCTTCGGGCAGCATCTCGGGTGAGCGATCCCTACGCCTTCATCCTCCGCCAGGCCGGTGGGCCCGAGATCCTCGAGGCCGAGCCTATCGACGTGCCCCGGCCCGGCCCGGGCGAGGTGCTCGTCCGGCACGAGGCGGTGGGGTTGAACTTCATCGACACCTATCATCGCTCGGGTCTGTACAGGCTCCCCCTGCCCTCCGGCCTCGGCGGCGAAGCGGCGGGGGTCGTCGAGGCCGTCGGCGAGGGCGTGACCGGGTACAAAGAGGGCGCCCGGATCGGCTATTTCACCGGCCCGCTCGGATCCTACGCCACCCATCGGACGATCGCCGCCGACAGATTGGTGAAGCTGCCCGATTCGATAAGCTTCGAGGATGCCGCGGCGTCGATGCTCAAGGGCTGTACCGCCGAATATCTGATCGAGCGTTGCGCCCGGGTGGAAGCGGGGCAGACGGTGCTGGTCCATGCCGCGGCGGGCGGCATGGGCTCGATCCTCGTACAGTGGCTGAAATCGATCGGCGCGGCCGTGATCGCCCATGCCGGCGACAGCCGCAAGGCGGCGCTGGCGGCCGAGATGGGCGCGTACCATGCCTTGTGCTGCCCGATGGACTCGCTCGCCGCCGAAGTGCGCTCGCTGACCGGCGGCCAGGGCGTCCCGGTCGTTCTGGACGGAGTCGGAGCCGCGAGCTGGAAGGCTTCGCTCGGCTCGGTCGCCCGCCGCGGGCTGCTCGTCACCTACGGCAACGCCTCCGGCGCGGTTCCGCCCTTCACCGCCCTCGACCTGCTCAGCGCCGGCTCGATCTTCGTCACCCGGCCGACCCTGGCCGATTATTGCAAGACCGCGGAGGAGATGGCCGCCTCGGCGGCGCGGCTGTTCGAGATGGTCGGGAAAGGCGCCGTGGCGATCCGGATCGGCGCGACCTTCCCCCTGCTCGAGGCCGCCGACGCCCACCGGGCGATCGAGGCGCGGGCGACGACGGGGTCGACCGTCCTTCTTCCCTGATCAGGTGAAGAGCGTCCCAAGCCCGACATTGGGATCGATATAGCCTTCGTAGACCATCTTGCCGGCGACCCAGACGATGATGATCAGGCCGATCCACGCGATCCAGCGGTAGCGCTCGATATATTTGGCGAGGATGTTGGCGGCGATTCCCATCAGGGCGACGGCGAGCAGCAAGCCGATGATGAGAATGCCCGGATGCTCGCGCGCCGCTCCGGCCACCGCCAGCACGTTGTCGAGGCTCATCGAGACGTCGGCCACGGCCACCGCCCAGGCGGCGGCGGCGAAGCTCTTGGCGGGCCTGAGGCCGCTGTCTTCGTCGCCCTCGATTTCGGGCGAGCCGCCCGACTGGCCCGAATGCTTCAGCTCGCGCCACATCTTCCAGGCCACCCAGAGCAGCAGGAGGCCGCCCGCGAAGGTCAGGCCGACGATCTGCATCAATTGGGTGACGACCAGGGCGAAGGCGATGCGTAGCACCAGCGCGGCGATGATTCCGATCAGGATCACCTTGCGGCGCTGCTCGGGCGGAAGGCCGGCGGCGAGCGCCCCGACGACGATCGCATTGTCGCCGGCGAGCATGATGTCGATCATCAGCACCTGGCCGAAGACCACCCAGGCCGCGGCGGTGTTGAGCTTCGAGAAATCCGTCAGGATGGCGTCCCAGATGCCGCCGATCCCGAGCGGTACCGCAGCGCCATGGGCCGTGATCAGAAGGTCGAGCATGGACACGCCGGGGCCTCCTCGGGCTTACTGGTTCATCGAGGCGAAGAAATCCTCGTTCGACTTGGCGTCCTTCATCTTGTCGAGGAGGAATTGCATCGCGTCGACCGTGCCCATCTGCATCAGGATCCGGCGAAGGACCCACATCTTGGAGAGGGTCGCCTGGTCGACGAGCAGCTCCTCCTTGCGGGTGCCGGACTTGCCGACGTCGAGCGAGGGGAAGATGCGCTTGTCGCTGACCTTGCGGTCCAGGACGATCTCGGAATTGCCGGTGCCCTTGAACTCCTCGAAGATGACCTCGTCCATCTTGGAGCCGGTGTCGATCAGCGCCGTGGCGATGATCGAGAGCGAGCCGCCCTCCTCGATGTTGCGGGCGGCGCCGAAGAAGCGCTTGGGCCGCTGCAGGGCATTGGCGTCGACGCCGCCGGTCAGGACCTTGCCCGACGACGGCACCACCGTGTTGTAGGCGCGGCCGAGGCGGGTGATCGAATCGAGCAGGATGACGACGTCCTTCTTGTGCTCGACGAGGCGCTTGGCCTTCTCGATCACCATCTCGGCGACCTGGACGTGGCGGCTGGCGGGCTCGTCGAAGGTCGAGGAGATGACCTCGCCCTTCACCGAGCGCTGCATGTCGGTGACCTCCTCGGGCCGCTCGTCGATGAGCAGGACGATGAGGAAGACCTCGGGATGGTTGTCGGTGATCGCCCGGGCGATGTTCTGGAGGAGCACGGTCTTGCCGGTCCTCGGCGGAGCGACGATCAGGGCGCGCTGGCCCTTGCCCTGCGGCGAGATGATGTCGATCACACGCGCCGATTTGTCCTTCACCGTCGGATCGGCGCTGTCGAGCGTCAGCTTCTCGTCCGGATAGAGCGGGGTGAGATTGTCGAAATTGACCCGATGGCGGACGGCGTCGGGCTCGTCGAAATTGACCGAGATGAGCCGCACGAGGGCGAAATAGCGCTCGCCGTCCTTGGGGCCGCGAATCTCGCCCTCGACCGTGTCGCCGGTCCTCAGGCCGAATTTGCGCACCTGGTTGGGCGAGACGTAGATATCGTCGGGGCCGGCGAGATAATTGGCCTCCGGCGAGCGCAGGAAGCCGAAGCCGTCGGGCAGCACTTCGATCGTGCCCTGGCCCATGATCTCCTCGCCATTCTCGGCCTGGACCTTGAGGATCGAGAACATCAGCTCCTGCTTGCGCAGGGTCGAGGCGCCCTCGATGCCCAGCTCTTCGGCCATGGCGACGAGGTCGGCGGGGGATTTTTGCTTCAGGTCTTTGAGATGCATGGAGAAAACACTCGGAAATTTGGGATGGAGTCGGCGCGCCGGGCGGGGATCGGATTTTCGGCGGCTGAAATGCCCGCGCGGATGGCAGGCGAACGACTTGACCGGCGTTAGGCTCCGGGATTTTTCAAGTCAACCGTCAGAACGGCCTGACGATCACCAGCACGACGATGAGGACGACCGCGATCCCCGGAACCTCGTTCATCATCCTGAGGCCCCGGCCGCTCAGCGCCCGCTCGCCGAGCGCCAGCTTGCGGCCGTAGCCGACCATCCAGCCGTGATAGCCGGAGAGGGCGACGACGAGGACGAACTTGGCCTGGAACCAGCCCATCGTCCAGGCCTGGGTCGTCCAGACGAGGGCGAGGCCGAAGATCCAGACCAGGATCATCGCCGGGGTTATGATGATCCGCCTCAGCTTGCGCTCGCGCTCGATCCAGAGCTTCTCCTCGGCCGAGCCCGGCGCCGATTCCTGGTGGTAGACGTAGAATCGCGGAAGCATGAACAGGCCGGCGATCCAGAAGATCACGAAGATGACGTGGCCGGCCTTGATCCAGGCGTAGGTCAAGCTGAGGGCCGTCGCGAGGGCATCGGTCACGCGCGCACCAGCTCGATGAGCTTCTCGACGTGCGGGATCGGCGTGTCCGGCAAGATGCCATGCCCCAGGTTGAAGATATGCGGTCGCCCCGCCAGGCTAGATAGGATGCGTGCCACCGCCGTTTCAAGCGCCTCGCCGCCGGCGATCAGCGCCAGCGGGTCGAGATTGCCCTGGACGGGCATATCGGGCGGCAGCGCCGAATCGGCCCAGACCGGGTCGACCGTCTCGTCGAGGCCGATCGCGTCCACTCCGGTCTCGCGCGCATAAGCCGCGAGCTTGCCGCCGGCGCCCTTGGGAAAGCCGATCACCGGCGTATCGGGATGGCGGGCCTTGAAGGCGGCGACCAGCGCGGCGGTGGGAGCGATCACCCAGCGCTCGAACTGCGCCGGCGACAGGCTTCCCGCCCAGCTGTCGAACAATTGCACGGCTTCGACCCCGCTCTCCACCTGGCGCGAGAGATAGTCGATGGTGAGGCCGGATATGGCGTCCACGATCGCCTGGAAGGCCGAAGGATCGCCATAGGCGAGCCTTCGCGCCTCGGCCTGGTCCTTGCTGCCCTGGCCCGCGACCATGTAGGTGGCGACCGTCCAGGGGCTGCCGGCGAAGCCAAGGAAAGTCGTGGCTTCCGGGAGACACTTCGCAACTTTCTCCACAGTTGCGTAGACGGGCTCCAGACGGGCCGGGGCCGAGTCGAGCCCGGCGAGCGCCGAGTCGACCAGAGGCGGCGACAGGCGCGGACCCTCGCCGGCTTCGAAACGCAGATCCTGGCCCAAAGCGAAGGGCACCATGAGGATGTCCGAGAACAGGATCGCGCCGTCGAAGCCGAAGCGCCGGATCGGCTGGAGGGTCACCTCGGCCGCGGAGTCCGGGTCCTGGACCAGGTCGAGGAAGCCGCCTTTGTCCGCCCTCAGGGCCCTGTATTCGGGCAGGTAGCGGCCGGCCTGGCGCATCAGCCAAAGCGGGGTTCTCTCGGCTTTTCCGCCTCTTAGCACGTTGAGCAGAGGCTTGTCGGCGACGGCCATGACCAGGGAAGGCTCCGCTCTACTCTCTATAAGAATCTTATTTAAAGAGAGTCTGTAGTAGGTTGTAGGAAGGCGCGTCGCGGGGTTTATTGGCTTCACCCGATTTTGCAAACAGCTTGACTCTGCGGGGGTGGCGGAAGCCTGCGGATTCGCGCGATCCATCCCCGCTTTCCACAGGGCGCCGGTAGGAACTTCTTCACCTTTGCGACTCTGTGGACGAAAAGCGGATTGCGGGGGCAAAGCCCTCGCTTGCAACGCTCCCGAGGCTTGAGCTAGCGATTCCCACATGTTTATCCACAGCCGCGCCGGCGGGCCCTAGTGGCCGATCCGCTTCATCTCCATCTCCTCTCCGACTCGACCGGAGAGACGCTGGAGGTGATCGCCAAGGCCTGCCTCGCCCAGTTCGACGGGGTCGAGATACTCCGCCACCCCTGGCCGATGGTCCGCTCGGAAGGCCATCTCGACCGGGTGCTGGACGACGTCGAGCGGCGTCCCGGACTCGTCCTCTATACGCTCGTGAACAGCACCATCCGCCGCGAGCTCGAGAAGCAGACCCGGCGCCGCGGGATCCACGCCGTGTCGGTGCTCGATCCCGTCGTCCACGCCCTCTCCGCCGTGCTCGGCCAGGAAGCCAAGGGCCGGCCGGGCCGTCAGCATGCGCTCGACGCCGCTTATTTCGCCCGGGTCGACGCGATCCAGTTCACCATCGCCCATGACGACGGCATCGGCTCCGAAAATTGGGAGGAAGCGGACATCGTCCTCGCCGGAGTCTCGCGCACGTCGAAGACTCCCACGTCCATCTATCTCGCCAATCGCGGCTACAAGGTCGCCAACATCCCGCTCGTTCCCGAAGCCCCGCCGCCGCCGTCCCTCTTCTCGCTCCACCATCCGCTCGTCGTCGGGCTCACCACCAACCCGGACCGGTTGGTCCAGATCCGCCGCAACCGGCTGCTCGCCCTCAACCAGGCGCCGGAGACCGACTATGTCGACATCGAGGCGGTCAATGCCGAGCTCGCCTTCGCCCGCCGGATCTTCGCCGACAACGACTGGCCGGTGATCGACGTCACCCGCCGCTCGATCGAGGAGACCGCCTTCGCCATCGTCAAATTGTGCAACGAGCGGATGGACGCCGCCGCCGGCGTCGGCGAAGGCGTATGAGGCTTCTCCTCGCCTCGAAGAGCGAAGCCCGAAGGCACATGCTCGAAGCCGCCGGCGTAACGTTCGAGGCGGTCGAGGCCGAGCTCGACGAGGCGGCGGCTAAGGGGGGCCTCGAAGCGGCAGGGTTCGACCCGCGCGGGATCGCGGAGGAGCTGGCCCAGCTCAAGGCCCTGTCGGTCGAGGCGCTGGACGGCGCCCTGGTCCTCGGCTCCGACCAGACCCTGGAGCTCGACAATGGCGCCATGCTCAGCAAGCCCCGCTCGCGTCGGGAGGCCTTCGACCAGCTCGCCGACCTCAGCGGCCGGACCCATCGGCTCCATTCGTCGGCCGTCATCGCCGAGGGCGGCGAAGCGGTCTGGTGGCACAGCGAGACGGTGGAGCTGACCATGCGCCGGCTCGGCGCCGACTTCCTCGAAGACTATCTCGACCGGGAATATGAGCGGATCCGCTGGAGCGTCGGCGGCTACCGGATCGAGGGGCCCGGCGCGCAATTGTTCGACCGGATCGAAGGCAGCCACTTCGCCATCCTCGGAATGCCGCTCCTCCCTCTGCTCGGCTATCTGCGCGAGCGCGGGCTTTTGAAGTCATGACGCCTAATCCGTCATCCCCGCGAAAGCGGGGATCCAGGCGGAAGGCGGCGCTGCTCGGACCCGGTCTGGATTCCCGCTTTCGCGGGAATGACGGCGGTCGCTGATGGGCGTCCCATATGCCGAGGTCATCGGCGATCCGATCGCCCATTCAAAATCGCCGCTGATCCACAATTTCTGGCTCCGCAAGCTTGGCATCGAGGGCGAATATCGCGCTGTCCGGGTTAGCGCTCGGGAACTCTCCGACTATTTCATTCAGCGTCGGCGGGATCCGGATTGGCGCGGCTGCAACGTCACCATCCCACACAAGGAGATGGCGGTGACGTTTGCGGATCGGCTCATGTATGAGCCGAAGATCGCAGGAGCAGTGAACACTTTGGCCCGAAAGCCCGACGGCCTGATCGGTTACAATACCGATATGGAGGCGTTGAGGCCCGAGCTGGCCGGGTACGCTCGCGAAGCGTCATTGCTGGAGCGGCCGGTGACGATATTCGGTGCCGGTGGCGCTGCACGCGCTGTCCTCGCCAGCCTAAAGACCGAAGGGGAGGATGTGGAGGTCGTGCTCTTCAACCGGAGCGTTGAGCGGGGGAGCGCGGTTCTGCGCGAGCTCGGTTTGCGGGGCTCATCCTTCCCGCTTACCGATCCGTTGCCCTCGACCGGCCTGGTCGTGAACGCGACGAGCCTGGGGATGCGGGGATTTCCGCCGCTCCCGCCCAATCTGACCGCCGTCTCGTCCCCCGTCATCGACCTTGTCTATGCTCCGGTCGAAACGGAGCTCGTCAGGGCCGCGCGCGCTCGCGGGCATTCGGCGGTCGACGGTCTGTCGGTGCTTATCCGGCAGGCGGCACTGGCATTCCGCCATTTCTTCGGGATCGAAGCGCCCTTCGACAGCGAGCGGGAATTGCGGGAGCTGCTCACCCGATGATCACCCTCGGACTCACCGGCTCGATCGGCATGGGCAAGTCGACGGTGGCGAAGATGTTCGCCGAGGAGGGCGTGCCGGTGTTCGACGCGGACGCCGCCGTGCACCGGCTGCAGGGGCCCGAAGGGGCGCTGGTCGACGAGATCGAGGCGCATTTCCCGGGCACGACCGGGCCTGAAGGGGTCAATCGCGGCGCTCTGGCCGAGCGGGTGCTGGGCGAGCCGGAGGCGCTTCGGCGGCTCGAGGCCCTGATCCACCCCGCGGTGGCGAGCGAACGCGAGGCCTTCCTGGCCGCTCATTCGTCGGCGTCTCTGGTCGTCCTCGATATCCCGCTCCTCTTCGAAGCCGGAGGATGGGAGCAGGTCGACAAGGTCGTCGTCGTCTCGGCGCCCGCCGAGGTGCAGCGCAAGCGAGTCCTCGCCCGCCCGGGCATGACGGAAGAGAAGTTCGAGCGCATCCTGGCCCGCCAGCTCCCCGATTCCGAAAAGCGCGCACGCGCCGATTTCGTCATCCTCACCGGAGGGTCCAAGGACAAGACGCGACGAGCGGTTCGCCGCATCCTCGCTTGCCTCGTCCCGCCCGCCGATTCATAGTCGAAGCCATGCGGGAAATCGTCTTCGACACGGAAACCACGGGCCTCAGCCCGCTCACCGGCGATCGAGTCGTCGAGATCGGCTGCGTCGAGCTCTGGAACCGGGTCGAGACGGGCCGCACCTTCCATGCCTATTTCAACCCGGAGCGGTCGATGCCGAGCGGCGCCGAGGCGGTGCACGGCCTGACCGACGCCTTCCTGGCCGACAAGCCGCGCTTCCGCGACCGGGCGCAGGAGCTGCTCGAATTCCTCGGCGACTGCCCTTTGGTGGCGCACAATGCCAGCTTCGACTTCGGCTTCCTCAACCATGAGCTGAACAATTGCGGGCACCCGCTCGTCTGCCTGACCCGGATGATCGACACCCTCCAGATCGCGCGCTCCAAGCATCCCGGGGCCAAGCACAGCCTGGACGCGCTCTGCACCCGCTTCGGGGTCGACCGGAGCGTCCGGGTCAAGCATGGCGCCCTGATCGACGCCCAGCTCCTCGCCCAATGCTATGTCGAGCTGACCGGCGGCCGCCAGATCGGCCTCACCCTCACCGACATCGCCGCCGAGCGGATCGAGGAAGCGGCCGAGGCCGCGGCCGGCGATTCGGCCACGATCGTCCTCGAGGTTCGCCCCGCCCGGGCGCATGCGCCGACCGAAGAAGAGCTTCAGGCGCACGCCTCCTTCCTTGCGACGCTGACCGACCCCATATGGCATCGGCTGGATGAGCGCGGTTGACGTTGAGCCGCGGCGTCGCCTAATCCCCGCGGCCCTTTGCTGGAGAATGCCATGGATATCCGCGTCTCCGGTCACCAACTCGACACCGGCGAAGCCTTGCAGGAACGGGTCGGTACCCGGCTCACCGCCGTCGCCGACAAATTTGCGTCCCGGCTCGTCTCGGCCCAGGTGACCTTCGGCAAGGGACCGCACGATCACGGCTTCACCTGCGAGATCGTCGCTTACGCCCCCCAGGGCGTGGTCCTGAAGGCGACCGACCGGGCGTCCGCGGCCCCGGCGGCCTTCGAAGCGGCGGCCGACAAGGTCGAGGCGCAGCTGAGGCGCCATAGCGGCCGCCGCCAGGACCACCATGCCGAGGCGGTGGCGGAGGTGGAGCAAGCGGAGGCCTTCGCCAACCGACGAGGCGAGGACGAGCCGCAAGGCGAATGAGATTACCGGCGGGCGACGCTCGCTTTTCCTTCCACTTTAAAGAGAGCGGCCGGGGGCGACCGCGTTCGGTGAGACGATGAACGACATTACCGACATCCTGACCGTCGACTGCGTCGATGGCGGGATGACAGTTCCGAACAAGAAGGGCCTGTTCCAGGTTCTCGGCGCCGCCGCGGCGCGGCGCACCGGGCTCGATTCGAAGACCATCGTCGCCGCTCTGACCGACCGCGAGAAGATCGGCTCGACCGGCTTCGGCGGGGGAGTCGCCATACCGCACGGCCGGATCGAAGGCCTCAGGCACGTATTCGGCTATTTCGCCCGCCTGGCCGCTCCGATCGACTTCCAGTCGGTGGACCGGCTGCCGGTCGATCTCGTCTTCCTGATCCTGTCGCCGCCCGACGCCGGCGCCGATCATCTCAAGGCGCTGGCCTCGGTCAGCCGGGTCCTGCGCGATCGCGGCACGGTGGCCAAGCTTCGCGGCGCCCGCTCGCGCGACGCCCTGTTCGCCTTGCTTTCGGGAGTCGAAAGCCGCGATGCCGCCTGAAGCGGACGCCGGCGCGGCCGCCCATTTCCGGGCGCTCGAGTCGCTCTACCGCCATGCGCCGGTGAACGGCCTGTTCGATTCGAGCCTCGAGATCGTCGAGAAGGGCTTCGCCCGGATCCGCTTCGAGGTGCGCGAGCAGCTCTTCCACGCCGCCGGCGCCGCCCACGGCACGCTCTATTTCAAGATGATGGACGATGCCGCCTTCTACGCCTGCAACAGCCTCGTCACCGACCGTTTCCTTCTCACCACCGCCTTCAACCTGCTCTTCACCCGCCCCCTCCGGGAGGGCCCGGTGATCGCCGAAGGGCGCTGGGCGAGCGGCCGGCGGCGGGTGCTGGTCGGCGAGGCCCGGCTGATCGATTCGGCCGGCGAGCTCGCCGCCAGCGGCACCGGCACCTTCATGCGCTCGCACATCTCGCTGAGCGGCCTCCCCGGTTACGTCGCCGGCTGATGGAGCCGCGAATCGCCGCTTCGGTGCTTGCGGGGGCGCTGATCCGCAAGGCCGAGGGCGAGGGGGGCTTTGGAGCGGTGCTCGCCAAGGGCGACGCCACGGCCGGCTCGATCCTCGTCATCCTGCTGGAAAAAGGCGTTAATCCGCGGCTGTTCGAGCGCCTCCTGCAGCCCGATGGCCGCTATCGATGGCAGGAGAGCGGAAGCCAACGCCTTGAGAATCCAGGCGAAGTTCCCGAGTTCATCGCGCGCCGGAGGCGCTTCGACCCGGATTTATGGTTAATTGAACTGGATATCCCGTCTGCCGAACGGTTCGCCGCTGAAATGAATGCGCTCGATTGACTCTGCTGCACTGCACAACCTAGCCCGCCCCCTGTCCTTCGAGAGCGGGGGGCCGCCACGAACCCGGAATATTGGGAGGAGGCGGCCACGCGAGACGGAAGACGGTCCGGGATGCGCCTTTTTTTCACATGCATCCGGCTTGGGACCGTAAGCCGCACTGACTTGAGATTGAATGATCCGCTTTTTTCGCGCCGCGTCCCTCGCGGCTGCCGCTTTCGTTTTCGTCTTCGGCGCCCCGTCTTTGGCCTGGGAGCTGACCGAGACCCCGCTCACCGCTGAAATTTCCGCCCCGGGCTTCGGCGCACCGCCTCCGGCGGCGTCCGCCCCGCCGGTTGCCGCGGCCGAGCCCGAGCCCGTCTTCGAGGCCGAAAAGCCTGCCCGCCGAAGCCTGGCCGAGCTCGTCGCCGAGCATAGCAGCACCCGGACGACGGACGCCCAGCAGGAATGCCTTGCCGGCGCCGTCTATTTCGAAGCGAAGGGCGAGCCGCTCCACGGCCAGCTCAGCGTCGCCGAAGTGATCCTCAACCGCGCCCGCTCCGGCCGCTTCCCGGCCTCGGCCTGCGGAGTCGTCAAGCAGCGCGGCCAATTCTCCTTCATCCGCGGCGGCCGCTTCCCGGCCATCGCCCGCGCCTCCCTCGCCTGGAAAAGGGCGGTCGCCATCGCCCATATCGCCGCCCAGGACCTGGCCGACGGTCCGGCGCCGCGCGCCCTCTTCTTCCACGCCAAAAGGGTCTCGCCGCGCTGGAAGCTCACCCGGGTCGCGGCGGTCGGGAATCACATCTTCTATCGCTAGACTCGTCATTGCGAGGAGCGAAGCGACGAAGCAATCCAGCATGCCTCAGAAGCTCCACTGGATTGCTTCGCTCCGCTCGCAATGACGAATCAGGGGCGGCACCCTTCACACCGTTCCTGATTCATTCTAACCTGGACGGATGGCCGCCCGTCCGAGTCTCAAGCCGGAGCTTTGCTTCGCCGACGCGCCGCTCGCCGCCCAGGATGTGGCGCGCGGCGTGACTCGTCTGTTCTTCAACCAGGATCTGTTCGCTCTGTGCGAGGTGCCGCTGCCCAACGGCCGGCGCGCCGACATGATGGCGATCGATTCGTCGGGCCTGATCACCATCGTCGAGATCAAGGTGTCGCGCGCCGATCTGATGGGCGACTGCAAGTGGATCGACTATCTCGGCTATTGCGACCGCTTCTTCTGGGCGGTGCCGGCGAAGTTCGACCTGAGGCCCTTCGAGGAGCCCGGCTTCCAGCCCCAGCTTTGCGGCCTCCTCGTCGCCGACCGCTACGATGCGGCGGTGGTCCGCGAGGCGCCGCTCCGCAAGCTGGCGCCGGCGCGCCGCAAGGCGGAGACCCTGCGCTTCGCCCGAAGGGCGGCGCGGCGGCTGGTGGGGGATCTGGATCCGGGTCTGGCGGGATTCGCTTAGGAAGCGACCGTGCTTCGATACGGCATTTCGACTTCGCTCAATGCCTACTCAGCATGAGCGGAAAATACTAACCGCTCATCCTGAGTAGCGGCTGAGCTTGGCGAAGACGCGTATCGAAGGACCGACGCAAGCGAAGGATTTATCGGGTCGGCCCCGCAGCCGGCTTGGCGGGAGCGAGCCTCGCTTCGAGCAGCTTGAGGACGGCGCCGGCGCGCGGGTCCTGCTTGGCGTAATCGAGCGCAGACATTCCGGCGACATTGTCGGTGCGCTTGGGATCGGCGCCGCGGCTGAGTAGCAAACGGACCATCGCGATGTCGCGGCGCTGGGCGGCCAGGATGATGGGGGTCTCGCCGCGGCCGTTGGCGAGGTTGACGCTCGCCCGCCTCGCCAGCAGCTGCTCGGCGCCTTCGACCCAGCCGATCTGCGCCGCCAGGGTCAGCGGGGTCTCGCCGCGATTGCTCTGGATATCGGGCCGGGCGCCCTTGCCGAGCAGGAAAGCGAGCCAGCTGATATCGCGGCCGCGCACGACGAGGTGGAGCGCGCCTTCGCCGCTGCCGCGCTCGCGCGTGTTGATCACGGTCGAGCCCGGCTCGCTGACCAGGTCGGTGACCTTGTCGCCGTCGCGCTCCCGGACCGCCTTGAGGAAAGAGAAGCTGTCGGAAAAACTCCCTTGCCCCGATGCCGGCACCGCCAGCATCAGGACCATGGACGCCGCCAGCGCTCGGCCGAACTTGTTGAACACTCTCGCTTCCCCGTCTCGACTTGTCGGCGCGCCTATAGCAAGACAAGCCTGCTTCCGCCATGAACGAAACCCGCAAAACCCGTCTTTGGACAATCCTTTGCCTGTCGCTCGGGCTGGCGCTCGCCGCCTGCTCCGGCGCGCCCGAGGAGCCGCCGCTCAAGGGAGCGCGGATCGGGGGGCCGTTCACCCTGACCAACCAGGACGGGCGCCAGGTGACCGAGGGGGATTTCGCCGGACGATACCGGCTCATCTATTTCGGCTTCACCCATTGCCCCGACGTCTGCCCGACGGATCTAGCGGTCATCGGCCAGGCGCTTCGCCGCTTCGAGAAGGACGATCCGGAGCGGGCGGCCCGGGTGGTTCCAATCTTCGTCAGCGTCGATCCCGAGCGCGACACGCCGGCCGTGCTCAAAGACTATGTCGCGGCCTTCCATCCCCGTCTGGTCGGCCTGACCGGCACGCCGCAGCAGGTCGCGGACATGATCAAGCGCTACGGCGCTTATGGGGCCAAAGAGGATCCGGCACCGGGAGGTGGGTATAATGTCAACCACAGCCGGATTCTCGAGCTGATCGGGCCCGACGGCAAGCCGATCGTCCTCCTTCCCTACGAGAAGGGCGCTGAGCAGCTGGCGTTGGAGCTCGAGTTTTGGGTGAAATGAACTTCTGGGACAAACCCCTGGCCGCGCTCGACCGGGCCGAGTGGGAGGCTCTGTGCGACGGCTGCGGCAAATGCTGCCTGCACAAGCTCGAGGACGACGATACCGGCGAGATCCACGCCACCAACGTCGCCTGCCGGCTGCTCGACCGCCACACCGCCCGCTGCACCAATTATCGGGGCCGCAAGGCCTATGTGCCGGACTGCGTGCGGCTGACCTCCGCCCGGGTCGGGGCGCTGGCCTGGCTGCCCTCGACCTGCGCCTACCGCCTGCGGTCGGAGGGAAAGCCGCTGCCCGACTGGCATTATCTGGTCTGCGGCGATCGCGACGCCGTCCACCGCGCCGGAATGTCGATCCGCGGCTGGACGGTCGCCGAGGACGAAGCCGGCGACCTCGAGCATCATCTGGTCGAGCGTGAGCTTTGAGGTGAAGCTCAGCGTCTCGCCGACGGCACGGGCGATGCGGCTGCGCGTCGACCGGCGCACCGGCGAGGTCGTCCTGACCATTCCGAGGCGCGCGTCGCGCCGCAAGGCCCTAGCCTGGGCCGACGGCCATCGCGACTGGATCCTCGCCCGGCTGGCCGAGGTCGCGCCGGCGATCGCGCTCGCGCCGGGGACCGACCTGCCCCTCTACGACCGGCCGCACCGGATCGACTGGAGCCCGGACCGGCCGCGGACCCCACGGCTGGAGGAAGGGCGCCTGGTCGTCGGCGGGCCGGCCGACGGGCTCGAGGCCCGGCTGCTGCGCTGGCTCAGGCGGCACGCCCTCGACACGCTGGCGACCGAGACGGCGGAATTCGCCGTCCATGCCGGAGTTAAGGTGACCCGAATCGGAGTCGGCGACCCGCTGTCGCGCTGGGGGAGCTGCTCGGCGTCGGGCGGAATCCGCTACAGCTGGCGCCTCATCCTCGCTCCCGACTGGGTCAGGCGGGCGACGGTCGCCCACGAGGTCGCCCACCGGATCCACATGAACCACGGCCCCGATTTCCACTTTTTGGTCGAGCGGCTGCTCGAGGCGGACCCGAAGCCGGCGCGGCTATGGCTGCGCCGGCATGGGCCGTCACTCCATCGGATCGGCCGTACGGTCTGAGCGCCGGTCGACGGGCGGGGCGAGGTCGCGCTCCCGCCGCCGTTCGCGGCGATCGCGCTCCCGGTCCGGATCGCGTTCCCGCAGGCGCGGCTCCGGCGGATCGCGGTCGATCGCCCGGTCGATGAAGTCCTGGTCCAGCCTCTCCTCCCGATCCGGATCGGGCTCGGCCTCGTCCGGGCGCGGCGGCAGCGGCTGGAACCCTTCCGAAGGGCCGCTTCCGTCGGGATTGACGAGGACTCCGCCATTGTCGGGCGCCTCGAACCAGGTCTCCTCCTCGGTCTCGCCGACCGCCCATTCGGGCATCTGGACGGCGATCTCGAAATTCTCGGCGGGGCGGTTGGCGACCGCCCGGGCCATGAAATCGTGGAAGGCCCGGGCCGGCGCCCGCCCGCCCTGGAGCCCCGGGATCGCCTTGTTGTCGTCGCGTCCCATCCAGATGCCGGTGGTCAGGCCGCTCGAGAAGCCGAGGAACCAGCCGTCCTTGTTGGAGGTGGTCGTGCCGGTCTTGCCGGCGACCGGACGGCCGATCTGGGCGCCCCGGCCGGTCCCGGTCAGGACCGCCGCCTGGAGCAGGTCGGTCATCTGGGCCGCTACCCAGGGCGCGACCAGCACCCGGTTCTCGGCCGGCTGGTGCTGGTAGAGGACCTCGCCGCCGGCGGTGGTGACCCGCTTGATCCCGTAGGGGACGACCGCATTCCCCTTCGCCGCCACCGAGGCGAAGGCGCGGGTCATGTCGATCAGCCGGACCTCGGAGCTTCCCAGCGCCATCGACGGGTGGGTGACGACCGGGGTCGTGATGCCGAAGCGCTGCGCCATGTCGGCGACGGTCCGGAAGCCCACTTCCTGGGCGAGGCGGACCGAGACGGTGTTGATCGACTGGGCGAAGGCCTGGCGGACCGTGACCTGGCCGGCAAAGCCCCCGCTGTTGTTGCGCGGGCTCCAGCCGTTGATCGTGATCGGCTCGTCCGTCACGATGTCGTCGGGTTTGTAATTGGCCTCGATCGCGGCGAGATAGACGAACAATTTGAACGACGAGCCGGGCTGGCGGGTCGCCTGCGTGCCGCGATTGTAGAGCGACCGGACATAGTCGCGCCCGCCGATCATCGCCCGGATCGAGCCGTCGCGATCGAGCGCGATCAGGGCGCCCTGGGCGCCTTCCGGGGTGGTCGCGTTGATCACCTGGTCGCCGAGCCGCTGCATGTTGGGGTCGAGGGTCGTCCACACTTCTATCGGATCGACCGTCTCGTCGATCAGGGTGTCGAGCTGCGGAAGCACCCAGTCGGTGAAATAGCGGACGCTGTTCTGCTTGGCGGTCGGGATGATCCGGACCTCGGCCGGCTCCGCTCCCGCCGCCATGGCCGGACTGATGTCGCCATTTTCCTGCATCAGCTTGATGACGACCTCGGCCCGGCCGCGCGCGGCCTCGGCGTCGGCGGTCGGCGCGTAGTTGGACGGGGCCTTGACCAGCCCGGCGATGATCGCCGCCTCGGAGAGGCTCAAAGTCTTGGCCGAATGGCCGAAGAAGCGGCGCGAGGCGGCGTCGATGCCGTAGGCGCCGCCGCCGAAATAGACCCGGTTGAGGTACAATTCCAGGATCTGGTTCTTCGAGAATCGCCGCTCGAGCGCCAGCGCCAGCACGCCTTCGCGCGCCTTGCGGCCGAAGGTCCGGCTGTTGGTGAGGAAGATGTTGCGGGCGAGCTGCTGGGTGATGGTCGATCCGCCCTGGGTCCAGCGGCCCTTGGTGAAGCGCACCTTGAAGGCCCGGGCGGTGCCGATCGGGTCGACTCCGATATGCGAGCGGAAGCGCTTGTCCTCGACCGCGACCATCGCGTCCTTCATGATGTCGGGGATCTGGTCGTAGCTCAGCCATTCGCCGAAGCTCGGCCCGAGCGCGATCAGCTCGGAATTGTCGGCGGCTCGGACCCGGATCATCTGGCCGAGATCGTCGCGGCGGACCAGCTTCTCGTAGCTCGGAAGCGAGCCCATCGCGACCCCGACCGCGACGACGAGCGCGACGAGGGCGATGAGGCCGCCATACAGCCCGATCTTGAGAAGAATGATCAGCGTCCGGCGAAGGCGGGACGGCGGGGGGGAAGCAGCACTGGCCATCGGTCGGGCAACCTAGGGCCGGATGAGTCGGGCGACAAGGGAGGGACGAGGGAGAAGCGGAGGAGGAGAGGTGCACGCCCCGTCATTGCGAGCGTCGCGAAGCAATCCAGTGTGGCGTCGGAGCGGGCCTCGAAATTGGATTGCCGCGTCGCTTCGCTCCTCGCAATGACGGCTTCGCCGTCACTTCTTCGCCTTGAAATCCAGGGAGGCGCTGTTGATGCAGTAGCGCAGGCCGGTCGGCGCCGGTCCGTCGGGGAAGAGGTGGCCGAGATGGCCGTCGCAGCGGGCGCAGCGCACCTCGACCCGGCGCATGCCGTGGCTCATGTCGGCATGCTCGCTCACCGCCGCCGCCGCCGCTTCGGTGAAGCTCGGCCAGCCGCTTCCGCTGTCGAATTTGCACTCGCTTTCGAACAAGGTCTCGCCGCAGCCGGCGCAGCGATATTCGCCTTCGTCGTGATTGTCGACGTAGCGGCCGGTGAAGGGCGGCTCGGTGCCGGCCTCGCGAAGCACCCGATATTGCTCCGGGGTCAATTTGTCGCGCCACTCCCGCTCCGAATATTGCGCGCGGTCTTGTACCTGTTCCGCCATCATCCCTCGCCTGTCGGTGAAGTCGTCTCAACGATTCGGGAACGCAACAGGTTTCCCCGCATCAGCAGATAGACCGGCAGGCCGCTCGCAAGCAAAGCCGCGCCCCAGACGGTCGCCTCCAGCCCGGCCCCGTAGAAGGTCCACAAAGCGAACAGGGTGCCGCCGCCCGCGCTCGCCACCACCAGGGTGCCGCCGAGCGCGCCCCGGCGCCGGAGCACCAGGGCTGACAGCGCGGCAAGCAGATAGAGGACGAGGGTCGCCGCGGTGGCGAGCAGGATCATGAACTCGAACAGCGCCGCCATGCCGCGGCTGAGGTTGCTCGCGATCAGCGCGCAGCTCAACCCGCAGCCGAGAAGGTGGCCGACGACCGGAGTGCCCGCCCGGTTGAGCCTGGCGAAGGCGGCGGGGAAGACTCCGCCGCGCGCCAGCGCCAGCGGCACCTCGGCCTGGATGAACACCCAGCCGTTGAGCGCGCCCAAGGCGCTGATCGCCGCGAACAGGGCGATGAGCTGGGCCGGTCCGGAGCCCCAGTAGCGCCCGATCAGGTCCGCGAGCGGCGCCGGGGATCGCGCCGCTTCCTCGGTCGGAAGCAGCAGGAACACCGACCAGGTGATCAGCAGGTAGACGGTTCCGACCAGAATTGTGCCGGCCAGCGTCGCGCGAGGCACCGTCCGCTGGGGATCGCGGATACGCCCTGCGGGCATCGTCGCCGATTCGAAGCCGAGCATCGCCCACAGGGTGAGGGTGGCGGCCGCGGCGACCGAGGAAGGCCTGAGCGGCTCCGGGGCGAGGCCTCCCGCAGCCTCCCCATAGCCTCCCCAGACGGCCGCCGCGAGCGCGACGACGGCGATCAGCGGGAGCAGCTTCAGGATCGTCGTCGCGATCTGGACCTCTCCCGAGGCCTTGGCGCCGCGGGTCGCGATCAGGGTGAAGAGGATGACGAAGGCGATTGCGGTCAGCGGACCGGCATAGAAAGGCGCGAAGAAACCGGGCGCGAGCGAGGAGAGGTAGCTGACCGCCCCGATCGCGACCGCCGCGTTCGTCACCCAGGACGATATCCAGTAGCTCCACATGACGAAGAAGGCGGCGGCGGGGCCGAGGGCTGGGCGTATATAGTCATAGGCCCCGTCCGCGTCCGGAAGCGCCCGGGCGAGAGCGGCGAAGACCTGGGCGAGGCATAGGCAGCCCGCGATCGTCACCAGCCACCCGGCGACGGCGTTCGCGCCGTAGGGGGCGAGGGTCGCCGGCAGCAGGAAGACCCCGGTCCCGATGGTGTTGCCGACGACGAGGGCGAGGCAGATCCAGAAGCCGAAGGCGCGGCGCGGCTGCGGATCGGATGGGGGCGTCGAGGCCATGGCGCCGAGCATGGCCTATGCATGTCGCGCGGGCAAATGCGCCGGTCGTCATGCCGGGCTTTACCCGGCATCCATGAACACGGACCGAGGCGGATAACCTTACGGCCTCCGGGTTCATGGGTTCCGGCTTTCGCCGGAATGACGATGAAGAAAAATTGGTGCGGTCGAGAAGACTCGAACTTCCACGGCCTTTCGGCCACAGCGACCTCAACGCTGCGCGTCTACCAGTTCCGCCACGACCGCACGTCACTGCCCCCCGGAATAAGCTTCCGGGGCCGGTAGGAGCGGGGCCTCTAGCAAAGGGGAGGGAGCGAGGCAATGGCGCGCTTCGCCTCCCTCAATTCCTCCCCCGGATTTCCGGGGGAGGGGGACCGCGCGGAGCGCGGTGGAGGGGTTCTTCGGACTCAGAAAGGCCCCTCCACCATGCTTCGCATGGTCCCCCTCCCCTGCAAATGCAGGGGAGGTTTAGACGCTATCCCTTGCGCTTACCCTTCGGCAGCGGCCGCATCACCTTGGCCAGCGCCAAAGCGGCGACCTTGCGGCCGAGCTCCTCGCCCGCCTCGTTGGAGAAGCGGTAGTGGACTCCGCCGTAGGTGCGCGAGATCGAGACCTCCTTCACCCAATCGTCGAGGCTTGGGACGACCTGGACGATGCTGTTGGGGATCGAGCGCGAATGGACCCGGACTCCGCCCGGCGGCGAGTCGCCGACCTCGCTCTTGAGCACCGCCGCGGTCGAGGCGGCGAAGGTGCAATGGGCGCAGGGATATTCGGGATGGTTGGGGGTGTTGATCAGCGGCTCCCAGGCCGGATCCTCCTGCGTCGCGTCGTTGCCGTCGTCCGAAGCGTTGCGGATCGCCGTGATCGGCCGCCAGAAATTGTAATGGAGCTTGGCCTCGGCATTGGCGATCCCGGCGTCGTCGGTGACCATCGCAAGCAAGGCGAACATCCGCGCGTTCTCAACCGCCGAGCGGCCTTTTGCGTCGGCGATCAGGCGCAGGGTCGGGGTCATGTTGGGGGTGATCCGGTAGCGCGCCATCAAGGTCTGCTGGGGAGTCCTTATGCTTCCGGTCCTGGCGCCGAGCCGCCTGATCTCCTCATAGTCGCGCGCCCAGCGTTCGCTGCCCAGCGCCGGCGGCGGAGCCGGCCGGACCGATTCGTAGCTCGGCAGGATCCACGGCTTGAAGGTGGTGACATAGGGCGCGAAGACCGGCAGCTGGGTCGCGGTCCAGGTCCCGGCGCTGGTCCGCGGCCGGTAAGGAATGGGGGGCCGGGCCGGGTCGATGCCGCCGGCCGCCAAAGCGAGCTTCGCCGCTGCTTCGCCGATCGCCTTGCCACGCTCGCGGGCGGCGGCGTCGGTCACCGCCAGCATCGCGACCTCATAGCTGTCGTCGAGGCCGGCTTTCTGGCCCGGATAATGGGCGAGGAGCACCTGGTAGGCGGCGGTCGCTGCGGCCGCGTCCTGCGAGGCACCGGGCGCGGCGGGGGCCATTCCGAGATAGGTTTCGTAGCGCCGGTCGATCGCGTTCAGAGCCTCGAACATGGCGATCGCGACCTGGGTCTGGGCCCGGTCGTGCTCGCCGGTTCGGGGAGCGTCGGGCGGCGGCGCCGCGGCGGTGCCGACCGCCTGGGCGTAATCGATCCATTCGCAGACCGTGTCCGCCGAGGCGGGCGACGCGATCGCGAACGCGGCGCCGGCCGCAAGAAGCCAATATTTGCGCATATGAAATTCCCCCGAAAGACTCGGCCCCGCCCGCAGATTAGCAAAGAATCAATAGAGGAACATCGGCATCCCCTCGATCCGCATCAAACGCGCACGATAGGTCGAGGGATCGTAGAGCCCGCCGACGTCGACCGTCTTGCGGCCGCTCAGAAGGGTGTCGATCGGGACGTGGCCGTAATTGCCGCCGCCCAGGATCACCATCCGGGCCGTCTCGCCGCGCTGGAGGAGCTGGACGGCGAGGCCGCCGAAGGCGAAGCCGACCATCCGGTCCATCGCGTCGGGCTCGCCGGCGCGCATCAGATAGGCGAGCTCCTGGATAACGGTGCCGCAGCCGAGCCGTTCCTTGATCGCCCGGCCGAGCTGCTGGCCGATTCCGCCCTCGCCGCGCTCGCTGGCCGGCTTGGAGAGCTCGGCATCGTCCTCGCCCTCGCCCTTGATCGTCGCCCCTTCCGAGATCACGCACATCGCATAGCCGGCCGGGTTGGACGCCTTGTCCACGGCAAGCAGCGGGAAGAGGATGTCGAGATCGGCGGGCACCTCGGCGATGATCGTCCGGTCGACCTGGGCGAGGAAGCCGGCGAGCAGGGCGGTCTCGCCGCTGCGCCGTCCGAACAATTCGACCACCCCGATCCGCTCGTGGCTCTCGACCGTCGTCCTCAGCGCGTTGATCGCCTCGACCGAGCGGCTGACCGCGGTCGAGAAGCCGATGCAATAATCGGTGCCGAAGACGTCGTTGTCCATCGTCTTGGGGATGGAGACGATCTTCACGCCCTGCGCCGCCAGATGCGCCGAAAAGCGCAAGGTGCCGTCGCCGCCCAGGGTGATCATGGCGTCGATGCCGAGCCGCTCCAGGGTGTCGAGCACCCGCTTCGTCTGGTCGCCCTCGGCCAGGGTGCGCGGATCGGTGCGCGAGGTGTGGAGGATGGTGCCGCCCATCCGGTCGATCCCGCGGACGCCTTCGCGGGTGAGCGGCAGGCTGTTGGCGGCGACGCTCGCCGGGTCGCCCGGATCGATGGCGAGGACCCCTTCCCAGCCGCGGCGGAAGCCGGTCACGTCCCAGCCGAGCGCGTCGGCGGAGAGGGTGACCGAGCGGATGCAGGGATTGAGGCCCGGAACGTCGCCGCCGCCGGTCAGCAGGCCGACGCGCATTCCCGCTCAGGCCGCCGAAGGGAAGGCGACGCGAAGCTTGCGGCCCTCGCCCGTGGGGACGTCCGTCTCGGCGCTGTTGAAGGTCGCGCTCTGGCCCGGCTGAAGCTCCGACACCGGCGGCGAGATCGGCCAGCTGTAGACGGTCTTGCCCGAGGCGTCGCGAACCTCGGCGCGCAGCTGCGGCACGCGCTGGACCGACCGGGTCGGATTGAGGATCCGCCCGGTGACGGTGAGCAGGGCGTTGCCGCTTGCCAAGGTGCGGTTCTCCGCCGAATATTCGAGCTTCAGCGGGGTCGAGCCGCGGCCCGGCAGGGCGATGTCGACGCCCAGCTCGGGAAGTCCGAACGAATAGACGGCCGCCGTCGCGGCGAGCATCAGGGCGCCGGCGATGACGGCGATGATCGTCCACATCCGCGCCGGGTTGCGGCGCGGTCGGAAGGGCGGCTCGTGGGCGAAGGCGTCGTAATTCTCGGGCTCCGCCGCGGGCGCCGGGCCGAGGATCGAGGCGGCGGGCCGGGCCGGCGCCGGTTCGCGAAGCGGCGGTGGAGGCGGCGGTGGGGGCGGGGAGGCCGCAGGCGCCTGCCACTCGGCCGAGGTCCGGGGGGAGGGGGGCTGCTGAAGCCAGCTGTGCCGGCAGGATGCGCAGCGCACCTGCCGTCCGGACGGGCCGACCGCGCTGTCCGGCACCACGTAGCGCGTCTTACAGGCGGGACAGCTCAGGATCATGCTACGGGAGGCCCCAAAAGGCTGGTGCTCGTCCGAATCCAAGCACGGCGAGGCGCGCCATGCAAGCCATTGCGCCTCTATTGAGTGGTTTACGGCCCGGCGCGGCGCATGCCATTGAAGCCAGGCGGGGCGCGGCCCCGAGCGGAGGCGGGATCTGAGCACGAGCGGCACCATCGTCCAGTTCGACAATGTCGGGCTGCGCTATGGAACGGGGGCGGAGACGCTCTCGGACCTCAGCTTCTCGCTCCGGCACGGCGGCTTCTATTTCCTCACCGGCCCGTCGGGGGCGGGCAAGACCTCGCTTCTCCGGCTCCTCTACCTCGCCCAGCGGCCGAGCCGGGGCCTGATCAAATTGTTCGGCGAGGACATCGTCACCATGCCGAGGAAGCGACTTCCCGGCTTCCGGCGGCGGATCGGGGTCGTCTTCCAGGATTTCCGCCTCGTCACCCACCTCTCCGCCTTCGACAATGTCGCTCTGCCGCTGCGAGTCGCCGGGGTCGACGAGAAGGATTTGCAGGGACCGGTGAGCGAGATGCTCGCCTGGGTCGGCCTCGGCCACCGCGCCAGCGCCCGGCCCGCGACCCTGTCGGGCGGCGAGCAGCAGCGCGTCGCCATCGCCCGGGCGGTGATCGCCCGGCCCGAATTGCTGGTCGCCGACGAGCCGACCGGAAACGTCGACCCGGAAATGGCCAAGCGCCTGCTTCATCTGTTCGATTCCCTGAACAAGCTCGGCACCACGATCGTCGTCGCCACCCACGATCTCCACCTCATCTCGAGCATCGGCAGCTTCGAGATGCTCCGTCTCGACCGCGGCACCCTGCTCGATCCGACCGGCGCCCTTCGCCATCCGCCGCGGCGGGCCGAGGCATGAGCGCCCTGCTTCAGACCATGGGCGCGGCCGATCGCCGACTGCTGCCCGAAGGCCGGCTGGCCGGGCCGATGCCCTGGGTGATCGCGATCATGATGTTCCTCACCGTCCTCGCCGCCGCCGCCGGCCTCGGCCTCGGCGGCGCCGCGGCGAGCCTCGGCGCCGGCCTCGGCAACCGGGTGACGGTGCAGATCCTCGAACCCAATCCGGACCGGCGCGAGGCCGAGGCGGCGCGCGCCGTCGCCCGGCTGCAGGCTTTGCCCGAGGTCGCGAGCGTCCGCCGCCTGGCGCCGGCCGAGATGGCCGAGCTGCTCGAGCCCTGGCTCGGCCCCGGCGGGCTCGAAGGCGATCTGCCGATCCCGGCGATGATCGACGCCCAGCTCATCCCCGGCGCCCGCGCCGACTCGATACGCCCGGCGCTGACCTCGGCCGCCCCGTCCGCCCGGATCGACGACAACGCCCAGTGGCTGGCGCCGCTCGGCCGGCTGATCTCCGCCCTGAAATGGCTTGCCTTGGGCCTCGTCGCCCTGATGATCGCCGCCACCGCCGCCACCGTCGTCCTCGCCGCCCGGGCCGCGCTCGACACCCATCGCGCGACGATCGAGGTTCTCCACCTGATGGGCGCCACCGACATCCAGGTCGCCCGGCTGTTCCAGCGCCGGATCGCGCTCGACGCTTTGTTCGGCGGGGTGGTCGGGTTCGCCGCGGCGGCGCTCGCTTTGCTCCTGATCGGCCGCCGCATCGGAGCGCTCGGCTCCGACCTGCTCGGCTCGGCCAATCTGCCGGCGACGGGCTGGCTCGCCCTCGCTCTTCTTCCGGTCCTCGGCGTCGGCCTCGCCATGCTGGTCGCCCGGGCCACCATCCTGAGGGCCCTGGGGAGGATGTTGTGATCCGCCGCGCTTTCTCCGCGATCGTCCTTCTCTATTTGCTCGGCTACGCCTTGTTCGCGGTGCTCCTGCCGCGGCCGGCCGACGAGCGGCCCACCGACGCCATCGTCGTCCTCACCGGAGGCGCCAAGAGGATCGAGCGCGGCCTCGACCTGATGGCCCGCAACAAGGCGAAGAGGATGCTCGTCTCCGGAGTCGCCCGGACCGTCCGCCCGGAAGAGCTGGCCGCGCAATATCGCGCCGACGATTCGCTGTTCCAATGCTGCGTCGACCTCGGCCGCGAATCGGTCGACACCCGCTCCAACGCCGAGGAGGTCGCGCGCTGGATGGCGAAGCACAAGTTCAAGTCGATGCGCCTCGTCACCACCGACTGGCACATGCCCCGGGCCCGCTTCGAGCTCTCCCGGCGTTTGGGCGGCGGGATCGCCGTCGTCGGCGACGCGGTCGAGAGCAACCCGAGCTTCGCCCAGCTCTTCACCGAATATAACAAATATCTGCTTCGCCGCTCGGCCGTGCTCGTCGGAATCTGATGAACGCCCTCCGCTCGCTGCTCTACGCCTTGGTCTTCTACGCCGGCAGCGTCCTCTATGTGCTGGCCGGGATCGCCATGCTTCCGCTCGGCCGCGGCGCCGTGCGGCGGGTCGCCGACGCCTGGACCGGCTTCAACCGCTTCTGCGCCCGCTTCCTGCTCGGGATACGGACGAGGATCGAAGGCGAGGTGCCGAAGGGCGCCGTGATCGTCGCCTGCAAGCACCAGTCGATGTTCGAGACGACCGAATTCCAGTGCATCCTCGACACGCCGGCGACGGTGATGAAGAGCGAGCTCGGCCGGATCCCGCTCTGGGGCCGTCTGACCCGGGCCTACGGAATCATCCCGGTCGACCGGGACGGCGGCGGAGCGGCGCTTCGCAGGCTGCTCAGGGCCGCCGGCGAGGCGGTCGCCGAGGGCCGCCCGATCGTCATCTTCCCCGAAGGCACAAGGGTCGCCCCCGGCGAGCGGCCGCCGCTCGAGCCCGGCTTCGCCGGACTCTACCGGGCGCTCGGCCTGCCGGTCGTCCCGGTGGCTCTGGACAGCGGCCGGATCTGGCCCCGCCGGAGCTTCGTCAAAAGCCCCGGCGTGGTGACGATGCGCTTCGGCGCCCCGATCCCGCCCGGCCTCCCCCGCGCCGAAGCCGAAGCCCGGGTCCACGCCGCAATCAACGCCTTGGACCTCCCCCTCCCTGGAAGGGAGGGGTCAGGGGTGGGTCCGCCGAAGGCGGCCGAAACTCCCAGTCCGTAAAAGTCTCGCTTCGCTCGCCTACCCACCCCCAGCCCCTCCCTTCCAGCGAGGGGAATCAGGCCAGCCACTTCACCGAGCTTCCGTGCGGGTGGCAATGGGCCAGGAGCCTTTCCTCGCCGCTCGGCCAGGCCCTCAGCCGAAGCGAGATCCGCTCCTCGCCTTCCTCATGCTCGTAGCGAAGCCAGGCCAGCGGCGCCGCGAAGGTCGCCGCCGCCCCCGCCTGTGCCATCGCCACCGCGATCCGCGACTTCGTCGCCTTCGGGAAATATTGAAAGGCGATCGAGTGGAGCACGACCCGGGTCACCCCCGCCTCTTGCGGCTCGGCGAGCCGCGCCTCGAGCCAGTCGGCCGCCTCTCCGGCCTCGACGCCCGGCGGCTCCACGGCGGCGATGGCCAGCGCCGCCTCGAGCTGGGCCAGCCGCCGCGCCTGGTCGGGCCAGACGTAGGCGAGCAGCCGCTCGCCGTCGCGCCGGGGGTCGAGCGGCCGGAGGTCGACCCCCCGCCGCCTTGCCACCAGCACCGGCGCATCCGGCGGCGGCCCGCCTTTCCACTCGGGCCTGAGCTGAAGCGGCGATTTCGGATCGCCGGCGCGGACCCCGCCGAGGTCATGGCCGTAACGGTCGAGCCGAAGGTTGAGCCCGGCGCTTGCGCCGAGCTCGAGCAGCTCCATCGGCTGAGGGAACAGGTCGGCGATGACGAGCAGCCCGCTCATCAGAACCGCCGAGCGCCCGACCTCGTTGGTCTGCGGCGGTCCGTCGAGCCAGGGGAGCAGGTCCGGATTGGCAAGCACCGGCCAAAGCGCCGCCCACAAAGCCTCGTCATCGGGAAGCGGGTTCGGCGGATAGCAGCCGGCGAGCGCCGGCGCGTCGCCGCGGCGGACGAGGGCATGAAGCCCTCCGGTCAGGCGCAGCGGCAGGGCGTCGCTGAAGGAATCGGCCCGGCCCGGCCAGTCGAGGATTCGCCGCCCCGCCCCGGTCGAGCGGTCGAGCCGCCCGGCGAGCAAAGCGCAAAGCCGAGCCATGAACGGCGAGTCGAGCTTGGTCGCCCATTCCGCCTGCCGGGCGAAGGCCGCCCGGGCCGCGGCCTCAGTCGCGGAGCCGGGCACCGGCCTTGGCCGCGGCGGCGACGATCCGGCCCGAGATCGCCTTCAATTCCTCCTCGGTGAAGCTCTTCTCGCCCGGCTGAAGCACCACCTCGACGGCGAGCGACTTCAGGCCCTCCGGCACTCCGGCCCCGGTGAAGACGTCGAACAAGGCGACGGCGGCGATCGACTGGCGGTCGGCGCCCCGGACCGCCCTCAGCAGCGCGTCGGCCGGCGAGTCGGCCGGCACCAGGAAGGCGAAGTCGCGCTTCACCGCCTGCAGCGCCGGCGGCGCATAGGCCTCGCGCATCCGCCCGCCCCGTTTCGCCGGCAGGGCGTCGAGGAAGATCTCGGCGGCGACCAGCGGTCCTTCGAGGTCGAACGCCCGCAAGGTGGCGGGATGGAGCTCGCCATATTCGGCCAGCACGTTCTTCGGGCCCAAAGCGAGCCGTCCCGACCGGCCGGGATGATAGATTCCGGACGCGCCCGCCAGCGACTGCAGATTGTCGACCGGCGCCCCGGCCGCGGCGAGCAGGGCCAAAGCTTCGGCCTTGGCGTCATAGGCGTCGAAGCCCTGCGCCTTGCCGCTCCGCCACTGGCGCGGCGCCCGTTCGCCGGCGAGGATCAGGCCGAGCGTGGGCCGCTCGCCGTCGGCAAGGTAGCGTCGGCCGATCTCGAACAGCCTGACGCTCTCGGCGCCGCGGGCGACATTGCGCCGGGCCGCCGAAAGCAGGCCGGGAAGCATGGACGGCCGCATCGCCTTCAGCTCCTCGCTGATCGGATTGTCGAGGATCCAGGCCGAGCCGCCGAACGGCGCCGCTTCCTCTTCCGCGACGAAGGCCCAGGTTACCGCCTCATTGAGCCCGCGCGCCGCGGCCGAGCGCCGCACCCGCCGCTCGACCAGCTGCTGCGCCGTCGCCGTCGGCCGGGCCACTCCGGGCGCGCGCGGAAGCGGAGTCGCCTCGACCTTGTCGTAGCCCTCGATCCGGGCGACCTCCTCGACGATGTCGGCCGATCCGTCCACGTCGCGCCGCCAGCTCGGCACCGCGATCCGCCAGGTCTCGCCGGTCTCGACTTCGAAGCCGAGCCGCCCGAGTATCTCCTCCTGCCGGGCCTCGGCGACCTCGACCCCGCCAAGCTCGCGGGCGCGCGCCGGCCGGTAGTCGACGACCTTGTCGAGCTTCGGAGGCTCGCCGGCCCGGACGATGTCGGACGCCTCGCCTCCGGCCAGTGCGATGGCCAGCTGGGTCGCCAAAGCGATTCCGGTCTCGACGAAGGCGGGATCGACTCCGCGCTCGAAGCGGGTCCGGGCGTCGGACGCCAGAGCGAGCTTCTGGCCGGTGCGCGAGATGCGCTTGGGATCGAAATAGGCGCATTCGATCAATATGTCGGTCGTCCCCTCGGACACGCCCGAATGCTCGCCGCCCATGATCCCGCCGATGTCGTGCACCATGACGTCGTCGGCGATCACCGTCATCGAGCCGTCGAGCGTATAGCTCTTGCCGTTGAGCGCGAGCACCTCCTCGCCCTCCCTCGCCCGGCGGGCGACGACCGCGCCTTCGAGCTTCGCCAGGTCGTAGACGTGAAGCGGCCGGCCGTAGCTCAGCATGACGTAGTTGGTCATGTCGACCAGGGCGCTGATCGGGCGCTGGCCGACCGCCTTCAGCCGCTGCTGAAGCCGGGCCGGCGAGGGGCCGTTGCGGACATTGCGGACGACCCGGCCGAAGAAAGCGGGGCAGCCCTCCGGATCGTCGGTTCGGATCTCGACCGGGCAGGGGAAGGCGCCGGCAATGTCCTCGACCTCGATCGGCTTCAGCCGGCCCAGTCCGGCCGCGGCGAGGTCCCGGGCGATTCCGTGCACCCCCATGCAATCCTGCCGATTGGGCGTGACGTTGACCTCGATCACCGGATCGTCGAGCCCGGCATATTCGGCATAGGACGCCCCCACCGGCGCCTCGGCGGAAAGCTCGATGATCCCGTCATGCTCGTCGCCCAGCTCCAGCTCGCGGACCGAGCACATCATCCCGCGGCTCTCGACGCCGCGGATCGCCGCCACCTTGAGGGTCAGGTCGCTGCCCGGCACATAAGCCCCCGGCGCCCCGAACACGCCGAGCATCCCGGCCCGGGCGTTGGGCGCCCCGCACACCACCTGCACCGCCTCGCCGGTCCCGGCGTCGACGGTGAGGACCTGGAGCTTGTCGGCCTGCGGGTGGCGCTCGGCGGTCAGGATCTTCGCCACCGTGAAGGGGGCGAGCTTCTCGGCCGCATTCTCGACCCCTTCGACTTCCAGGCCGACGGCGGTCAGAGCGTCGACGATCTCGTCGAGCGAGGCCGAAGTGTCGAGATGCTCCTTCAGCCAGGAAAGGGTGAATTTCATAAGGCTCCTCCCCTCCCTGGAAGGGTGAGCGACCCGCCCGCGGGTCGCTGAGGGGTGGGTAGGCGAGCGAAGCGAGACTTTCTGCTGAGTCCGAGGTTCGGCCGCCTTCGGCGGACCCACCCCCGGCCCCTCCCTTCCAGGGAGGGGAGATGTGCCGCCCTCATGTCCCCACTCCCCCGCTCAGCGTCGGCACGTCGAGCGCGGCGAAGCCGTAATGCTTCAGCCACCTCAAATCGCCGTCGAAGAAGGCGCGCAGATCGTCCATGCCGTATTTGAGCATCGCCAGCCGGTCGATCCCGGCGCCGAAGGCGAAGCCCTGCCATATTTCGGGATCGAGCCCGCAATTGGCGATCACCCGGGGGTGGACCATTCCCGAGCCGAGCAGCTCCATCCAGCCCTCGCTTCCGCCCAGCACGCGCCGGCCCTTGACCCGGGTGAAGCCGACGTCGACCTCGGCCGAAGGCTCGGTGAACGGGAAATAGGACGGGCGAAGCCTGAGCTCGATGTCGTCGCGCTCGAAGAAGGCCTTGAGGAAGGTCTCAAGGGTCCATTTGAGATGGCCGAGATGGATCCCGCGGTCGATCACCAGCCCCTCCACCTGGTGGAACATCGGCGTGTGGGTGGCGTCGTTGTCGGAACGGTAGGTCCGGCCCGGAGCGATGATGTAGAGCGGCGCCTTCTGCGACATCATCGCCCGGATCTGCACCGGCGAAGTGTGAGTGCGCAGGAGCATCCGCTCCTCGGAGCCCTCCTGCGGCCGCAGATAGAAAGTGTCGTGCATCGCCCGCGCCGGATGGTCGGGCGGGAAATTGAGCGCGGTGAAATTGTGCCAGTCGTCCTCGATCTCCGGCCCGGTGGCGACCGAGAAGCCCATGTCGGCGAAGATCTCGGCGAGCTCGTCCATCACCTGGCTGACCGGATGGACGCTGCCCTGCGCCGCCGCGGCGACCGGCAGGGTCATGTCGAGCCCCTCGGTCGCCAGCCGCCGCTCCAGCGCCTCCGCCTCGAGCGCCGCCTTGCGCGCCGCGATCGCCTCGGTGACCGCCTCTCGCAAGGCGTGGATTCGCGGCCCCTCCGACTGCCTCTGATCCGGCGTCATGCCGCCAAGCGTTTTCAGCAGCTGGGTAACCGCGCCCTGCTTGCCGAGCGCCGAAACCCGCTCCGCCTCGATCGCGGCAAGGTCGGGCGCGGCAGCGATGCGGGCGAGTAGTTCGCCGGAGAGTTGGTCGAGGTCGGCCATGGCCGCGGCTCTAGAGAATATTTCCCGTGCTTTGAACCCATGCCCCCGATTTCATGCCTGTCCGGCCACGCCGAGCCGCATCGCAGGTAGAATCTGGTTCGCACAAAGATCACTAAGGCACCAAGGGTCCGAGCCGGATCGGCGCGCAGCGCCCTTCCTCCCGTCTCGGAGGAAAGTTATCGCGGCTTCGCCGCCGTGGCCCCTTGGTGCCTTGGTGATCTTTGTGCGAACCCGCCCCTCACGGCCATCCTGAACTTGGTTGGTGCTTATCCCCTTGCGCCAAGGAGGTCTATTAGTGGTATAGAGCGAGGCGACCAGACTCAATGGGGAAGCCGATGCTCGAATGGTTCGCCAAAACAACCCGCCAATTGGACCGGCTAATCATTTGGGCGACAGCCGTCGCCGGATCGGTGGGCGCTATGAGTTGGCTCGCCACGAAGCTGAGCATTTTCGGCAAACTGCCTTGGCCGGAAGCCATTTTCTTGGGTATCGCCGCTACCCTCGTAATCTGCCTAGCGGTGGCGGGCGTGGGCGCGCTTCGGAGGGCGTATCGCCCCCTTCCGGCACTTCACGCTAGAATCGATAACCTCGGCGAAGCGGTAGACGACACTCTTGGCCCCCTGGTGGCGGACCTCGAAAAACTGGATGGCCTCGTTCATACCGCCATAAGGCTGGAAGGCGAGCGGTTCGATAAAATCGAGAAAGCGCATGGCTTACTCGACGCGAAGGTGTCGAGAATGATTGACGACTATCAGCGAATGCTCGCCTTCAAAACCGAAGCGGAGGAAGAACTTGCAGCCTTGAAAGGGCAGACTGAGCAAGCGCGGGAGTCGTTCGCGGCGCTGCAAAACCGGGACGCTATGCACAAGGTAGCGCTTCGCATGGAAGAATGGGCGAAAGAACTATACGACCCATTGCGCCGTGGGGAAGTGTACGATGACGAACGCTGGCAACAGTGGGAGAGCACGTTCGGCACTTGGGAAGCGATGCTCCTAGTTTGGATACAGAACGCTCAATGGTACGCCTATAAAGTGAAAGATCGCATCAACACGGTGGATCATAGCAAGTTCGGCGGCGATTGGACGGTATCGGACGATCAATTCCCACCCAACTACCCGCGCTCATTAGCGGTACATCACTTCAAAAAATTCCGGATCATGAACATGCAATGGGAGGAAGTCCGGAAGGAAGCGGACAAAGGCGTCGATCTAGTCGCTTATGTCGGCATGTCGCCGAGGGAAATGCAGCGGAGGCCGAGAAATGACTGAGGATCCAATGGGGCGCTTCGACAAGCTGCTAAAGGCGATGGTTTCCGGCCCGCCACCCGCGCCCAAGCCCAAGGGGGAGGCGCAGCAAAGCGCGGACTTGCCCGAAGGCGACAGGCGGCGGCGTAAGCCTGCCTCGGACTTTTGAGCGTGCTACCTCGCGAAAGAGTAGAGCAGCCTGTCGAGCATCAGGTGCGGTACGGCGCGCATGTTCCAGCGATATTCGAACTCGCCAAGGTACTTCGGCAGGTGCTTCCCGCTGACGTGAATGTGGGTTCCGTTAATCCCGCGCTTCAGCATCGCCCAGAAGCCTTCGATGGAATTGACGCCAGCTCCACACGGCTTGGCATATTCGCCGCGAGCGTGGTTGACGGTGACGTGGCTGTAGCCGCTCCGGTCAATGTCCTTATAGCCGCCGAACTCGTCGGTATGGAGCGTCGAGCCAGGAGGACGTGGGACAGGATATGCCCCTGCATCGCTTCCTTCGTGCGGCGACCGGCAACGCGGGTGACCAGCTCGCCGCCACGCTCCAGCATCCCGACGACGCAAGTCTTGTTGCCCTTGTAGCCGCTCCCCATGCCGGAGATGGAGCCGCCGATCAGGGTTTCGTCAATCTCGACAATGGAGCCGGGGCCACCCAGCGGATCGTCGCTGTCGAGCGAGCCCATGTACTCCCGGATTTTGTGGCACATCCGCCATGCCGTCTTGTAGGTGACGCCCAGATCGCGCTCGACCTTCTTCGCCGCCACCCCGTTCCGCGTCGTGCAGAACATGAACATGACGAAGTACCAGTCGCGGAGCGGCGTACGCGTGTTCTCGAAAGGCGTTCCGGCGGTCGGGAAAACCTGATGGCCGCACCAGTGGCAGGCGTAGGAGCGCCGGTTGGTGACCCGGTGAAACTTCGCCATGCGCCCGCACTTGCCGCAGTCATGCTCGATACCGAAGCGGGTCCGCATCAGATGGTCGAGACACCGTTCGTCGGTCGGAAACCGCTCTTGAAACTGGCGAAGGGTGATGGCTTTGGGCTTGCTCATACCCACTGTATGTCATACCGTTTTCCTTGGCGCAAGGGGATAAGTACCAACTTGTTTCAGGGTTCGGGGCGGAGCCGAGCCGACCTAATTGGTGCCTGGCACCGGTTTTCATGCCTGTCCGGCCACGCCGAGCCGCATCGCAGGCAGAATCTGGTTCGCACAAAGATCACTAAGGCACCAAGGGTCCGTGCCGGATCGGCGCGCAGCGCCCTTCCGCCCGTCTCGGAGGAAAGTTATCGCGGCTTCGCCGCCGTGGCCCCTTTGTGCCTTAGTGATCTTTGTGCGAACCCAATGCAGCCTCGCCGCAGCACCGCGCTCCTCGATTTCCGCATGACGGCGGGGCTTTTCCAAAGCCTGCAAAACCGACACACTGCCGCCATGAACTGGCCCCAGCTCAGCGAAGCCCGCGACGGTCCGACCATCGCCGCGCTCCATCTCTACAGCCAGATCCTCGGCAAGGCGGCGGTGGCTCTGCTGCCGTGGCGCAACCATGGCTGGCACGTCACCCTGCAGGTCCATCCGCGGGGGCTGAGGACCGAGCCGCTCTACGGGGCGGGCGGGCCGTTCGAGCTCGGGCTCGATCTGGCCGGCCACGAATTCACCTTCGCCGACGGCCATGGCGTCCGCCGGGTGCCGCTCGGTCCGATGTCGGTCGCCCAATTCCATGCCGAGGTGACGGCGCTGCTCGGCGAGCTCGGGCGCGACGTCGCCATCCATCCTGCGCCGAACGAGATCGACCCGGCCGTCCCCTTCGCCGCCGACGACGTGGACCGTCCCTACGATCGCGGCAGCGCCGAGCGCCTGCTCGCCGCCCTGGTGAAAGCCGACCGGGTCTTCCGCCTGTTCCGCTCCGGCTTCCTCGGCAAGGCGAGCCCGGTCCATTTCTTCTGGGGCAGCTTCGATCTCGCCGTCACCCGCTTCTCCGGCCGCCCGGCCCCGCTCCACCCCGGCGGGATCCCCAATCTGCCGGACGACGTCACCCGCGAAGCCTATAGCCACCAGGTCTCCAGCGCCGGCTTCTGGCCCGGCGGCGCGGGCGGCGGCGGCGACCCCTTCTTCTATTCCTATGCTTATCCCTCGCCCGAGGGCTTCGCCGGAGCGAAGGTGGAGCCGGAAGCGGCGCGCTTCGACGAAGCCCTCGGCGAGTTCGTCCTCCCCTATTCCGCCGTCGGCACCGATACCGACCTTCTCGCCTTCCTCGAGACCACCTACGCCGCCGCCGCCGATTTCGCCGGTTGGGACCGAGCAGCCCTCGAATGCGAGCCCGGCATCCCTCGGGTTCCAAGACGCGTCTAAGGCGACTTTCCCGGCTGCGCCGATCAGCATCGAAAGCTGATTTTGTTCGCACAAAGATCACAAAGGCACAAAGACTCCGGGCGAGATCGGCGCGGAGCGCCTTTCCTTGCCGGGAGGAAAGTCATTGCGGCTTCGCCGCCGCGGCCCCTTTGTGCCTTCGTGATCTTTGTGCGAACCGAATTGCGGCCTAAGCCGCGGCACGGCGCCGGATGCCCTAACCCACAAAGGGATAAGGCGAGATCGTCTTCTGCTCGACGTTGAGGGCGAGGGTGCGCCCCGCCGGCGCCGCGGCGCGCTGGGGGCAGCGCAGGCGCGGGCAGATCGAGCAGGCGGGGCCGATCGGGGTGACGTAGGGCTTGGCCAAATCCTCGCCGTCGGCATAGAGGATCTTCAGCGCATATTTGACGTCGCAGCCGAGGCCGATGGCGAGCTGGGAGCTTTCGCGCGGATCGAGGCGGACGGCGCGGTCGACGGTCCGGGCGATGGTGAAGAAGCGCGCGCCGTCGGGGGTCTCGACGATCTGGGTGGCGACCCGGCCCGGGGTCTGGAAGGCGGCGTGGAGGTTCCAGCGCGGGCAGGTGCCGCCGAAGCGCGAGAAAGGGAAGCTCTCGCCGGCGAAGCGCTTGGAGACGTTCCCCGCCGCGTCGACCCTCAGCATGAAGAAGGGGATCCCGCGCGCGCCGGTGCGGGCGAGGGTGGTGAGCCGGTGCGAGACCTGCTCGACGCTGGCGCCGAAGTCGGCGCAGAGCCGGTCGACGTCGTAGCGATGCTTCTCGGCGGCGGCGAGGAAGGCGGCGTAGGGCATCATGATCGCCCCGGCGGCATAATTGGCGAGGCTCATCCGGAGCAGCCGCCGGGTCGGCACGTCGGGGGCTCCGGCGGTGTCGATCATCCGGTCGAGCATCGGCCCGAACTCGACCAGAGCGAGCTGGTAGGCGGCGCCGAAGGTCCGGCTCTCGGAGCGGAGCATGGCCGAGAGCATCAGCCGCTTGCGGTGGAAATCATAGGCCTGGCTGGTGGGCTCGACCAGCTCGGGCGGAACCACCCTCGTGTCGATCCCGAAGCCCTCGTTGAGCCGCCGGCGAAGCGCCTCGAAGATCCCGGTCGGGTCGCCGAGCGCCCCGGCGAGGGTCTCCGCCGCCTCCTCGACATAAGGGAAATGGTTGCGCTGGGTCTGGATATGGTCGCGGACCCAGGCTTCGGGCGTGACCAGGGAGGTTTCGTCCGGAACCGCCCCCGCCGGATGCTGCCGCCGCTCGACCAGAGCGGCATAGAGGCGGGAGATCGCGTCCGCCACCGAGGGAGCGTTGTCGGCGACCTCGAGCAGCTCGTAGCGCGGGATTCCGATGTCGGCGAACATCGGGTCGGCGAAGATCTCGCCGAGCTGGTCGATCCCGGTCCCGTCCGGCCCTTCCGCCGCGAAGGCGCGAAGCTCGACGTCGTAGACCTCGGCGAGGCGAAGCAGCACCTGGGCGGTGACCGGCCGCTGGTTGCGCTCGAGATGGTTGAGGTAGGAGGGCGAGACCCCGATCTCCCCCGCCATCGCGCTCTGGTTGAGGCCGAGCTCCCGCCGAAGCCGCCTCAGGCGGCCGCCGAGATACAGTTTCCGTTCGGGGCCGGCCATGACGCGAACATTGTCATAACTTTACAAGTGTCGCAAGTCATGGCGTGACAACGCGACCCTTTTCGGCGCGCCCGCCCGCTCGCTTTGCGCTTTGATGATCGGGCGTTTCCTCCACATTCGAGGCGAAAATGGGCGATTTCTCAACTATCCTCAACTTTCCTGCACAACGCTTTGCCGGCATCCGCCGCCCCTATTCCCCGGAAGAGGTGCTCCGGCTGCGCGGCTCGGTTCCGGTCGAGCACAGCCTCGCCCGCCGCGGCGCCAACCGCCTCTGGGAGCTTCTCGCCAGCGAGGATTATGTCAACGCCCTCGGCGCGGTGACCGGCAACCAGGCGATGCAGATGGTCCGCGCCGGTTTGAAGGCGATCTACCTGTCCGGCTGGCAGGTCGCGGCCGATGCCAACACCGCCGGCGCCATGTATCCCGACCAGTCGCTCTACCCGGCCAATGCCGGCCCGGAATTATGCCGTAGAATCAATCGCACCCTGCAGCGCGCCGACCAGATCGAGCATGCCGAGGGCGGCGCCGGCCGCGACTGGTTCGTGCCCATCGTCGCCGACGCCGAGGCCGGCTTCGGCGGCCCCCTGAACTGCTTCGAGATCATGAAGGCCTATATCGAGGCGGGCGCCGCAGCGGTCCATTTCGAGGATCAGCTCGCCAGCGAGAAGAAATGCGGCCATCTCGGCGGCAAGGTCCTGATCCCGACCCAGGCCCATATCCGCAACTTGGTCTCCGCCCGCCTCGCCGCCGACGTCTGCGGGGTCCCCACCCTGGTCGTCGCCCGCACCGACGCGGAGAGCGCGAAGCTGATCACCTCCGACGTCGACGAGCGCGACCGCGAGTGGCTGACCGGCGAGCGCACCCCGGAAGGCTTCTTCCGGCTTCGGGACGGCACCGGGGTCGATCATTGCATCGAGCGCGGCCTCGCCTTCGCGCCTTATGCCGACCTGCTCTGGTGGGAGACGAGCCGGCCCGACCTCGCCGAGGCGAAGCGCTTCGCCGAGGCGATCCAGAGCCAATATCCGGGCAAGCTCATGGCCTATAATTGCTCGCCGAGCTTCAACTGGGCCGCGAAGCTCGATCCGGCGACGATCGCCAGCTTCCAGCGCGAGCTGGGCGCAATGGGCTACAAGTTCCAGTTCGTCACCCTGGCCGGCTTCCACAGCCTCAATCACGGCATGTTCGAGCTCGCCTCCGGCTATCGCGACCGCGGCATGGCGGCTTATTCCGAGCTCCAGCAGGCCGAATTCGCTTCGGAGGCCGCCGGCTACACCGCCACCCGCCACCAGCGCGAGGTCGGCACCGGCTATTTCGACCTCATCGCCCAGACCGTCTCGGGCGGCGACGCCTCGACCGTCGCGCTCGCCGAATCGACCGAGGCCGAGCAGTTCATCACCGCCGTCGCGGCGGAGTGAGGAGACCCGTCATGACCAAGAGATTCTGGGTGATCGGAGGGGAATATGAAGGCCCGGACTTCCGCGCCCTGATCCCGGGGACCGAGACGATGGCCGGCCCGTTCGAGGATGAACGCCGGGCGAAGACGGAATGGACCCGGCTCAGCGGCTGTCCGGAGAGGAGCGGCTGCGCGACGGTGCGCTATTCGATCGCGGCCGAGCGGCTGCACTGATCCCGTCGCCCCAGCCCTCGCGGGCATGACGGACAAGGAAAAGGCGCGGCCGGGTCTCCCCCCGCCGCGCCTTTCTTATTCTCGGCCGTGCTGGGCTCAGGCGGTCGCCTGGGCCTCCTGCGGAAGAGCTCCGCGGGCCTGGGCGATGATGCCCTTGAAGGCCTCGCCCTCGTGCATCGCGATGTCGGCGAGGACCTTGCGGTCGAGGTCGACTCCGGCGAGCTTCAAACCGTGCATGAACTGGCCGTAGGTCAGGCCTTCCTGACGGACGGCGGCGTTGATGCGCTGGATCCACAGGGCGCGGAAGCTGCGCTTCTTCACCTTGCGGTCGCGATAGGCATATTGGCCGGCCTTTTCGACGGCCTGCTTGGCGATCCGGATCGTGTTCTTGCGGCGGCCGTAATAGCCTTTCGCCTGCTCGAGGATCCGTTTGTGACGAGCCTTGGTCGTCACACCCCTTTTGACGCGTGCCATGTCCAGATACCTCCTAGTTCAGGCCGTAGGGCGCCCAGAGCTTCACCCGGGCCGTGTCGGCCTTGGCGAGAACTTCGGTGCCGCGGTTCTGGCGGATGTACTTGGCGTTGTGGCTGATCAGCCGGTGGCGCTTGCCGGCGACGCCGTGCTTCAATTTACCGGTCGCGGTGAGCTTGAAGCGCTTCTTGACGCCGCTCTTGGTCTTCAGTTTGGGCATTTTCGTCTCCTTGCCACCCAGAGGGCGGACGATTGAGAACAGCCACGGCAGCCCTTGTGAGCCGGGCGGTTCAGGTTCTTCCAAGCTGGAAAGAAGGCGCGCCTATAGAGAGGGAGGGGGCGAAAGGCAACTCCCGTCATCCCGGCCCGCGCCGGGTGACGGCCTAATCGAACAGGCTCGACACCGAAGTCTCGTCGGCGATGCGCTTGATCGCCTCGGCGAGCAGGGGCGCGATCGGGAGGGCTCGGATCTTGGAGCTCGCCGTCGCTTCCTGGCTGAGCTGGATCGAATCGGTGATGACGAGCTCCAGAAGCTCCGAATTCTCGACCCGGCTGACCGCCGCGCCCGACAGGACGCCGTGGGTGCAATAGGCGACGACGTCCTCGGCGCCGGCCTGGTGGAGCGCGGCGGCGGCGTTGCACAGGGTCCCGGCCGAATCGACGATGTCGTCGACGAGGATGCAGAAGCGGCCCTGGACGTCGCCGATGATGTTCATCACCTCCGATTCGCCCGGCTTCTCGCGGCGCTTGTCGACGATGGCGAGGGGGGCGTTGGCGAGGCGCTTGGCGAGCGCCCGGGCCCGGACGACTCCGCCGACGTCGGGCGAGACGACGGTGATCGCCCGGCCGTTGAAGCGCGCCTTGATGTCCTCCGACATGACCGGGGCGCCGTAGAGATTGTCGGTCGGGATATCGAAGAAGCCCTGGATCTGGCCGGCATGGAGGTCGATCGAGAGGACCCGGTTGGCGCCGGCGACGGTGATCAGATTGGCGACCAATTTGGCCGAGATGGGCGTTCGCGGCCCGGGTTTGCGGTCCTGGCGGGCATAGCCGAAATAGGGGAGGACGGCGGTGATCCTTTTGGCCGAGGCGCGCCTCAGCGCGTCGATGCAGATCAGCAGCTCCATCAGATTGTCGTTGGCCGGATAGGAGGTCGACTGGACCACGAACACGTCCTCGCCGCGGACGTTCTCGTGGATCTCGACGAACACCTCCTCGTCGGCGAAGCGGCGCACGCTCGCCTCCGTCACCGGCAGCTCGAGATAGGCGGCGATGCTCTTCACCAGCGGCAGGTTCGAATTGCCGGCCATCAGCTTCATGCGCTCATCCCTCTGTCCGACGTTGCGGCTTCCTTAGTTTGGGCATAGCCGATGGGGAAGGGGCAGGCGAAAGGCGGCAAATGACAGGCGAGATCACCTTCACGCCGACGGAGCAGGATTATGCCGACGCGAATCGCGACTGGTACCGTGCGGCGCTCAGCGGCCGGCGGGGGCTGATCCGGCTGGCCATCCCAATCCTGTTCGTCATAATACTCGGAGGCTTTTTTTCCTGGCTCGACGGGGATGTCGCGGCCTTGCCGTATATGCTCGTCGTTTACGCGCTTCTCGGCCTGGCGGTGATCGTCCTGGTCCATGGAACCTGCTATCTCAGCCTTCCCCGGCGCGCTCGCCGCCTCTTCCGGCAGCAGAAGTCGCTTCATCATCCGCTTCGTTTTCACTGGTCCGACGAAGGGATAACCTCCGAGGCGGTCAACGGGTCGGGCCGCCACGATTGGGGAGATTTCCATCGCTGGCACGATGGGCGAAAGACGTTCCTCCTCTTTCTCAACGATCGCCTCTTCCTGTTCCTGCCCCGGCACAGGCTGAGCGATGCCGAGGCGAACGACTTGCGCTCTCGGGTTTCCGCCGCCGGCGTTCCGCGATTCTGACCGACTTGCCGATGGCGGATGCCGCGCCTAGGCCGCCCCGATGACCGTCGTCACCCGTTTCGCCCCCGCGCCGACCGGGCGGCTCCATGTCGGCAACATCCGGACCGCGGTCCACAATTGGCTGTGGGCCCGCAAGCATGAAGGGCGCTTCATCCTTCGGCTCGACGATACCGACAAGGCGCGGTCGAGCGAGGCGCATGCCGAAGGGATTCGCGAGGACCTCGCCTGGCTCGGCCTCGCCTGGGACGAGGAGCATCGCCAGTCGCTTCGCTTCGACCGCTACGAGGCGGCGCTCGAGCGGCTCCGGGCGGCGGCCAGGGTCTATCCGGCCTATGAGACCGCGCAGGAGCTCGACCTCAAGCGCAAGGTCCAGCTCTCGCGCGGCAAGCCGCCCGTCTATGACCGGGCGGCCCTGTCGCTTTCCGATTCGGACCGGGCCCGGCTGGAGGCGGAGGGGCGCAGGCCGCATTGGCGCTTCCGGCTCGATCACGACGCTCCGATCGAGTGGGACGACCTCATCCGCGGCCGCCAGCATTTCGATCCCGCTCTGCTCTCCGACCCGGTGGTGAGGCGCGAGGACGGCTCCTGGCTCTACATGCTTCCGAGCAGCGTCGACGATGTCGACATGGGCGTCACTCACGTGCTTCGCGGCGAGGATCATGTCACCAACACGGCGCTTCAGATCCAGATGTTCGAGGCCCTGGGCGCCGAGCTGCCGGCCTTCGCGCACGAGGCCTTGCTGGTCGGGTCCGAGGGCAAGCTGTCGAAGCGGCTCGGCTCGCTCGGCGCCGATTCCCTGCGCGAGGCTGGCATCGAGCCGATCGCCCTGGTCGCCAAGCTCGCCCGGCTCGGAACCAGCCTGCCGGTCGAGCCGGCGACCGGGCCGGAGGCCCTGATCGAGACGTTCGACTTCGCCACGTTCGGCCGGGCGCCGGCGCGGTTCGACCTCGACGAGCTCGCCCAGCTCAATTCGCGAATCGTCCACCTCCTGCCGTTCGAGGCGGTCGCCGGGCGGCTGCCGCAAGGGATGGGGCCGGACGATTGGGCCGCGATCCGCCCCAACCTCAAGGCGGTGGCCGAGGCCGCGGACTGGTGGGACATCCTCCACGGCCATATCGAGGCGAAGGCGATCGAGGAGGACCGGCCGCTGATCGAGGCCGCGGCCGAGGCACTTGGCGCGATCGACTGGAGCGAGGCGCCCTGGCTCCAGCTCGTCGCCCGTCTCAAGGAGGCCACGGGGCGGACCGGCAAGCCGCTCTTCCGTCCGCTCAGGCTGGCGCTGACCGGCCGCGAAAGCGGGCCGGAAATGGCGGCCTTGCTGCCCCTGATCGGCCGCGACGAGGCAATCGCCAGGCTGCGCGCGGCGATCTGACGCTCCTCATGCTGAGCTTGTTTCAGCCTTCAGGGGTAGAGCTGAGTCGCGGTCTGTCATCATCGCATCGTGCGACCATCTTCCCGGACCGGCAGGCCCTGGATTTTTTGAGAGAAGGGGGACAGG
>DASTFN010000009.1:0-119922 GCA_035719905.1 Allosphingosinicella sp.
ACCCCACGGGGCCCCAGCCTTCGCTGGGGCGACGGAAGCTGTTATTCTGGCAAGGTCATGCACCTCCTCACCCCGGCGATCATCTGCTCGGTCCGGCCGCATGGCGAGCATGGCGCGATCGTCCGGGCGCTGACGCCGGCCGCCGGGCTCCAGGCCGGTTTCGTCCGCGGCGGGCGGTCGCGCCGGCTTCGCCCGATCCTCCTCCCCGGCAATCTCGTCCAGGCCGAATATCGGGCCCGCACCGAGGAGCAGCTCGCCCAGCTCGGCGTCGAGCTCGCCGCGAGCCGGGCCCCCTTGCTCGGCGAGGCCCTGCCCGCGGCGGCGATCGAGTGGACGACCGCGCTCGCCGCCACCGCTTTGCCCGAGGGCCAGCCCTATCCCCGGCTGTACGAGGCGCTCGACGGGCTGCTCGCCGCGGTCGAGGCGTCGCCGAGCGCCCGAAGCTGGGCGCCGTCGCTGGTCCGCTACGAGCTCGTCATGCTCGCCGAGCTCGGCTTCGGCCTCGACCTCAGCGAATGCGCCGCCACCGGGGCGAGGGCGGACCTCGCCTTCGTCAGCCCGAAGAGCGGCCGGGCGGTCAGCGCCGGGGCGGCGGGGGGATATCGGGACCGCCTGTTCCCGCTGCCGCCGCTCATGCTCGGCTCCGGGGCGGCCGACTGGCCCGACATCGTCGCCGGGCTTCGGATCACCGGCCATTTCCTCGCCCGCGACGTCCTGATCGATCGCCAGTCGGAGATCCTCCCCGCCCGCGACCGCCTGCTCGACCGGCTCAAGCGGGCGGTGGGCTAGGAGGAGGCGTCCTTCGATACGCCGGTTCGTCAAGCTCACCGGCTACTCAGGATGAGCGATAGCATTTCCCACCGCTCATCCTGAGTAGGGACTGGGCCTGGCGAAGGCCCGTATCGAAGGATCCGTTCAGCGCTCGGGCCGCTCCGCCAGCCACGCCCCGACCGCCCCGGCGATCCGCTCCGACGCCCGGCCGTCGCCGAACGGGAAAGCCGGCCGCGCCATCCGGGCATATTTCTCCGGGTTCGCCAGCAGGCCGGCGACCGCGGCGAAGATCCGGTCGGGATCGGTCCCGACCAGCTCGAGGCTTCCCGTCGCCAGCGCCTCCGGCCGCTCGGTGACGTTGCGCAGCACCAGCACCGGCCGGCCGAGCGCCGGCGCTTCCTCCTGGAGGCCGCCGCTGTCGGTCAGGATCAGCCAGCTCTTATCCATCAGCCGGACCATCGCCTCATGGTCGAGCGGCTCGAGCAGCTCGACATGCTCCACCCCGGCGAGCGCCGGCGCGATCGCTTCGCGGACCCGCGGGTTGGGATGGAGCGCCGCCGCCACCCGGACCGGAAGCTCCGCCACCATCCGCCGGATCGCGGCGCAGACGGCGCGGGCCGGCTCCCCCTGATTCTCGCGCCGGTGGCAGGTGGCGAGGATCAGCCGGCGCTCCGCCGCCGCCGGAGCCGCGGCGACGATCCGCGCCCGGGCCTCGAGCAGGGCGTCGATGCCGCTGTTGCCCGTCACCAGGATCCGGCCCTTCACCCGACGCTCCCGGCGCAGATTCTGGGCGGCGGCATCGGTCGGGGCGAAGAGCAGGTCCGCCAGCGCGTCGATTTCGACCCTATGGCCTTCCTCCGGCCAGGGCTGGTCGAGGTCGAACGAGCGAAGCCCCGCCTCGACATGGGCGACCGCGATCCCGCAATCGCGCGCGGCCAGGGCTCCGGCGGCGGCGCTGGTCGTGTCGCCATGGACGAGGACGAGATCGATCCGCTGCCGCTGGAATCGGCCGTAGAGCAAGGCTCGAAGCGCCTCGCGAAGGCTTTCGACGCTCCGCTGGCGGGGATCGAAGTGGAGCTGGCTCAGGCTTTGCCCCGGGTCGAAATAGCCGGCGAGGCCGTCATGCTGGCCGGTGAGGAGGATCTGGTGGCGGGCGCCGGGAAGCCGGCCGAGCGCCCGGGCCACCGGCGCCATCTTGATCGCCTCGGGGCGCGTCCCGACGATCGAGACGAGGAAGGGAAGGGCCATGCCCTCGAAGCTAGCGGGGCGGCGACCCTATCCAAAAAGCCCATCGGCCGAGCGAAAAATCCGGATATAAGGGTCTCAGCCGGCGCTCGGCACGCCCAGCTCGGCGGCGGCGCTCTTCAGCCGGCCGGCGACGGCGGAATCGCCGGCGAAGGCGGCGAGGCCGGAACGCAGGGCGGCCTGGGCGGCGGCCGCGTCGCCCAGCGCCATGCGCGAGCGCATCAGCCGGATCCAGCCGTCCTCGTCCTTCGGGTTCGACTTCAGCCGACCCTCCAGCCGAGCCACCATCTGCTCGACCATCGCCGCCTGCTGGGCCGGCGGAAGCGAGGAGGCGGCGGCGAGCTGCTCCCGGGTCGGGCCCGGAATGGCCGAGGTCGCCGTCCCGGTGCTTCCGGCGGCCGGCATCCGGCCGGCCAGGTCGATCCGGTGCTTGGCCGCGGTCTGCTCGATCGTCCGGCGAAGGTCCGCCTCCCACGGCGCTCCCGGCGGCGTGTCCTTGAGGAAGGCGAGCCAATCCTCGACCGCGCCCTTCGAATCGCCGCCGAGATCCTTCTGGACGGCGAGGAAATAGCGCGCCCTCGGGTCGCTCGGGTCGATCTCGATCGCCTTGCTAAAGGCGGTGGACGCCTCCGGCACCACGGTCGCGCTGGCCACCTGCAGGGCCTCGCCCAGCGACGACCAATTCTCGGCATTGGCGGGCTCGAGCCCGGCCGCCTTGCGATAGGCGGCGGCGGCCTCCTCGGCATTGCCGGCCTGGGCATAGGCCCAGCCGACGACCCGCCAGTCCTTCGCCGCCGGAACGTCGCCGCCGCCGCCGGAGCCGCCGCTCATCCCGCGCGAGATCGCGACCGCGGCCGAAACCAGGGCGATCGCCGCGGCGAGGATCAGGATGATGGTCGACGCCGAGGGCAGTCGGGAACGGCTTTGAGGGGTGCTGGTCATGGGCTTGCTATCCTTGCGCCAATTTGATCAACGTCAAGGGGCTGCCGTGCCAACGGCGGCGAGAGGGGTGCAAACAGCGTGTCGGATTGCTTCCGTGTCGCGATCATCGGCTCGGGCCCCGCCGGCCTCAGCGCCGCCGCGAGAGCCGCCCGGCTCGGCCTCAGCCATATCCTCCTCGAAAAGTCGGGGCATCTCTCCGACACCATCTACAAATATCAGAAGGGCAAGCACGTCATGGCCACCCCGAGCCAGCTCGTGCTGCGCTCGGACATGGATTTCGACGCGGGCAAGCGCGAGGCCGTGCTCGGCACCTGGGACCGGCTGGCGGCCGAGGGCGCGATCAACGTCAGGCTCGATTCGGACGTGAAGTCGATCGCCGGCGAGAAAGGCGATTTCACCCTCACTTTGGCCGGCGGCGACACCGTCCGGGCCGAAAACGTCGTCCTCGCCATCGGCACCCAGGGCAATCCGAACCTGGTCCGCTGCCCGGTCGGCACTGGCTCGGCCGTCCAGTACCAGCTCGACGATCCCGGCGAATATGTCGACGAGCATATCGTCGTCATCGGCGCCGGCGACGCGGGAATCGAGAATGCGCTCGGTCTCGCCGCCGATCCCGAGCAGCGCAACGCCGTCACCATCGTCAACCGCTCCGCCGAATTCGCCACCGCCAAGGACGCCAACGTCAAGGCCCTGCTCGCCGCCGAAGCCGAGGGCCGGATGACCGTGCTTCGCGAGACCACCGCTTCGGCGATCGAGCCGGGCTCGATCACCTTCGACACCCGCGACGGCGAATTGAAGGCGCGCTGCGACCGGGTCATCGCCCGGATGGGCTCGGCCCCGCCGCGCGCCTTCGTCGAGGCCTGCGGGATCCAGTTCACCAGCCCCGACCGGCTCGCTTATCCCAAGCTCTCGCCGACCTTCGAATCCTCCGTGCCCGGAATCTTCGTGATCGGAGCGCTGGCCGGCTATCCCCTGATCAAGCATTGCATGAACCAGGGCTATGACGTCGTCGAGTTCATCAACGGCAACCTCGCCCTGAAGCCCGCCGACGAGCCGATCCTTCAGTCGAAGTTCCGCGCTTTGCCGGTCGCCCGCTCGGTCGACGCCTGGCTCGAGATGCTGCGCGGCAACGTCGCGATATTGAACGACATGTCGCCGCTGCAGATGCGCGAGTTCATGCTCGACAGCGAAGCGCGTTTCTATCGGGCGGGGGAGGTGGTGTTCGAGCGCGGGGATATCGGATCCTCCCTGTTCGGAATCGCCTCGGGATCCGTTTCGGTGGAGGTCAGCAGCGCCGACCCCTCGATCAAGGTCCCGATCGGCGCCGGCTCGATCTTCGGCGAGGTCGGCCTGATCTCCGGCCGCCGCCGTGGCGCTACCGTTCGCGCCGCCGAGGATTCGATCCTGGTCGAGGTACCGCGAATGGCGGCCCTCAAGCTGATGTCGGCGGTTCCGGCGGCTCGGCGGGCGATCACCCGGATCTCGATCGAGCGGCAATTGCTCCAGATGTTCGGCTCGGGGCTCACCCCCGACGATCTCGTCGAAGTCCTAGAAACCGCCGAGGTGAAAAGCGTCAAGGCGGGCGAGGCGATCATCGAGGAAGGCGCGGAAGGCCGCGACCTCTTCGTCATCCGCCAGGGCTCGATGGTGGTTGAGAAGTCGATCGGCGGCCGGCCCATTTTCCTGCGCTACCTCCCGGCCGGCTCCTATGTCGGCGAGATGGCGCTTCTGGAGGGCGGCCGCCGAACCGCCACGGTCCGGGCCGCGATCAAGTCGGAGGTGATCCGGCTCGACGGCGCCGCCTTCCGCAATCTCCTCGACCGCAAGCCCGAGCTGCTCGCCCGCGCCCGCGCCGAAATGGCGTCCCGGCAACAGCTCAACGATTTCATCGAGGCCAAGAAGGACGGCTTCGGCGGCGCCGTCGACATGTATTCGTCGATCGCCAGCTTCCTCGTCGACAACGGCATCGGCGAGGCCACCGACGTCCTCCTCATCGACGAGAAATTGTGCGTCGGCTGCGACAATTGCGAGCGCGCCTGCGCCGACAGCCACGAGGGCCTCTCCCGGCTCGACCGCGAGGCCGGCAAGACCTACGCCCATCTCCACGTGCCGACCTCCTGCCGCCATTGCGAGCATCCCCATTGCATGGCCGACTGCCCGCCCAACGCCATCCACCGCGGCATCGACGGCGAGGTCTATATCGACGAGACCTGCATCGGCTGCGGCAATTGCCAGAGGAACTGCCCCTACGGAGTGATCCGGATGGAGAAGGTGCCGCCGAAGAAGCCGCCGCTCCTCGCCTGGCTCCTCGCCGGCCTCGGCCCCGGCCCCGGCGAGCCGTCGCGCAAGTGGATCGACAAAAGGGTCTCGCCCGACACGCCGAAGAAGGCGGTGAAATGCGACATGTGCTCAGGCATAAGCGGCGGCCCCGCCTGCGTCCGCGCCTGCCCCACCGGCGCCGCCATCCGCGTCGCTCCGGAGCAGTTCCTGACCGTCGCCCGGCTGGAGCGGGAAGGATGAGCAAACCCGTCATTGCGAGCGCAGCGAAGCAATCCAGCTCAGCGGCTGAGACAGGCTCTGTACTGGATTGCCGCGTCGCTTCGCTCCTCGCAATGACGAGTGCGGCGACGTAAATGGCCTCCCGCTCCATCCCCCGCACCGATCTCGGCGCAAGCCACGAGGGCTTCCTTCGCCACCGCCGCTTCCTCTGGCTCAAGATCGCCCTCGCGCTCTCCCTCGTCGCCCTCGCCGGCTACGTCCTGATCGACGCCCAGCCGCGGCCCAATGGCGGCAGCCCCTACGGCTATGCGCTCGGAACGGTCGGAGTCCTGCTCATCCTCTGGCTGACCCTGCTCGGGCTGCGCAAGCGGGCGATGACGCGGGGCCGCTGGTCCCTGAAGGCCTGGACCAGCGCCCATGTCTATCTCGGCCTCTCCTTGGTCGTCATCGCCACCCTCCACACCGGCTTCCAGTTCGGCCTCAACGTCCACACCCTCGCCTACGCGCTGATGATCCTGGTCATTCTCTCCGGCCTCTACGGGATCGTCGCTTATGCCCGGCTGCCCCAGCAGCTCGGCGCCAGCCGCTCGGAGATGACCCGGCCGCAGATGATCGATGCGGTGATCAAGCTCGACCGCCAGCTCCGCACCGCCGCCCAGCCGCTCGGCCATGAGGAAGCCCGGATCGTCCAGATCTCGCTCGACGACGACGCCTTCGCCGGCGGCCTCTACCGCCGTCTCTCCGGCCGCTACGATCGCTGCCGGACCGCCCGCGCCCTCGCCGAGACCCGCCGCCGCCTCGCCGTGGCGACCGGCGAGCAGGCCCGGGCCCTGGAGAGCGTCGCCGCCTTGCTCGAGCGCAAGGCCGCGGCCCTCGCCCGGATCCGCCGACACCTTCGGATCAAGGCCCTGCTCGAGGTCTGGCTCTACGTCCACATACCCTTCACCTTCGCCCTGCTCGCCGCCCTCGCCGCCCACGTCGTCAGCGTCTTCTTCTACTGGTAGCGGCGATGGCCTTCCTGATCCGCACCGTCTCCCACAGCGCCGAAGGGCGGGAGATCGTCCGCACCCGCCGGGTCGAAGGCGAGCGTCTGACCGTCGGCCGCGACCCGGCCTGCGAGATCCACCTCACCGACCTCGCCGTCGCCCTGCGCCACGCGGTGGTCGAGCGCGAGTCCGGCCGGCTCAAGGTCGAAGTCGAGCCGGGCCTGTCGGTCGAGCTGAACGGGCGCAAGTCGTCGCTCGGAACCATCGAGCTCGCCACCGGCGGCGACATATTGATCGCCAGCCACGTCCTTCGCTTCATGCCGGTGGCGGCCGGGTCGGACGAGATCGAGGTCGCGGTCGAGCGTACCGGCGAAGGCGAGGTCAAGCTCGACAAGAGCGCCGAGCGGCTGTTCACGCTCGCCGCGGTGATGCCCGGCAAGCGCGGTCTCGCCTGGCTGCTCGCACTACTCGTCCTCGCCGTCGGTCTCGCCTGGCCGATCAAGGCCTATTACGACCGCCAGCAGAAGGCTGCGACCTTCGCCCGATTCCATGCCGACGAAATCTGGTCGTCGGGCAGCCTGTCCTCGGCCCATGCCGGGCTCAAGGCCAATTGCACCGCCTGCCACGTCAAGCCGTTCGAGGCGGTCCGCGATACCGCCTGCAAGACCTGCCACACCAAGGTCCACGACCATGCCGATCCGTTCCGGCTCGCCCGGGCCCGGCCCGATCTCGGCCGCTGGCGCCGGATCGAGCTCGCCTTCAAGGAGAAGTTCGACATCCCTCCGGGGCGCTGCGTCGAATGCCATACCGAGCATGAGGGCAGGAAGGAGATGCCGGCGACGGCGCAGCGTTTCTGCGCGGACTGCCATGGCGATCTGAAGAAGAAGCTGCCCGACACGCCGCTCCCCAATGCCGGCGATTTCGGCCGCTCCCACCCTTCATTCTCGCCCGTCCTGATCGGCGGCTGGAGCGGTGACCGGCCGATCCTGAAACGCGTCTCGCTGGCGCGACTGCCGCAGGAGGACAGCGGCCTCAAATTCCCCCACGCTTTGCACCTGTCGCGGAGCAGCGGGGTCGCCCAGATGGCCCGCCGGCTCGGCGCCCGCTACGGCTTCGGCCAGGCGCTCGAATGCAAGGATTGCCACGATCCCGCCCCCGAAGGCGCCCGCTTCCAGCCGGTCGACATGGAGGAGGATTGCGCCATGTGCCACGACCTCGCCTTCGACCGCAGCGGCGGCACTTTGCGGACCCTGCGCCACGGCGAGCCCGCCCAGGTCGTCGCCGACCTTCGCGACTTCTATCGCGGCCGAGGCGCGGCCCGGCCCTCGGTGCTCGTCCCGGCGGCGCGGCGGCGCCCGGGCGATTCGCCCGACCTTCGCAACCGCATCCAGTTCGCCCGCGGCCCCGGAAGCGCCGAGCGGGCGATCAGGAGCGTCTTCTCGCCCGGCGGCGCCTGCTGGGGCTGCCACCGGGTCGAGGCTCCTCCGGGCGGCTCGCTGGACTTCCGGATCGCCCCGGTCGCCTTTCCGCTGCGGTACCTGCACAAGGGCTGGTTCGACCACCGCGCCCATGCCACCCAGAGCTGCTCGAGCTGCCACGCCGCCGAGCGCTCGAGCGCCGCCTCGGACCTCCTAATTCCGGACCTGGCCAGCTGCCGCACCTGCCATGGCGGGGAGGGCAGCTCGAAACCGGTGCCATCCTCCTGCGCAATGTGTCATGATTACCATATGGACGCGGGGGCGCCGTCGATGCTGATCCGGAGGCAGGTCAGGGGCAAGAAGCGCGACAGCGCGGTCGCGGAGGCGGGGCGTTAGATGCTGATCGCCCAGATCACCGACGTCCATCTCGGCTTCGAGCCCGGCAATCCCGACGAGCTCAACCGCAAGCGGCTCGACACGACGCTGCGCACCCTCGTGGAATTGGCCCCGCAACCGGACCTGCTGCTGGCCACCGGCGACCTCGCCGACACCGGCGACGATTCCGAATCCTACGCCCGGCTGAAGGAGGCGGTGGCGGACCTGCCCTTCCCGGTCTTCTACGCGCTCGGCAACCATGACGGCCGCGACGCCTTCCGCGCCAATTTCCCCCATCTCTCCATGCCGGACGGCTTCCTCCAATATGCGATCGAGGACCGGGATCTTCGCATCCTCGTCCTCGACACGCTCGAGGAAGGCCGCCACGGCGGCAATTTCTGCGAGACCCGCGCCGACTGGCTGAGAGCGCGTCTGGCCGAAGCGCCGGACCGTCCGACCCTCCTCGTCCTCCACCACCCGCCGATCGAAAGCGGCCACAGCTGGATGACCGAGAACCCCGGCGCCTTATGGGTGAAGCGGCTGGAGTCGATCGTCGCGGCCCAGTCCAACATCGTCGCCATCGTCGCCGGCCACCTCCACCGCCCCGTGGTGACCCAATGGGCGGGAACGACCCTCGCCATCTGCCCCTCCACTGCCCCCCAGGTCGCCCTCGACTTCCAGCCGATCGACCCGGACTTACCCGACGACCGCCCGATGATCGTCGCCGACCCCCCCTGGTTCGCCATCCACGTCTGGAACGGCACGTCGCTGGTCACCCACTTCGACACGGCGGGCGATCATGACGTGCTCGCCCGCTACGGCCCCGGCCTCCAGCCTTTGGTGCGGCTGCTGGCTGACGAGAAGGCGCAGCGCTAAAAGATCCTCCCCGCGATTCCGCGGGGAGGGGGACCATGCGAAGCATGGTGGAGGGGTTCTGCTGAATCTGAAGACCCGCTTCGGCTGGGCCGGCAGGCCCTGGAAAAATTCGGTTCGCACAAAGATCACGAAGGCACGAAGCGGCCGCGCGGGCGACGAGCGCGAAGCGATCCTCCCTGGCGGGTATGACTCGGTATCAGGGTTGGAATGGCCTGCGGCGTCAAAACCGGCGCGGCCCCTTTGTGCCTTCGTGATCTTTGTGCGAACCCATATTTAGCGCGCCGACGCGGCAAGACGCCGGGCATCCTGCCGCACCCCTTCGAGGCAATCCTCCGCTCCGCTCTGCTCCCACGCGAGCTGAGCGACGATGACATCGAGCTTGGCGGCAAGGCCGGCAAGATCGGGGGCGGGGAGGGCAAGAAGCGCACAAAGCGCGTCGCTATGCCCGTCGAGTAGGGCGTCGTAGGCGTCCTGGTCGGGCTCGCCACGGGCGTCGTCGAGAACGGCCTGCGCCTCCTGGAACCGGGCGAGGGCATGGTCCCACCCGTCATTCCGGCGAAAGCCGGAATCCATGAACACGGCGGTATCAGGTTCGACCCGGCCGGTGTCCATGGATTCCGGATCAAGCCCGGAATGACGGGAAAGCACCGGCCCCACGCAGACAGCGCCTAGCAGCGCCCGGCGCGACAGCTTATGCTGCCCGTCAACCATCCTTCGCCTCCTTCCGGAGAACGTTGCGGGGTGAGAGTCGGAGCAAGGCGGGCGCCTGGCCTCGGCTTCTGATATTTCGTGCACGATAAATAGGGGCGGGTCAATAGCCGATCTCGAAAAAAGACCTCGCGGCCGCCCGCGGACCGGCGAGTCCCCGACGAAGGGGGTACGCATCCCCGTCGAGATGGAGGCGAAGATCACCGCCTGGATCGACCGCCAGCCTGACCCCAAGCCCTCTCGCTCCGACGCGATTAGGCGGCTGATCGACAAGGGGCTTTCCCTCGAATAGCGGACAATCTTGTCGCCTATAGTTGACGAAGACGCCGTAGTCGCTTACATGCGACACATGGCGGAGGTGGTCGAAACCGAGGCGTTCGCGAAGTGGCTGAAGGCGTTGCGCGACCCGATCGGGCGACGCGGCATCATCCGTCGTCTCGCCCGGATCGTCTCGACCGACAATTTCGGCGATCATGCCGGGATCGGCGACGGCGTCAGCGAGCTCAGGATCGATGCCGGGCCGGGCTACCGAATCTATTACACGATACGCGGGGAGCGGGTCGTTCTGCTGCTTTGCGGCGGCGACAAGGATTCCCAGGAACGCGACATCAGGAGAGCGAAGGAGATGGCGGCCCAGCTGGGATGAAGTGCAGAAATGCCGACGATTGATGGAATGATTGATTGAAGGAACCGGGCACATGACGATCGAGACTCGGCCGTTCGACGCGGCCGAATATCTGGACAGCGCCGCCGACCAGGCGGATCTCCTCAACGACGCCGTCGACAGCGGCGACCCGCGCTACATCGCCTACGCGCTCGGCGCCGTCGCCCGGGCTCGCGGCGGCATCGGCAAGCTCGCCCGCGAGGCCGGGATGAACCGCCAGGCGCTTCACAAGGCGCTGAGCGAGGACGGCAACCCGACGCTGGAGACGGTGCTGAAGGTGCTGAAGGCGCTGGGGCTGCACATCAGAATCGAGGAGACGGCGCCGGCCGAGGCGGCGTAGGAGCGGGGGGATTTGGTGCCAGGCACGTAGCTGGCACCAGCAGGTGCCGCGGCGCTCCCAATTAGTGAGCGCGGAAGGCTCGCCCTCCTCGTCATCCCGGACTTGATCCGGGATCCATCTTCTTCCTTCCGCCGGAGAAGTGAAGGTGGATTCCGGATCAAGCCCGGAATGACGGGAAAGAACCGGCCCCACGCAGACAGCGCCTAGCAGCGCACGGCGCGACAGCTTATGCTGCCCGTCAACCATTCTTCGCCTCCTTGTGGAGAACGTTGAGGGGTGAGAGCCGGAGCAAGGCGGATGCCTTGCCCCGGCCTGATTATTGGTACGCCAAAAATAGGAGCGGGTCAATAGCCGACAAGGAAAAAAGACCCCGCGGCCGCCCACGCACCGGCCGCGATCCGGCGGTGACTGTACGCATCCCGGCACCGATAGGGGCGGCGATCACCGCCTGGATCGACCGTCAGCCTGACCCCAAACCCTCACGCTCCGAAGCGATAAGGCGGCTGATCGAGAAGGGGCTGAGCGGCCAGGACTAGGGGCCGAGCATCTTACCGCTCGAAAACGTGGCACTTGACTGCCGTCCAGATGTTCTGTTGTCTAATCGTGAAAGCGAGGGCTGATTGGTTCAATTCCGCTCTGATGCGCCAACGCCAGAACAATTCGAAGCCTCAGTGCGTCAAGTAGCCCGGCGTCTCTATGGTCATGGAGAGGCGTTAGGTGCGACGAAGGTCGACGGGCGAGAGCGAGATGAGATCATAGACACCGGTAGTGAACTGATTCTCATTGAAGCTACGATGCTTCGAACAAAGCTCAAGATCCAAGATGATTTGGCTAAAAGCAAAGAGCTTGTTCGAAGGCTGAGATTAAGTTCTCGTTTTGGCGACTATAACTTTCGAATACTCTTGGTCACTTTTTCTGAGCCAACAGCCGATCAAAATGAGGTGGTACGTTCATCCAAAACAGGCTGTCCAAGAGAAATAATATCTTTCGGCACGTTATTTTCACGATTATTTAACGCCCGGCATTATCTTCGCACTCGAGAAAGTCACTCGTTTGGAAGTGTCAGGAATCCCTCTGACGAAAATGACATAAGAGTTCCCGCCAACTCCTACATTCCGACTGCCCTAATACGCGCAGACACAGGCCAGTCGCTGCAGGCCGCCGGCCTTGCCGAACTGTCGGATGTAGGACAGAGGTTTATAATCCTAGGCGATTACGGCTCTGGGAAAAGCATGACACTGCGTGACATATATTATAGATGTCGAGAGATGTTTATCGCGGGGTCAACCGTAATGTGTCCGGTGTACTTGAACCTGCGAGAGCATATTGCTCAAGTGCAGCCCGATGAGGCTCTATTCCGCCACTCTCAGCGCATAGGATTTGATGACTATTCAAGTCTAATTGCAGCCTGGAGGGCCGGCTATGTGACCCTATTTCTGGACGGATTTGATGAGCTAACCCCGCCACAGTTTAGCGTTTCAGTGTCAAATCTAAAGGAAGCAAGACGATTCGCTGTTGAGTTGGTAAAAAGATTCTTTGAGCAAACCCCGATTGGATCATCGATCTTCTTAGCTGGTCGTGAGAGCTATTTCGACTCTCGGGACGAGTGTCAAAAAGCTATGGGTTATGGAGCTGATGACATTTTGTTAGAGCTGTCGGGATTCACTGATGAGCAGGTAGCAAAATACTTAGGGGCTAAAAGACGTACCCTTCCGGACTGGCTCCCGACCAGACCTCTGTTATTGGGCTATTTGGCGAATAGCGGACTAATCGGTTCAGGAGAAGATCTTGGAGGTCTGACTGCCACGGCTGGATGGAACCTGTTACTTAACAAAATTTGCGAACGGGAAGTAAACCAGGTGTGGGGGGTCGGTTTTGATCCACAGATGCTGAGGTTATTTATAGAGAGCTTGGCATCACGAGCTCGAAGATATTCCGGTGCTGGAAAGCTTCTGGAAGACAGCGATCTACGACTCGTATTTCATACAGTATTTGGCAAAGATGCGGACGAACCTGCTAGTCTCTTAGCGAGTCGTCTTCCCGGCTTGGGCGCGGTGCCCGGGCGCAACGGCGCGAGAGAATTTATCGACGCCGACTTTGCTGATGTGGCTGGGGGTGGTGACTTAGGCCGCTTTGTTTCAAATCCATTCGTGATCCCGCCGTTTTTGGAAGAGGCCAAATGTGGCCTTGGGGCTCTCGCTCACTCTTTCGTTGTAGAGATGCAGGGCGGAACGTCGCGATTGTCGATAGCCTTATATGAAGCTTCGAAATACTCGAAACTAGGGGTTACGGCCGCAGACTTAATATCAATCCTTGTAGAGGAGGGTGAGTCCTACAAAGGAGACAAAGCCGTAATCCAAGGAGCAGACTTTGAGGTTTTAACTTTAGACGACGATGTAGACTTATCTAGGATAACGTTCAAAAACTGCATATTCTCTCGTATTGAGATTGGCCGCTCCGGCCTGGACAATACTAGAGCGTCATTGCCCACGTTCGAGGATTGCGTAATCGGAAGGATGGACGGAGTTGTAAGTAGGGCGGACCTACCGGACGGTATAATTTCTGGCAACACAGCTATAGAGAAATATTCTGCGTACGCGGGTACAAACAGCGCGGTGATGGAATCGAGCCTATCTACCAGTGTCAAAGTGCTAGTCACAATTCTTAGAAAGCTGTTCCTTCAGCGGGGTGCTGGGCGTCAATATCGGGCGCTGACACGGGGCTTGCCAGCGAATTCTGCGAAGCTAGTGCCCGCGCTCGCTGGGCTCATAAAGAGCACGGGCTTTGCACAGGATGTTACGATGGGCAGCCGGGTCGTACTTGTCCCCAATCGAGGTATGAGTGCAGAGGCGCTCTCTATAATAAATGGACCGAATATCTCGGCGCATCCATTGATTCGACAGGCGAGGTCGCTGGGGCAAGGAAGATAGTCCCAGTCTCTTATGCCTACGTATCGGCCAGGATTACTCAGCGGTTCCGCACTCTCACATCGAGGCAGACGCCCCCCTCTTTTTTTCGCGGCGGTGCGGGTTCTCCGCGAGGTCCATTCAGGAACTCTTTCAGGTAAGTAAAAGGGGAGCTGGGAACAGACTCTTGGGAAAACAGTGACAGTATACATTTACCACGCCGTTCTGACCCGCCTCTAGCCCGCCAATATATATACTGTCGCTGTTTACAGGGAGGATGGGGATGGCCTGCGGCGCAGGAGACCGCGCCCGACCCTTCGTGCCCTTTGAGCGAACCCATCTCGACGGCAGTGGCGGCGAGGCGATGGAGGTCTTGGCGGAGGCGTTCGAGCTAGACTTCGACTCGGATTGGGCATCAGCCCACCCAATCCTCCATCCCACCCGTATCGCTCACCTTGAACGGCAACCCCCGCCGGTTGAGGAACAGCCGCTCCATCTCCGCTCGCGTGAACGGTCGTGACCCCAGCCGCCCGAACACCGCAATCTGGCCGCCCGTCTCGTCCACCGCCCGATCCCGGTCCAAGCCCTTGGACAAAGCCAGCGCCGGCCGCGGCGTCTTCGCCCAGGCGATGAGGTCGGGCTTGGGCGCGGGGGAGAAGCCGTAGAAATTGGGTTGGGTGTCGGGGGCGGTGAGCTGGAGGACCTTTAGGCCGGCGCGGCCGTCGGCGACGTAGGCGAAGAGGGAGGCGTTGGTCGAGGCGACGATTACGTCCTCGGCGTCGGTCATCCGGCCGCCGAAGGTGGTTTGCTGGTGGATCCGGGGCGCCTCGGGGCGGGTGACGTCGACGATCACCAGCCCGTCCGTCTTCGCGGCGACATAGGCGTAGGTGCGGGCGACATAGACCCGGCGCGCGTCGGCGAGCGGGACCGTGGCCGACGGGATCAGGCGGGGCGAGTCCAGCTTCGTCACGTCGAGCAGCTTGAGGCCGTCGGCGTCGGTCACCCACAGGTAGCGGAATTGCAGCGCCGAGGCGCGGGCGTCGCGGAGCGGGATGGTGGCGGCGTGGCGCGGGTGCAAGGGGTCGTCGAGGTCGACGACGACCAGCCCGGCCGCGGCGGCGATGTAGGCGTAACGGCCGCCGAGCGTGACGTGCCGGGCTCCGTCCAGCACTCCGCCTTCGTTCCAGGTGAGGGCGCGCTTGAGGAAATTGTTGCGCGGCTCGCGGTCGGCGAGGGTCTCGACGTCGATCAGGATCAGCCCCTCCTCGGCGTCGGTGACGACGGCATAGCGATAGAGCGGGTGGAAGGCCTGCTCCTGATTCTCGGGACGGTCGCGGCGGATCGCCTCGTTGCGGCCGACGCTGATCGGCTGGTTGGTCGGAAGCGCCACGCAGGTCGCGTTCCTCGAGCCGATTCTGGTGTCCTGGCCGAGCGGCGAGAAGGGCGCGGTGACGATCCGCTCGGAGACGCTCTTGTTGCCGACGCTGGCGATGTCATAGGCCCTGAAGCCGCCTTTCCCCTCCGCGACGAACATATATTCGCCGCGCTGCTGGAGGCAGCGGACGGTGCCGCCGGTGTCCTGGACGAGGTTGGCGAATTGCTCGCGCGAGCCCTTGCCGGAGCGGGTCCAGCCGACCAGTTCGCGCTTGTTGCGGTCGACGTGGAGGCGCCAGAAATCGGGATAGGCGTAGCGTTGCAGATAGGAGCCGATCACCGCCTGAGGCTCGTCCCATTCGGTCACCCGAACCGCCTCGAAGGCGCCGTCGAGGCCGACGAAGGCGTGCAGGCCGGCGAAATTGACGAAGTTGGTGCCCTGCAGGAGCAGCTGCGCCATGATCGCATTATTGTCGTTTAGTTGCGATAAATGGCAATCCGTGCACATTTTCGTCTCAGTCCTGCGCACCGTGTGCGGGAAATGCGGGGCGAAGGCCTGCGACGAAAAACCGGCGGCGCTGATCGGTGGCTGCTGGACGTAAATCCTTTCGCGATTGATGTTGGTAGAGCTCAAGATCAAAGCCGAGCTAGACCTGACCGGCGCGATGATGTTGCCCTTCGTCGTCTGGTGGCGGCCGAGCTGGAACATGTCGTCGCGCGCGACCTGCGGGTTGTAGGTCGCGAAATTGCGGGTTTCGATGCCTTCATATTTCTGGCTTCGGGTCTTCCAGTTCGCCTCGATCGGCAAATGGCAGCCGCCGCAACTCGTCGTCCAGCTGAGATGGCAGGTGAAACAGGCCATCTCACTGTCTTTATGCGCCAATTTTTCGGGAGCGACTCCACTTCCGAAAACATAGCGACCGCTTTCCGCCCCTTCGCTCGACATCAATTTCGCCCGGGCCGCCTTGAGGTTGAAGACCGGGCCTTGAGGGTCGAGGCTGTCCTTGACCAGCGACACTTCCCATTCCAGCTCCGGATCGACGATCGAGCGCTGGATCAGCACCCGCCGGCCCGCCTCGTTCACCATCCACTCGAAGCGCCGCCGCCCGTCCTCGTTGCGAAGCAGAGCGAGGTTTGTCCCTTTCGGCGGGGCGGCCGGGCCGGAGGTCAGCAGGTTCGGATATTGGCCGGCGGTGCCGTGGCAGTCCCGGCAGCCGATCTCGACCGCATTGGCGACCTCGCCGTAGATATAGCCGTTGCCGTGGCTGTCCTGGGCGAAATGGCAGTCGGCGCACTGCATCCCCTTCTCGGCATGGATGTCCATCATGTGGACCGCCTTGCCTTTCTGCTCGCCCGGCGGGACGAATTCGGCGGAGCCCGCTTTCCTGAACTTCTCCGGATCGTCGGGCGCGACGATCGCGCCCTCGGAATCGAGCAGATTGCCCTCGCGGTCGCGCTTGTAGACGGCGCGGAAGTTCCAGCCGTGGCCGTGATAGTCGGCGAACTGGGTGTGCTTCGCCAGCGGGTTCACCCGGTCGTAGACGTTACGCAGGAAATCGAGGTCGCCCCACAGCCCGCGCGGCGCGGCGCCCTCGGGATTGCGGTCGAGCACCTCGTGAACCTGGGCCGCGTCCGGATAATGCTGGCGGCGAAGGCTTTGCTCCTCGGCGGGATTCGCCGCGGCCAGCCTATTCTCCGGCCCCGGCCACATCAGGTCGGCGTCGGCCTCGTAATCCCACATCGTGTAGCCGAGGAAAGAGTTCAGGAAGATGTTGGGCTGGTGCATGTGGCAGTTCATGCACTGGGCGGTCGGGATGGCCCGGGTGAAGGCGTGGCGGACCGGGTGGCCCTTTTCCTTCAGGCTCTCGTGCGCGGCGTCGGCGGGGGCGTGGCCCGCCTCGGTCTTGTCCCTGATCGTCGGGTCGACCGTCGCCGTCTGACCGTCGCGGCCGAACTGCGCCCAGGTCAGGCTGTGCCTCGGCTCGCGGTCGTTGGCGTAGACGACGTGGCAGCCGGCGCAGCCCGAATGGCGATAGTCGCCGGGCTGGTCGTTGGTGCCCATGAACCACATGAAGGGGTCGTTCAGACGGGTCTTGTGGATGTTGAGGACGGGAATCGCGACCCTGAGGCCGGTGCCCGGGCCGCGGTTCGACTGGCGGATGTCCGGCCGGCCGCTTTCCTCGAGACGCTGGATCGAGCCCGAAGGGGAGGGGAGGCCGATTTCGGGGAACTGGCTTCCGATCGTCCGCCCGCCGCGCTCGAACACCCGGAAGACGTCGCCCGGCGGGATGACGTGCCAGGTCGGCAGCGGATAGAGCTCGGCGAGGACCCCGCGCGCCTTCTGCTCGGGCGTGATCGAGCGCGGATCGAGCGGCGAGACGATCTTCGCCGGCTCGCCGTGGCGGGTGTAGGCCTCGCCGAAAATGTAATTCTTGTAGGGGACGATGCCGTTATTATAGGCGGCCCCGCCGAACAGCATCGCCCCCGACGCCATGATCGAGCGCTCCGCCGCCTCGATCACCTCGATATGGCAGGCCCCGCAGCTGTCGCGCGCCACCCGATAGTCGGACGGGTTGATGAAGCGCACATATTCGGGGCTCTCCTTGTTGAGCAAAGTGTAGGTCCGGCGGGGATTGGCGCTCGACGGCCAGTGCCAGGACTTGGGGTATCGGGGGAGGACGTGCGCCCGGTCGCGGGCGGCGACGTAGGCGGGGTCGTCATGGGCGAGCGCGGCATTGCCGACGATCGCCCCGTTGCCGCCGTGGCAGTCGACGCAGCCGAGCACCACCGCCGGGCTCGAATGCATGGTCTTGCGGTCGCTGTCCGTATGGCAGGAGACGCAGCCGGCGCTCTTCGCCTCGGCCAGGTCCCATTCCTGGGTGCGGGGCGCGGCGGCCGCTCGGACCAGGGCATAGTCCCGGGCGACGGCCTTCTCGGTTTCCGAGGCGGCGAGCGGGGAGCCAAGGAGCAGGGCCGCACCCGTCATTCCGGCGAAAGCCGGAATCCATGAACGCGGCCGGCTGCAGATTGCCGCGATCCGTGTCCATGGATGCCGGATCAAGTCCGGCCTGACGAAGGAGGCGCGCAATCCCGGCATTCACCCCCTCCTCGACCGCCACCCTTATGGCAAAGGGCGACGGCCGGCTAAAGGGGTCGCGTCATCTCCCCACCCGGGCGCTGCCCGCGAAGTTCGCCGCCAGTTCTCCTACCAAGGCGGGATCGGACGCCTCCGCGAATATTCCGTGTTGGTATCCACGTCGAGAATCAGCCGGTATTTATCCCGGAGGCGCTCGAACTGAAGGACGTCGCGAGGAAAGACATTCGCCTTCGTTCGCTGCGAGCCCGAGCGAAGATATTTCCCGAGAAGGCCAAGCAGGAAGTCTGGGACGCTCGTGCCCAGACTCGGCTTCGAGACGAAATCGACCGCGATAATCTTCGGGTGCCGGTTCTTCTCCGCACGCAGCTTCTGCCATTCCGCCTCGATCAGCGCTCGGATATTTTCGCGGCTCACCTTATCATTTTGCTCGAAAAGGAAGCATGCGAGCTGGCTTTCGGCGGCCATCAATCGCCGGCGGATGATCGCGCCGATCAGGCGGAGATAGGTTTCCTCGTAGGCCCCGGCGCTCTCGAGACGGCCCATGACTACATAGCCTTCGAACGGCATCGCCTGGAGGCGCTCCACATAGGCGCGGCGCAAGTCTTCCGTCGCGTCGACGAAATGGAGGCCGCGGGCATGAATGGCCTCGACGTCGCCATCGGCAAAAGTATCCGAAAGGAAGGCGTCCAGCGTCTCCCGCGCCGCGATCTCGATCCTGTCCTGATGCTGGCTGACTGACATGGCCAGCGCAAGGAAGGTCTCGTCGCCCCTCTTGAATTCGCTCTCGTCGACGAAAGCCACGAACGGAATGCGGCCATGGTGTTTCGGAGAATAGCTCGGCTTGGCGCCGTTTTTCTCCAAGAGAGTCTGCCAGAGGTCCCGAAGGCCGCTTCGCACCCGGGGTTCATGATAGGAGACGAACTTGACCTGCCCGTCTAGCCGATTGATTTCGCGCTGGATCACCTCCGCATCGTTGGTCCCCCGGTGACGAAAGTGATCGTCCAAACCGTGCTTCTCCACGTAATGAAGTTCCTGCCGAAGCCGGCGCTTCATTTCCTTGGGCACGTGCGGTCCGGAGGGATCGCTGACGCTCAACCCGGTGACATAATGGGCCTGCCCGAGCTTCGACCTCCGGGTCTTTTCCTGTGCGATCTCGAATCCATGCCTGCTCAGGATGGTGCTGACGTGGGACAGGGCGGGCAAGCTTCCTTGACCGGAGAAGGCGAGGTCGTCGGCATATCGCGAATAGGTCGCGTCGTGAGCCTCGGCCGCGGCGAGGAGATCGGCATCCGCCGCTAGGAATATGGCGTTGGATATGGTCGGGCTGGTGGGAAGGCCGAGAGGAATCGAACCGCCGATGCAGACGAACCTGCTGAGGAGGTCGGCGATCTCGGCGGCCATGCCCGCCTCGAGGAACAGCCGCTCCACCCGCTGCCGAGTGATCGAGGGAAAAAAGTCCCTGATGTCGAGGCACAGGAGGTTTCGATGCCCACAATGATCGCGGGCGTTTTCCCGGATGTTCTTCCCGCCGACGAAACCGAAGGCACGTGGGTGGGGATAGCCCGCCAACCGGACCTTAAGGTAGCTCTGCAGCCTTCGGGCGAGGGCCTTATATTCGTTCTTGAAGAACGGTTCCCACACCGTCCGATAGCCGCGCTTCTTGTTCTTTTTCGGAATATCGTGACGGATGAAGAGCGGGAGACTCAGAACCGACATCGTTTCGACAGGGAGCGGGACTACGGGGCGGGGCGGCGGCGGTTCGAAGCCGAGCACTGCCTCGAAGAAAGACTCCTCGATGCCGAGCAGGGTCAGAAGGTGCTCACGCGTTCGCAGGCAGGCAAAATCGTTGAAGAATAACATCATCGCTCGGGTGGAGCAGCACAACACAGGAAACCAAGTGGTCCTGAATCAGCAGGCGCGACTCGCACCTTGAGCCATGATGCCATGCTGCTCCGGTGAGCTCCCTAAACCCTTTTCGCCCGCAGCTGCAAGGATTTGCCCTTTTCGCGATCCGATCTGGACTCGCCAAGAGCAGGCGAAAGGTCGTGGCCTCCTGCGCGCAGCGGAGTGACGGTCACTTTAGGCCGACAGCGTCGTCGCCTGGGTCCTCGCCTTCGACGGCCCGACCCGTCATTCCGGCGAAGGCCGGAATCCATGAACACGGACGGCGGCAGATTCCGACGATCCGTGTCCATGGATGTCGGATCGCGTCCGGCATGACGAGGGAGGCGCGCGCTCGCCTGCTTATGGCAAAGGGCGGCGGCGGGCTAAAGGGGGCGCGTCACCGGGCCAGCGACTTGCTGTCGATGACGAAGCGATATTTGACGTCGCTCTTCTGCATCCGGTCGTAGGCCTGGTCGATCTGCTGGACGGGGATCATCTCGATCTCCGAGACGATCCCGTTCTCGGCGCAGAAATCGAGCATCTCCTGGGTCTCGGCGATTCCGCCGATCAGCGAGCCGGCGATCGACCGGCGCCCGAAGATCAGCGCTCCGACGCTGGGCGAGGGATGCGCATGCTCGGGCACTCCGACCAGGCACAAGGTGCCGTCCCGTTTGAGCAGGGCGGTGAAGGCGTCGAGATCGTGGCTCGCGGCGACCGTGTTCAAGATGAAGTCGAAGCTTCCGGCATGGGCGGCCATCTCCTCGGAATTGCGCGAGACGATCACCTCGTCGGCGCCGAGATCGAGCGCGTCCTGGCGCTTTCCTTCGGACGTGGTGAAGGCGACGGTGCGGGCGCCGAGCGCATGGGCCAGCTTGATCCCCATATGGCCGAGCCCGCCGATGCCGACGATGCCGACCTTCTTGCCCGGGCCGGCCTGCCAGTGGCGAAGCGGCGACCAGGTGGTGATCCCGGCGCACAGCAGAGGCGCGACCGCGGCGAGCTGGTCCTCGGAATGGCGGATCCTGAGCACGAACTTCTCGTCGACGACGATGCGCTGCGAATAGCCGCCCAGGGTATGGCCCGGCGGGTCCTGGGTCGGGCCGTTATAGGTGCCGACGAAGCCGTTCGTGCAATATTGCTCGAGCCCTTCGTCGCAGGCGGCGCAATGCTGGCAGCTGTCGACCAGGCAGCCGACCCCGACCGTGTCGCCGACCGCGAAGCCGGAGACCTCGGCGCCGACCGCGCTGACGTGGCCGACGATCTCGTGGCCGGGAACGCAGGGATAGAGCGTTCCGCCCCATTCGGAGCGCACGGTGTGCAGGTCCGAATGGCAGACCCCGCAATAAGCGATCTCGATCCGGACGTCGCGGGGACCGGGCTCGCGCCGCTCGATGGCGATCGGCTCGAGCGGCTTGTCGGCGGCATGGGCGCCATAGGCTTGGGTGGTCATGTGGGGATCCTTCGGGAGGTACGGGCGTGGACGAATATAGGGGCAGGTGACGCTCCGGATTAGGGCCTCCAGGGTCAATGGGCCGACGAGGACGATTCATCAATGCGCTGGGTCCCACATCATTCCGGCGAACGCCGGAATCCATGAACGCGGTCTGCGACGAATTGCCGCGATCCGTGTCCATGGATGCCGGATCGAGTCCGGCATGACGATAGAGTGACAGCGTGGCGCTCAGCAGTCCTTCGGCGCCATCCAAAGCGCTCGCCCCAATGCGGGGACACAATACTCAATTGGCCGACGAAATAGGTATTGTGTCCCCTCAATGCAGGGTATTTCGATGCGGGGACACAATACCCAGTTCGGGCGAGACAGCTATCCTACCCCCGGGGTCGGCGCCTGGCTCGAGGGTGAATCGGTATTGTGTCCCCATGTTGGGACGGACGTTTAGCGGCGCGGCTTGCGGCCCGGTCGGCGGGGGCGAAGCGAGCGCCCGGTCGTCGCTTCGAGGCGCTCGAGGAAGGCCTCGTCGCCCCACGGCCGGCCGGTGCGCGAATGCGCCTCGATCGCCTCGTCGGCAGAGCAATCGCCCGCCTCGAGCCCCTGCTCGAGCATTGCCCGCCAGTCGCGAACGATCCCGGCGAGCCCGGACTGGTCGGTGAGGCCGTCGCCCCGACCGCTGATATGCGCCCGGGCGGAGGACCAGGGCCAGTCCTCCGCCCGCTCGGCAAGCCCGGCCCGAACCGGGTTGAGCTCGACGTAGCGGACCGCGACCATCAAATGCGCGGGATCCATCACGAAAGAGGCGAAGCGGCCCTGGAACAGGAAGCCGGTCCAGCCGTGCGCCTCGTTGACCCGGCGCGAATAGCGGCGGTGCGCTTCGCCGAGCGCCTTGCGCAGACCCTCCGGCGAGGGCGGGGTCAGGATGAGGTGGAGATGGTTCGGCATTAGGCACCAGGCGAGGCAGGAGACCGCCGTGCGTTCGCAGGCCTCGGCGACGAGGGCCCGATAGGCGCTATAATCGTGGACGCCGAAGAAGACGTCCTGCTTGCGGTTGCCCCGCTGAGTGACGTGGTGCGGCAGATCGGGGACGACGAGGCGAGCGAGCCGGGCCATGGCCGAGGCTGGCGGCAGAGCCGGGGCGGGGTCAAGATACTATCCACAAAGCGCATGCACTTATCCGCCCTGCACTTCCGCCGCCTCTAATTGCGGGGACACAATACCTATTTCCCGATCCCTCGTGCGGGGCGCAATAATTGTGACCTGCCAAGGAATTGGGATCGGGGAACGACGGGGAAAGGGTTTAGGTATTGTGTCCCCGCAATGGGCGCGGGCGCTGCCATTTGCTTTCAGGAAGGGCGGGGCGGCCTGTGCGGGTCAGTAGCTCACGATCGCGTTCAGAAGCACCGAATAATAACGTTTGTCGCGGTCCGAATTGGCGAAGAGGTCGCGGAAGCCGGCGCCGGGCTGCAGAACCGCCGCCGAGGCTCGGAAGACGATGTTCTGGGTCATTTTCGGGCGCCAGATCGCGGCGGCCGAAACGTCCCAGCCGATGTCGCGGGGGATCGAGCCTTCGTTGCGGAGGGCCTGCAGCACCGCGGTCTTGTGGAACCAGAGGTGGTTCACATTGCCGCTCAGCCGCCATTGCGGGGTGAGGTCGAAATCGGCGCCTGCGCCGAGCAGGATCGTGCCGGGATTGTTGAAGTTGGACTGGCCCTGCTCCTTGGACGAGCGCAGCGAGTTGAGGATACCGTTGCGGCCGTTGATCGAGACCGCCCGGCCGCCGCCGGCGAAGGGGATGGTCTGGCGGATCCAGTAGCTGGTGTCGGCGCCGGCGAAGATCGGATTCTCGAAGATGGCGTCGAAGCCGCCTTCCTTGTCGTCGAACGGCTCGCCATCGCCGCTGGCGAAGAGGAAGGCGCCGCGGAAGCGCATCCAGTTCAGATCGTAGCTGGGCTCGGCGGCGAGGAAGAAGCTCCGGACCTTGCCGGTCTCGCCGGTGAAGATGTTGTTCCGGTCCCAGCCGAAGGCGCCGTAGGCCGAAGCGGAGAGGTTGATCCGGCCGATCCGGCCGTCGGCGCTGTAGCCCAGATAAGCGACCTCGTAATTGCGGGCGCGCAGATTGCCGATCAGCGCCGGGCGGACCGGGAAGCCGTTGTCGTCGACCTCGAGGTCGCCGCGCTCGCGGTTGACGTTCAGGGTGAGGCTCGCCTGGCTGGTCAGGCCGACGAACGGGAAATCCTGGCGGTAGAGGTTGGCGTGGACGATCCAGTCCTTGCGGGGCGACTGAAGGACGTTGTTGAGGCCGCTGTTGGTGTCCTTCTCGAGCCTCCAGATCGCCATCAGATTATATTGGAAGCGGTTGTTGTCGCGATTGCCGAACAGCCGGATGCCGAGCTGCTGGTCGTTGAACAGGAAGCCCCGGAAATCGAGCTGGAAGGGCTGGATCCCGACCCGGACGCTGTCGAAATCGTAGCGGTCGGAGACGTTGCGCAGGTGATAGTCGACGAACAGCTCCTGGATTCCGAGCGCATAGTCGAACCGGCTTGTGCCCTTGCTGGGCTCGACGAACAGCACCCGGCGCTCGGCGACGTCGACGTAATTGACGTTGAGCGCGAGCGTCAGCCGATATTCGATATGCGGCGGCATATAGGCGGTCGAGCCCTTGATGAGCGCGGCGCCGGCGATGAAGGTCTGGGAGAGGACGAGGCTGTCGTTGCGGCCGAAGACGTCGTTGCTTCCGGGCTGCGCGGTGGTCTGGATCCCGACCGGGATCGGGAAGGTGCGCGGTTCCACCACCGTGTCGGAGACGGCGTTGACGGCGAGGAACCAATCGTCCTCGTCGAGGCCGAGGAATTTGGGCGTCCGGCATTTCGGGCGGCCCTCCTCGCGCCTTTTCGACTGCTCCTCGGCGGTGGGGAGGCAGAGCGGTCGGTCGCCCTTGTAGGTGTTCTGGTTGTAGGGGTCGAACCAGCGCTCCTTGACCACTCCGAGCGTCTCGATGAGGCGCCAGCGGTCGGGGACCGGGATCTGATCGGTCGGGAAGGCTTCGGGGGGCGGCGACCGGATCGCTCCGGGATTGTCCTGGGAGACCGGGTCGTCGAGCTCGTGCTGGGGGATGCCGGGACGGCGGCGGCCTTCCTCGTCGGGGGTGTTGGGGAGGGGGTCTTCGGGCTCCTCGGGCGGCGGGTCCTGCAGGGCCAGCAGCATCCCGTCATCCCGGCGAAGGCCGGGATCCCAGCGGGTGAAAGGCGCCTCGCTCTTCACCCCCTGGGGCCCCAGCCTTCGCTGGGGCGACGGAGGGGGCTCCAGCGCTATTCCGCTCGCGCCGGTCAGCAGGCCCACCACGAACGCCCCGACGCTCATTTCCCCTGGCACACATTCTGATCGTTCGAGCCGAGGAAGGGCGCGAACGGGCAGGCGACGTAGCGCAGGCGCACTCCGCTTCCGACCGGGATGACGATCTGGTCGGAGCGGCGCGCAGGATCGGAATTGCCGATCGAGCCGAGGCGAAGGCCCGCATTGTGGAGGCCGAGGAAGCTGATCATGTCGTCCTGGTCGATGCCGTCGCCGGAGACTCCGATCCCGCCGACGAGGATGGCGCCGCGATAGATGGGCACCGAGCCGGGAAAGATCTGAATGCCGTTGGCCAGCCTCGGATTGTGGGTGCACTGGGCCGGGGTGTCGGGGCCGCCGAGGACGAAGCCGACATGCGCCTTCACGTCGGCCTCGACCAGCGCGGACTGGAGGCCGGTGGAGAAGGGATTGAACTCGGCGATCGGACGCGAGAAGGGCCCGGGCGGGCGGCCGAGCTCGCCGTCGGGGAAATAGGGCCGCGAGATGTTGCCGATCGCCCGCGCGGTGAAGGCGGAGCCGCCGGTGAAGGCGGCCGAATCGGCGAAGAAGGTCCGGGCCGCCGGGACGAACATGCGGACGTCAGCATCGGAGCTGGCCTCGATCGCCGCGGCCGCGCTCGCGCTCGAGAAGAAGGCGGCGGTTCGCGCCTTCTGGAGCGAGACGTCGATTCCGAAGATCGGCGCGTCAGGCGAGCGGACCAGCCCGAGCACGGCGCCGCTCGAATCGACCACCGAGATGCTGACCTGGGCCCGGCTGTCGAGCGGTCGGCGGATCTGAGCTCGGGCGGCCGACATCACTTTGAACGCTTCGTCGAGCAAAGCGGCGACTTCGGCGGCGGTGAGGGCTCCGTCGGTTCCGGCGCGGACCGGGAAGCGGTTGGCGCCGGCGCCGTTGCTCAGGACGAAGGCGTCGGGGTTGGGGAATTCGGCGGTCGACGAAGGACGGATTCCGGACGCCTCGGTGCCATAGGCCCGGCCGGCGAGCACGCCCATGGTCGCGTCGTAATAGCCGCGAACGCTGGTGAGGGCGCCCGCGAGGGAGGCAAAGGGCGGCGCGGCGGACGGGTTGGACCGCAGGTCGCCGGTCGTCGCGTCCGAGAAGCGAAGGAGGGTGCCGTCGACGCTGATCCGCTCGGCCCGTATCTCGGCGGGCGCGGCGAAGCCGGTGCTGGCGGCGAGCGCGATCGTCTCCTCATCGTCGCGGTCGACGTCCTGCACCTCGGGATCGAAGCCGTAGACGCCGTCCGCCATCACCCCGATGCCGCCGACCACCACCCCGTTCTTGTAGAGCGGGAAGCCGCCCGGATCGGCGGCGAGGCCGAGCGGCGAGCGCTTCGGTCCGATGAAGCCGTCCGCTCCGACATTGCCGTTGAATCGCGCGGCGAGGTCGGAGCAGGGGAGCTGGCTGAACTGGACCCCGAACAAAGGCCCGCTCTCGAGCCCGCCTGCCGCGGCCGACGGCGGGAAATGCTCCTGGACGATCATGCTCGCGGTTCGGGTCGAGAAGGCGTTGCCGCCCGAGGAGAGGTAGGCGCCGGTGATCGCCTTGGCGATCGCTCCGGCGACCGCTCCGGGCACGTCCACCCCCTGGAGATCGTGCAGGCTGCCGTTGGGGCCGCGCGGCACCTGCAGGCGCGGGTTGGCGCCGGTCATGGTGAAGATTGCGAGGACGTTGCCGACCCGGTCGACCACCGCGAAGGTCGCCGGAAGCGCGCGCGCCTGCGCCTCGGCGACCCCCTGGGCGATGATCTGCTGCACCTCGGCCTGGCTGAGGGCGAGGGCGGCGGGGACGTCGTAGAGGCGGCTCGCCGCCGGCGGCGGAGGGGGAGGGGCGGGCGGGGGAGGGGGCGGCGGGCTGCCGCCGCCTCCGCCGCCGCCTCCGCACGAGGCGGTGACGAGGGCGGCGATGGCGAGGAGGCCGCGCTTGCGCATCATTTCAGCTTCCGGATCGCGGCCGCGGCCCGGCCGAGGCTCGCCCTGAACTCGCGTGGATCGTAGGCATTGGGATCGCGCACCGCGCGGTAGGCGCTGTTGATGTCGGCCCGGATCGATTCCGGGGCGCCGGGGCCGAGCGAGGAGAGCAGGGTGTCGACCGCCATCACCGCCTGGACGCTTCCGGCATAATCGGTGAAGCGCGGCGAGATGGCGCTTCCGGCGATGCTGTCGATGATCTCGAACACCTGGGCGCGAGTGACCCCTCGGGAGAGATCGTCCGCGACCGCTCGGGCGCTCGCCTTCAGGGCCGTTGCGGCGGCGAGCGCGGACGCGCGGTCCTTCGCCAGAGCGGCGTGGAAGTTGCGGCTGGCCCGCTCGAAGCGGGGCGCCTGCTCCGGCGCCGCGACCCGGGCGGCGGCGGCGAGCATGATCATGTTCTCGTCATTGTAGGGCGGGGTGCCGGACGGGATCGGCCGGCCGGGATTGGCGGCCTTGGTCGGCTCGAAGCGCGGATCGTCGGAGATCCGCCGGTGACAGCTATGGCAATCGAAGAAATAGAATTCCGGGAACAGGCCCTCGCTTCCCCGCCCCGGAGTGGCGAACAGGGTCAAGGAACGCTCCAGGGCCATCGCCTGGCCGACCGCCCAGATGGCGACGGCGTCGGGCCGGCCCTTCCTCTGCAGATAGTCGCCATCCTCATTGTGGTGCTGCTGGAGGGTGGTGAACAGGTCGAGCTCGAAGCTGATCCGGGGATGGCCGGCGGCCATGATCCGGTGGTCGACGAACTGGCCCTCATCCCGGCTTCCGAAATGGCAGTCGAGGCACTGGCCGGCGCGGGCGCGGGGCGTGTCGAGCGGGACCATGCCGCGGGCGACGTTGGCGGCGTGGGTGCCGCCGACCGCATAATGGCTTGCGAGCCAGCCGGAGGCGGCGCCGTGGCAGCTTTCGCAGCCGACTCCGTCCGAGATCTGGAAGCGGGCGCCGCGGGCGCCGGGCGCGGCCGGGGTGGCGTGGCAGCCCAGGCACATCGGAGCGCTCGCCGCCTCGCCGATTCCCAGGCGCGCGGCGATCGCCTTGGCGCGCGGCTCGGTCAGGACCCGCCAGGCCCGGCTGTGGGCTCCGGCGGGGCTGGAGGTGTCCTGCCAGAGGCGCAGCTCGTCCTGGCGGACGATGGCGCCGGTCGGCTCGCTTCGGCCGTGGCAGGTCGAGCCGGAGCAGGTGGCGACTCCGACATAGGCGGCGCCCCGCGCCGCGCCCTGCTGGGCATCGGCGGGCGGAAGGAAGACGGCGAGCGCGAGGAGCAGCGAGGCCGCCAGTGCGCCGAACGCCAGACTGCGGCTCGCCTCCATCGGAACTTACACCCCCCAGGGAGGCGGAGTATGTGCCAAAGAGTCGGCCCCTTTCAAGCGAGTTGATGGGCTTGCAGGGTCTTGGTGACAGGCCACCCAAAGGGGGATAGACCCGGGCCCAGGCGAGGGGAAAGCCGACATGACCAAGGCATCCGACCTGTTCATCCAGTGCCTGGAGGAGGAAGGGGTCGAATATGTCTTCGGCGTTCCGGGCGAGGAGAATCTCGACTTCCTCGACAGCCTGTCGCGCTCCAGGATCAGGCTGATCCTCACCCGGCACGAACAGGGCGCCGGCTTCATGGCCGCGACCTACGGGCGGCACACCGGCAAGACGGGGGTGTGCCTGGCGACGCTCGGGCCGGGGGCGACCAACCTCGTCACCGCCGCGGCTTATGCCCAGCTGGGCGGGATGCCGATGATGATGATCACCGGCCAGAAACCGATCAAGAAGTCGAAGCAGGGCCGATTCCAGATCCTCGACGTGGTCGCGATGATGGGCCCGATCACCAAATTCACCCACCAGCTGGCGTCGTCCGACAACATACCGAGCCGGGTGCGCGAGGCCTTCCGGCTCGCCGAGGAAGAGAAGCCCGGGGCGGTCCATCTCGAATTCCCGGAGGACATCGCCGAGGAGAAGACCGACTCCCGCCCGCTGCAGCCCAGCCTGGTGCGCCGCCCCACCGCCGACGAGAAAGCGGTGCGCGCCGCGGTCAGGATGATCGAGGCGGCGAAATCGCCTTTGCTGGTCATCGGCGCCGGAGCCAATCGCAAGATGACCAGCCGGATGCTCCTGCAGCTGGTCGAGAAGACCGGGATCCCGTTCGTCACCACCCAGCTTGGCAAAGGGGTGATCGACGAGACCCACGCCAAGTTCCTCGGCTGCGCCGCGCTCAGCGCCGGCGACTTCGTCCACCGGGCGATCGAGTCCGCCGATCTCATCGTCAACGTCGGCCACGACGTGATCGAGAAGCCGCCTTTCTTCATGAAGCACGGCGGCACCGAGGTGATCCACGTCAGCACCAACACCGCCGAGGTCGATCCGGTCTATTTCCCGCAGGTTGAGGTGATCGGCGACATCGCCAACGCCGTCTGGCAGATCAAGGAGGACATCGTCCCCTCCGGAACCTGGGATTTCGAAGCGATGCTCCGCGCCCGCGCCGCGGAGGTCGAGCACAGCGCCGCGCTGTCCGAGGATTGCCGCTTTCCGGTCTTCCCGCCCTGCCTGGTCGCCCAGGTCCGAGCGGCGATGCCCGCCGACGGGATCCTCTGCCTCGACAACGGGGTCTACAAGATCTGGTTCGCCCGCAACTATCCGGCGCGGGCGCCCAATACCGTGCTGCTCGACAATGCGCTGGCGACGATGGGCGCCGGCCTGCCCTCGGCCATGGCCTCGGCGATGGTCTATCCCAGCCGCAAGGTGATGGCGATCTGCGGCGACGGCGGCTTCATGATGAACAGCCAGGAGATGGAGACGGCGGTCCGGCTGAAGCTCGACATCATCGTCCTGATCCTTCGCGACGACGCCTACGGCATGATCCGCTGGAAGCAGGCGAACATGGGCTTTGCGGATTTCGGCCTGACCTACGGCAATCCCGACTTCGTCAAATATGCGGAAAGCTACGGAGCGAGCGGCCACCGGGTCGAAAGCGCCGACCAGGTCCCCGGCCTGCTCCGCCACTGCCTCGACACCCCGGGCGTCCACCTGATCGACTGCCCGGTCGATTATTCGGAGAACGACCGGATCCTCAACCGGGAGATCAAGGAGCTGAGCGCGGCGCTCTAAAAAGGGGACACGTACTTTTTCGCGAAAAAGTACGTGTCCCCATTCCACTCGCGAGGTGAGATGAAGCTCAAGGACACCTACCCGCTCTACCTCGCCAACGAGGCGAAGCAGCCCAATGCGGACCTCGAGGTCACCGACAAATATAGCGGCGAAATCGCCTTCCGCTGCGCCCAGGCGGATGCGGCGACGATCGACGCCGGGATCGCCGCCGCCGCCGAAGCGGCCGGGCCGATGGCGCGGATGGCGAGCTTCGAGCGGCAGGCGGTGCTCCAGCATTGCGTGGAGCGCTTCCAGGCGCGCTTCGACGAGCTCGCCTTCGCTTTGTGCGTCGAGGCGGGCAAGCCGATCAAGGATTCGGAAGGCGAGGTGACCCGGCTGATCGACACCTTCCGGATCGCCGCCGAGGAATCGGTGCGGATGACGGGCGAGGTCCAGCCGCTCGACATCAGCCCGCGCGCCCGGGGCTATCAGGGGATGTGGAAGCGGGTGCCGATCGGGCCGTGCAGCTTCATCTCGCCGTTCAACTTCCCATTGAACCTCGCCGCCCACAAGATCGCTCCGGCGATCGCGGTCGGCTGCCCGTTCGTGATGAAGCCGGCCAGCCGAACCCCGCTCGGCGCCCTGATCATCGGCGAGGTGCTGGCCGAAACCGAACTGCCCAGGGGCGCCTTCTCGATCCTCCCCGCGCATCGCGAGGGCGCGGACCTGTTCACCACCGACGAGCGGCTCAAATTGCTCAGCTTCACCGGTTCGCCGGCGGTCGGCTGGGACCTCAAGGCCAGAGCCGGCAAGAAGAAGGTGGTGCTCGAGCTCGGCGGCAATGCCGCGGTGATCGTCGATCGCGACGCCGATCTCGACGATGCGGTCGAACGGATCGTCTTCGGCGCCTTCTACCAGTCCGGCCAGAGCTGCATCGGGGTCCAGCGGATCATCGTCCACGCCGACATCTACGACGCCCTGAAGACGAGGCTGGTGCGAAAGACGAAGGCCCTCGTCGCCGGCAATCCCCACGACCGCGAGACCTTCATCGGCCCGATGATCGACGTCAGGGAAGCGCAGCGCCTCGACAATTGGATCCGCGAGGCGGTCGAGGGCGGCGCGAAACTGCTGTGCGGCAGCAAGCGTGAGGGCGCGATGCTGGAGGCGACCCTGCTCGAAGGCGTCGACCGTTCGGCGACGGTCTACCGCGAGGAGGCCTTCGGCCCCGTCGCGATCCTGTCGAGCTTCACCCGCTTCGAGGACGCGCTCGAGGAGGTCAACGACAGCAAGTTCGGCCTCCAGGCCGGCCTCTTCACCCGCGACCTGTTCCGGATGTTCGATTCCTGGGACCGGCTCGAGGTCGGCGGGATCGTGATCAACGACGTCCCCTCCTACCGGGTCGACAACATGCCCTATGGCGGAGTGAAGGACAGCGGCCTCGGCCGCGAGGGCGTTCGCTTCGCGATGGAGGACATGACCGAGATACGCAATCTGGTGATCCGCCGCGGGGCGGGCGCGGCACTGAAGGACTTGGGAGAGTGACCGAGGGGAGGGCAGGATGACGAAGCCGTTCACGACCTTGGCCGTCATTGTTCTGACGGTTTTTGCGCTGGTCCACGTTTATCGGTTGATCGCCGGCATGGAGGTCGTCGTCAGCGGGACCACGGTGCCGCAATGGATCAGCGGAATCGCGGCACTCGTCGCCGGGACGCTGGCGCTGATGGTCTGGCGGGAGTCGCGCCGTTAGGCGACCGGCGCCGCGCTTCGGAAGGACGAGGGGCTGCGCACCAGCTTCTTGAGCTTGGCCAGCCACGAGGTACGGCGGCTGACCGCGAGGGTGAAGGCGGGCTCGTCCGGCCGGTCCTCGTCGCCGTAGATTTCGAGCGGCTCCGGGAGCCGGGGGCGAAGGACGAGCTTCTGGCGGCCCTTCAATATGTCCTCGGCCTCGGTCAGGGCGCGGACCAGATCCTCCTCGCGATAGGGCTTTTGCAGGCAGCCGATGGCGAGGTCGCGCACCGCGAAGCCGGGCGCCCGGGCGGTGGTGAACAGGCAGGCGATTCCGAAATCGTGCAGCTTGGCGGCGACGGCATAGCCGCTGCTGCCATTGGCCAGCTGCAGGTCGACCAGGGCGAGGTCCGGAGTGCGCTCCTCCACCGCGGCGACGGCGCTGGCGAGATCGTTGGCGAGCGCCGTGACCTGGAAACGCGGGTTGAGCTCGACCAGGCTTTTCACCGTCTCGGCGAGCAAGGGATCGTCCTCGACGATCAGGATGTTGAGCACCGTCACTCCCCCGACAGAAACTATGCTCGAAGCTGACTTATCCACAGGACTAAGACCATGGCTTCCAACGCTTTTTGCGCCGAACGATTCCTTTAACGCGCCGAAACGAGTCAGTCGGCGGCTTGACCGCCCTCGGCGATGGTGCGGTTGGTCGCCCGAAGCTTCGATTTCAGCGCCAGAGCGAAGCCCTGCTCGAGTGCGTGGCGCACTTCGTCATGGGCGGCGAGATAGGGGCGCAGGACATTGGCCGGAGCGCACCAGAAGCGCGCCGGGCCGGTGAGGATGACGGTGGCGCTCGCCTGCTCGCCCGAAAGCACGGTGACCTCGCCGATCAGGTCGCCCGCTCGGCAGATGCCGACCTGGCGGCCGTGGCTCAGCACCCGGGCCTCGCCGGCGGCGAGATAGTAGAGATGGCCGACCGGCTCCTCCTCGCGGGTGAGCACGTCGCCGCGCTCCCCGGACAGCCAGAAGCCCTGGTCGAGCAGGTGCCGGGCCCGCGAGGCGCCGAGGTTCGGAAGCAGGGCGGCGACCATCGCCTCCTCGTCCGGAGTGAAGCGCGCGCGCCGGTCGCGGTGCAGCCGGCGGGCCAGCAGGAGCAGGCAGACTCCGAGCAGCAGGCCCCACCAGAAGGCCGCGAGCGGCGCCTTCGCGACGAGCAGGGAATGCGCGAAACCGGCCGCCGCGGCGACCGCGACGGCGGCCCGGATCCGGCTTGCGCCGCTCCAGAACATGGCCAGGACGAGCAGCAGGAAGGGCAGCTCGGCGATCAGCCGGTCCACGCTCAGCTCGTTTGCCAGGGCGCCGTCGTACATGTCCCGATAATGTCGCAAAGCCCAGGCGGGGGGAAGCGGCGCGGCGATGCGAAAATTCGCAAGCGCGGAACAGTTGCCCGGACGGCTCACGCCTCTATAGCCCGCGGCGACGACACCCGATTTTCGATTGTCCTGGGAGACTGGTCTTGAAGTCATTTTTTCTCGGCGGCGCCGCCGCTTTTGCCCTCGCGGGCTGCGCAACCACCAGCGGGACCTCCGACATGTCCGTCGCCGAGGAAAGCACCGTGGCCGAGGCGCCCGCCGAGCCCGCCGTCACCGTTCCGGACAACCTCCTGCTCGCCGACTGGACCGGCCCCTATGACGGCGTGCCCCCCTGGGACAAGGTGACTCCGGAGCTGTTCCCCGAGGCGATCCAGTTCGGGATCGACGAGCAGCGCCGCGAAGTGCTGGCGATCGCCGACAGCCCCGACGCGCCGACCTTCGCCAACACGGTCGAGGCGCTCGAGAAGGTCGGCCAGAGGCTCGACCGGGTGCTCTCGCTGTTCGGTGTGATGACCGACAACATGACCACGCCCGCCTATCAGGCGCTCGAGAAGTTATGGTCGCCCAAGCTCTCCGCCGCTTCGGACGAGATCATCCTCAACCCGAAGCTCTTCCAGCGGGTCAAGACGGTCTACGAGGCGCGGACGAGCGCCGGCCTCGACGTCAAGCAGCAAAGGCTGGTGACCCGACTCTACGACAGCTTCGTCCGCCGCGGCGCCAATCTGTCGCCGGAGCAGAAGCAGCAGCTGACCGCCTACAATTCGCAGCTCGCCCAGAAATTCGCGGTCTTCGGCGAGAAGGTGCTGGCCGATGAAAGCACCTACATCAATGTCGCCGACGCCGACCTCAAGGGCGTCCCCGCCGACGTCAGGGCGGCCGCCGCTTCGGCGGCGGCCGAGCGCAAGCTCCCCCCCGGCAGCTTCGCCATCGTCAACACCCGCTCGGCGGTCGATCCGATCCTGACCTTCGCCGACAATCGCGCCCTGCGCGAGAAGGTCTGGCGCGCCTTCGTCAATCGCGGCGACAATGGCGGCGCCAACGACACCAACGCCGTCATCGCCGAGATCGTCAAGCTTCGCGCCGACCGGGCGAAGCTGCTCGGCTTCTCAAGCCATGCCGAGTTCCGGATGCAGGACACGATGGCCAAGTCGCCGGCCAAGGCCCTCGACCTGATGAACCGGGTGTGGCCGGCGGCGGTCGCCCGGGTGAAGGAAGAGGTTCGCGACATGCAGGCGCTCGCCCGCAAGACCGACCGCAACCTCACCATCGAGCCCTGGGACTATCGCTATTATCAGGAGAAGGTGCGCAAGCAGCGCTACAACCTCACCCAGGAGGAGGTGAAACCCTATTTCGAGCTGAACAACATCATCCAGGCCTCCCTGTGGTCCGCCGGCGAGCTCTACGGCCTCGACTTCAAGGAGATCACCGGCACCGTCCCGGTCTGGAATCCGGACATCAGGGTCTACAGCGTCACCGACCGGACGTCAGGCAAGCAGGTCGGGGTCTTCTACCGCGACGATTTCGCCCGGACGGGCAAGCGCTCCGGCGCCTGGGCGACCACCTATCGAAGCCGCGCCGGACTGCTCGGCGACGATATCGTGCTCGGCTCCAACAACAACAATTTCGTCAAGCCCGCCGCCGGCCAGCCGGTGCTGATCAGCCTCGACGACGCCGAGACGCTGTTCCACGAATTCGGCCACGCCATCCATTATTTCCTGTCGAACGTCTATTATCCGAGCTTCGGCGGGACCCCGCGCGACTTCGTCGAATATCCGAGCCAGGTGAACGAGAATTGGCTCCTGACCCAGCCGGTGCTGAGCCGCTTCGCCAAGCATTACAAGACGGGCGAGCCGATGCCGGCGTCGCTGATCGCCAAGATCGAGAAGGCCTCGACCTTCAACCAGGGCTTCGCCACTGCCGAATATCTCTCCTCGGCGATCGTCGACATGATGCTCCACATGGACCCCAATGGAGTGGTCGATCCGGACCGGTTCGAGCGCGAGGCGCTGGCGAAGATCGGCATGCCGAAGGAGCTGGCGATGCGGCACCGGCTGCCGCAGTTCAACCACCTCTTCTCGTCCGACGCTTACTCGGCCGGCTATTATTCCTACCTCTGGTCGGAGACGATGGACGCCGACACCTGGGCGGCGTTCGAGGAGGCCGGCAATCCCTATGACAAGGCGACCGCGGACCGCTTCCGCCAGACTTTGCTTTCGACCGGCAACGAAACCGACCGCGCCGAAGCCTATCGGGCGTTCCGCGGGCGGGACCCGGACGTGAAGGCGCTGATGCGGAAGCGGGGGTTCCCGACGGGGTAAGGGACAACACGTCATCCCAGCGAAGGCTGGGATCCCGGCGGGTGAAGGGCTCGGCATCTTTCACCCCCCGGGGCCCCAGCCTGCGCTGGGGCGACGGTTCACCCCGGCAGCTTGACCGTGTCGATGAACAGGTCGAGCTGGGCGTCGCACTGATTTCGGATCAGGGTCTGCGCCATGTCCTCGAGCCCGGCGGGCCGGGCGGGGATGGTCCGGAAGCGCAGGGCGGTCGGGAGCGTCCCGCCGCTCCACGACAGGCGATATTCGGCGCCGTCGGCGACCGGAAGGTCCGACGGCCAGGCGAGGGTGCTCGAGCCGGGCTGCCAGCTCACCCGCTCCGTCCGCCCCCCCGGCCCGCCGATGTTGAGGGTCAGGGCCTCGGTCGGATCCGCGCGCCACAAGGTCAGCTTCGAGGAATCGGCGACGCAGATGTTCGAGCTTCGGGCCACGTCGACATGCCAGATGCTGGGCGGGCGCAGCTCCCCCGTCTCGAGCCCGCGGACGGCGCCGATCCGGGCCCGGCGCTGCATGGCCGGGGCGGCCGAGGCGACCCGGCCGACGGCGGGAGCGCCGGCGCTGAAGGTGCCCGGGCCGCGGATGATCCTTGTGCCGCGGCCGTCGAGGACGACCAGCTGGTCGCTCGCCTTGAGGCTGATCCGGGCGCTTTCGGGCAGGCGCTTGCCGGGCGGGAAGCTCCTGGCCGAAGGGCCGGTCGAGCGGACGACGAGGATGTCGGCCAGAGCGGTGCCGGCGGTGACGAGAAGGGCGGCCGCGATCAGCGGGCGGGCGACAACTCTACTTTGACCCCAAGACAAAATGACCTCCCGGACCTGCCTGGCGGAGACGATACACGAAATCGGCGAGGGCCGCATCCTCCCGCTCGGCGGCGATCGCCGCGAGCGCGTCGAGCGCCCCGGGATCGCCTTCTTCGAACGCCCGCCAGAGCGCGTTGAGCCGAGCCCGCTCCTCGACCGGCATGTGCGGCACCGGCTCCCAGACCTCGACCGGAGTCGCCCGACCGCTGAGCACGACCCGGCCGAGCGGCCGGAAGATGTCGAGGCTCGTCTCCGACTTCGCCTCGGCGCTGATCAGGACCGTCGAATGGAGCTGCTTGTTGGCCGATTCCAGCCGCGACGCCGTGTTCATCGCGTCGCCGAGCGCGGTGTATTGGATCCGGCCCTCGCCGCCGAAATTGCCGACCACCGCCTCGCCATGGTGGAGCCCGACCCGGGTGCAGCCGATGGCGGGCATATCCTCGCCGGCGCTTCGCCGGAATGTTTCGCCCGCTTCGTACAGGGCGATTGCGGCGAGGGCGGCACGGTCGGCGTCGTCCTCCCGGGCGATAGGCGCGCCCCAGAAAGCGACGATGGCGTCGCCGACGAACTTGTCGATCGTCCCGCCGTGGCGGAGAACGACCTCGCTCAGCATCTCGAGATAGCGGTTGAGCAGGCTCGACAATTGCTCGGGGCTGATCGCGTGGCTGAGCTTGGTGAAGCCTTCGAGATCGGAGAAGAGGGCGTAGATCGGCCTTTTCTCGCCGGTCAGGGTCAGCCGCTCCGGGTCCTTCAATATCTCCGCGGCGACGTCGGCCGGGAGATATTTGCCGAGCGTCGCCTGGGCGAAGCGGCGCTGCTCGGAGCCGACCGCGCGCGCCGCGGTCTCGACGGCGGTGAAGGCCAGGGCCCAGCCGAGAGCCGCTCCGAAGGCGGGCACGCCGTAGGTGTCGAGGCCCCAGGACTGAAGCAGGAAGGGGGATATGGCGATGATTGCGAACTGCACCGCCACAACCGCAGCGAGGCGCCAGCCGCGCCAGTCGAGCAGGCTGCTGACCCCGCCGGCGATCACCATGGCGACGGCGTTCAGCCAGAGGACGAACGGGGGCAGGGAAGGGCGCATCCGGCCGTCGAGCTGCTGGGCCAGCATGTGGGCGTGGACCTCCACCCCCTTCATCCAGCGGCCGGTGCTCCGGCTCATCGGCGTCTCGTAATCGTCCTGGTCCTTGATGTTGCCGCCGATCAGGACGTAGCGGCCCTCGATCTGGTCGCGGATCGCGTCGCCGAGGAGCGGCAGCGACTGGATCGCGAACTCGGTGAAGACGGGCCGATCCGCCTCGGCCGGAAGCTGGAAGTCGATGCTTCCGGAATAGCGCAGGAATTCCGGGTGGAGCGGGGTCATGAGGTTGGCCAGCTCGGGCGGCAGCTTGCCGTCCTGCACGGGCCAGCGGCGGATGACCCCGTCCTCGTAATCCGGCTCCATCTTGATGCTGGCAGGACGGACTATCGCGGTCCGGGCCTGGCCGATGAACTGCCGGAGGAATTGTTGCTGCTCATATTCGATCTGGTCCTCGTTCGCCGCCTTCGTCGCATAAGCGAGGAGCGTCGGGGTCTTCATCGCCTTGAACGTCGCGAGCAGCTGCGGATCCTCCGCCTGCGGCTGGTCGAAAAGGATGTCGATCCCGATCGCCTTGGGCCGCATCCCTTCGAGCGTCGCCAGCGCTTCGGCCAGCACCTTGCGGTCGAGCGGCGAGCGTTTCTGGAGCGCCTGAAGGGTCTGGTCGTCATAGGTGATGAGGACGATCCGGTCGTCCTGGGCGACCCGCGGCGCCGCCCGGACGAAGCGTGTGTCGTAGAGCGCCCGCTCGGCGTCGCTGGCGAGCGGCACCTGCCAGGAAAACCGGGCCATGAGCAAGGCGAGGAGGAGGAAGACGGCCGTGCCGGCGAGCCGCACCCAGCCGATCTGCCTGAGCGCCCTCCTCAGCCGAGTCTGTGCCCCTTCGTCAGCCATGCTCCCCCCAAAGCCTTGCCGGCTCCGGGATAGAGGGAAAGCGGCGGCGGGGATAGGGCGGGGCGGCTCGTGAACCGTCATCCCGGACCTGATCCGGGATCCATGAACACGGAGGTGGGAAATCGTGAGCCGCGGTGTTCATGGATTCCGGCTTTCGCCGGAATGACGGAGGCTCCAGCGACTTGTACTCCAGCGGGCCTTCGCCGCTGTCCTCCTCCTCGGAAGGTTCGGAAAGTTCGGAAGGTTCGGCTTCCCCTGGAGCCGAAATCTCGTCTCCGGCGAAGCCGAAGAAGCGGTCGCGGCGGGCGGCCTGCCCGGCCAGCGCCTCGGCATCCTCCTCCTCGACCTGGGCATCGACCACCGCCTGCTCGCGAGGGCTCAGGGTGCGCTTGTAGCTTTCGTCGCCATATTGCCCATACTCCTCGCCGTCGAAGCCCTCGGGAGGCGGGAAATGGGTCCACCAGATTCCGTCTTCGTCCTCGTTGAGCTCGTAGCCGGTGAATTCGGGCCGGGCCGCGTTGCGCGCCGGCTTCGGATCGGGCGGCGGCAGGCCCTGCTCGAGGGCGTCCATATGCGCCTCCCAATCGTCGCAGATCGCGCGGACGCCCGCGGGCGGTTCGAGCAGGCGCTCGACCTTGCCGAGCAGATAGGTGAGCAGGCGGTTGTCGTAGACCCGGTCCTGGCCGACGAGCTCGCCGCGATAATAACGGTTCCTGAGCGTGCCTCCGACGGCGCGCTCCCAGGCGACCGAGCGCAGCCGCCGGGCGCCGAAGACGTGGGCTGCCTCGCAAGCGCGGTCGAACGAGACCGCGTCGGAGCGCCGGCGCACCCGGGCGATCGACGTCTCGCTGACTCCGACCCGGGCCGCCGCTTCGCGGGCGATCCCGCAATCGGCGAGGGCCTCGACATAGGCGCGCTGCTTTTCGGGGGTGAGGCCGTCGGAGCGGTAGCGAAGCGGCACCGGCTCGAAGGCGAGCCGGTCGGCAGCCTCGTCGGGCTGGCGGTTGAAGGGCGAGGCGGCATCATCGGACGCCGGCTCGGGCGAGTGCGCCAAGCGCGAATCACTCTGGTCCATCCCTATTATAGAACATAAAAAGAACGAATAGGAGAGTCTTTTTTTCGAGTGACGGATTTTATGAGCCCGATCAGCGGTTTAGCAACAGGCTGCGTCCGAATTTTCGATTGTAGATGGAAATTCGGTGTCAGACACCGATTTTCGCGGGGCGGTGCGCCGGTGCATCGCGCGCTTTTTCTCTGGCCGCAGGCCAAATCCTTTTTGGAGAGAAGGCGCAAAGGCGCGACGTAGAAAGGGGCGCTCATACGTGTGGCCGAGGCTTCATGTTGCCCGCTGAATGCGCTGCGCGCGAGCAATCGCTCTACGTCGCGCCTTTGCGCCTTTGCGCCTTCTCTTGAAAATGACAGGCGCGGCGCCGGCGCGAAGGTCGAGGGCGTCGACCCTATGCGGCCCTGAAAGACGGAGCGTCGAACCTCGTTCGGCGGTGCTCGTGGGTCCCGGCTTTCGCCGATGGCGGGGGCTAGGCGCCCGCCCTCAGCGCCTGCTCCCAGGCGCTCTCGGCGAGGGGTTCGAGGCTGGCGGCCATTTGCGCCGCGTGGCCCGAGGAGGCGGTGCCCCGGGCGAGGCGGCCCTTGATGCCGTGGACGATGGCGGCGAGTCGGAACATGTTGAAGGCCATGTAGAAGTCGATGTCGGGGATGCCGTCGCGGCCGGTGCGGCGGCAATAGGACGCGACATAATCGGCCTCCGACGGGATGTTGAGCGCCGCCAGGTCGAGCCCTGCGAGGCCGGTCGAGACTCCGGCCGGCATCCGCCAGACCATCAGATGATAGGTGAAGTCGGCGAGCGGGTGGCCGAGCGTCGACAGCTCCCAGTCGAGCACGGCGAGGACCCTGGGCTCGGTGGGGTGGAAGATCATGTTGTCGCAGCGAAAGTCGCCGTGGATGATGCGGGCGTCCTGGTCGTCATGGGGGATGTTGCGGGGCAGCCATTCGACCAGGCGGTCCATGGCGGGGACCCGTCCGGCCTCGACGTCGCCGAGATATTGCTTCGACCAGCGGCCGATCTGCCGCTCGAAATAATTGCCCGGCTTGCCGTAGTCGCCGAGGTCGGCGGCCAAAGGATCGATCAGGTGCAGCCGGGCGATCGCCGCGTTCATGGCGTCGAAATAGGCCGGCCGCTCGTCCCTCGGCACCTCCGGGAAATCGGCTTCCCAGAAGATCCGGCCCTCGACCATCTCCATCACGTAGAAGGGCGTTCCGATCACCGCCTCGTCGAGGCACAGGCCGTAGGTGCGGGCGACCGGAAAGCCCTGGGCGCCCAAAGCCGAGATGACCCGATATTCGCGGTCGACGGCATGGGCGCCGGGCAGGAGCTTGCCGGGCGGCTTGCGGCGAAGGACGTAGGAGCGGCCGGGGGTGATCAATTTGTAGGTCGGGTTGGACTGGCCGCCGCGGAACTGCTCGACGCCGAGCGGTCCCTTATAGCCCTCGACCTCGCGCTCGAGCCACGCCTCGAGCTTCGCCGGGTCGAAGCGGTGGGCGTCGCGCACCTCGATGGTGCCGCTGTTCTGGGCGCTGCGCTCCATGGGCCGTCGATTCCTTTCGAGCGGACGAATTGATCTTCACGCCGCGATCTTGCACTAAACCCGCGGCCGGGACGCGCTCCGGCCGTGGGACAGCGTGTAGCAATGGCCGCGAACGGCTCAAAGGAGCAACTCTTTGCGCAAGTAAGCTCCTCCTGCATGGGGCTGATCTCGCGCATCGCGCTCTCCTATGAAGCCAGCCCCGCGCTTCGCCACGAGCTCGTCCAGGACATATTGCTCGCCATCTGGGTCGCGCTTTCCAATTTTCGGGGCGACGCTTCGGTGAAGACCTTCGCCGCTTCGATCGCCCAGAAACGCTGCATCTCCCACGTCTCCAAGCGCGCCCGGGAGCCGAGGCAGGTCGAGCTTTCGACCGATCTCGCCTCGGCGGCCGAGCTTCCCGACGAGCAGGCGCTCCGCAACGACCAGAAACGGCATCTGGTCGAATCGATCCACCAGCTGCCGATCCCCCAGCGCGAGGCGATCGTGCTTTGCCTGGAAGGATTCAGCTACGCTGAGATGGCGACGATCCTCGGGATCTCGCCCAATGCCGTGATGCTTCGCTGCCAGCGGGCGAAAACCACTCTCAAGACGATCATGGGGAGGCGGTCATGAGAGAACCGGGCTTCGAAGAGCTGGTCGACCTGTGGCAGGACCGGGAGGAGGGCGATCGCGAAGTGTTCGAGGCGCTGGCCCGCCGGGCGCGGCGGCGGGGCCGACTGCTCGCTTTGGCCGATCTCGGCCTCGTCGTGCTGCTCGTCGTCGGGGTCCTGCTGAGCGTCTTCACGACTCCCCATGCGACGACCATGGTCATGGCCGTCGTCCTGCTGGCGGCGACTCTGTGGCTGAGCTGGACCCGGCGCCGGCATCGCCAGATGACGGCGACTCTCAACACCAGCGATCCGGCCGCCTTCCTCGAAAGCAGCGTCGCCATCGCCAGGGCCAATTTGCGGCGGGTCAGGCTCAGCCTCATGCTGATCGGACCGCTCATCGTCCTAGGCATCGTCTTCAAGGGCAGCCAGCGCAGCGACGGCCTCGAGGACCTGCCGCAGGGCATCTTGGAATGGGCGAGCAGGCCGGTCGCGCAGATCGCCCTCGCCGTCCTCTTCCTGCTCGTCCTGAACCTGTTCCGGTCCCGGCGGCGGCTCCGCGCGGAGCTGAGCCGGCTCGAAAGCCTGCGTCTGGATTATGAGCAAGAAAAGCGGCGCGACGATGGGATCGAGTGAGCTTATCCCGCGCTAATACACTGCTATTCCACAAAAATATCCCCAGGAAACTTGCCCGGCGGCGAAAGAAATACGCGCACCTTCGCGACTGAACTTGGCGGAGGGGCGGTCATCCGGCTGCGTTGAAATGCAAGGTGGCGTTCGGCCGCCTTCCCTCCGTCACGTCAACCCGACCGAAGGGAAACGACCATGAAGAAAATCGATATCGTCACTCTGCCCGACCTCACGACCAGCGTCGGCATTCACGGCTCGTGCAAGCAGAAGGAGGTCGGCGGGGCGGGATGCCAGGCCCTGATCATCCTCGTTTTCACCTGAGACCTGGGGAGGGGCGTTCCACCGCCCCTCCCGCGACGAATTCGAGCGGAGGATATGAACATGATCGCAGGGAACGAGCTCGCCGACTGGCTGCGTGATCGCCAGGCGCAGCGCAACACGGGCGAGACGATGGAAGAGGTGGCTCGGCGGCTTCGGCATCTGCCCTGCCTGGAGCGGCTGCACGACGGGCTCGACCTGGCGCGGTCCAAGGGGGTGGAGGCCGTTCTGGCGCTCGCCGAGACCTTCGTCGCGACTCCGGGCGTGATCTCGGAGGTGCTCGGCGTGCTCATCGCGGCCGCCCGCCACGACCCCTATTTCAGGCCCCATTTCGACGTCGCGTCGAGCGAGGTGCACAGCGGGCTGCTGCTGTTCGACCGCCCGGCGCTCAGCCTCACGCTGGCCGTCATGAGCGCCGACGCCATCGCCGCCAAGCGGGCCGAGCGGAAGGAAGGCGCCTCGCTCACCTTCACCGGCCGCCGGACGGTCTTTCATTTCCTCAAGAGCGGCGGAGCGACCCTGTCGCTGTGGGAAGCGCCCGAGATCGGCCCCGGCTTCACCGCCGATTCGAGCGGCCGCTGCCGGTTCGTCGAGCGGTGGCGGATCGAAGACGGCGAGAAGCTCGACCTCGACGGCCGGCGCTTCACCTTCATCGTCGAGGAGGCCGAGCGCGATCTCGTCTTCGTCGGCGCCGAGACCTCCCTCGGAGCGGGCCCGCTGTCGGTGGAATATGATTCGGCGACCCTGCGCTTCATCGGCGCGAGCAGCACCGACGAGGCCAGCTCGAGGACCCAGATGATGCTGGCGCTGCTGCGGATGATGGATCGCCGGGACGCGATTCCCCTGTTCGAGGAAATGCTTCGGAGCGAGCATTTCTACGCGCGTTGGCAGACGATGCGCGAATTCCTGGCTTTGGACCCCGGCGCGGCCTTTTCGCACCTGCGCGAAATGGCCGAGTCCGACTCCCATAGCGAAGTGCGCCGGGTCGCGGCGCAAACCCTCGCCCGGCTATTTGAGAAGGAGCTCGTGCCATGCCCCTGCTGATGGACGTTCGGAGCGACGAGCGGTTCGAGCTCGGCGACCTGGTGGAAGCGCTTGAGACCGGCCCCGCCGATCTCGCCGACGACGACTGCCTGGCGAGCTATGCCCCGGCGCTTCGAAGGCTCGCCAACAATCGCGCCTTCCTCGGCGACCTCGTCATCGAGGAGCTCAAGCAGCGCTGCGCCGGGCAGATCGAGGGCAATCGCTACAGCGCCCAGGTCATCCTTCTCCACCGCGGCAGCCGCAAGTTCCTGCTCCGCGCCAATTTCTGGCCCGCCGCGGAGGACAGCGTCGTCGTCAACAGCGGCGCCGGCGCCTTCTTCTACGGCCAGCCGCACGACCATAATTTCAGCTTCCTGACCGTGGGTTATGCCGGCCCCGGCTATTGGAGCGACTATTACGAATATGATTATGAGCGCGTCGCCGGCTTCATCGGCGAGAAAGTGGGGCTGCGTTTCGTCGAGCGTTCCCGACTCGCCGAGGGGACGATGCTGCTCTACCGGCGCCATCTCGACGTCCACAGCCAGCTGCCGGCGGATTCGCTTTCGGTGTCGATCAACGTCCTGGCGATGTCGCCGGCCACCGAGTTCCTCGATCAATATGGCTTCGACCTCCAACGCTCGCGGATCAACGCCGTCGTCAACCGGTCGACCCTCGAGCCCCTGATCGCCCTGGCCGGGCATATCGGGGGAGAGGATGGCCGGGACCTGATCGAGCATATCGCCGAGCGCCATCCGAGCGAGCGGATCCGATTCGCCGCCTGGCGGGCGAAGGCCAATGCCGCCGACGGCCCCGACGAGCGCGCCGCAATCTTCGACGAGGCGGCCGCCACCAGCCCGTCGACGGGCTTCGTCCGAGGCATGGCGGAGCGCGAGGCGGCTCGGATCCGCAACGCCCGCGCCTTCTACAAAGGCGGCGCTATCCGGCCGACCGCGCCTTGAGCCTCAGCCGCCAGGCGTGGAGCAGAGGCTCGGTATAGCCGGAAGGCTGCGACTCCCCTTCGAAGATCAACGCCCGGGCGGCCTGGAAGGCGGTGCTGGCGGCGGTGTCGGGTGCCATCGGCCGGTAGAAGGGATCGTTTTCATTCTGCCGGTCGACCACGGCCGCCATCCGCTCCAGCGCCGCCTCCACCTGCTCGCGGCCGAGGAGGCCGTGAAGCAGCCAGTTGGCGACATGCTGGCTGGAGATCCGGCAGGTCGCCCGGTCCTCCATCAGCCCGACGTCGTGGATGTCGGGCACCTTGGAGCAGCCGACGCCCTGGTCGATCCAGCGCACGACATAGCCCAATATGCCCTGGACGTTGTTGTCCAGCTCCTCCGCTGTCGCCTCGCGAGACGGGGCTTCCGCAGCGACCGGAATTCTGAGCAGCGCGTGCAAGGACGCGGGCGCCCGGCCGGCCAGCTCGCGCTGGCGCTCCGCCACGTCGACCCGGTGGTAATGGACCGCGTGGAGGGTGGCGGCGGTGGGGGAGGGGACCCAGGCGGTGCCGGCCCCGGCGAGGGGATGGGCGACCTTCTGGGCAAGCATGTCGGCCATCAGGTCCGGCATCGCCCACATGCCCTTGCCGATCTGGGCCCGCCCGGCGAAGCCGCAGGCGAGGCCGACGTCGACATTATTGTCCTCATAGGCCTTCAGCCATAAGCTGTTCTTCATCTCCGCCTTGCGGATCACCGGCCCCAGCTTCATCGCCGTGTGGATCTCGTCGCCGGTCCGGTCGAGGAAGCCGGTGTTGATGAACACCACCCGGTCCTTCACTTCGCGGATCACGGCGGCGAGGTTGACGCTGGTCCGCCGCTCCTCGTCCATCACGCCGATCTTGAGGCTGTGCCGGGGGAGGCCGAGAAGATCCTCGGTGCGGTCGAACAGGCGGCCGGCGAAGGCGGCTTCCTCGGGCCCGTGCATCTTGGGCTTGACGATGTAGACCGAGCCGGCGGGGCTGTTGGCGCGGGCGCCGTTGAGGTCATGGAGTGCGGCGAGCGCGGTGAAGACCGCGTCGGCCAGGCCCTCCTGCACCTCCTCGCCGTCGATCCGCATCATCGGATTGGCCATGAGATGGCCGACATTGCGGACGAACATCAGGGCCCGGCCCTTCAGGACAAGCCTGGTCTTGTCCGGCGCCTCGTAGACCCGATCGCTCGCGAGCCGCCGCTCCACGCTGCGTCCGCCTTTGTCGAAGCCGGCGCTCAAGGTCCCCTTCATCAGGCCGAGCCAGTTGCGGTAGACCGCGACCTTCTCCTCGGCATCGACGGCGGCGACCGAATCCTCGCAATCCATGATCGCGGTGACGGCGCTTTCGAGCAGGATGTCGGCGATACCCGCCGGATCGGCGCGTCCGACCGGGTGGTCGCGATCTATGACCACCTCGATGTGTAAGCCGTGGTTGCGGAAGAGGAGCGATGTCGGTGTCCTCCCGACGAGCTGCGTGTGGTCGCAGATGTAGAGATCGACCTCGTCGACAGGCCATTTGACATCGGCCCAATCGATGGCGAGCGGGACGGCTTCGTCGAGGAATTTTTTGCCCCAGGCGACGACCCGCGCGCCCCGTTCCTCGTCATAGCCGCCCGGCCGCGGACGGTCGCCGAGGGCGTCGGTGCCGTAGAGGGCGTCGTAGAGGCTGCCCCAGCGGGCGTTGGCGGCGTTGAGCGCGTAGCGGGCGTTGCTCACCGGAACGACCAGCTGCGGCCCGGCGATGAGGGCGATCTCCGGGTCGACATTGCCGGTGCCGATCGCGAAGGGCGCCGGCGGATCGACCAGATAGCCGATGTCGCGGAGGAACTCTTCCTCCTCGGCGGGCTCCGGGGGGCGGCCGCCGAGGCCGGCATTGCGGGCGTCGATTCGCGCCTGCAGATCCTCGCGCCGGCGCAGGAGGCGCTTGTTCTCGGGCGTGAGGTCGCGAAGCAGCGAGGAGAATCCGAACCAGAAGGCGGCGGGCTCGATGCCGGTGCCGGGAAGCGCTTCGCGCTCGACGAAAGCCTTCAGCCGCCCGTCCACCTCGATCCCTGAGATCAGCTCATATCCAGCCAAGGCGCGCTCCCTCTCTTCGTGGCGGGTCCGACTAGCGTCTGCGAGGCGGTTAATCCATGCGCTTGCCGACCGGAGGCCGGCGAGTCAGGTACCGCGAGCGGCGGACCGGCGACCTGCAGGCGGGAAAAAGTGCTGCGGGCTGAAGGGCGTCCGAATCGTCGTTACGCCTCGACGGGAACCGCCGCGGGGCTTGCCCCCCTGTGGCATCAGGAGCGCAAAAGCGGCGGGTGGACGGAAAAAGCGACGGAAATGGGCGATTCCCGACCTTCGAAACTCACGAATCAGCTTGCAAGGCAAAGGTGCATCTCCGAAAACGGCCTCAGCCAGCGAGTGTGCGGCTGCCGAAGAGGGAGCGTACAGGATTCAACCTGTTTCAAGGCAGTCCCAGCGCGGACGACCATAAGTTTAAAATCCATACAGGGAGGAAGTTCATGACCAAATTGACCAGGATTCAGCTCTTGGCCGCGACCGCCATGTCGGCGGCCGTCTTCTATGCGGCGCCGGCTTCCGCCGATCCTACCGCGCCTTGCAATGACGGCGCCATGCCGTTCAGCACCGAATGCGGCACCAACTCCGTCGCTACCGGGGCCGCCGCCACCGCCGTCGGCCAGCTCGCCACCGCGACCGGCGACGAGAGCACCGCGGTCGGCGCCGACTCCCTGGCTTCCGGCGACCGCGCGACCGCGGTCGGCGTGGTCTCGACCGCGCTGGGCGACGATTCGACCGCCCTCGGCGACCGTTCCTCCGCCGCCGACGTGAACGCCACCGCCGTCGGCGCGGGCGCCATCGCGACCGGTCGCTCCTCGACCGCGCTCGGCAGCGGCGGCGTCGCCAGCCGTCCCGTCATCGCGGCCGGCGGCTTCAGCACCGCCATCGGCACGGGCAGCCAGACCGCCGCCGGCGCCACCGGCTCGGTCGCGATCGGCGACTTCAACACCGTCGGCACCACCGGTTCGTTCGCCGTTGCGCTGGGCGCCTTCAACACGGTCAACGCGACCAGCGGCATCGCCCTCGGCAACAGCGCGACGGTGACCCTGGGCTCGAACGACGGCATCGCCATCGGCACCGCCGCCCTCGCCTCCAACGAAGGCGCCGTCGCCCTCGGCCGGCTGGCCGAGGCGACCCAGGACTTCAACGTCGCGCTCGGCTCGCTGTCCTCCGCGACCGGCGTGGAATCGGTCGCCGTCGGCGGCGATGCCCAGGCGGCCGGCGCCCAGTCGACCGCCGTCGGAACGGTGGCGAGCGCGAACGGCGCGCTCTCCAGCGCCTTCGGCAACCGCTCCAGCGCCGCCGGCGCCGCGAGCACCGCGGTCGGCGCGCTCTCGCGCGGCCTCGGCGCGGAATCGGTCGCGGTCGGCGCGGACTCGCTCGCCCAGGCGGCCAACACCACCGCGGTGGGCACCGTGGCGACGGCGCTCGGCGTCCGCTCCACCGCCCTCGGCAATCGCGCTTCGGCGAGCGATGAGGAAGCGGTGGCCGTCGGTGCGCTCTCGGAGGCGACCGGCTTCCACTCGACCGCCGTCGGCGCCCAGGCCATTGCGTCGGGAATCGGCGCGCAGACCTTCGGCTGGCAGGCTACCGCTTCCGGCACCCGGTCCACCGCGATCGGCCGTCAGGCGCAGGCGACCGCCACCGAGGCCACCGCTCTGGGCGACAATGCCCGGGCGACGGCCGCCAACGCCACGGCCCTCGGCCGCGGCGCGGTTGCCGCCTTCGCCAACTCGACCGCGATCGGCAGCGGCGCCTCGACGACCGCGGCCAACCAGGTCAGCATCGGCGGCGCCGGAACGACGGTCCGCTTCGGCGGCTACACCACCCCCGGCGTGCTGGTGAACGACGCCAACGGCATCATCTCCAGCAACACCACTTTGATCCCGGCCGTCGCCGCCAACACCGCGGCGATCACGGCGCTTCAGGGCAACGTGGCCACGCTGCAGGCCAACGTGACCACCCTGTTCGACCTGTCCGAGGTCAACCGGCGCGACATCCGCAAGGCCAATGAGGGTGTCGCCATGGCGCTGGCGATGGATACGCCGCAGCTTCCGGCGGGCACCAACATGGGCATCGCCGGCGGTCTCGGCTTCTACCAGAACCGGCTCGCGGGAACGGCGTCCTTCGCCGCGCGCGTCGGCGCCAACGCCTCCTTCTCGGCGGGCGTCGGCCTGGGCTTCGACAGCGGTGAGATCGGCGCCCGCGCCGGCTTCCAGGCTGCGTGGTAAGCAGTCCCTCTCAGGGTAAGACGAGCGGGCCGGGGCGTTTCGCCCCGGCCCGTTTGCTGTTGGCCGCCCTCATGCTGGCGGTTGCGGCCGGGCCGGCGCAGGCGCAGGCGCAAAGGCCGGCGGCGGTCAGCGCGATACCCGACCAGGCCGGGCTGGCGCGGCTGGTGTGGAGCACCCTGGCGGCCGTCGATCATGCCAACAAGACCGGCAATTACAACGTGCTTCGCGGCCTCGGCTCCCCGGACTTCCAGGCCAGCAACAGCGCACCGGCTCTGTCCCGGATTTTCGCGAGCCTGAGGGAGGGCGGGATAAATCTCAGCGACACGCTCTCGATCGAGCCTTCCTACGAATTCCCGCCGGGCCTGGAAGGCGGCATGCTCCGGCTGCGCGGCGCTTTCAGGATGCGCCCCCAGGCGGTGCAGTTCGACCTGCTCTACCAGTGGAACCAGGGCTGGATGCTGAACGGCATTGCCGTCCGGACCGTGCCCCACTCGAGCCTTCCGCCGGCGCGGTAGGGCGCTGTTACCTCCGTCATTGCGAGGAGCCCTTCGACGCCGCCTGCGGCGGCGCTCAGGATAAACTGCCGCTTCGCGGCAGCGACGAAGCAATCCATGGGCCTCCAAGGCCGCTCTGGATTGCTTCGCTTCGCTCGCGATGACGGATCCTGCGCTCTAGGAGTCCAGGATCAGCTGCCGGGCGTGCGCCTCGAGGGCGGCGCCCTCCGCGTCGAAGGTATCGAAGCCCCAGCGCCTCCGGGCCCTGAACACGGGCACCGTCCGGGCCAGCTCGGCGCAGGCGAGAAGGTGCTGGCGGGTCAGGCCCATCGGCCGGACATAGGCGCCGCGATAGGTGTTGGCGATCATCGCTTCCACCGCGGCGGACCCTTCGAGCCTGGTCACCGACGGCTCCTCCTCCGCTTTCTCGAGCAGATAGAGGTGGCTGAGCGGAACCGCCGGAAGCGCCCGCTCGAGATTGGTGGGGACGGTATATTTGTCCATGTCGTCGAACGAGCGCTCATAAGACGAAGCGTCCCGCCCGCCCGCTTCCAGGGCCTCGCGCCACAGCCGAAGGCGGGGAATTCCGGGATGGGCGAGCGGAGCGTTGCCCTCGCCGGGGGTGACGACGCAGACGTCGTCGGCCAGGACGTCGAAGCCGCGATCGTGGAACCAGGCCGCCAGGGTCGACTTGCCCGCCCCCGGATGGCCCATGAAGCCGATCGCCCGGCCTTCCACCACCACCGCATTGGCGTGGAGCGGCAGCAGATTGCGCTGGTGCAGGATGGCGGCGAAAGCGGAGCCGAGAAGGTAGAGGCGCAGGTTGCGGGGCGAGACCCGGGGCGCCGGCTCGATCAGCATCTCGCGCCCGCCCCGGGTGAGGAAACGGCCGACCGCCGGGATGACGAGCAGGGCCTCGTCGCCCTCGATGTGAAGCCCGGCGGGGGCGTCCGGTGCATGAGCGATGGTCCGAACGCCGATCCGGACGTCCGCCGCTCCGGTCCCGGGATCGGCGACGAGCTCCGGAAGCGGGACCTCCGACTGAACCGACAGCCCGAACAGGCGGTAGCGATGGACGGGATCAGCCAAGGGTAGAGCTCCTCACCGAGCTGACGAAGCTCGCGGCGGCGAGCGTCCGAAGGAGTTGCATCCGGTAGAGATAGATGATCGGGCGCTCCTCCCAGCCCGAGGCCGGCCAGGTCCGGGCGGTCTCGTCCACCGCCGCCAGGTCGATCACCGAGCCCGCGAGGCCGGAAGCGGCCTCGGCGCGGGCGAAGGCGCGGACATCGTCGCCTATTATCTGCTCGTACCAATCGGGCATCTGCTGGCCGCGCAGCCGCTGGTCGAGCAAGGCGGCGGGGACCCGGCCGGACAGCGCCCGCCGCAGGGCCGGGCGGCGCACTCCGCCGTCGAGCAGGGCTTCGGCCGGAAGCGAGAAGCAGAAATCGACCAGCCGCCGGTCGTTGGTCGGATCGCGTTCCTCGACGCCCCATTCGGCCAGGCTGCGCTTGCGGTAATTGCCGGGGTCGGTCGAGCGCAGATACTTCCAGCGGCGGGCGGCGGAATCGCGGGGCGGCCGGACGTCCGGGCCGGCGGCTTCGAGCCGGCGGCGCATCGGGCCCTGCCAGGCGGGGGCGACGAAAAGCGGCAGCTCGGGGCGGCGCCCGCGAAGCCGGGCATAGAGGCTTTCGGGCAGCCACGATCCGAAGGAGGCGTTGAGCATCTGCAACCAGCTGAAATCCCGGCGGCCCCTCAGCGCGCGCGCCTCGCGCCACCACCGCCCCCAGGCGCCGCTATGGACGAGGTCGCCCAGCGTATCCACCCCAAGGCCGGCGCTGATCGTGAAATTGCCGGCCTCTCCGGTCAGCATCACCCGCACCCCGGCCTCGCCCGCGCTCCGGTTGATGCCCTGCCACCAGACGTTGTTGCAGACATGGCCGACCGGCTGGCCGGAGAGGCGGTGGCTGGTCTCCAGAAGATCGAGGGCCGAAGCGCCGCAAGGCCGGATCACGCGATGGTCGATATTGGAGTGGAGCGCCGCCGTCGCCGCCGCGATCGCGCTTTCGTCGCCGATCCGGCCGGCGACCAAGGGCCCGGCGAAATCTTCGCTCGGCGCCGAGGTGAAAGCGAGCAGGCGCTCGTTTGCGGCCGCCAGGGCCAGCGCCGCCGAGGTCGTCACCGCGCTGCTGTCGAAGCCCGAGCTCAGCTGGGATCCGACGAGCCCGTCCGAGCGGCGGAGCCGGCGGGCGACGGCGGCATCGAGCTGCTCGCGAAGCGCCTCGCCATATTGCTCGCGGCGGGCGAAGTGCAGCGGCCGGCGGCTCGGCTCCCAATAGCGCTCGACCGCGATCCCCGCGGGGGTGACGAGGGCGCAATGGCCCGGCTCGAGGAGGCCGACCCCGGCGAAGAAGCTCCGGCCTCCGTCCGACGGCAGATCGGCGACGAAGCCGGCGATCCTTTCCTCGTCGACCTCGAAGGCGCTGCCGGGCAGGCGGGCGAGGGCGAGCGGCATGGTCGCGAAGGCGAAAAAGCCGTCGCCGCGGCGGTAATGGAGCGGCCGCTCGCCGGCGGTGTCGCGGGCGAGCCACAAGCTGCGCTCTTTATCGTCCCACAAAGCGAAGGCGAAATCGCCGATCATCCGGGTCAGCAGGCCTCGGCCCCAGGCGAGCCACGCCTTCAGGAGCAGAGCGGAATCGCTGAGCCGGGCCCCCGCCGCGGTTCCGAGGGAGAGCAAGGCGATCAGCTCGTCGCGATTGTCGATCCGAAGGTCGGCGACGAGGAGGAAGCGGCCGTCGTCGCTGGCCAGCGGCTGGCGGTCGAACCTATCCTCGGGCAGAAGCCGGTAGAGGCAGCGGCCGGCCGCATAATCTTTCTGGGTGAGGGCGTCGCGGGCATGGGGGCCGTAAGCCGACTGCGCGTCCAGCAAATGCCCGCAAAGCGCCGTCGCTCGAGCCTCGTCGCCGAAACTCCAGATACCTGCGATGGCGGACAAGGCTCAGACCCGCACGGGGAGGACGCACGAAAAAGACGTCCGCCGGGCGGCGGACGTCTTATAATCGTCTACGGAAACGGCGGGCTTTACGAGCGCGCGTTGCCGACGGGGCCGCCGTCGTTGATTCCGGTGCCGTTCGCTTCGGCGGAACCGGCGTCCAGCTTCTTCAATTCGGGACGAACCCACTGGGCGGGCTTGGACTGGACATGCTTCGACAAAGGACTAGCTCCCTGCTTTTCGTTGTTTCGCTGGCTCGTTTACAGGGAAGGAGACGCGATTCCAACCCTCTAATTTGCGGATACAAAATACGGATAACGCTGTGCTTTTAGCGCCACGCCGTCCTATGGAGGCCCGAGCCGGAATCGAACCGGCGTGCAAGGATTTGCAGTCCTCTGCGTAACCACTCCGCCATCGGGCCGCCGCGGCACTTGTTCCACGCGGGCCTGCCAAGTCAACCCGCTTTGCGTTTGTCCGGGCGCGGACGCCCGTGTCCGCATTCGGACGCCTGCGGCCCCGGAAGGCGGGGGCCGGCCTCGCGGCACGCGCTGGCACGGCTCTTGCTGCTGATATGGCAATCGGCACGCATGCCGGGGAGTATCCGCTTGGCCTGCCGGGGCCTTCCCGATAAAAGCCGCTGTGACTCCAAGGTGTATTGCATCAGTAAGACAGTTGTGCGAAGAGACGGGCGGAGATGACCGAGCAGAATTTCGAACTTATGCGGCGGGCGATGATCGCCAGCCAGCTGCGCACGACGGGCACCAACGACCCGCGCGTGCTTGCGGCGATGGGCGAGGTGCCGCGCGAGCGGTTCGTGCCGGCGGCCAAGGCCTCGCTCGCTTATGCCGATGCGCTGGTTCCGCTGAAGCCGGGCCGCGACTTCAACAGCCCGATGGCGCTCGGCCGGCTCCTCACCGAGGCGGCGCCGAGGCCGGGCGAACGGGCCCTGGTCGTCGCCGCCGCGACCGGCTACGCCGCCGCCCTGCTGGCCCGGCTCGCCGGCCCTGTGGTGGCGCTCGAGGAGGATGAAGAGCTTGCCGCCGAGGCCCGGGCCAATCTCGCCGGGAGCGGAGTGACGCTCGTCGAGGGGCCGCTCGCGCTCGGCTGCCCGGAGGAGGGGCCTTACGATCTCATCCTGATCGACGGCGCGGTCGAGGGCGTTCCGGACGCGCTGGTGGCGCAGCTCGCCGAGGGCGGCCGCCTTGCCTCGGGCCTGGTCGAAAACTCGGTCACCCGGCTTGCTATCGGCCGCCGGGCAGGCGAAGGATTTGGAATGGTGGCCTTTGCGGACGCCGCGGCGGCGATCCTGCCGGGATTCGCGAAGCCGCGGGCGTTCAGATTTTGACAGTGGAGTCGAGGAACATGCGGGGAGGGTGGATGGCTGCCGTGGGGGCGGCGGCGCTGATGACGGGGGCCATGGGACAAGCCGCGGAGACCCTGACCGGAGCCTTGGTCAAGACCTATGGCGGCAACCCCACGATCATGGCGGAGCGCGCCCAGCTCCGCTCGCTCGACGAGGGAGTCGCCGTCGCCCGGGCCGCCGGCCGGCCCCAGCTCTCGGGCACCGCCGGAGTCAATCAGGACCTGTTCCAGACCGGCGGCGGCGGCGGCCGCAACGTCAGCGCCAGCGTCGACGTCAGCTATCCCCTGTTCAACGGCGGCCGGGTCCGCAATTCGATCCGGGCGGCCGACGACCGGGTGCTGGCGGGCAGGGCCAGCCTCAAGGCGACCGAGGGCGACATCTTCACCGAGGCGGTCGGCGCCTATATGGACGTGATCCGCGATCGTTCGATCGTCACCCTCAACCAGAATCAGGTCCGGGTCCTCCAGACCAATTTGCAGGCGAGCCGCGACCGCTTCGAGGTCGGCGACCTCACCCGGACCGACGTCGCCCAGTCCGAAGCGCGCCTGGCGCTGGCGCAGAGCGCCCTCGCCACGGCCGAGGGGCGGCTCAGCGGAAGCGAGGAGAATTACCGCCGGGTCATCGGCGAGCTTCCGGAAGAGCTCACGCCGCCGCCGCCGCTGCCGCCGCTGCCGAGCAATCCGGACGACGCGGTCGAAATCGCCCTGGCCAACAACAGCGACCTCGTCTCCATCGCCGCCCAGGCCCGGGCCGCCGGCCGCGACGTCTCGGTCGCCCGCGCCGACCGGCTGCCGACCGTTTCCGGAGTCAGCGGCACCGACGCCACCAACTATCTCGGCACCGCCGGCGAGCAATTCGCCCCCGGCGCTCCGAACCAGGTCTTTCAGGGGCGGGTCGGGGTTCAGGCAAGGATCCCCATCTACCAGGGCGGCCTCGTCGGCGCCCGGGTGCGCCAGGCGCAGGCGATCCAGAGCCAGCTGCTCGAGCGCGGAGTCGAGATCGAACGGCTGGTCGTCGCCAATACGAGGGCCGCTTTCTCGAGCTACCAGGCGGCGGTCGAGGCGATCGAATCCAACCAGATCGCGGTCAATGCCAACACCCTGGCGCTGGAAGGCACAAGGGCCGAGCAGACGGTCGGAACCCGCAACGTCCTCGACGTCCTCAACGCCGAGCAGGAGCTCTTGAACAGCCAGGTCGCGCTCGTCACCGCCCGCCGCGACGCCTATGTCGCCGGCTTCGCTTTGCTGAACGCGATGGGCAGGGCCGAGGCGGAGGACATCAACCTCGACGGCGGAGCGCTTTACGATCCGGTCGACCATTATAAGCGCACCCGCAAGCGGGCGTCGGACTGGAATGACGACGCCACTCCGCGCGCCGTCTCGACGCGTACGGTGACGGGTCCTTCAAACTCACCCGTGACACCGCCTTCGAATTGAGCGATAAGCCCCTCGATATGGGGGATATTAACCAGGAACCCTCGATGGAGGACATTCTCGCCTCCATCAAAAGGGTGATCGCCGAGGACGGCCGCCCGGCGGCGCGTCCCGCCCGCGGCTCGCGTCCGGCCGAAGCGCCGAGGCCGGAGCTTCCGGACGAGGACGACGTGCTCGAGCTTCAGGACCCGGTCGGCGAAGGCCAGGGCCTCGTCTCCGACGACGCCGCCATCGCCAGCCGCCAGTCGCTCGCCGCCCTCGCCGGCCTGCGCGAGCGGGCCGAGATCCTGCCGGCCGACGACGCCGCTCTGGGCTCGGCGGTCCGCGAGATGCTGAAGCCGCTGCTCAAGGACTGGCTCGACCGCAACCTGCCCGACATGGTCGAGGAGCTCGTCACCCGCGAGATCGCCCGGATCACGGGGAAGTCGCTCTAGTCATATCCGAAATTCGTCATCACTGGGGCGAGGGCTGGGCAGCATTGCATGTTCGGACTATATGAGAGCCATGGCTGACGCACCGAGGCAAACCAGAGTGATCCAGGTCACCGGACGGCTCGACCCTGGCAAGCCCAGCAAGCCGAAGTTCAGAACAGCGCAAAAGGACGGCAAGTGGGTTCGCCTGCGCGTCGTAGATGCCGACAGCCCCAGCTTTGCAGCCGATTTCCAAGCTTCGTTTGCAGCAAACGTCAGGCGGGCGCGATCCGAAAATCGTGCATTGGAAGAGGATTGATCGCTAAGGGTGAAGCCTCACCGCGGCTTTGGATCGTGGCAGGTCCGAACGGCTGCGGTAAGAGCACCGCCTATGCCCGAAGCGATGTGTCTGAATTCGATGGTTCCGTCTGGATCATCAATCCTGATCTCCTCACCCGCCGCCTGCTGGTCGCGGAGCGGTTGAACACAGAGATTGCGAACCTCGAGGCGGTTACTCGGATTGAAACGTGGCTGAACGCGTCGATCGCCGTCCATCAGACAATCGGTGTGGAAACAGTTCTGTCGACCGATAAATATCGGCCGCTGGTCCGTGAGGCTCATCGGCGAGGTTTCGAAGTCCGGTTGATCTATGTCTATGTCGATACGTTGCCACGGCAGTTGGACCGCATCCGGAAGCGGGTTGCGAAAGGTGGCCACGGTGTTCCTGCCGATAAGGTCGCTGCCCGGCGTGCGCGATCCTTCGCACAATTTCCATGGTTTTTCTGGGAAGCGGATCAGGCATGGGTATATGACAACTCCGCCTCCGAGCCCAAGCTTGTAGCCTCCAAGGACCAGATCGGAGTGGCCATCCTCGGTGAGGACTTACTCCCGGACCTGCGCGATGGAATGATGAGAGCGCATTATGGGTGACGGCAGGCTTCACAATCGGTGACGCGGCCTTAAAGGCTGCTCGCATGACCGAGCTTCCCAAGACCTTCGACCCGGCCGAAATCGAATCCCGCTGGTATGCCCGCTGGGAAGGGGAGGGGCTGTTCCGGCCCGAGCGGGCCGAGGCGGAGCCGTTCACCATCGTCATCCCGCCGCCCAACGTCACCGGCTCGCTCCACATCGGCCATGCGCTCGACAACACCCTCCAGGATATCCTCATCCGCCACGCCCGGCTGCAGGGGAAGGACGCGCTCTGGGTGGTCGGGATGGACCATGCCGGGATCGCCACCCAGATGGTGGTCGAGCGCAACCTCGAGAGCCAGGGCGTCAAGCGCACCGATATGAGCCGCGAGGCCTTCGTCGAGCATGTCTGGGAATGGAAGGCCCAGTCGGGCGGCTCGATCACCCGCCAGCTCCGCCGCCTCGGCGCCTCGTGCGACTGGGCCAACGAGCGCTTCACCATGGACAAGGGCTTCTCCGCGGCGGTGCTCAAGGTGTTCGTCCAGCTCTATCGCGACGGGCTGCTCTACCGCGACAAGCGCCTGGTCAACTGGGACCCGAAGTTCGGCACCGCCATCTCCGACCTCGAGGTCGAGACCAGGGAGGTGCAGGGCCAGTTCTGGCACCTCGGATACCCGCTCGAGGACGGCAGCGGCTTCATCCACGTCGCCACCACCCGGCCGGAGACGATGCTCGCCGACATGGCGGTCGCGGTGCATCCGACGGACAAGCGCTACACGAAGTTGGTCGGTAAGCGAGTCCGGCTGCCGCTGACCGGCCGCCTCGTCCCGATCATCGCCGACGAACATGCCGATCCCGAGCTCGGGTCGGGCGCGGTCAAGATCACCCCCGGCCACGATTTCAACGATTTCGAGGTCGGCCGGCGCGCCGGCTTCAAGCCGGCCGAGATGCTCAACATGCTGAGCGGCGACGCCAAACTCGTGCAGACGCAGGATGGGCTCGTTCCGGAAGATCTGATCGGCCTCGACCGCTTCGAGGCGCGCAAGCGGGTGGTCGAGCGGCTCGAAGCCGAAGGCGCGCTCGAGAAGGTCGAGGACCGCACCATCCAGATTCCCTATGGCGACCGCTCGGGCGTGGTCATCGAGCCCTGGCTGACCGACCAATGGTATGTCGACGCCGCGACCCTGTCGAAACCGGCGATCGAAGCGGTGCGCTCGGGCGACATCAAGGTCGTTCCCAAGACCTGGGAGAAGACCTGGTTCAACTGGCTGGAGAACATCCAGCCCTGGTGCGTCTCGCGCCAGCTCTGGTGGGGGCACCAGATCCCGGCCTGGTATGACCGGCAGGGAAACGTCTTCGTCGCCGAGACGGAGGAGGAGGCGCAGCGCGAAGCGGGCAATCGTCCGCTGCGGCGGGATCCCGACGTGCTCGACACCTGGTTCTCTTCCGCGCTCTGGCCGTTCGCGACCCTCGGCTGGCCGGAAGAGACGGACGAGCTGAAGCGCCACTACCCGAACGACGTGCTCATCTCCGGCTTCGACATCATCTTCTTCTGGGATGCCCGGATGGCGATGCAGGGCTTCCATTTCATGGGCGAGAGGCCGTGGAAGACGCTCTACCTCCACGGCCTGGTCCGCGACTCCAAGGGCCAGAAGATGTCCAAGTCGAAGGGCAATACGGTCGATCCCCTCGGCCTGATCGACCGCTTCGGCGCCGACGCGCTTCGCTTCACCCTGGCGGCGATGGAGAGCCAGGGGCGCGACATCAAGCTCGATGAGAGGCGGGTCGAAGGCTATCGCAACTTCGCCACCAAATTATGGAACGCCGCCCGCTTCTGCCAGGCCAACGGCATCGGCGCGTCGGCGACGATCGAGCCGCCCGCGGCGACGCTGCCGGTCAACAAATGGATCGTCGGCGAGACGGTGAAGACCGTCCAGGCGCTCGATCTGTCGCTGGCCGAGCTTCGCTTCGACGAGAGCGCCAACGGACTTTACCATTTCGTCTGGGCGACCTTCTGCGACTGGTATCTGGAGCTGATCAAGGGGCGGGTCGACGCGGAGACCAAGGCGGTGGCGGCCTGGGTGCTCGACCAGATATTGGTCATGCTCCACCCGTTCATGCCGTTCATCACCGAGGAATTGTGGAACGCCAACGCCCGGCCCTATCCGCTGATCGTGGCGAAATGGCCGATGCCGGACGCCCGCGCGCTCGATCCGGAGGCCGGGCCGGAGATCGACTGGCTGATCAGGCTGGTCGGCGGCATCCGGGCGGCCCGGGCGGAGCTGAACGTGCCCCCGGGCGCGAAGCTGCCGTTGCACGTCAGGGATGCCGGTGGGGCGACTCGCGGGCGCCTGGAGCGTCACGAGGCCGCGCTTCGTCGGCTGGCCCGGATCGAAACCGTCAGCTTCGACGAAGCCTCGGGGGGAGCGGCGCAGGTGGTCGTCGACGAGGCGACCTACATCCTGCCGCTCGAGGGGGTCATCGACGTCGAAGCCGAACGGGCACGGCTGTCGAAGGCCGCCGAAGCCGCCGAGAAGGAACGGGATTCGCTCGCCGGTCGCCTCGCCAATCCGAGCTTCGTCGAGCGGGCGAAGCCGGAGGCGGTGGAGAAGGCGCGCAGCGACCATGCCGAGAAGGCGTCCGACGCTGAGAAGTATCGGGCGGCGCTGGCGCGGCTGGGTTGACCCCTCCCGTCATGCCAGCGAAGGCTGGCATCCCAGGGGGTGAAGGGCGTCGGCGTTCTTCACCCGCTGGGGCCCCAGCCTTCGCTGGGGCGACGGAGACAGAATGGCCGAGTCACCGCAACCCCCCGCCCGCCCCGGTCGGCGCGACCTGATTTCGGGGGCGATCGGGCCGACTTTGCTCGCCTTCGCGCTGCCGACGCTCGGCTCGTCCATCCTCCAGTCGCTGAACGGCTCGATCAACGCGATCTGGGTCGGCCGCTTCCTCGGCGAGGACGCGCTCGCCGCGACGTCCAACGCCAACATCGTCATGTTCCTGCTGACCAGCTTCGTCTTCGGTTTCGGCATGGCCACGACGATCCTCGTCGGCCAAAGGTTCGGCGCCGGCGACGTCGACGGCGCCCGCCGGGTGATCGGCACCGGGACCGGCTTCTTCGCTCTGGCGTCGCTGACGGGCGCCGGCGCGGGCTGGCTGTTCGCCCCGAACATCCTGCAGCTGCTCGGAACGCCCGCGGACGCCGCTCCGCTCGCGCTCGCTTACCTGCGGGTGATCTTCATCGCCATGCCGCCGGCCCTGATCATGGTCTCCTGGATGATGGCGCTGAGGGGCAGCGGCGACTCCATGACGCCGCTCTGGTTCATGATCCTGGCGGTGCTGCTCGACAGCGGCCTCAACCCCGTCTTCATCCTCGGCCTCGGCCCGGCGCCCCGGCTGGGAATCGCCGGGGCCGCCACGGCGACGGTGATCGCCAATTGCATCAGCCTCGTCGCCCTGCTCGTCTATGTCTACGCCCGCGACCTGCCGCTCCGGCTGCGGGGCGCCGAGCTGCGTTACCTGAAGCCCGACCCGGCCCTGCTCGCGATCATCGTCCGCAAGGGGCTGCCGATGGGCCTCCAGATGATCGTCATCTCCACCTCGGCTTTGGCCCTGATCGGGCTGGTCAATCGCGAGGGCGTGGCGACCGCCGCCGCCTTCGGGGTGGCGATGCAGCTTTGGACCTATTTGCAGATGCCGGCCATGGCCCTGGGCGCGGCGGTGAGCGCGATGGTCGCCCAGAATATCGGCGCGGGCCGCTGGGACCGGGTCAGCGCGATCACCCGCTCGGGGGTGATTTTCGCCTTGCTCATCACTTTGGGCCTGGTCGTCCTCCTCGCCGTCGCCGACCGCCCCGCTCTGGCCCTGTTCCTCGGCGGCGACAGCCCGGCGCTTCCGATCGCCCGCCACATCCAGATCCTCGCCACCTGGAGCTTCCTCCTGTTCGGGGTGACCCTGGTCCTGTTCGGGACGGTCCGGGCGAACGGCGCGGTGATCGGGCCGCTGATCATCCTGTTCGTCGGGCTGGTGCCGGTCCGGCTCGGCTTCGCCCTGGGCGCCTATCCCTGGCTCGGCGCCGACGCTCTGTGGCTGAGCTTCCCGGTCAGCTCCTTCGCCAACATGGCGATGGCGATCGCTTTCTACCTCCACGGCGGCTGGCGGAAGGCGCGAATGGCCCCGCCGCCCGATCCCGAGGAATGTATGGAGGAGGCGCAGGCGGGCGCCGAGCCGGGCGGAAGGCTCAATCCGACGGGCTAGGCCGGCACGACCACCTCGATCGCGCATTGGGCGACCCGCGCGACGACCGGGGTCCTGGCCAGCACCTCGCCGTCGATCGAGATGCGCTGGCGCGGCCGGGTCTCGATCCTGAGCTCGGCGCCGTGGAACTCGCGGGTCGTCCGGTGGCGGGCGGGAAGCTTCCAATATTTGGCGAACCAGTCCCAGATCAGGCTCGACGCGCGGCGTCCGACCACGGCCTGGACGATGATCTGGCCGCTGTCGACCTCGGCGCTCTCGATCAGCTCGACCCCGCCATGATGGCCGCCGTTGGCGATCCGGACCTCGGTCGCCCACAAGGTCTCGTCGATGCCGTCGCCGCGGACGTTGAGCCGGAAGGCGTGGAAGCGGATCAGGCACCACACCGCCCAGATCAGATAGCCGACCCGGCCGAGATAGCGCTTGAGATTGTGGGGGACGCCCTCGCCGATCATCGGCGACAGGCCCATCGCGGCGCAATTGGCGAAATAATCGTCGTTGATCATTCCAAGATCGATCCGCCGCCTCTGCCCGGTCGCGATGACATGGATCGCTCCGTCGAGATCGAGCGGGATCCCGAGCGTCCGGGCGAAGCTGTTGGCGGTTCCGAGCGGGAGCAAAGCGAAGACGCACTCCCGGTCGACCACTTCGTCGACCGTGTAGGAGAGCGAGCCGTCGCCGCCGCCGACGATCACCATCGGCGCTCCGCTTCGGACCGCCTCCTTGACCGTCGGCACCAGCAGGCGCGGGTCGCGGATGGCGTGGGCGGCAATCAGCTCGACCCCCGCCGCTCGGAGCTTCTCGGCGGCCTCGGCGAACAGCGCCTGTCCCTTGCGGGAGTGGGCGTTGACGATGAGGACGGCTTGTTTGGGGACGGGACGGGTCAAGGGCACAAGGTGGCAACGCCCGCAGGGGGGCGCAAGTGCCGGATTTAAATCCTCCCCGGCATTGGCCGGGGAGGGGAACCAGGCGAAGCCTGGTGGAGGGGTTCTTCGGGCGCCGGAGAACCCCTCCACCGCGCGTCGCGCGGGCCCCCTCCCCAGGAAATCCTGGGGAGGATTTTATCCCCTACAAAGTCGTCTCCGCCAGGTTCGACTTGTACTTCTTGTTGGTCTGGCGATCGTGGATCTCGATATAGATGTAGCTGGGCGGGATCGTGCCCTCCTCGGTCGCGAACCAGATCTTGCCGAGGTCGTTCGGGCTTCCGAGCGCGCAGAAGCCGTAGAGGCGCTTGCCGCGGGAATCGAAGAAGTCGACCCAGGAGCGCGACGAGTTGGTGTTGGTCCCGCAGGGCGGCAGACCCGGCGCTGGAGCGAACATCGCGGCGGGATATTGATCCTTGTTGAACACGTCGTAGCGGTGGCGGACCCAGTTCTTCCCACCGGCGGAATAATATTCGAGGCCGGTCAGATAGAGGACCGGATTGGGCTGGGCCTGGGCCGGCCCCGTCCCGGCGAGCATGGCCGCGGCCACGATCCCAATGCGCAAGGCGAGCGTTTTGGTGAACTTCATCGACTGCCCCTTTCATCCCAAGAGTGAGCCCGGAAGTTTTGTTTTCGCCCATGAAGAATGACATCGTTCCGGTTGCGACACAAGAAGTCGCGGCGCCCGTCCCGCCGCGCTTTGCAAGGGACGCCCCGGGGCGTTACAGCCTCGACCATGAGCCACGCCGCTTTCCCCGCCCTCCGGCTCCGCCGCACCCGCGCCGCCGCCTGGAGCCGGGCTTTGTTCGCCGAGACCGTGCTGACCCCGGCGGACCTGATCTGGCCCTTGTTCATCGCCGAAGGGCAGGGGGCGGAGGAGCCGATCGCGAGCCTGCCGGGGGTCTCGCGCTGGTCGGTCGACCGGCTCGGCGACAAGGCCCGGGAGGCGCGCGGCCTCGGCATCCCGTGCATCGCCCTCTTCCCCAACACGCCGCTCGGGCTCCGAACCGAGGACGCGCGCGAGGCGCTCAACCGCGACAATTTGATCTGCCGGGCGGTCCGGGCGGTGAAGGAAGCGGCGCCCGAGATCGGCGTGCTCACCGACGTCGCGCTCGATCCCTATACGGCGCACGGCCATGACGGGCTGGTCGACGAGGCGGGCTATGTGCTGAACGACAAGACCAGCGCGATGCTGGTCGAGCAGGCCCTGGTCCAGGCCGCGGCGGGGGCCGACATCGTCGCCCCGTCCGACATGATGGACGGCCGGGTCGGAGCGATCCGCCAGGCGCTCGAGCGCGAAGGCCATGTCAACGTCCAGATCATGGCCTATGCCGCCAAATATGCGAGCGCCTTCTACGGACCCTTCCGCGACGCGGTCGGCTCGGGGGGCCTGCTGAAGGGCGACAAGAAGAGCTACCAGATGGACCCGGCCAATGCCGAGGAGGCTCTGCGCGAGGTCGCGCTCGACCTCGCCGAGGGCGCGGACAGCGTCATGGTCAAGCCCGGACTGCCCTATCTCGACATCGTCCGGCGGGTGAAGGAGCGCTTCGAAATGCCGGTCTTCGCCTATCAGGTGTCGGGCGAATATGCGATGATCGAGGCGGCCGCCGCGGCCGGCGCTGGCGAGCGCGACGCTCTGGTCCTGGAGACCCTGATGGCGTTCAAGCGGGCGGGCTGCTCGGGCGTGCTCACCTACCATGCGCCGGTGGCGGCGAGGCTTCTGGGCGCATGACGATTGAAGCGCGGGCCGAGCTGGCCAGGCTCAAGGCCGAGGCGGCGCCGCTCGAGCCCGGTCCCCGGGAGAGAGTGGCGCTGGCGGCGGCGGCCATCGCCCATGCGGAGCGTTTCCTGGAGGAATTGCCGGAGGGACCGTCCTATCGCGGCGGCGGGGACCCGTTCGGGTCTCCGCTCAATCCGGAATTCGACGAAGTCGGGCGGCCGGCGGATGTGGCCTTCGACTATCTCGACCGCTGCGTCGACCGCCCGGGCATCACCACCGCCTCGCCCCGCTTCATGGGCTATGTACCCGGCGGCGGCCTGTTCCATTCGGCGATCGGCGATTTCCTGGCCGCGGCGTCGAACAAATATGCCGGCTTCGCACCCGCCGCCCCCGGCGCCGTCCGGCTGGAGAACGCCACAATCGCCTGGCTCGCCCGGACGATCGGCTTCCCGGACACCGCCGCCGGGACGCTCACGTCCGGCGGGAGCATGGCCAATCTCACCGCCATCGTCGCCGCTCGGGAAGCGCGGGACGATGAAGGCGGCGGCGCCGTTTATCTGAGCTCCACCGCCCACCATTGCATCGACAAGGCGCTGCGCATCGCCGGACGGGGGCGGGCGCCGCGGCGGCTGATCGCGACCGACGAGCGCCACCGGATGCGCGCCGACGCGCTCGCCGAGGCGCTCGAGCGGGACGCGGCGGACGGAGTCCGGCCCTGGCTGGTCGTCGCCTCGGCGGGCACGGTCGATACCGGCGCCGCCGACCCGCTCGCCGCTATCGCCGACCTTTGCGAGCGGCACGGCGCCTGGTTCCACGTCGACGGCGCCTATGGCGGATTGTTCATGCTGTGCGAGGAAGGGCGTGGCGCGCTGGCCGGGATCGAGCGGGCCGACACGGTGGCGCTCGACCCGCACAAGACCCTGTTCCTGCCCTACGGGACCGGCGCGGTCGTCGCCCGCGACGGCAGGGTCCTGCTCGACGCGTTCAGCGCCAGCGCCGATTATATCCGGCCCTTCGCCGAGACCGAGGTCGGCCCGTCGCCGGGCGATCTCTCGCCCGAGCTGACCCGCCACTTCCGGGCGCTCAGGCTGTGGCTGCCGCTTCAGCTCGCCGGGGTCGGCGCCTTCCGGGCGGCCCAGTCCGAGAAGATCGCGCTCGCCCGCTATTTCCACGAGCGGCTGTCGGCGACGCCCGGATGGGAGGTGGGGCCGCCGCCCGACCTCTCCATCGTCGCCTTCCGTTACCGCCCCGCCTCGGGCGACGCGAACGACTTCAACCGGCTCCTCCTCCAGCGGCTGCAGGAGGATGGGCGGGTGTTCCTCAGCGGCACAAGGATCGACGGGGCCGACTGGCTGCGCTGCGCGATCCTGTCGTTTAGAACGCACCTCGAGCATGTCGACGAGACCCTCGAGGTCCTGACCCGGCTCGCCGACGCGCTGGAGGCCGAATGAGCGTCGCCGTCGAGAGGGGCCGGGACCGGGAGCGCTTCGCCAAGCCGCTTTTCCTGCTGACCGTCCTGACCGGCTCGTTCCTTCTCTTCCTCACCCAGCCGATGATCGCCCGGATGGCGCTGCCCCGGCTGGGCGGAGCGCCGGCGGTGTGGAACAGCGCGATGCTGGTCTATCAGGGCCTGCTCCTCGCCGGTTACGCCTACGCCCATTTCCTGACCCGGCTTCGGCCGAGGCTCCAGGCGGGGCTTCATCTGGCCCTCTTCGCCGTCGCCGCTTTGTGGCTTCCGATCGGGGTCTCCGCCGCGGTGCTTCCCGCCGACGCCGCTCCGGCCCTGTGGGCGCCCTGGTTCCTGGCGAGCTCGATCGGCCCGCTCTTCTTCATCGTCTCCGCCCAGGCGCCGCTGATGCAGCGCTGGTACGCTTTGGAGAGCGCCCGGGGCGATCCCTATCCGCTCTACGCCGCCTCCAATCTCGGAAGCTTCGCCGGCCTGCTCTCCTATCCGCTGCTGGTCGAGCCGCTGCTGACCCTGGCGCAGCAGAGCCTGCTCTGGTCGGCCGGATACGCTTTGCTCGTCCTGATGGTGGTCGCCTGCGCCCTCACCGTCCCGGCGGCCGCGGTCGAGGAGGCGCCGAAGGCCGCCGGACCGGCGCCGTCGCTTCGCCGGCTGCTCCACTGGGTGGCCCTCGCCGCGGTTCCTTCGGGGCTGATGCTCTCCACCACCACCCATCTCACCACCGACATCGTCGCCGTGCCCTTGCTATGGGTGCTTCCGCTCGCTTTGTACCTGCTGAGCTTCGTCATCGCCTTCGCCCACCGGCGCGGAGCGGCCAACCTCATCGTCAACCTCGCACCCTTGTTCCTGCTCGTCGCCGGCGGCTTCGCCTTCAGCGGCGGGTCGGAGCTGCCCTTCGTCACCGCGACCCTGGGGCTGCTGCTGCTGCTCATCGTCGCCGTCGCCCTCCACGCCGAAATGTACCGGCGGCGGCCCGAGCCGGCCCACCTCACCGCTTTCTACCTCGCCATGGCGGTCGGCGGGGTCCTGGGCGGGATGTTCTGCGCGATCCTGGCGCCGACGCTGTTCGACTGGGCCTATGAGCACCCGCTGCTGATCGTCGCCGCCGCCCTGCTGATCCCGCAGTCGCCGTTCATCCCCTGGGCTCAGGACATGCCGGCGCGGTTTCGCTGGCTCGCGGTGGTCGGCGCCCTCGCCTTGTCCTGGGCGGTCGACTGGAACCTCGGGCCGTTCACCAGCGACGGAACCGCCCTCATTGGAAGCATCCTCATCTCGCTCATCGCTTTGGCCTTCATCGGCTGGCCGACCGCGTTCGCGCTCGGCCTCGCCGCTTTGATGCTGAGCTACGGCGGCTGGACCAAGCTCGAGGAGAGCCGCGACGGGATCCGCACCCGCTCCTATTTCGGGGTCTATACCGTCACCACCCGGCGCAACCCGCCGTCGCGCCAGCTGACCCACGGCACCACCCTGCACGGGGTCCAGAATTTGACTCCCGGCGGCGAGACCGAGCCGACCTCTTATTACGCCCGCCGCTCGGGCGTGGGCCACGCGCTCGCCTCGCTTCCGATCTTCCACGGCCCCAACCCTTCCGTCGGGGTCGTCGGCCTCGGCACCGGGACTCTCTCCTGCTACGCCCGGCCGGGGCAGGACTGGCGCTTCTTCGAGATCGATCCGGCGATCGTCCGGATCGCCCGCAACCCCGCTTTCTTCACCTTCCTGTCCCGCTGCGCGCCGCAGGCGAAGGTGGTGCTCGGCGACGCCCGGCTCAGCCTCTCGCGCGAGCCCGCGGGCCGGCTCGACCTGCTCGCCGTCGACGCCTTCTCGTCGGACGCCATCCCGATCCACCTCCTCACCCGCGAGGCGCTTCAGGTCTACCGGCGGGCTCTGAAGCCGGACGGCCTGCTCCTCGTCCACATCTCCAACCGCTATCTCGACCTCGAGCCGGTGCTCGCCGCCGCGGCGAAGCGCGACGGCTGGCGCGCCGCCGCCTTCGATTATTCGCCCGAGCTCGGCGAGGAGGGGCGCAATCTGTCGCGCTCGATCTGGGTGGCGATGGCCAAGGACGAAGCGACCCTGATGACCCTGCGGATCGCGAGCGCCGAGGACGCGCATCTGTGGCGCCCGCTTCGCGGCCGGCCGGGCTTCCCGGGCTGGACCGACGATTATGCCAGCATCCTGCCGTTGCTGGAGGATTGGAATGCCTGGCTTCCAGGAGTGCTCAAGCCGTGACCGTCGAGACCCCCCGGCTCGTCCTGCGCGACTGGCGGGAGGAGGATATCGAGCCCTTCATCCGCCACCTCAACGTCGAGCCGGTGATGCGCTGGCTCGGCGGCGTGCGCACGCATGAGCAGCAGGCGGCGACGGTCCGCGAGCGCTTCATGGCCTGGCAGGAGACCCGCGGCTTCACCTTCTGGGTGGTCGAGCGCAAGGAGGATAATGAGCTGCTCGGCTTTTGTGGCCTCAAGATCGCCGACGATCCGCAGAGCCCGGTCGAGGGTGAGCATGAGGTCGGCTGGCGGCTCCGCGAGGAGGCCTGGGGCCGCGGCTATGCCAAGGAGGCGGCGACCGCCTCGCTCGATTTCGCTTTCGACCGGCTTGGGGTCGAACGGGTCGTCGCCCTCACCGTCGAGGGCAATGCGCCGAGCTGGGGGCTGATGCTCCGTCTCGGCATGGTTCGGCGGCCCGATCTCGATTATGCCACCGCTTCGTGGGCCGATGGGCCGGTCATCGTCTATGAAATGAGGCGCGAGATATGGCGAAGCTGATCCCGTTCGGCGGCAAGGCGCCGCGAGTCGATCCGGCCGCTTTCGTGGCCCCCGGGGCGGTCCTGATCGGCGATATCGAGATCGGGCCGGAAGCCAGCATCTGGTACAATTGCGTGCTGAGGGGCGACGTCAACCATATCAGGATCGGCGCCCGAACCAACATCCAGGACGGAAGCGTCCTCCACGTCGATTCGCCGAGGCCCGGCAATTCCGCCGGCCTTCCAACGATCATCGGCGAGGACGTCCTGATCGGCCATATGGCGATGGTCCACGGCTGCCTCCTCCACGACCGGGCCTTCGTCGGCCTCGGCGCGATCGTGATGGACGGCTGCGAGATCGAGGGCGGCGGAATGCTCGCCGCCGGCGCCTTGCTCGCGCCCGGCCGCCGGATCCCGGCCGGCCAGCTCTGGGCCGGGCGCCCGGCCAAATATGTCCGCGACCTCAATGAGGAGGAGATCGCCGGCCAGCAGGCGGGAGTCGCCCATTATGTCGCGCTGGCCAGGCTCCACGCCGCGGCGCTGAACTCCCCCTCCCGGTAAGGGAGGGGTCAGGGGTGGGTCCGGCCGAAGGCCGGCCGAAACTCCGAGTCAGCAGGCAGTCTCGCTCCGCTCGCCTACCCACCCCTCAGCGACCCGCAGGCGGGTCGCTCACCCTTCCAGGGAGGGGAGGAATCAGAGGCGGATGAGGCTTTCGCCGAGGCGCTGCAGGCGGTCCGCCTGGGAATCGGCCAGGGCCTGCATCTCCTCGGTCGCCCGGCGCAGCCGCTCCGAATCTCCCGCGCCGAGCGTGCCCGCGCCGGTCCGCTCGACCGCCAGCCGGTCGAGATCGGCGAGCGCCGCCGTGGTCCGCGCCCGCGCCGTCTCCAGCCGGGAGAGGGCCTGCTGGGCCTCGATCCAGGAGTCACTTCCGGCGGCGCCCGCGGCTCCGGCCGCCGCCTGCGCGGCGGGAAGCGCCGAATCGAAGTCGGCCGAGCCCGCCCTCGCCTCGGCGAGGAGCCGGTCGATCTCGCCGGCGAGCGCCGGATCGTCCGGCTGAGGGGTCGGCTGCCGCTCTTCCAAATCCTCGGCATAGGCCTTTTCGGCGGGACGCGGGGCAAGCGAGGGATAGGGCCCGGGCGCCGCGCAGCCGGCGACAATCGCAAGCGGAAGGAGGATCGCGAGCGGTGATCGAAGGCGGGGCATGGCTCCTCCTAGGCGGCGCGCTTCGGCCCGGCAACGGGGTTGCACCGCGCCGCCCATGCTCCTATGTCCCCGTCTCCCGCGCGCCCATAGCTCAGCTGGATAGAGCACCAGACTACGAATCTGGGGGCCGGAGGTTCGAATCCTTCTGGGCGCGCCAATTTCCTTTCTCAATCGACGAGCCGGGCGAGGCCGCTTTCAAAGGCCTGGTCGAACGCCTGCTCCAAAGCCGGGCTGACTCCTCTCAGGCCGGCGACGACCTCTCGCGACCAGCGATAATATTCGGCCCGCCGCTCGAGGCTCCAGCCCGTCGGCGGAGCGGCGGCGATGTCCCTCAGATTGGCGATCTTGTCGGCCAGCTTGACCAGCTTCGCGCCGCGCGACTTCGAGGCGGCGCTCGCAACCTGTGCCCTTTTCTGCTCCGCCTTCGGAAGGTTTGGGTCGTTGGTGACCTCGGCCACGATCGAGGCGACCGTGCCGCCGAAACTGCCGGCCACCTCCTCCAGCGTCGTCTCGGTATCCTCGACGGTGTCGTGGAGGAGTGCGGCGCACAGGATATCCGCGTCGCTTACCTGGCCCTCTCGCGAGAGGATGCGCGCGAGCGCGAGCGGGTGATTGATATAGGGCGAAGCGTCGGCATCCTTGCGCCGCTGCATCCGGTGCTTGTCCGCCGCGAAAGCCGCGGCTGCGATTATTCTGTCGATATCGTGGGCCACGATGTCCATTTCAGCCTCCCAATCCTTGCTCGAACTTTCCGTCGACCAGCACGAAGGCGATCCGGGCGCTGGCGTTGGACCGGTTGGCCCAGGCGTGGCTGGTGCCGCGCTGGACGACGACGTCGCCGGCGCGGACGATCGTCTCGCCCTCGTCGAGGATGAGGATTAGCTCGCCTTCGAGGACGATTGCGTAATCGACCGTCTCGGTGCGGTGCATCAGCGGGTGGGGCGGGTCCTCGGCCAAAGCATGGCCGGCGCCGATCGCCTCGAACAGGGCCCGTACCGCCTCGCGCGGCAGAGCGTCGACGCTGCCGTCGTCGGGCGGGATGTCGAGGATCCGGATCCGGGTGCCGCCGGCCGGCGGCAGAAGCGAGATCCCGGCTTCGGCCGGCTCGCCCGAGGCCCGGTCGATCGCCGCCGGGGTCGAGCTTGTGTTCCACAGCTCGTGGAAGGTCGTGCCGCTCTCGCCGCCGAGAGTCGCCACCCGCGCCGGCGGGCCGTCCTCCTGGACGATCGAGCGGCCTTGCGGGTCATGACCGGTGACGATCCGGCGAACGGCTTTTGCCATGGCGATGCTCCTGTCTGCCGACTTGGCGGGTGCGGGAAAGCGGCCGGCGTTGCAAGGCGCGGGGGAGGGGCCTATCGCGTCGCCATGCCGGCGCCCCGGCCGCCCAGGTGGAGAATGACGATGAAGATGTACCTTGCCGCGGCCGCGCTCGCCGTCGCCTTCCCCGCCGCCGCGCACGCCGCGGCCGAGCCCGCTCCGAAAGTCGAAAAGCCCTGCTGCTGCGAGAAGATGGACCGCAAGATGGCCTGCTGCGAGGAGCATATGAAGGCGAAGGACCAGGGCGGCCAGGCGGAGCCCGATTCCCACAAGGGGCACGACGGTCACTGATGATTCAGGGGGCGACGGCCCGAATGGCGAGGAAGATGAAGCGCGCCGCCGTGGCGCTGGCCGTGGCGCTCGCCGCGTCGCCGGCGCTCGCTCAGCATCAAGGCCACGGCCCGGCGCCGGAGCCCGTCGAGGCGGAGGACGGGGCGGACGAGGAGGCCTTGCCGTCCGCACAGCTCCCTCCCGAAGCGATGACCGGGGCGCTCGGCCCCTATCCGACCACACGCGAGGCGTCGGGCACGGCCTGGCAGCCGGAGGCCTCGCCGCACGCGGGCGCTCACGTCACCGCCGGCCGCTGGTCGCTGATGGGCCATGCGACGCTGTTCGGAACCTATGACCGGCAGGGGGGACCGCGGGGCGGTGAGAAGGTCTTCGTCTCCGGGATGGCGATGGGGATGGCGCGGCGGCCGGTCGGGCCGGGCCTGTTCCAGCTTCGCGCCGGCCTCAGCCCCGATCCGCTGATGGGGCGGCGCGGCTTTCCTCTGCTCCTCGCCTCGGGCGAGACCGCGGACGGAGCGACCCCGCTGGTCGACCGCCAGCATCCCCACGATTTCTTCGTCGAGCTGTCGGCCAGCTACAGCCTGCCGATCTCCGAAGGCATGAGCCTGTTCGCTTATGCCGGCCTGCCCGGCGAGCCGGCTTTCGGACCGCCCCCGTTCATGCACCGTCTCGCGGCGCAGGACTCGCCGGAGGCGCCGATCAGCCACCATTGGCTCGATTCGACCCATGTCAGCTTCGGAGTGGTCACCGCCGGCATCGTCGCCGGCGACGTCAAGCTGGAGGCCTCGCGCTTCAACGGCCGCGAGCCCGACCAGAAACGCTTCGACATCGAGACCGGGCCGCTCGATTCGACGGCGCTCCGGCTCAGCTGGAACCCGGCGCGGACCTTGTCGCTTCAGGCGAGCTGGGCGCATCTCACCGATCCGGAGCAGCTCAAGCCGGGGGAAGACCAGACCCGCTGGTCGGCGAGCGCGCTCTACGCCCGGCCGCTGGGCCGCAAGGCCCGCTGGTCGACGACCCTGGCCTGGGGCCGCCGCTCGCGCGAGCATGGCCAGCTCGACGCCTTCCTGCTCGAAAGCTCGGTGTCGCGGAAGCAATGGACCCTGTTCGGGCGCGCCGAGCGCACCGAGAATGACGAGCTTGGCGGCGCCGGCGGCCATCACGGGCCCGCCTACCGGGTCGGCAAGGTCTCGCTCGGGGCGATGCGCGATTTCCGGGCCGCCCCCCACGTCCGGCTCGGCTTCGGCGGCCTGTGGGCGTTCAATTTCGTCCCCGCCGGGCTCGAGCCCTCTTATGGCGGCGACAGGAAGGGCGGGATGCTTTTCCTTCGCCTCAAGATAGACTGAGGCCATGAGCCTGCGCCGCCGCCTCTTCACCTTCCTGAACGGAGTCCGGCTGGCGCTTCGCAAGGCGACCGGTGGCGGCCGCTCCGGAGTCCACGCGGTGCCGCTGACCGGGGCGGGCAAGGTCGTTCTGGTCCGCCTCACCTACGCGCCCGGCTGGCGGGTGCCGGGCGGGGGTCGCAAGCGCGGGGAGGCGCCGGAGCAGGCGATGCTGCGCGAGCTTCGGGAGGAGATCGGCCTGGTCTCGCACGGCGCGATCGAAGGGCTGGAAAAGGTCCGGCCCGGCGACCGTTCGTCCTACTTCCTCGTCCGCGACGTCGTCTATCGGCCGCGGCGGAGCCTGGAGGTGGAGGACGTGCGCGAGTTCGATCCGGAGCGGCTTCCGGACGACACCACCGGCTGGACCGCTCGACTGGTCGAGCTTTGTACCCCCGCCAGACCCCCGGTTATGCCGCCGGCTGCCGGGTGAGGCAGTCGATCAGGCTCCTGAAGGGAAGGGGCCGCTCGAACGAGATGCCGGCGCGGCCGTCCCGGCACCACAGGATCCGGCCGGCCACCGGGGGCATTCCGGGCACGATCACGCTCGCTTCCCGGCCGACATGCCCGGGCTCGGCGAGCTCGACCTTGATCCCGCCCTCGGACACGTCCTTCGCCCGGGCGGTGACGCTGGTTTCGCCCAGCCGGAGAAGGACCTCGGCGGCGAGCTCCAGCCTCGGCGCGCGATAGGGGTGGGCGCGGTCGCGCGCCGCCAGCGTCGCCCGGACATATTCGCGATCCTCGAACTCGAGCCCGGCCAGCGAATCGGACGACCATTCGACCCGGACCGCGAAGCGGTGGTGGGAGTTGAGCTCGAGCACCAGCTGCGCGCCTTCCTCCAGGCGCCCGCCGATACGGACAATGGCTCCGCTCTCGGCGAGGGCCAATATTTCCACCGGCTTCTGGCCGTCGCCGAGCAGGGTCCCGAGCCGGAAGAAGAAGAGATGCCGCGGCTCCGCCCAGATCGGGGCCTGGGGACGGGCTTCGTCCGGCCGATCGGTCTCCGGTTCCGGCAATTGCGCCAATGCGTCCATGCTCCCCTCCGCTGTCACGGTCGGAGCCATGCGGCGGCGGCTGCTGCCGGACGATGAACGGAATAGGCGAAGGGGTCGTTAGCCATCCGTCATTGCGAGCGAAGCGAAGCAATCCAGTGCGGCCTCCATTGCCGCGTCGCTCCGCTCCTCGCAATGACGGCCGTCAGTCACTCACGCGCTCCGGCTTGCCCTTGCGCTTGGTCGAGGCGAATTCCTCGAGCTGCTTCTCGCTCATAGATTCGACCATCTGCTTCGACGCTCCCTGGAGCTTGCTCTTGGGCGTGTCGCCGCGTTTGGCGGACAAAGCGGCCCCGGCGGCTTTCTGCTGCGCTTTCGATTTGGCAGGCATGATTTGTCTCCCTAAGGCGGATCGCGGCTGGAACGGCTTTCGCTTGGCGGGGGTTCCTTGCCGCTCAACGCCACAACGAGAGAGATACGAGAGCATGGACGAGATCGAATGGTGGGAGTTCGACACCGCCAAAGAGATGGCCGAGCAGGCCGCGGGGGACATCGGTTTCGTCATCGAGAGCGCGATCGAGGCGCATAAGGGCGCCCGCATCGCTCTGCCCGGCGGTTCGACCTCGGACCTGATCTTCGCCCAGCTGGCCAAATCGAAGGCGATCGACTGGTCGAAGGTGACGATCCTTCCGACCGACGACCGGCTCGTTCCGCTCGGCGACGCGCTCAGCAACTACCGCAAGCTCGAAGGCTATTTCGCCGGTCGCGGCGCCGAGCTGGTTTCGCTGGTCGACGAGGCGGCGCTCGGCGACCGCCAGGAAGCGGGGCGGCTCGCCGATTCGCGGCTGTCGATGATCGGCTGGCCGCTCGACCTCGCCTGCCTCGGCATGGGCGCCGACGGCCATACCGCCAGCCTCTTCGCCGGTCCCGACCTCGAGCGCGCCGTCGCCGGCCCGCGCGAGCGCCGAGCCGTCGGCGTGAGGCCCGATCCGATGCCGGAGACGGCGCCGGTCGAACGGGTCACCCTGACCGCTCCGGCGCTGACCTCGGCCCGGGCGATCATGATCGTCATCGCCGGAGCGCAGAAGCGCGCCGTCCTCGAGCAGGCGATCAAGGAAGGCCCGCTTTCCTCGGCCCCGATCGGCCGGCTCCTCGCCGGCATCGATGCGCCGATCGACATCTTCTGGAGCGCGGAGGGCTAATCTCGTCGCCCCAGCGAAGGCTGGGGCCCCGGCGGGTGAAGAACACTGCGCCTTTCACCCGCTGGGGTCCCAGCCTTCGCTGGGACGACGGTTCTAGATCAGCTCCTCCAGCCCCAGTGCGCCGAGCAGAGCCGCCCTCGCCCCCTCCATCCGGGTCCAGAGCGGCGGGTCGAGCAAATCCTCCGGCTCGATCCGCTCCGGCCACTCGGCGTCGACCACCGCGGCAAGCCGGTCCAGCTTCGCCTCGTCCGCCATGAACCGCGGGTCCACCGCCTCCGGCTCGGCGACCACCCTCAGCCTCAGGCAGGCGGGGCCGCCGCCATTGGCCATGGACTGGCGGACGTCGACGACGAACAGCTTGCGGATCGGGCCGTTGCCGGCGACCATCGCCTGGAGCCAGGTCCAGACGCTCGGCGTCTCGCGCGCTTCCTCGGGCAGGATCAGCGCCATTCCGCCGGCGGGAAGGGTGACCAGCTGGGCGTTGAACAAATAGCTCCGGATCGAGTCCTCGAGGCTGACCGCGCTCGCCGGAACCTCGATGATCTCCACTTCCGGAAGGAGCCGCTTCAGCTCGGCGTAGAAGCTCGGCCGGTCCGCGAAGGCCTGTTCGTGGGCGAAGAGGAGAGTCTCGTTGGCGACGGCGACGACGTCGTTGTGGAAGGCGCCGGCGGCGATCGCTTCCTCGGACTGGGCGACGAACAGGGTTCGCTCGGGGTCGAGGCCGTGGAGGCGCGCGATCGCCCGGCTCGCTTCGTCATGCTGGCGGACCGGGAAGGGGCCGCCGCTTACCCCGTAGACGAAGATCTCGACGGCGGCTTCGCCGTGAGAGGCGCAGAGGCGCATGTGGTTGGCCGCGCCTTCGTCGCCGAACGTGGCCGGGACCGGCGGGTGGACCTCGAAGCGAGTCTCGTCGGCGAAGGCCAGGCGGAGCTGGGCGAGGGTCTCGGGCCATTCGTGGCTTCGATGGGCCATGGTCCTCAGATTGGCGATCGTGAGGTGGCAGCGGCCGTCGGCGGTGTCGGGGGCGGGCGAGACGGTCGCGGCATTGGCCGCCCACATCGCCGAGGCCGAGAAAGCGGCGGGACGGAGCGAGGCGGGCACCTCCTCGACCCTCGTGCCGAGCTTGGCGAGCCAGGGCCGGTCCGGCCTGCGATGGGGCAGGAGCAGGCCCTGGGGCAGGCCGAGGCGCAAATTGTGCCGCATCTTGCCCAGGCCCTGGAGCGCCGCCGCACGCGGATGGGAGACCAGCCCCTTGTTGGTCGCCGAGGCGATATTGCCGAGGCTGAGGCCCGAATAATTGTGGCTTGGGCCGATGATCCCGTCGAAATTGATCTCGGCGAGCGGCATCAGAGCGTCATCCCGGGCTTGATCCGGGATCCATCTTCTTCACGCCCTTTCGAGCAAGGAAGTAAGGTGGATGCCGGATCGAGTCCGGCATGACGAACGAAGCAAGCCGATCCCGTCATGTTCTACCGCCCGATCGCGATGAAGCGGTCGCCGGGGGCGATTCCGATCAGGTCGGCGGCGGCCCGGTCGAGAGTCGCGTTGCCGTCGTCGGCGATGGCGACATGGCCGTAGCCGGAGGCGAAGCGGCCGCGTGTCCCCGCCGCGATCATCATCCTCTTGCCGCCGTCCGCGACCGTCCGGAGGACCAGCTCGCGCGCTTCGCGGATGGTCCGGATCGAATCGGTGGCAGCCGCCATCGTCGGCCCGCCGTCGAAAATGTCGACATAGGAGCCGCCGATAAATCCCTCCTGCTCGAGCATGCGCATCGCCGCGCGTCCCGACGGATGCGGCACCCGCATGATCGCCCGGGCGCTTTCCGGAAGCATCGCGGTGTAGATCGGGGTCTTGGGCATCAGATCGGCGATGAAGCGGGTGCCGTGGGTGCCGTTGAAGGCGTCGGCTTCCTGGAAGTTCATTCCGAAGAAGCGGCCGGCGATGGCGTCCCAGAAAGGCGACCCGCCCGCTTCGTCGATCACGCCTCGAAGCTCGGCCAGCACCCGGTCGGCGAAGCGCTCGCGATGGAGCTTGATGAACAGATAGCGGCTGCGCGCCAGAAGCACGCCGAGGCCGCCCGCCCGCTCGGCCGGATGGAGGAACAGGCCGCCGACCTCCGAGCTTCCCTCGAAATCGGTGCACAGGGTCAGCATTTCGGCACGGAAGGTCTTGCCGAGCTCCGGCGAGGTCTGGGTCATGGTGCTGACCCGGTAGGAATAGAAAGGCTCGACCATGCCGACCCGGCTGAACACCTGGCAGGTGCCGCGGACCTGCCCGGTCTCGGCATTTTCGAGCACGAACACGAACAAATCGCCTTCCGGGCTGCCCTCCTCGTGCGCGAACGCCTCCTCCGAGCGGGCCAGCTTGGCGACCAGAGCGCCCTTGTCCGGGGGCAGGTTGGTGAATCCGCCGCCGGTCAGCTTGGCCATCTCGTAGATCGTCTGGAAATCGGCGTTTCGCGCCGGCCGCACCCTGAAGCTCACAAACCCTCTCCCTGCGCCAGCCTGAGGATCGTCAGGGCCGAAAGGCGCGCGCGCTCGGCAAGGCTGTCGACGATCAGATATTCGCAGTCCGAATGGATCGAGCCGCCGCGAACGCCCATCGTGTCGACCACCGGCACTCCGCAGGCGGCGATATTGTTGCCGTCGCAGACTCCGCCGCTGTCGCGCCAGCCGATCGTCTGGCCGAGATCGGCGCCGCAGCTCGCGACCAATGCGAACAATTTCTCGGCCGCCGGGTCGAGCGGCTTGGGCGGCCGGCCCCAGCCGCCGTGCATATTTATGCGAACGTCCCGCCTGGCCGCCACCGCCGCGACGGCCTCTTCGAGGGCGGATTGCGCCCGGGCCTGATCGGCGAGCGTGGCGGGACGCATATTTATGCGCAGCACCGCGTAATCGGGCACGACGTTGTTCGGCCCGCCGCCGTCGATCTTCGCCGGGTTGACGCTCAGGCCTTCCCCTTTCGCCTCGGCGAGAAGCAGGGCCAGCTCGGCCGCGGCCAGCAGGGCGTTGCGCCCCTCTTCCGGGTTGCGGCCGGCATGGGCGCTTCGGCCCTTCACGATCAGCGAGAAATTGCCGCTGCCCGGCCGGGCTCCGGCGAGGGTCCCGTCGGGGAGGGCGGAAGGCTCGTAGGTGAGCGCGGCTTTCTTGCCGCGCGCCGCCTCGGCGATCAGGGCGGCGGAGCCGGGCGAGCCGACCTCCTCGTCCGAGTTGATCACCACTTCGTAGCCAAAAGTTGCAAAAACTGGCGATTCCTCAACCGCCTTCAACGCCGCGAGGAGCACGGCGAGGCCGCCTTTCATGTCGGCGACTCCGGGTCCGCCGAGCACGCCGTCGTCGCGCCAGAAGACGTCCTGGAACGGATGGTCGGCGGCGAACACCGTATCCATGTGGCCGGTGAATAGCAGCTGCACCGGAGCGTCGGGGCGGACGGCGAGGTGGAGGTTGCGGCCGTGCTGGATGGCGAGAAGCTCGCCGGCGGCCGTCACCATTTCGACCGGCGCGGGCTCGCGCAGGACCGGCTCCCCCGGAAGCGCCGCGAAGGCGTCGGCGAGGAGGCCGGCGACCTGGCCGAGGCCGACCAGATTGTGCGACCCGCTGTTCACCGCCGCCCAGGCCTCGACCTGCGCCAGCATCGGCTCTCCGGCCGAGCGCTCAACCGCCGCCGCTTCGTCGTTCGAAAGACCCCGCATGGGCGATGCTCTAGCGGGAGAAATGACCCGGCAAAACCCCTGCTGGCGCGGGCCAAGGGCCTCCCCTCCCTGGAAGGGAGGGGTCGGGGGTGGGTAGGCGAGCGCAGCGAGACTGCCTTGCTGACTCGGAGTTTCGGCCGCCTTCGGCGGACCCACCCCTGGCCCCTCCCTTCCAGGGAGGGGAAGTCGTCAAAGCCACGCCCGGAATGCCGCCAGCACCTGTTCGTAGAGCGTCTTCTTGAAGGGGACGATCATCGCCGGCAATTCCGCGGGCTCCGCCCACTTCCAGGCCCGGAACTCGGGGTCCGGAGTGGCGATGTCGACGTCGTCGTCGGTGCCGAGGAAGCGGGCGAGGAACCAGGTCTGGCGCTGGCCGCGCCACGGCTCCTTCCAGACCTTGCCGATCATCTCCTCGGGCAGGTCGTAACGGAGCTCCTCGCCGTGGCGGGCGACGATCTCGACCCGGTCGGCCCGGATCCCGGTCTCCTCCTCGAGCTCGCGAAGCGCCCCGTCGAGCGGCTCTTCGCCGGGGTCGAGGCCGCCCTGCGGCATCTGCCAGGCCTCGAGCTTGTTATCGAGCCGCTGGCCGACCCAGACCTTGCCCTCCGCGTTGAGCAGCATGATGCCGACGGCGGGGCGGTAGCCATATTCGGTCATTCAAACCTCCCCATCGTCATCGCGAGCGAAGCGAAGCAATCCCGTTCTGCGCTCGCGACGGGCGCTGCTTCTGGATTGCCGCGTCGCTTCGCTCCTCGCAATGACGGGGTCATATCGCCCGAGCCTCCTTGAGGATGAGCTTCAGCGCTTCGACCGCGCCCCGGATATCCTCGTCCGACGAAGGGATGGCCCGCCTCAGGTTGATGAAGCCGTGGATATTGCCCCGGGCCTCCCGGAAGACCAGAGGCACTCCGGCCTCGGCGCAGGCGGCGGCATAGGCCCGGCCCTGGTCGCGGATCGGGTCGAGGCCGGCGGTCTGGACAAGGGTCGGCGGCATACCGGCCTGGCTCTTGAGCAGGGGCGAATAGCGCCAGTCGGCCTTGTCGGGGCGGTAGCAGCCGTCGAACCAGGCCATTCCGTCATGGCTGAGGAAATAGCCCTCGCCGAAATCCTTGTAGGACGGATAGCCGCTGGCCGGGTCGGCGGCCGGGTAGATCGGCCATTGCGCGATCACCGGGACGGCGGCCGGCTCGTCCCTCAGGGCGAGGCCGACGACGATCGTGAAATTGCCGCCGGCGCTGTCGCCCGCGGTGACGAGCGAGGTCACCCGGCGGTCGAGCTCGGGCGGGCTCGCGGCCGCCCAGCGGGCCGCGGCGATGCAATCTTCGGCCCCGGCCGGGAAGGGGTGCTCGGGCGCGAGGCGATAGTCGACCGCGAGCAGGGGCAGATCGAGCTGCCGGGCCACCTCGGCGCAGAAGGGCTCGTGGGTGTCGAGATCGCCGAACACGAAGCCGCCGCCGTGGAAGAAGAGGAGGAGGGGCCCGGCGTCGCGGGTCTCGCGCGAATCGTAGAGGCGAAGCCGTATCTCCCCGTCCGGCCCGGGGCAGGAAAGATCCCGGATCAGCGCCAGCGCGCCGGTCTCGGCGTCGGCGACGTGGCGCGAGGCGAGGATCATCGCCCGCGCCTGGTTCGGCCCGACCTCATGGGCGCGCGGCCCGGGCAGCTTGTTGTAATAGTCGAGGAAGAGGCGGACGTCGGGCCGCACATAGGGGTCGCTCATCGTCTCTCCGATGGTTGAGCAACCCCCTTATTGCGCCGAAGCCCATCCGCCAACCGGGCGCAGATATTGCTAAATTCGCGGCGTAACTGCTTAGGCTGGTTGACTTTTGCATCCGTTTCGGACATTCGCACGATCCTCGGGACCGGAGGGAAAATGCGTAATTTCAACGTGCTGGCGGCCATTGCGGCCGCCTTGCTGATGGGCGTCGGAGTCTCCGCGAAGGAGAAATCGGACCAGCCCAAGGGGAAGAAGGTCTGCCGGACCCAGCAGATTTCCGGCCGCATCACCCCCCGCCGCGTATGCCGGATCGTGACCCCGTCGGAAGCGGCGGCGGAGGACGATCAGCGCAAGGCCGACAGCGCCCGCGAGCCGAGGCCCGGCCGCAACTGAGCGGCGCCAAATTCGAAGACGGAGACAGAGATGCTTAAGTTGAACCTGCTCGCGGCCGTTGCCGCCACCCTGCTGGTCGGCGGCACCGCCGTCGCCGTGGAGAAGCCGGTGAAGGCCCCCAAGGAGAAGAAGATCTGCAAGAGCGACAGGATGTCGACCAGCCGGATCCCGAAGAAGATCTGCCGTACCCAGGCGGAATGGGAGGGACGGACCAGCCAGGAAAATCTGGACGATGCCGCGGACAAGATCAGCGGGATGGGCCGCGGCAACTGATTCGGCGGGGCCGCGGCCGCCCCGCCCCTATACGAATTTCGGTTACGGGGCGTGACGAGTTGTCGGCCCTTTTCCGCCAAGGTAGAATGATCGGGCGATCCTCGAGGAAGGGAGCCGGATCGGCGACGGCCGTCCGTTTCGAAATGGAGGCAAGCCATGCGTAAGCCGAACCTGCTCGCCGCATTTGCCGCGACCTTGCTGATCGGCGGAGTGGGCGTCGCCAAGGAGAAGGCGAAAGACGCGCCCAAAGAGAAGAAGATCTGCAAGGCGACGACGACCACGAGCAGCCGGATTCCCGCCAAGAAGGTCTGCAAGACCGCGGCGGAATGGGCCCAGGGCCCGAGCCAGGAAGATCTGGACGACGCCGAGGCCAAGATTCGCGGAATGAGCCGCGGCAACTGAAGCGGCGACTTTACGGAGGATTCGCCGCCGCTTCGAGTTGTCGCGTCGCGCCCGTCCCGCTAGGGTAATCGGGCAACCCGCGATAAAGGAAGCCAGATTGGCGACGGCCACCCATCTACTGACTCCGGAGGAAGCCGGCGCCGACACGCCATGCGAAGCCGTCGTCGTGCGCTTCGCCGGCGACAGCGGCGACGGCATGCAGCTGACCGGCGGCCAGTTCACCCTGTCGACCGCTCTGGCCGGCAACGACCTCGCCACCTTCCCCGATTTTCCGGCCGAGATCCGCGCTCCGCAGGGGACGACGTTCGGGGTCTCCGCCTTCCAGATCAATTTCGGCTCGGCCGCGATCGAGACCGCCGGCGACTCGCCCGACGTCCTGATCGCGATGAACCCGGCCGCCTTGAAGACCAATGTCGACGATCTGAAGCCCGGCGGCCTGATCATCGCCGATGAGGGCGAGTTCGGGATGCGCAACCTCGCCAAGGCGGGCTACGGCGCCAATCCGCTCGACGACGGCAGCCTCGGGCGCTGGCAGGTGATCCGCTTCAACATCTCGCAGCTCACCCTCGACGCGGTGAAGCCCTTCGGCCTCGGCAACAAGGAGGCGCTGCGCTGCAAGAACATGTGGACGCTGGGCCTCGCCTTGTGGATGTTCGACCGCGACCGCGAGCCGATCGTCGAATGGCTTCGCTCCAAGTTCGCCAAGGCCGCCGAGCTGGCCGAGGCCAATATCGCCGCGCTCAATGCCGGCCATGCCTATGGCGAGACTGCCGAGATAGGCGGGCAGATCCCCCAGCGGCATATCGATCCGGCCCCGGCCGAGCCCGGCCTTTACCGGACCGTCACCGGAGCCGAAGCGGTGTCGATCGGGCTCGTCGCCGGGGCGCAGCTGGCCGGCCTGCCGATGTTCTTCGGGGGCTATCCGATCACGCCCGCCTCGGCGATCCTCCACCATCTCTCGCGCCTCAAGGAATATGGGGTGACGACCTTCCAGGCCGAGGACGAGATCGCCGCGATCGGCTCGGCGATCGGGGCGAGCTATGCCGGCAGCCTCGGGGTCACTTCCTCGTCGGGGCCTGGGATCGCCCTCAAGATGGAGGCGATGGGGCTTGCGATCATGGCCGAGCTGCCGCTGGTCATCGTCAACTCGCAGCGCGGCGGGCCCTCGACCGGCCTGCCCACCAAGACCGAGCAGTCCGATCTCTACCAGGCGGTCTACGGCCGTAACGGCGACGCGCCTCTGCCCGTCATCGCCGCCCGCTCGCCGGCCGACGCCTTCGACTGCGCGATCGAGGCCTGCCGGATCGCGGTCCAGTACATGACCCCGGTCATGCTTCTCACCGACGGCTATATCGCCAATGCCGCCGAGCCGTGGCGGGTGCCCGACATGGCCGGCTTCGAGCCTTTCCCGGTGGCGTTCCACACCGAGCCGCCGGCCGAAGGCGAGGCGGTCAACCCTTACGCCCGCGACTCCAAGCTCGCCCGGGTCTGGATCCGGCCCGGAAGCCCCGGCCTCACCCACCGGGTCGGCGGGATCGAGAAGAATGTCGGCACCGGCCATATCGATTACGCCCCCGCCAACCACCAGGCGATGACCGACATAAGGGCGAACAAGGTGCTCGGAGTCGCGGATTCGATCGGCGATCAGGAAATCTGCCTCGGCGAGGCGGGCGGAAAGCTGGCGGTGGTGGGTTGGGGCTCGACCTTCGGCCCGATCCACCAGGCGGTCCGCCGGGCGCGCGGCCGCGGCCTCGACGTCGCCCACATCCACATCCGCCACATCTGGCCGCTGCCGAAGAATCTGGGCGAGCTGCTCGGGTCTTACGAGCGGATCATCGTTCCGGAGATGAACAAGGGGCAATTGAAGACCCTGCTCCGCGACCAGTATCTGGTCGACGCCCGGCCGGTGAACAAGGTCTCCGGCCAGCCCTTCAAGATCGCCGAGATCGAAGCGGCCATAGAGGAGGCGCTGGCATGAATCGGCCGAGACCGTCGTCCCAGCGAAGGCTGGGACCCCGCCGGGTGAAAAGCGCCGCCGCTTGTGGAGCGCTCCATTCCCGCCCGAGCCTTTCACCCCCTGGGGCCCCAGCCTTCGCTGGGGCGACGAGGTAGCCATGAACGAGATCGTCAAGCTAACCGCCAAGGATTTCGCCACCGACCAGGAGGTGCGCTGGTGCCCGGGCTGCGGCGATTATGCCGTTTTGAAGGCGGTCCAGCGGACCATGCCGGAGCTCGGCGTGCGGCCGGAGAACACCGTGTTCGTCTCCGGCATCGGCTGCTCGTCGCGCTTCCCTTATTATATGGAGACCTACGGCTTCCACACCATCCACGGCCGGGCGCCGAGCTTCGCGACCGGGATCAAGCTGGCCCGGCCCGAGCTCGACGTCTGGATCATCACCGGCGACGGCGATGCCTTGTCGATCGGCGGCAACCACACGATGCACGTCCTGCGCCGCAACCTCGACTGCCAGATATTGCTTTTCAACAACGAGATATACGGCCTTACGAAAGGCCAATATTCGCCGACGAGCCGCGCCGGAACGCGCAGCCCCTCGACCCCGTTCGGCTCGGTCGACCGGCCGGTCAGCCCCTGCGCCTTCGCTTTGGGCTCGGGCGCGCGCTTCATCGCCCGGGCGATCGACGTCCACAAGAACCTGCCCGAGGTGCTGAAGGCCGCCCACGCCCACAAGGGCGCGAGCTTCGTCGAGATCTACCAGAATTGCATCGTCTACAATGACGACGTCTTCGCGCCCTTCACCGCCAAGGAGAATGCCGGCAAGCAGCTGTGGTTGAAGGCGGGCGAGCCGATGCTGTTCGACGGCGGCTCGAAGGGCATCGCGCTGGACCGCGAGGCGCTGGCGCTTCGGGTCGTCGACGTCGAGGGCGGCGACTGGCAGGCCGGCGGAGTGCTCGTCCACGATCCGAGCAACCGCTCGGTCGCGCACATGCTGGTCGAGATGCCGTTTGGCGCCTTCCCGACCGCCCTGGGCGTCCTCTACGAGGACCCCGCCCCGACCTTCGAGAGCGCGGTCGTCCGCCAAAACGAGGAAGCGGCGGCGGGCAAGAAAGCGGACCTCCAGGCGCTCGTGTCGAAGGGTCAGAGCTGGATGGTGACCAAGGAACCGCACGTCATTTGAGTCCCCTCCCTGGAAGGGAGGGGTCAGGGGTGGGTAGGCGAGCGCAGCGAGACTTCTTGCTGACTCGGAGTTTCGGCCGCCTTCGGCGGACCCACCCCTGGCCCCTCCCTTCCAGGGAGGGGAGACTTCGCCGCCGCCTTGCGGTCGTTGCTTCGGGCCAGCAGGTAGAGCAATGGCGAGAGGCCGAGCACGACGCCCATCACCGTCCCCATCGTTTCGCCGATGACCCGCCCCGAATCCGGGCTCGAATTCGGCGAGCTCGCGGCCATTCCGGCGAGATAATACCACAGGCCGGCGAGGATGAGCTCGAGCAGGATCAACGCCAGGATGGTCCGTTTGACTCTGGTCATGTCCCAGTCCCCGCGAGTGGCGGTGAAGGATGGCGGGCTTGCGCTGTCCGCGCAACCCCGCCACCAAGCGCGCCATGAACCAGCAGCCCCGCGGGCGTCACCTCGTCGCCGCCGACCGCCGTTTCGCCACCGGCGGCGGGCTGCTCGCGCATTGGCAGTCGGGGAGCTTCTCGCGAATCCTCGGGCGGATCGACCGCGGGCTCGAGCAAGGCGCGATCGAAGCGACCTTGCCCGACGGCTCGAAGCGGATCCTCGGCGGCCGCCGGCCCGGGCCCCGGCCGGTCGTCACCCTGCACAGCTGGCGCTCGCTCGCCCGGCTGATCGCTTCGGGCTCGGTCGGCTGGTACAAGGCGTGGGAGCGGGGCGAATGGTCGTCGCCCGATCCGGTGCCCCTGTTCGAATTGTTCATGCTCAACGCCGAGACGCTCGGCGCCACCGCCCGGGCCAAGGGGCTGTTCCGGCTGGTCAACACTATTGCCCATGGCCTGCGCGCCAACGACAAGGCCAAAGCGCGCGAGAACATCTCGCACCATTACGACCTCGGCAACGATTTCTACCGGGCCTGGCTCGACGCCGGAATGACCTATTCGAGCGCGGTCTTCGCCGACCCCGGCTCGCCCGGCGAGGCCCTGGAAGCGGCGCAGGCCCGCAAGTTCGGGCTGCTGCTCGACCGGCTTCGGCTCGAGCCGGGTCAGCGCCTCCTCGACATCGGCTGCGGCTGGGGCTCGCTGGCCGAGGCCGCGGCCCGCGATTACGGGGTCGAGGTCACCGGCCTCACTTTGTCCGAAGAGCAGAAGGCCTATGCGGAGCGGCGGCTGGAGTCGGCCGGGCTCGGCCGCCTTTGCGCGATCGAGCTCAAGGATTATCGCGATTCCGGCGGCCAGTATGACGCCGTCGCCAGCGTCGAGATGGCGGAAGCGGTCGGCCAGGATTATTGGCCCGCCTATCTGGAAAGCATCGCCCGGGTGCTGAAGCCCGGAGGACGGGCCGCCCTCCAGTTCATCTCGATCCGCGAGCCCCTGTTCGACGATTATGCGGCCAATGCCGACTTCATCCAGACCTACATCTTCCCGGGCGGGATGCTGATCAGCGAGGCGAGGCTGGAGACGCTCGCCCGGGAGGCGGGGCTCGGCTGGCAGGACCGGCGGGGCTACGGCATGCATTATGCCGAGACCCTGAGACGCTGGCGAGTCCGCTACGACGAGGCGGTGGCGCAGCGGCGGCTCCCCGCCGGCTTCGACGAGCCCTTCCACCGCCTGTGGCGCTACTACCTCATGTATTGCGAAGGGGGTTTTCGCGGCGGGGGGATAGACGTGGCGCAGGTGACCTTGGTGAAGGGGTAAGAACGGGCTTCGGCAGGCTCGGCCCGAACGGGAATGCGATCATCGCATTCCGCAACGCGTGAGAGCGAATACGATCTTCCAATCCCGTTCGGGCTGAGCTTGTCGAAGCCCCTCCTTTTTGCTTTTCAAAACCGATGGGGTTCTGGGCTTACATGCTCCATTGCGGTGACCGCAGCTTCTATGTCGGCCACACCGACGATCTCGATTGCCGGATTGCCATGCACCTGTCGGGCGAGTTCGGCGGCTACACATCGACCCGATTGCCCGTGAAGCTCGTCTGGTGCGACGAGTTCCCGAGCAGGTACGAGGCGCTCTCGGCCGAGCGTCAGATCAAGGGCTGGAGCCGAGGGAAGAAGCTCGCATTGATCCGGGGTGACTGGCCGCTGATCAGCAAGCTCGCGCGCAATCGGGAAGAGAGGGTGAAGGAGAGGGCTTCGACAAGCTCAGCCCGAACGGGGGGAGGGTAGGCGTTCAACCTCCAACCGTTCGGGCTGAGCCTGTCGAAGCCCTCTATTTCTCTATTTCCCGACCTCCAGCCTTTCACCCGTCTCGAATCCCCGCTCGAGCAGCGCCAGCACCGCTTCCCCAACCGCGCTCGGCGGCTTGAGGGTCGCCGGGTCCTCGCCGGGATAGGCTCGGGCGCGCATCGTGGTGGCGGTGGCGCCGGGGTCGATTATCGCCACCCGCACGGGAGAGACGTTCCTCACCTCCTCGGCATAAGCGAGGGCGAGCGTTTCCAGCGCCGCCTTGGAGGCGCCATAGGCGCCCCAATAAGCGCGCGGTTCGCGACCGACGCTGGAGGTGATTGCGAGCAGCCGGCCCGCTTCGCTCTTGCGGAGCAGGGGGTCGAAGGCGGCGATCAGCGCCTGGCTGGCCAGCACGTTCAGGGTGAGGACCCGGTTGAATTCCTGACCGTCGATCTGGGCGACCGGGGTCAGCGAGCCCAAAGTGGCGGCGTTGATCATGAGGATGTCGAGCTTGCCCCAGCGCATCGCGACCGACGCCGCCAGCCTGGCGGCGGCGTCGGTCTCGACCAGATCGAGGGCGGCGATGGAGGCGGTGCCGCCGACGTCGTAAATCCGGTCCTCGGTCGCCTCGAGGTCGCGGGGGCTGCGGGCGGTGAGGATGACATGGGCTCCGGCGGCGGCGAGCGCCTCGGCGGTGGCGGCGCCGATGCCTCGGCTCGCGCCGGTGACGAGGGCGGTTTGGCCGGCTAGGAATTTTTCGGACATTCGGGGGCTCTAGGGGGAAGGGGAGGGCTTCGACAAGCTCGTCGTCCCAGCGAAGGCTGGGACCCGGGCGGGTGACCTTTCACCCCCTGGAGCCCCAGCCTTCGCCGGGGCGACGATCAGGCGTATCGCTCCGCCAGCAAGGCCAGCTGGTCCGGCGTTTCCAGATCCTCCTGGTCGGTGAGCCGGGTCGGATAGGCGCCGGTGAAGCAGGCGTCGCAATATTGCGGCTGGGCTTCGTCGCGCATGTCTTCGCCGAGCGCCCGGTAGAGGCCGTCGATCGAGATGAAGGCGAGGCTGTCGGCCTTGATATAGTCGTTCATCTGCGGGACGCTCATCTGCGCGGCGAGCAATTTGGCGCGATCGGGCGTGTTGACCCCGTAGAAGCAGCTGTGCCGGGTCGGCGGCGAGGCGATCCGCATATGGACCTCGCGGGCGCCGGCCTCGCGGAGCATCTGGACGATCTTCAGGGACGTGGTGCCGCGGACGATCGAATCGTCGATCAGGACCAGCCTCTTGCCCTGGATGAGGGCGGAATTAGCATTGTGCTTGAGCTTCACGCCGAGGTGGCGGACCGCGTCGCCGGGCTGGATGAAGGTCCGGCCGACATAATGCGAGCGGATGATCCCGAGCTCGAACGGTAGGCCGCTCTCCTGGGCGTAGCCGATCGCGGCGGGGACTCCGCTGTCGGGGACCGGCACGACATAATCGGCCTCGACCGGATTCTCGCGCGCCAGCTGGGCGCCGATCGCCTTCCTGACCTGGTAGACCGAGGCGCCGTCGAGGACGCTGTCCGGCCTCGAGAAATAGATATGCTCGAAGATGCAGGGGCGGGGACGGACGTCCTGGAACGGCCGGTGCGACTTCACGCCCTGGTCGGAGACGATGACGATCTCGCCGGGCTCGACGGTCCGAAGGTAGGTGGCGCCGACGACGTCGAGGGCGACCGTCTCGGAGGCGAAGATGTAGGAATCGCCGAGCCGGCCCATGACCAAAGGCCTCACCCCGAGCGGGTCGCGGCAGGCGATCATGCCTTCGCCGGTCAGGCAGATGAGCGAGTAGGCGCCCTCGACCTGCTTCATCGCGTCGATCAGCCGGTCGAGCAGGGTCCGGTAGGTCGAGGTGGCGACGAGGTGGATGATGACCTCGGTGTCGGAGGTCGACTGGAATATCGAGCCTCGGCGGTTGAGGTCGCGCCTGAGGCGCATGGCGTTGGAGATGTTGCCGTTATGGGCGACGGCGAATCCGCCCGAGGCGAGCTCGGCGAACAGGGGCTGGACGTTGCGAAGCGCGGTCTCGCCGGTGGTCGAATAGCGGACATGGCCGATCGCAGCGGGGCCGGCGAGGCGGCGGATCACGTCGGCCGTGTCGAAATTGCCGGCGACATGGCCCATCGCCCGGTGCGAATGGAAGTTGCGGCCGTCGTAGCTGGTGATCCCGGCCGCTTCCTGGCCTCGGTGCTGGAGGGCGTGGAGGCCCAGGGCGACCACCGCCGAGGCGCTGTCCGAACCCCAGATTCCGAACACCCCGCATTCTTCGCGGAGCTTGTCGTCGTCAAAGGGATGCGTGGTTAGCATGTCGAAAACGCCCGGTTGCTCGCCTGATTTGCCCCACGGCCCTATAAGCGAGCCGCCGCGTCTTGTCGCCCCATGCGGCTAAATTTGATGTGGATAATGGAACGGCTTGACCCGTCGCGAATCTTGGCTTGGGAAGAAGCATGAAAAAGACGCTGCTCATCCTGATCCTCCTGGCCGGCTGCGGGCGCGACGATCCGGCCGCCGACAACCGGGCCGCGCCCGAATCGGGCGGTCCCGCGGCGGCCCGGCCGACCGCCGCGGCTCCGGCGGCGCCCGAAGCCCGGCTGACCGGCCTCTACGAAGGCGGCTCCGGAGAGCAGAAGAACCAGATGTGCATCGTCGAGAAAGGCGGCGACGCCCAGTTCGGACTGCTCGTCTGGGGCGGCAATCTGCACAGCTGCTCGGGCGCGGGGCGGGCGGTGCGCGACGGCGAGCGGCTGACCCTGACCATGACCGGGGACGAGAGCTGCACGATCGCGGCGACCCTCAGGGGCGGCGAAGTCACCCTGCCGGGGACCTTGCCGGAGGGCTGCGCTTATTATTGCGGCGGCCGGGCCAGCCTCGCCGGAGCCCGCTTCTCCCGAGCCGGGACGGGCGAGGCGGAAGCGAAGAAGGCGACGGACATAGCCGGCGACCCGCTCTGCGATTGAAAAAGGGGACACGTACTTTTTCGTCAAAAAGTACGTGTCCCCTTTTTCCGCGGTGTCCCCTTTTTCCGGTGTTCATGGATCCCGGGTCAAGCCCGGGATGACGTGCCCTTCTTGACGTTGACGTGAACGTAAACTACCGGGCCTGACATGCCGCACGCCCTTCATTCGGACTTCGCGACGCCCGAATCCGGCGGCAAATCCTACACCATCACCGATTTGTGCGAGGAGTTCCGGGTCACCCCCCGGGCGCTCCGCTTCTACGAGGACGAGGGGCTGATCTCGCCCCGCCGCCAGGGGCTGTCGCGGGTCTACGGCTGGCGCGACCGGGCCCGGCTCGCCTGGATCCTTCGCGGCAAGAGGGTCGGCTTCAGCCTCGCCGAAATCCGTGAGATGATCGATCTCTACGACCTCGGCGACGGCCGCGCCTCGCAGCGCCGGGTGACGCTCGAGAAATGCCGCGGCCGGATCGACCTGCTCACCAAGCAGCGCGCCGACATCGACGCCACCATCGCCGAGCTCGAACGCTTCATCGCCATGGTCGAGGCGGCGGATTCGGGCGGGCACTAAATTGTCGCTGAGCCTGTCCTTCGATGCGCGGCTTCGCCAGGCTCAGCCGCTACTCAGGATGAGCGGTTAGGCTTTCCCGCTCATCCTGAGTAGGCATTGAGCGAAGTCGAAATGCCGTATCGAAGGACAGGCTCGGCCCGAACGGTTTGGTTTCAATCGAATTGCGCTCTGAGAGGAAGCATATGCCCAGCTACACCGCCCCCGTCCGCGAGACCCGCTACGTCCTGGAAGAGGTGCTCGGGATCGACCGCTATTCGAACCTGCCCGGCTTCGAGAATGCGACTCCCGACATGATCGAGGCGATCCTGACCGAAGGCGGCCGCTTCGCCTCCGAGGTGCTCGCCCCCCTCAACCGGATCGGCGACGAGCATGGCTGCATCCGCCACGACGACGGCAGCGTCTCGACCCCGCCCGGCTTCAAGGACGCGTGGGACCAGTTCACCGCCGGCGGCTGGACGACGCTGTCGGCGCCCGAGGAATATGGCGGGCAGGGGCTTCCGCAGACGGTCGCCACCGCCGTCACCGAATATCTGCTCTCCGCCAACCAGGCGTTCGAAATGTATCACGGCCTCACCGCCGGGGCGGTCGCCTCGATCCTGGTCAAGGGCTCGGACGAGCAGAAAGCGAAATATCTGCCCAACATGGTCGCCGGCAAATGGACCGGGACGATGAACCTGACCGAGCCGCATTGCGGCACCGACCTCGGCCTGCTTCGCACCAAGGCCGAGCCGCAGGCGGACGGAAGCTACCGGATCACCGGCACCAAGATCTTCATCTCCTCGGGCGAGCACGACCTCTCGGAGAACATCATCCACCTCGTCCTCGCCAAGATCGTCGGCGCTCCGGACAACGTCAAAGGCATCTCGCTGTTCATCGTGCCCAAGTTCCTCGTCAACGAGGACGGCAGCGTCGGGCCGCGCAACGGCGTCGTCTGCGGCTCGATCGAGGAGAAGATGGGGATCCACGGCAATTCGACCTGCCTCTTGAATTATGACGACGCGGTCGGCTGGCTGGTCGGCGAGCCCGAAAAGGGCCTTGCCGCCATGTTCATCATGATGAACGCGGCGCGGCTGGGAGTCGGCCTCCAGGGGCTCGCCCAGGGCGAGGTCGCCTATCAGAACGCCGTCACCTATGCGAAGGACCGCCGCCAGGGCCGCGCCCTCGTCCCCGACCAGCGGGAGGAAGGGGCGAAGGCCGACGCGATCATCGTCCACCCCGACGTCCGCCGGATGCTGATGGAGATGAAGGCGTTCAACGAGGCGTCGCGGGCGCTCGTCCTGTGGGGCGCGCTCCAGGTCGACATCAGCCGCCGCGCCCAGACCGAGGAGGAGCGCGAGGCCGCCTCCGATCTGCTCGGCCTGCTCACCCCGGTGATCAAGGGCTATATGACCGACCAGGGCTTCAAGGTCGCGGTCGACGCCCAGCAGATCCACGGCGGCCACGGCTACATCCGCGAATGGGGCATGGAGCAGTTCGTCCGCGACGCCCGGATCGCCCAGATCTACGAGGGCACCAACGGCATCCAGGCGCTGGACCTGGTCGGGCGCAAATTGGGCGCCAACGGCGGCCGGGCCATCCAGGCCTTCCTCAAGCTCCTTGGCGACGAGATCGCCGACGCCAAGGCCGGCGAAGGGGAGGCGGCCGAAGTGGCCGCCGCGCTCGAGAAGGGCGTCGGCGACCTCCAGGCCGCGACGATGTGGCTGATGCAGAACGGCCTCGCCAACCCCAACCACGCCGGCGCCGCGGCCTATCCCTACATGACGCTCACCGGGATCGTCTGCCTCGGCCTGATGTGGCTGCGCATGGCCAGGGCGAGCGGCTCGGCGCTGGCCGATGGCGGCGGCGACAAGGCCTTCCACGAAGCCAAGCTCGTCACCGCCCGCTTCTTCGCCCAGCGCATGATGCCCGAGACGGGGTCGTTGAGGCGCCAGATCGAGGCGGGCTCGGACACTCTGATGGCGCTCCCGGCGGAGGCTTTCTAGGTCATCCTCTCCCGCTTTTCGCGGGAGAGGAGGTTTCGATCGTACTAGTGGCTCGTCGCGCCGTCCCTGGGCGGAAGCGGGTCCGCCGCGGCGGCCTGCAGACGCTTGCGCTTGGACGAGCCCGCCGGGGCGGCGAGGGTCGCCGTCTGCTCGTCGAAATTCTGGATCCCGAACGCCACCTGCAGCGAATAATCGAGCGACTGGCCGGGCGGCGTGAACAGCTGGCCGGACTTTATGTTGCGGAACCAGTGGGCGACGTCGGCGCCTTGCGGCGGGAACATCGGGGCGGTGCTCAGCGGATCCTGGGCGGTGGAGTGGCAGGACAGGCACGAGGATTCGGGATTGTCGACCGGTCCGTTCAGCCGCCCCTGATAGCCGAGATGCGGCATCTTCACCGCCGGGTTGATCCAGCTCTCCTTGAGCCTGGCGCCGGGCGCATTGGGGTCGTAGCCGGGGTCGTTGCCCCACATCAGCCCGACCGGCGAGACGTTGGTCCAGCCCGCGCCCGTGACGGTCCCCGGCGCGGGCCCGCCGCCATAGACGAAGGTGCCGAACACCCAGCCGGTCGGCGACCTCTTGTCCTTGACCGCAATGTCGATCTGCAGCAGCCGCACCGGCACCTCGCCGCGCAGCTTGGCGTCGGGCCGGCGGGCGTTGACCTGGGTGTAGATGTAGGTCTTCCACGTCGGCGCCCCGGCCAGATAGGGCACTTCGTCGGGCGTTGCGGTGGTGAACAGCAATTTCGCCCCGACCGTGCCTTCCGGCATGATCCCCAGCGAAGTGTCGGGATCGCCATGGTCCGCCCACACCTTGCCGATCGCGCTGGCGCCGGCGGAATTGTAGAAGCCGACCGCGTAATTGTTCCACATCTTCGTCTGCTTGGGATCGAGCTCGCCCGGCAGATTGACTCGCTCGCGGGTCAGGCCATGGGCCGGCTCGCGGCCGTTGAAGCCGTAATCCTGCCACGGCGCATTATACCATTGGCGCCTGGTGTTGAGCGCCGGATCGAAGCTGTTCTCGACGCTCTCGCGGATATTGCCCTCGTAGAAATAAGCGAGCACCGACTTGATATATTGGTCGGGCTGGGTGGCGGGATCGAAGGCGAGCCAGGGCTGGTCGTCGGCCGGCACATTCGCCGGAAAGTCCTGGGCGAGCTTGAAGACGTTTCCGGTCCAGCCCGGGGGCAGAGCCACCGCCGCATCGCAGAAGGGCGTGGTCGGGGTGTCGCACTGGCCCGAGCCGTTGACCAGGGACACCCGGGGAACCGCCGGGGCCTGCGGCGCCTCGGTCTGCGCCTCGGCCTGCACCTCGTTCGATTCCGGTCCGCGGCAGCCGGCCACCAGCGCCGCCGAAGCGGTCGCCAACGCCAATAAGGAAAGTGCCCTGCTCATCGTTCGATCCCCCTCAAGATCCTGGCGACGGCAAGTAATCTTCAAAAGAAAGTCGGCGTCAAACCCTTTCGGCGGCGTCACGATTCTTGCGGAATCCGGTCATCTTAAATCGATTATTTGGTGTATTCGAATCTAAGATAATCGATGGATCATGGCCGGGCCGATGCTCGCGCTTCGCCCGATCTGTGGTAAGCCGGTGCCGGGGAGGATTTTGCACGATGACTCGTGATCAAAAGATCGTCGCCACCGGCGCCCTGAGCGGAATCGTCTCGATGGCGCTCGCCATGTGGCTGCTCTCGACCTTGCTTCCGCCGCCGGCGGGTGTGGAGACCCTGGCCGACCGCCTCGCCTACGCCGCGCGCTGGCTGGCCTTTGCGGCTCTGCCCCTGTTCGCGATGGTGGCGGCGGTGGGCAATGCCCGCTTCGCCAGCGGAGCGATCGATCCCACGCTGGGGAACGAGGACCGGACGATGGTGGTCAACGGTCGCGTCGCCGACAATACCACCCAGCAATTGCTGCTCTTCGCCTGCGGCCTGCTCGGCCTGGCAGCAAGCCTTGAGCCCGAGTGGATGGGCGTGGTCCGGGCCGCGGCGATTGTCTTCGTCGTTTTCCGGATCGTCTTCTGGATCGGCTACCGGATCCACCCGCTCTACCGCGCGCCGGGCTTCTCCTCGACCGCCTACCTCAACCTGGGGCTGCTGCTTGCGGCGGTGTGGCTCGCCGTCGACTGAGCTCGAAGCATCGCCAGCCGGGCCCGGCGCTGCTCGCGGGCCATCGCCGGCGCCGCCAATGCGGGGACACAATACCTATTGGCCGGGAAATAGATATTGTGTCCCCGAAATGGGGGCGGGAAATAGGTATAGTGTCTCCGCATTCGCTGCTCTTCGCCGCCGGCCTGCTCGGCCTCGCGGTGAGCCTTCCGCCCGACTGGATGGGGGTGATAAGGGCCGCCGCGATCGTCTTCGCCGCCGCCCGGATCGCTTTCTGGATCGGTTACCGGATCCACCCGCTCCACCGCGCCTTCGGCTTCGCCTCGACCGCCTATCTCAATCTGGGGCTGCCGTTCGCCGCGCTCTGGCTCGCCGTCGACTGAGCGCGGAGCGCGGCCGAGCCACCTATCTTTCACCCCTCACCGCCCGCGTTTTCACTTAGAGGTGCTCAGGCGGCAGATCCGAAGGTGACCCGGCTCAGTTCCGCCAGATCAGCGGCGGCCGGAAATGGTGATTGCTGGGGTCGCAGCGCTTCGCCCACTCATATTCGGCCTGGGCGCGCTTGTAGCGTGCAAGGGCCAGGATGGTCGCTGGTACGGCTAGCGCCAGGGCGGAAAGCAGCTCGATCACTATTTATATCCGACCACGAACACGGCGTCGGAACCGGGGAAGGCTGCCTTCGGGGTGTCGCGCCACGAGAAAGTGACTTTCACGGGCAGGTCCAACCTGTGGGCGAGATGATAGGTAGCCCGCCAGGCGGCATTGGAATCCTGTCCTTGGATCGAAAGTCCAAGGTCCTTGAAATATCTGTAGCCTTCATCCTCTTTCCGGCCAACGACGGCGTTCGCGATCAGCAATCCCCTGAGCGCTTCAGGCGGATGGCCTCGCTTGGCCGCCTCTCGCAGCGCAGCGATCAATAATGTGTTCCAGAAAGTCTCGTTCGGCTGAAGGATCCTGCCGCAAAGCTCGATCGACCGCACGGTCGTGTGGGCCAGGTTCGGCGGCGCCGCCGGATCCACCTGACGCGTCGAAGCACTCGGCCTATCAGTGGGCTTGGAGCCTAAAGCTTCAAGCGCGTCCAAGGCTCGGTTGATAACCGAATCAAGCGTGTCGACGAGCGGCTCCGCATTCGCCTTCAACCGCTCGAAGGTTTCGTCGGAGAATTGTCTGTCTGTCATGTCGTAACACACCTATATCCCGTACATGATCTCTTATCATAAGAGACCGTACGAAACAAGCGAGGTACGGGGAACTCGGGCGCGAGCGCGACTTGCCTATCGCACCCTAAGCGCGGCCAGCCTCGCCTGCCTCTCCTCCCGGCTCATCGCCAGCGCCCAGGTCCAGGCGGATTCGTAGGCGGGGCCGATGCGGCGCTCGATCGAGACCATATGGTCGGCATATTCGCGGCCGTAGAGGTCGGTCCAGACGTCGTAGAGGAAGAGGTAGAGGAGGCGGTGGTCGTCGAGGCCGGAGTCGCGGGGCAGAGTGAAGGTCAGGCGGTGGCCGATCTCGTGGGCCAGGGTCGCTTTCTTGTAGGCCGGGGAATAGCTGGCGCGAAGGCGGATGACGCGGCCGTCGAAGCTCGCCATCGGGCGGCCCTCGGAGACGATCGCGTCGACCCGCGCGGCCGGGAAGGCGAGGCCGGTCGCGGCTTCCATCGCGGCGACGATCCTTGTCCCTTCGGCCTGCCACAGCCGCCGATACTCGCCGGCGGCCTCGGCATATTGTGCGGACGTCGGGGTGAACGAGATCGGCGGCGCGGCCCCGCAAAGCAGGACGCCGGCGGCCGGGGCGAGAAGGGCTCGTCGCATCGGCCCGGTCATAAGCCGCGGCCGGGCGCTTGCCAAATCTCTATGTTCATGTTATGTTCTAATCAACTCGGGGTGAGGGGGCGCCGATTTGAGTCTGATGTGGATCATCGCCGCGGTCCTGGCCGCCCTTGCGGGCGTGCTATCGGCGCGCGTGGCCCGAGCGCTTGCGGACCATCCCGGATTCGGCCCCGCGGTCCATCACCACGCCTTCGAAATGGGCGATCGGGCCGGGTCGGCTGATCAGATAGCCCTGAACCTGGTCGCAGCCTTCGGCGCGAAGCGCGTCGAGCTGCTCGGCGGTCTCCACCCCTTCGGCGACGACCGGCATTCCGAGGCCCTGGCCCAGGCCGATCACCGAGCGGATGATGGCCCGCGCCTGCGGGTTGCCGATCATGTCGCGGATGAAGCTCTGGTCGATCTTGACCTTGTCGAACGGGAACATCCGGAAATAGCTCAAGGACGAATAGCCGGTGCCGAAATCGTCCATCGAGATCTGCACTCCCAATGCTTTCAGCCGCTCGAGAATGAGGATCGCCTTGTCCGCATCCTTGATCAGCAGACCTTCGGTGATCTCGAGCTCGAGCCGGGTCGGGTCGAGCCCCGTCTCGGCGAGGATCGCCTCGACTTCGGCGGCGAGGTCGCCCTGGGTGAACTGGACCGGCGAAAGGTTGACCGAGAGCTTGAGCGCGGGAGTCCAGCGGGCCGCCTCGGTGCAGGCCTCGCGAAGCACCCAGTCGCCGAGCTTGAGGATCAGCCCGCTTTCCTCGGCGAGCGGGATGAATTCCGACGGACCGATCTCGCCGAGCCGGCCGTGGGTCCAGCGCAGAAGCGCCTCGAAGCCAAGGATCCTGCCGCTGCCGAGGTCGGCGAGCGGCTGATAGTGGACGAAGATCTCGCCGCGGTCGATCGCCACGCGCAAATCCGCTTCGAGCTGGCGGCGCTGCCGAAGCGCCTCGTCCATCGCCGCTTCGTAGAAGCGGGCCGTCCCGCGGCCCTCGGCCTTGGCGCGGTAGAGGGCCATGTCGGCATTCTTGACCAGGCTCTCCGGATCGGCGGCGTCGGTGGGAAAGAGGGCGACCCCGACGCTGGCGCTGATCCGGACCGTGTCCGGCCCGAGCGCGAACGGCTCGGCCAGCGCCTCGACGATCCGGCCGGCGAGGAGGCCGGCGGGGCCGGGCTGCTCGCCGCCGGCCTGGACGACGGCGAACTCGTCGCCGCCCAAGCGGGCGACCAGCTCGTGGCCGCGCACCGCCGAGCGGAGCCGCTGCGCCGCCGCGATCAGGAGGGCGTCGCCGGCCGGGTGGCCGTAAATGTCGTTGACCGCCTTGAAGCCGTCGAGGTCGACGCAGAGGACCGCGACATGGTCGGCGGTCTCGTCCGCCTTGGCGACCGTTCGGGCGAGATGGTCGGCGAAGACGGCGCGGTTGGGAAGGCCGGTCAGGGAGTCGTGGAAGGCGAGATGGGCGATCCGCTCGGCCGCTTCCTTGCGCTCGGAGATGTCGCGCACGGCGAGGATCCGAAGCTCGGCCCCGCGCCAGGCGAGCGGTCGGAGAAGCAACTCGACCTCGCGGCTCTCGCCGTCGGCGCGGAGCAGCCGGCATTCGACCGGCGGAGCGTCCGGCGCCATGGAGAGGCCGCCGAGATTGACCTCGATGAGCAGGTCGGAGAGCCGCTCGGGGGCATCGCCGAGGCTCTCGAAGCCGGCGAGCCTGAGGAAGCTCGTGTTGGCATCGACGAGGCGCTCGCCGTCGATCACCACCAGGCCCTCGACCGCGGCATCGGCGAAGGTTCGCAGGCGCCTCGCCTCCTCGATCGCGTTGCTGGCGAGCTTGCGGTCGAACAATACCATCATGAAGCCGATGGCGAGGATGACCAGGGCCATCGCCACCACGATCAGGGTCAGCACCTTTTCATCGATCGCCGCCGTTGGAACGGCGATCCGAGAATCGGGGAAGATGCTTGCCGCCGCCATGGCGGTGAAGTGGAGGCCGCAAATGGCGAGCGTGAAGAGCAGGGCGGCCCGCCACGGCAGCGCCTGCGGCTTGCGCCGGTGGTCGGCAAGAGCGGCGGTGCTCAACCCGATGCCGAGGATCAGGGACACGAGAACCAGGGTGCCGTCCCACACGAAGTGCCCGGGCAGCTTGACCGCCGCCATTCCGGTATAATGCATGGTACCGATGCCGACTCCGATCAGGAGCCCGGCGACGAGGGTGCCGAAGCGTCCGGGGCGCAAAGCGGCGGTCCAGCCGACGCCGGTGATGGTCACCGCGGCGGCGATCGAGAGCAGGGTCAGCGGGAGGTCGTAGCCGATCGGCAGGTTGGGCCGGTAGGCGAGCATGGCGATGAAATGGGTCGCCCAGATGCCGGTGCCGGCGACGAAGCCGGCCAATGCCGTCCACGCCCAGGGCCGCGCTTTCGCCCGCCGCGCCTGCTCGAAGATCGAGAAAGCGGTGAAGGCGGCGAGCAGGCAGATCGTGCCGGCGACGAGCACCAGCCGGAAATCATGCTCGCCCGTGATACAGGCATAGACACGCAGCATTCGATTCACCCGCCCGTGGAACGGGGGGCTTTATGGGCCGCAGGGGGTGAAGAAGGCGTAAAGCATTCGGGGGGTTGGGACAGGAAATCCTCCCCGAGATTTCTCGGGGAGGGGGACCGCGCGAAGCGCGGTGGAGGGGCTCTTCGGAGTCTGGAAGGACCCCTCCACCATGCTTCGCATGGTCCCCCTCCCCCGGAAATCCGGGGGAGGAATTGGAATTTCTCAGGTTGCCGTCTCGAGCTGGGTGAAGCGGACCGGGAGCACCGCGCGGATCGCCAGGGTGCCGTCCGCTTCCTTGGTCGCCACGCTCAATTGCTGGACGTCCTTGCCGCCGAGCGGGATCACCATGAGGCCGCCCGGCGCCAGCTGCTCGCCGAGCGCGAGGGGCGGGGCGGGGGCGGCGGCGGTGACCAGGATCCGGTCGAACGGGGCATGCTCGCTCCAGCCGCGCGAGCCGTCGCCGACCCGGATGTCGACGTCATGATCTTCCGCGGCGAGGCGAAGCCGGGCGCCTTCGGCGAACTCCTCGACGATCTCGACGCTTCGGACCCGGGCGCCGAGCGCGCTCATCACCGCCGCCTGCCAGCCGAGCCCGGTGCCGACCTCGAGCACCCGAAGCCCCGGCCTGAGCTCGAGCAGGTCGAGCATCAGGGCGCCGATGAAGGGCTGCGAGATGGTCTTGTCGAAGCCGATCGGAAGCGGCGTGTCCTGATAGGCGGCGACGGCGAGCTGGTGCGGCACGAACAGATGGCGGGGGACCCGCAGCAGGGCGGCGCGAAGGTTGGAGTCGACGGCGTCCTTGCCGAGCTCCTCGCTCGCCAGGTCGAAATGGAGGTCGACGATCTCGACCATGTGGCGTCTCAACAGGGCCAGATGCTGCTCGCCCATCGGCTTCATTTGTGCGGCGCCTCCTTGCCTCGTCCTCACGCAGAAAGCGCTCGAAGGCGCAAGGGTCTGAATGACTCGCGCCGGGGCTCGGTCGGAGGCTGCAAGGGCTCGCACAAGGGCACAAAGGCCACCAAGGGACCGTAGCGGCGAAGCCGCATCGAATACTCACCCACATGACTATCAAAAGGCGCTGCGCGCTGGCTCAACTCGGGGCCCTTGGTGCCCTTTGTGTGCTTTGTGCGAACCGATCTGCCTCGACGTTGCCCCGGGGTTGCCGGAAAAAGCTAGCGGGCGGAGCCGAGGCTGAAGATCAGCTGCAGCCCGGCCCCGACCAGAGCGGCGAGGACGAGGAGCTTGGGATATTGCGGCTCCTCCTTCTCGAGCACCGCCGCGGCCGAAGCCGCGGCGGTGGCGGCGGGGGGACGCCGCAGCCGGACGATGGCCCGGCTCCACGAGGCGAAAGGCGGCCGGACCGCGGGGAGATTGGCCTCGCGGTGAAGGATTGGAAGGGCTCCGGCGAAGCTGGGCTCGACCGAATGCTGGTTCCGACCGCTCCTCCAGACGACCCGGTGGCCGCTCGGCACCATCTGCCAGGCGGCCCCGCTCCGGATCATGTCGCGCTCGCAGCGCCGGCAGCGGGCGAAATAATAACCGCCATTATAGACTTCGCCGGCTCCCGCCTCGTGGCCGCCCAGCGCGCACAACAGGCTCATCCATCGTCCTCCTCTTCCAATGGCCGCTCGGCGCGGTCGCCGAGCCGGTATTCCGCGACGAAGCGCAGCTCCTCGTCGCCCTCGGTCATCGCCAGGGACGGGTCCCAAAGCTCGAAATGGCTGCCCGCGCCGATGAACAGGATATGGCGGCCGAGGCCGCCGCGGCGCCGGGCCAGCGGCGGCAAGGTCAGGCAGCCTTCCTCGTCGTAGCGCGCTTCCTCGACGATTCCGAAGGTGCGCCGGGCCCGGGCATGATGCTCGTCGGGCGCCCGCCCCAGAGTCTCGTCGCGAAGGCGGCGACGCTCGAGCTCGGCTTCGAGCCGCGGCCGAAGCGCCGTGCCGTAGCCGGTCAGGCAGGGGTCGCTTTCGTGAACTCCGAACATCACCCGTCCGCCACCATCGTGACGTGCCATCTCGCGCAGGATGAAAGGCGGGAGACGAACGCGGCCTTCCTCATCGAGCGCGCCGAGCGCGTTCCCGCTGAAGATATGTGTGACTTCCACCGCCCCGTTCGCCCCCGCAACGCAACTCGCCTCGGCGGATCGCCGGTGCGAGGAGGACCTTAATGGTTAACGGGAGCGGGGCTCAGATCGGACTTGTACATCGGTAATGGTACCGTGATTCGGCATGGACTCTACGGTGCCGCGGCCTCGCAAGATCTTCGCGGAATCTAATCTACATTATGCCAATTCGGACCTACTTTCGAGGCTCCCCCTTTGCGAGAAAGGTCCACAATGCCAGACACTTGGTCGAGCCGGTCAGTCAAGGTTCACCGTAATTCCCCTAGGTTGTCAATTAACCAGTCGACACAGACAGTTGACTGTGCGTGGCCGTGTATTTGTGGCTTTTGGGGGAGCGGGCTTATGGCGCACCAACGCACCGTGTACGTGGTGGATAACGACCTCGAGACGAGGAGGTCGCTGACGATCAATCTGGCGTCGATCGGCGCCGAGGCCTGGCCGTTCGGCGGCGGGGGCGAATTCCTCGAGATACTCGGCCATCTGATGCCGGGCTGCGTCCTGCTCGACATGGACGGCAGAGACGGCCTCGAGATCCTGACGGCCTTGGTCCAGCGGGACACGGGCTGGCCGATCATCGCCATGAGCGTCGCGCCGAGGGTCGACGTCGCCGTCGCGGCGATGAAGCTCGGAGCGCTCGACTTCCTCGAGAAGCCGGTCGATGCCACCCGGCTCGCCGCCGCGCTCGTTCCCGCCTGGAATACGCTCGAAGCGTCGCTGGAGCGAGGCGAGGCGCGGCGGATCGCCCAGGAGCGGCTGGCCCGGCTGACCGCGCGCGAGCTCGACATCTCGATCGCCCTGTTCGGCGGCCGCTCGAACAAGACGGTCGCGCACGAGCTCGGGATCAGCGTTCGGACGGTCGAGATGCACCGGGCGCACATCATGGCCAAGCTCGGGGTCAAGAGCATCGCCGAAGCGGCGGTGATGGCCACCCAGGCCGGCCTCGCCATCGCCCAGCGGCTCCGCGCCGCCCCGGTGCTGACCCCGGTGGGAATGAGCCGGGGCGGCTCTCCGTTCGAAGGGCGGCGGCTGGTGCGCACGGCCTATTGAGCTTTCGGGAGGGGTAGCGAGCTCGGTCTTTTGGAGGTTCTCGCAGGAGCCGCGAAGCGCGGCGACAATTACCCCTCCACCACGTTTCACGTGGTCCCCCTCCCCATCTCCGATGGGGAGGACATAAGGTCAGGGGCCGGCATCCTTGCGGTTGCCGGCCCCTCCCTCGTTACGCGACTAGAGGGGTCGGTCCGCGGACCGACCCTGAGCTTATGCATTGATTCGGTTGATAAATCGCTGAATGACTTCGTCAGCCGCCATTCACCCGCCGGGCCTTCATTTCGACTTGTTGCCGCCCCCGTCGGTGGTGACGTCGATCTTGTCCGGCACCGTCAGCTCGATCTTGTCGGGCATGTCGACCTTCGGCATCTCGACCTTGGGCGTCTCGACGTTGACATTGACTCCGACGGTGTCGGCGGCCCGGTTCAAGCCGCCGCTGAAGACGAAGTAGAGCACGGCCAGAAGCGCCAGGATCAGGACGACGGCGAGGATCACGCCCCCGCCGCCCCGGCCGCCGCCGTCGGTCTGGATAATGGTCGTCCGCTCGGTGTCGTGCACCGTTTCCCGCGGGATCTCGCGCTCGCGATCGGGGTCGGTCATTTCACTCTCCATGGGTTACAGGCGAAAGGCCCGACCGCGCCTTCCGCGGATTTTGCCGGCAGCGGTGCCGATCAGTTCGTCTTCGCCGGGACGTTGACGTCGACCTTGACGTCCTTGGTGTCGTTCCCGCCGAGAAGCTGGCCGCCGAACAGGTAGAAGAGGAGGGCGATGATCGCGATCAGAAGGACAACCGCGATGATCGTGCCGCCGCCGCCGCCGCCGCCGTCGGTGTGGACGATCGTGGTTTCGCGCTCGCGAACGGGCTCGGTCATGACGTATCTCCGCTTTGTTTCGGAGCCCCAACGCTGGGTGGTAAGGGGGGTTCCTCGCCGCCGGGCTTCACGGGCGGCTGAAGGCCAGCCGAAGCCCGAAGAAGATGAGCACGCCGCCGGTCGCCCGGTCGAGCCCGCGGATCAGGGCGGGGTTGCGCAGGACCCTGGCCAGCGGCCGGGTGGCGGCGATCAGGAGCAGGAACCAGAGCAGGCCGAGCCCGGCATGGATGGCGGCCAGAAGCAGGGTCGTCGACGCAACGCCGGCTCCCGCCGGGATGAACTGGGGCAGGAAGGAGACGTAGAAGGCGCCGACTTTCGGGTTCAGCAGGTTGGTGAGAAAGCCGCGCAGGAACCAGTTCGCCCGAAGCGCCGGCGCCTCCGCCTCGATCCCGCCGCGCCGGGCGAAGATCAATCGAAGGCCGAGATAGAGCAGATAGGCGGCGCCGATCCATTTCAGCGCCAGATAGGCGAGCTCGGAGGCCTGGAGCAGGATTCCGAGGCCGATTGCGACCAGCGCTCCCCAGGCCAGGCAGCCGAGGCAGATCCCGAGCGAAGCGGCCAAGGCGCGTCGGGCGCCTTCGGCCGCTGCGGTGCGGAGGACGAGGGCGGTGTCGAGCCCCGGGGTCATTGTGAGCAAGGCCGCTGCAAGGGTGAAGGCGATCAGCGATTGGTCGAGCGGCGACATGGTGGACGCATAGCACAGCCTCGCCTTATGGTTCAGCCATGGAGAACAGGACGCTCATGAAGCTCGATCGGGGATTGCTCCGGCTGATGCAGATCCGCGGCGCGATCGCGGGCTCTGTCCTGCTGGCGGCGGCGGCGGTCGGCGAGGCCTGGGTCGACCGGCTGGTCGCGCTGCCGTTCGGGCTGCTGCTCGGAGCGGGCCTGCTGCTCCTCATCTATCTGGCCTTGATCGCCCCGCCCCGCCGCTACCGCGCCTGGGCCTATGGCATGGATAGGGACGAGCTCCAGGTCCGCCGCGGAGTCTGGACCCGGGTCCAGACGGTCGTCCCGCTAGACCATGTCCAGCATATCGACGTCAGCCAGGGCCCGCTCGAGCGCGCCTTCGGGATCTGCAGCCTCGTCCTCCACACCGCCGGCACCCTGCACAGCCAGATCGTCCTGCCCGGGCTCACCCGAGCCACGGCGGAGGGGATGCGCGACGAGATCCGCGGCCGGATGCGCGAGGAGCCGGCATGAGCGAGGGCGCCGACCGGCGTCTCCATCCCGGAACGATCGCGCTTCGCTTCATCAAGGAAGCGCCGCAGACGATCCTTGCGCTGCCGGCGGCGATGGCCTTTTCGTCGAGAGCGGGCCTGACCGGCGCCTTGTACCTGGCCGCCGGGCTTGGGGTCGTGCTTCTGGCGGCGAAATGGCTGGTGTGGCGGCGCTTCAAATATGGAGTCGGAGCGACCGAGATTGTCATCGAATCCGGAGTCCTCAACCGCAACCGGCGCAGCATCCCGTTCGGCCGGGTCCAGGACGTCGACATCGAGCGGACCTTCCTCGCCCGATTGTTCGGCCTCGCCAAGGTGCGCATCGAGACCGGCGCGGGCGGCAAGGACGAGGGGCTGCTCGACAGCGTCTCGCTGGCCGAGGCGAACCGCCTTCGCGAAGTGGTCCGCGCCGGCCGCGCCGGCGCCGTCCCCGAGGCGAGCGCCAGGGAGGCGGAAGGGCCGGCCCCGCAAATCCTGTTCGCCATGGATGTGCCGCGGCTGGTCCTGTCCGGCCTCTTCAATTTCTCCCTGGTCTACATTGCCGGACTGTTCGCCCTGCTCCAGACCTTCGACCGCTTCCTGCCCTTCGACATTTACGATCCCGCCCGCTGGGTCGGGCTGGTCGACGAATATCTGCCGGCCCGCTGGACCTTCGGAGCGATCGCGGCGGTGCTGTTCGTGGCCGCCGCGCTCGGGGCGATAGCGGGCGTGCTTCGAACCGTCGCGCGCGATTACGGCTTCCGGCTCTCGCTGGAGGGCGACCGGCTGCGCCGCGAGCAGGGCCTGTTCACCCGCAAGGAAGCCGTGATCTCGCGCCGCCGGGTGCAGCTCGCGCAGGTCAGCGGCGGTCCGGTCCGGGACCTGTTCGGCTGGTCCGGCCTGTCCTTCCAGACCCTGGGCGCGGGCACCGACCGCGGCGGCCACCAGAGCGCTGCGCCTTTCGCGACCCGAAGCGAGATTGCGGGGGTGCTGGCGGAAGTGTCGCCGCTGAGGCTGCCGCCGCCGCCGGAGCTGATTCGGGTGTCGAAGCGCCATATCCTGCGCAAGGTCGCGGGGATGCTGGCGCCGGCGCTGATCGGGATCGCGGCCTTGTCCTACTGGCAGCCCTTCGCTCCGGCGCTTCTGGTCCTGGTGCCGCTGCTCGGGCTGGCGGCGGCGCTGGAGCAGCGCTTCCACCTTTACGCTCTGGACGGCGACATGCTCTTCGTCGCCCGCGGCGTCTGGCGCCGGCGGCTCTGGCTGGTGCCGGTGCGGAACGTCCAGTCGCTGAGCCTCAGCCGCGGGCTGATCCAGCGCCGCCTCGGGCTGGCGACGCTGGCGATCGACACCGCCGGCGCGTCCCAGATCAACGCGCCGCGGATCGTCGACCTGCGCGACGAGGCGGCGGAGGCGCTTGCGGCGGAGATTTCGCGCCGCGGCGCTGAGCCGTCATTGCGAGCGAAGCGAAGCAATCCAGAGCGGCCACCGAGGCCCGCTGGATTGCCGCGTCGCTTCGCTCCTCGCAATGACGGGTGATCACGCCTCCGGAAGGAAGTCCGGCACCGAAAGGTAGCGCTCGCCCGTGTCGTAATTGAAGGTGAGCATTCTCTTGCCGGGGCCGAGCTCGTCGAGCTTCTGGCGGACCGCGGCGAGGCTCGCTCCGGAGCTGATCCCGACCAGGACGCCTTCCTCGCGCGCCGCCCGCCGGGCCATCTCCTTGGCGTCGGCCGGATCGACCAGGATGACTCCGTCGATCACGTCGGTGTGGAGGTTGGCGGGGATGAAGCCGGCGCCGATGCCCTGGATCGGATGGGGTCCCGGCTGGCCGCCGGAGATGACCGGCGACAGGGTCGGCTCGACCGCGAACACCTTCAGCTCCGGCCATTCCTTCTTCAGGATCTCGGCGCAGGCGGTGATGTGGCCGCCGGTGCCGACTCCGGTGATCAGGACGTCGATCGGCGAGTCGCGGAAATCCTCGAGTATCTCCTGCGCCGTGGTGCGCAGATGGACCTCGATATTGGCGGGATTTTCGAATTGCTGCGGCATCCAGCTGTCCTCGATCTCGCCGAGCAGCTCCTTGGCCCGCTCGATCGCGCCCTTCATGCCCTTCTCGCGCGGGGTGAGGTCGAAGCTGGCGCCGTAGGCGAGCATCAGCCGGCGCCGCTCGAGGCTCATGCTCTCGGGCATGACGAGGATGAGCTTGTAGCCCTTGACGGCGGCGACCATGGCGAGGCCGATGCCGGTATTGCCCGAGGTCGGCTCGACGATCGTGCCGCCCGGCTTGAGGGCGCCGGAGCGCTCGGCTTCCTCGATCATCGACAAGGCGATCCGGTCCTTGATCGAGCCGCCGGGATTGGCGCGCTCCGACTTCACCCAGACCTCGGCGTCGCCGAACAGGCGGTTGACCCGGATATGGGGGGTGCGGCCGATCGTCTCGAGGATGCTGCCCGCTCTCATTATTGCTCTCCTTGGTGCCGGTTACTCAAATGGGTCTCAAGAAAACCTGCTTCAACTCCCGCTACCGATTCTCCGTCGCTCGCGCTAGCGTGAGCTGATGGCGCTTATCTACGATGTCCCGCAGGCCTTCAGCGAGGCGGAATGCGACTCGCTCATCGCCTTGGGCGAACGGGCCGGGCTGGTGCCGGCGACGGTCTGGGCGGGGAGCGGGGACCAGGTCGACCCGGCCGTCCGCTCGGCCCGGACCAGCCATCATCCGCGAGGGCCCGAGACCGGCTGGATCTACGACCGGCTCGACCATCTGTTCGCCGAGGCGGGCGAGGCGCTCGGTCTCGACCTCGGCCCGGTCAGCGAGGCCCTTCAGATATTGCGCTACGACGAGGGCGGGCATTTCCGGACCTGGCACAGCGACGCCGGCTACGACGCGATGGAACGGCGCCTGGTCTCGGTGTCGGTCGAGCTGTCGCCGCTCCACGATCATGAGGGCGGCGATCTCGAGATCATACCCGACACGGTCGGTCGGGTGCGCACTCTTCCCCGAGGCGGCGCACGCTTCTTTCCATCGAAGGCGATCCACCGGGTGACTCCGGTCAGAAGCGGAATCCGCCATGCGCTGGTGATCTGGACGGGGGGCCGGAACTAGACCGTCGTCAAATTGTCGCCCCCTCGCGGGGCAGGTCGTCGGGCGGGTCGAAGGTTCGCGCCCGGCGCAGCTCGGGGAACCAGCGCGCCCACAGCAAGGTCACGGCGATCGCCCCTACGCCGCCTGCGACCACCGCGACCACCGGCCCGATCAGCGCCGCGAGGAAACCCGATTCCGCCTCGCCCAGCTCGTTCGAGGCGGAGATGAACAGGGTCGAGGCCGCTCCGACCCGGCCGCGCATCGCGTCCGGCGTGTAGAGCTGGATCAGCGACTGGCGAACATAGACGGAGACCATGTCGGCCGAGCCGAGCAGGGCCAGGCAGGCGATCGAGAGCATCATGTTGCGCGACAGTCCGAAGACGATGGTCGCGGCTCCGAAGACGGCGACGGCGGCGAGCATCTTGGTCCCGACATTGTGCTTCATCGGCCGCCAGGAGAACCAGAGCGCGGTCAGGGTCGCTCCGACCGCGGGCGCGGCGCGCAAATGGCCCAGAGCGGTGGAATCGGAGTGCAATATGTCGCGGGCGAAGACGGGAAGCATCGCCGTCGCTCCGCCGAGCAGGACCGCGAACAGATCGAGCGAGATGGCGCCGAGGACGAGCCGGTTGCGGCGCACGTAATAGAGGCCGTCGATCATCTGCCGCCAGGGATTGCGCGAACCCCCGATCTCGCTTCGGACGATCGGCCGGATCATGAACATGCAGAAGAGCGACAAGGCGAACAGGCCGGCGCTCACCGCATAGGGCATGTGCGGATTCCAGGCGTAGAGATAGCCGCCGACCGCGGGTCCGGCGATCGCGCCCGACTGCCACGCCATCGAGCTCAGGGCGATCGCCCGGGGCAAGGATTCGCGCGGCACCAGATTGGGGGCGAGCGCGCCGAGCGCCGGGCCGGCAAAGGCCCGGGCGACGCCGAGCAGCGCGGCCACCGCGAACAGCCAGGGGAGGGTGGTCGCCTCCGCATAAGTGAGCAGGGCGAGGATCAGGGCGCAGAGCAATTCGAGCGCGATCGAGGCCCGGGCGATGATCCGGCGGTCGACCCGGTCGGCGACCCAGCCGGTCACCAGGGTCAGAGCGAACAGGGGGACGAACTGGACGAGGCCGATGAAGCCGAGCTGGAGCGCCGCTTTCTCCAGGCTCATCGTCTGCCGGGCGATGTCATAGACCTGCCAACCGATGACGATGATCATCGACATCTGCGCCACGGTCGAGGCGAGCCGGGCCGTCCAGTAGAAACGGAAGTCGCGGATCCGGAAAGGGTGGGGCGCGTCGGCCATTGGGGGCGCTTAGGGGGCGGTGCCAGCCGGGGCAATTCCAATTCCTCCCCGGCATTTGCCGGGGAGGGGGACCGCGCGAAGCGCGGTGGAGGGGTTCTACGGAGCCAGCAAGACCCCTCCACCAGGCTTCGCCTGGTCCCCCTCACCCGGAAATCCGGGGGAGGACCTTTTTCCAGCAACCCCGGCTCTCGTCATCGCGCGTCGAGACGGCTAACCCTCCTCGCCTTCGAGGAGACTCGCCATGTCCAAGCCCCTGCTCGCCGCCGCTTCCGCCCTCGCGCTGCTGATCGCCGGCTGCGCCTCCACCGGGCAGGGCGAAGGGCGGCCCGCGGCGTCGCCGCCCGCCTGGTCTGCTTTCTCGCAAAGCTTCATCGACGGTTATTTCCGCAACAGCCCCGCTTTCGCGGCAGGGCAGGGGCGCCACGAATATGACGGCCGGCTGCCCGACTGGAGCGGGACCGGGCTTGCCAATAATGCCGAGTTCCTGCGCTCGTCGATCGCGGCGGCGCGGGCCTTCGATCCAAAGCGCCTCAGCAAGACCGAGCGGTTCGAGCGCGACTATCTGATCGCCCGTGCCCGCGGCGACCTGTTCTGGCTGGAGACGGCCGACCAGCCGCACCGCAACCCGGCTTATTATATGGGCAACGGCCTCGATCCGTCGGTCTACGTCACCCGGCCTTATGCCCCGGCCGAGACCCGGATGCGCGCCTTCATCGCCTATCTCAAGGCGGTGCCGCGGGCGGCGCGGCAGATCCGCGCCAATCTGAAGACTCCTCTGCCTCTGAGCTTCATCAATTACGGCAAGGCCGGCTTCGGCGGCTTTGCCGAATATTATCCCAGGGACGGCAAGGCCGCTTTCGCCTCGGTCGCCGACCGGGCGCTTCAGGCGGAGCTCGATTCGGCGGCGCTCGAGGCGGCCCGAGCGATGCAGGGGCTGGCCGATTGGCTCGAGGCGCAACGGCCCGGCGCCACCCAGGATTTCGCGCTCGGCGCCGACCTTTTCGCCCAGATGCTCCGCGACACCGAGATGGTCGATACGCCGCTGGCCGAGCTGGAGGCGATCGGGCGGGCGGATCTGAAGCGAAACCAGGACGCTCTTCGCTCCGCCTGCACGGCCTATGCGCCGGGCGCGACCCTGCAGGCCTGCATGAGCAAGATGGCCGCCAACAAGCCGCAGGGCGGCGCCGTCCCGGCGGCGCGGGCGCAGCTGGCCGGGCTGAAGCGCTTCATCCAGGAGAAGGATCTGGTCTCGATCCCGGGCAGCGAGGAAGCGGGGGTCGAGGAATCGCCGCCCTACAACCGGCAGAATTTCGCCTATATCGACATTCCCGGGCCCTATGAGCGCGGCCTCCCTTCCGTCTATTATATCGCTCCGCCCGATCCCTCGTGGCCGGCGGAGGTGCAGGCCGGCTTCGTCCAGGGCGAGGCCTCGTTGCTCTTCACCTCGGTCCATGAGGTCTGGCCCGGCCACTTCCTCAACTTCCTCCATTCCAACCGCTCGCCCTTCACCTTCGGACGGGTGTTCGTCGGCTACGCCTTCGCCGAGGGCTGGGCCCATTATACCGAGGAGATGATGTGGGACGCCGGGCTTCGGAACGGCGATCTCGAGACCCATATCGGCCAGATCTCGAACGCTTTGCTGCGCGACTGCCGCTATCTCTCCGCGATCGGAATGCACACCGGCCGGATGACCCAGGAGCAGTCGCGCCGGCTGTTCCTCGACCAATGCTTCCAGGACGAAGGCAATGCGAGGCAGCAGAGCGCGCGGGGAACGTACGATCCCGCCTATCTGAACTACACGATGGGCAAGCTGTTGATCCGCAAGCTGAGGGACGATTGGGTGCGGACGAGGGGCGGGCGACAGGCGTGGAAGCCGTTCCACGACAAGTTCCTGAGCTACGGCGGCCCGCCCATCCCGCTGGTTCGGGCGCAGATGATGGGGGGCGAGGCGAAGGCGGCGTTCTAGACCCGCCGCCCCGACCGACCGGCCAAGACGCCGGCCTGCCGGCATTGGTCGTCCGGTTAAAATGGGCTATCATCCGCAACAGCGGATTTGTGGGGGCGAGACGTGGCCAGGAACCTGATTTCGTTGATCGACGGCACGATGGTGTCCGCTTCGAAGACGGGGGGTTACGGATCCTATTCGAATGTTTTCGAACTGGCGTGCCTGCTGCAGCTCAAGGACCGCTCGACCGATGGGTCGCCGCAGATAGTCTTCTATTCATCCGGCATCTCTTCGCAGCCGGACAATAGCAGCCTCTATAATTTGATGACCGGGAATTCGATCAAATCCCAGATCGTCGATCAATATACGAACATCTGTGCGAATTTCGATTTCGACTCGGTCGGAACCGACAAGCCCGACAAGATCTACCTCTTTGGTTTCTCGAGAGGGGCCATGGCGGTCCGGGCGCTGGCAGGCCTGATCGCGGAGTTCGGGCTGCTTCGCCCACGCGACATTCGCCACCTGCCGATCGTTCTCGACGCCTGGGACCGAACGCGGGGTCGAGCCAGCCTGAGGGGCAATATCGATCTGGCCAGGGTCGAGATCGAGTTCATCGGCCTGTTCGATTCGGTGATGGGCGGAGTCGAGTGGCTGTCGCTCTTCAACCCGATACGGTTCAAGAACGCGCGCCTTCCCGCGCGCTGCAAGCACGGCGTCCATATCCTCGCGATCGACGAGAACCGGCCCTTCTTCAAACCGAAGCCGTTTGCCGGCGTATCGCCCGGCCGTACCGCCAGCGGCGACGTCAGTCCCGACCGTTACCTGCGCCAGATCTGGATGCCGGGCGTTCATTCGGACATCGGCGGCACGGCCAACGCCACCTGGGGCCGCGCCGCCCTGCTCGCCATGGCCTTTTACATCGGCAAGTTCACCGAGCTGGCGCTGGACTCGCGCTGGCTGAGCGAAAAGGAGCGTAACCTTCGCATCAGCATCGACGAGCGCACGCTCTTCATCGAGCGCCACAAAGGCTGGCTTGCCAGGCATGTCCGAAGGCCCCTGCCCAGCGACGGCGCGGAGCATCGTCGGCACCCGATTTGCGATCAGCTGACCGAAGTCAATTATGACGGAAGCGAGAATTTCAACTGGCGCGAGAAGGTGTTCCAAGAGCGCTTCGCCGAGATCACGGCGGACCAGGATCTGGCCGATTACTTCCACTCCGTGCTCCAGCTCGGCGCCTGCCGGACCTGCGTGTCGACGCCGGCCTCCGCTACCGCCGCCGAGCCCCCGTCTCCGGCGGCGGAATGACGGTCAAGCCAGATCGACGAAGCTGTCCAGCACCCGTTTGCGCCCGGCATGCTCGAAGTCGATCTCGAGCTTGTTGCCTTCGATCTCCGCCACCAGACCGTAGCCGAACTTGGCGTGGAAGACGCGCTGGCCTACCGTGACGTCGCCTCGCCCCGGGTTGCCGAGGCTTACCGCCGAGGCGCGGGCTTCCATCACTCGCGGCGGGGTGCGTTCGAACCCGCCCGTCACCGCCCGACGCCACCCCGGTCCACGTCCCGAGCCCCGCGCCACATCCGCGAACGGATCCGCCCGTTCGGACCAGTTCGCGCGCCATAAACTCTCGCCGCCCGACATCGTCTGCTCCTGCTCGATATGGGCGTCGGGGAGCTCGGCGATGAAGCGCGAGGGGATCGAGCTCGTCCATTGGCCGTAGATCCGGCGGTTGGCGGCGTGGAAGATGAAGCATTTGCGCCGGGCGCGGGTGATCGCGACATAGGCGAGGCGGCGTTCCTCCTCGAGGCTGGCCTGGCCGCCTTCGTCCAGCGAGCGCTGCGAGGGGAAGACGGCCTCCTCCCAGCCGGCGAGGAAGACGGTTTCGAACTCGAGGCCCTTGGCGGCGTGGATGGTCATGATCGTGACCTTCTCGGTATCGCGCTCGGCATCGTTCTCCATGACCAGGGAGACATGCTCGAGGAAGCCGCCGAGCGTCTCATATTCCTCCATCGCCCGGGTCAGCTCGGCGAGATTCTCGAGGCGGCCGGCGCTTTCGGCGGAGCGGTCGGCCTGGAGCATGGCGGTATAGCCGCTCTCGTCGAGGACCAGTCGGGCCAGCTCGGGATGGGGAAGCTCGGCGAGGCGGGCGCGCCAGCGGGCGAAGTCGCCGACGAGGTTGCCGAGCTGGCGGCGGGCCTGCGGAGTCAGCTCGTCCGTATCGAGGATCATGGCGGCGGCCATCAGCAGCGGGACGCCCTCGGCCCGGGCCAGCGAATGGATCTTGGCGACCGCCTTGTCGCCGAGGCCGCGCTTGGGCGTGTTGACGATACGCTCGAAGGCGAGGTCGTCCGAGGGCTGGGCGATGATCCTGAGATAGGCGAGGGCGTCGCGTATCTCGGCCCGCTCGTAGAAGCGGAAGCCGCCGACGATCCGGTAGGGCAGGCCGATGGCGATGAAGCGGTCCTCGAACTCGCGGGTCTGGAACTGGGCGCGGACGAGGATGGCGACCTGGTCGATCCGGCCGCCGCGGCGCTGGACCGTCTCGATCTCCTCGCCGATCCGACGGGCCTCCTCGGGCCCGTCCCAGACCCCGACGACCTGGACTTTTTCGCCGCCGTCATGCTCGGTCCACAAGGTCTTGCCGAGGCGGCCGCCATTATGGGCGATGAGGCCGGAGGCGGCGGCGAGGATGTGCGGGGTCGAGCGGTAATTCTGCTCGAGCCGGACGATCTTCGCGCCCGGGAAATCCTTCTCGAAGCGAAGGATGTTGGCGACCTCGGCGCCGCGCCAGGAATAGATGCTCTGGTCGTCGTCGCCGACGCAGCAGATGTTCTTCCTCTCCTGAGCGAGCAGCCGCAGCCACAGATACTGGCTCTGGTTGGTGTCCTGATATTCGTCGACGAGGATATATTTGAAGCGGGTCTGGTAGTGGGCGAGCACGTCGCGATGCTCCTTGAGGATCACCAGCATGTGCAGCAGCAGGTCGCCGAAGTCGCAGGCATTCAGGGCCTTCAGCCGCTCCTGGTAGCGGGCGTAGAGCTCGGCGCCCCTGCCGTTGGCATAGGCCTCGCTCTCCGCGGCATCGATCTGCGACGGGGTCCAGCCCCGGTTCTTCCAGCGGTCGATCAGCCCGCCGAGCATCCGCGCCGGCCAGCGTTTCTCGTCTATGTCGTTGGCCGAGATGAGCTGCTTCAAAAGCCGCAGCTGGTCGTCCGTGTCGAGGATGGTGAAGTTGGATTGGAGGCCGACCAGCTCGGCGTGGCGGCGGAGCATCTTGGCCGCGACCGAGTGGAAGGTGCCGAGCCAGGGCATGCCCTCGACGGCGTCGCCGACCTGCCTCCCGACCCTCTCCTTCATCTCGCGCGCGGCCTTGTTGGTGAAGGTCACGGCGAGGATCTCGGACGGCCAGGCGAGCCTTGTGTAGACGAGGTGGGCGAGCCGGGCGGTCAGCGCCGCGGTCTTGCCCGTCCCGGCGCCGGCGAGCACCAGCACCGGGCCGTCGGTGGTCAGCACCGCCTCGCGCTGCGGCGCGTTGAGCCCGCGCAGATAAGGGGGCTCCGGCGTCTCGGGCTGGGGGAGAGTCACGTTCGTGAAGTAGGGAACATAAGGGGCAGGGGCAAGCGTCGCTTGGGCTTGCGCGGGGGCGCGGGGCGTCGTATCGGATCCGGAACAAAGGGAGGCCGATCATGCCTGAAGGTGGCTGCCATTGCGGCGCGGTGCGCTACGAGATGCCGGCGGAGGCGATCCACCAGGCCTTGTGCCATTGCAGCGACTGCCGGCGTCATGCCGGGGCGCCGGCGGTGGCCTGGGGGCTGGTGCCGCAGGACCGGCTCAAGGTGGAGGGCGAGACCCTTGTCTATGCTTCGTCCGAGCATGGTCGGCGGCATTTCTGCGGGACGTGCGGGACCGCGCTCTTCTACACCAACGAGGTGATTTTCCCCGGCACGATCGACGTCCAGATCTGCACCCTCGACGATCCCGACGCGATCCCGCCGACGGCGCAGATCCAGGTGGCGGAGCGGCTCGGCTGGATGAGGAATGCTCACGAGCTGCCGGCGTTCGAGCGCTACCCCGGCTAGGAGATCTTCCGCAGCAGGGTGACCTTCGCCTTGCCATATTTGCGCTCGGCGTCGAGCGCATAACCTTCCGCCGCGACGGTCTCGCCGCGGCCCGTCTCGACGCTCACCCAGCCGCCCGGCGCCACGGCCAAAGTTGCCAGGACCGCGGCGGCGAGGCCGCTGCCGTAGGGCGGGTCGAGGAAGGCGAGGTCGACGGGGGCGGGGAGGGCGGCATGCTCGGCGCTTCTCGCCAGCACTTCGCCCGAGGCGCCGAGCGCGGCGAGATTGGCCCGGATCGAGTCGATTGCTCGGCGGTCGTTCTCGACGAAGACGCAATAAGCGGCGCCGCGCGACAGCGCCTCGAGGCCGAGCGCTCCGGAGCCGGCGAACAGGTCGGCGACCTGAAGCCCTTCGAAGCTGCCGAGGCGGCTGGCGAGCATCGAGAAGAGCGCCTCGCGGACCCGGTCGGCGGTGGGGCGGGTGGAGTCGCCTTGCGGAGAGACCAGGGGACGGCCGCGCCACTGGCCGGCGATGATCCTCATTTCTTAAATCCTCCCCGGCTTCGCCGGGGAGGGGGACCAGGCGAAGCCTGGTGGAGGGGTCTTTGGCGCCGGCCTGAGCGAGCGACCCCTCCACCACCCTTCGGGTGGTCCCCCTCCCCATCGCGACGCGAGGGGGAGGATTTTGAGCCCTTCAGGCCCTTCCTGAACTCCACCAGATCGTGCTGGCGCACCTCGTCGACCGCGCCGGTCGGAAGATCGGCGAGCGGGAAGGGGCCGTAGGACGTGCGGAGCAGCCGGGAGACCTGGAGTCCGAGATGCTCGAGCACCCGGCGGACCTCGCGGTTCTTGCCTTCGGTGAGCTTCAGTTCGATCCAGGCGTTGCGGCCGGTGCGGCGCTCGAGATTGGCGTCGATCGAGCCGTAGCGGATGCCTTCGATCTCGACGCCCTGGATGAGGTCCTCGAGCCGCTCCTGGCTGATCTCGCCGAAGACCCGGGCCCGGTAGGTGCGCTCGACCCCGGAGGAGGGCAGCTCGAGCTGGCGTTTCAGCTCGCCGTCGGTGGTGAGGAGGAGAAGCCCCTCGGTGTTGAGGTCGAGCCGGCCGACCGGCATCACCCGGGGCAGGCCCGCGGGCAGCCGGTCGTAGATGGTCGGGCGGCCCTTGGGGTCGCGCTCGGTGGTCAGAAGCCCGGCCGGCTTGTGGTAGCGGAACAGCCGCGCCGGCGCCGGCGCCTTGACCGGCTTGCCGTCGACGGTGACCCCGTGGAGCGAGGTGAGCAAAGTCGCCGGAGTCTCGACGACCTTGCCGCCGATCGCGATCCGCCCTTCCGCGATCATCCGCTCGACCTCGCGGCGCGAGGCTATGCCGGCGCGAGCGAGAAGCTTGGCGATACGCTGCGTATCCTTGGGCGGGGCGGGCGGGGGCAGCTTGAATCTCCTCGAGAAGCCGGATGGGCGGAAATATGCGCTCAGTCGATCCTGCCTTGATGGCACCGTTGTCCGGCGCGCTCGTTACGCCAGAGAAACCGATCCCCGGTGGGCAAGGGCGCGCAATAGATGTTGTTCGGCAAACGTGAAAGGGCGATCCGCCGCATCCTCATCGTCGAGGACGAGCCGCTCGTCGCTTTCGACAACGAGCATCTGCTGCGCGAATGCGGCTACGACGTCGTCGCCACGGTGGATACTCTGGCCGATGCGGTGCGGGTGCTCGGCGAGGAGGAGGTCGACCTCGTCCTCAGCGACATCCAGCTCAACGGCGACGGCGACGGCATGGACGTCGCCCGGGCCGCCGGTGCGAGGCAGGTGCCGGTCCTCTTCGTCACCGCCAATTGCCCGATCGAGGCTCGAAGCCTCGGCCTCGGCTGCCTGGCCAAGCCCTATACGGACAAGGTGCTGAAGGGCGCTTTGGAGGCGGTGGACAGGAAGGTGTCGGGGAAGAAGGCGAAGAGGCTGCCGGCGGGGCTGAGCCTGTACGAGGAGGTTTAGATCGTCGGTCAGGCCAAAGCCGCGTTCACCTGGTCGTGGAAGTGCTTTATCCCCGATTCGAGCGTGCCCAGGGTCAGCTCCTTGACGACCCCCGTGGCGAGCCCCTCCTGGCCGAGCGCCGCCGCCCGGTAATCCTCGCCGCCGAACACGCCCTCGTCGAGCAGGGTCCAGCTGCGCGCCCAATGGTCCTCCTCCTCGGGAGTGGAGGGGGGCTCGGGAATGAGCATGAAATCCTCGACCAGGGTCCGGCCGACGCTTTGCGGCATCAGCACCATCAAATTCACATAATCGGGGCTCATGATCATGATCGTCGCCGGGAAGAGCTGGTAGGCGAAGGTGATCACGGCCCGAAGCGCGGCCCAGTCCTGGTGGTCGATATCGGCGAGATGGTCGATCCGGCCGACCGCGGAGCGCTGGTGGCGGCCGAGCACGTCCGCGGCGGTCACCCCGTCGGTGAAGAATTTGGCGATGGTCGGCGCGTGCAGGCGCTGGACGTGGTAGCTTTCGAGGAAGGCGTCCATGATCAGCTTCCAGTTGGAGGCCACATCATGGATCCGGCGGCGGTAGAGATGGTGTCCGGCGAGGCCGAAGGCGTCGAATTCGGGCGCCAGGCCTTGTGCGTCGGCGAAGTCCGCTTCCTCCTCGCGGGCAAACCATATCAGTCCGCCCGCCTCGCGGGACGGGAGCTCGACCAGGCCGTATTGGGCCCTGTCGAGGCCCGGGAAGGTGTCGGGCCGCGGCATTCCGGCAAGGGCGCCGTCGAGCACATAGGACCAGGCATGATAGGGGCAAACGATGCGCGGCGCGCAGAGCGGCTCGCCGCCCTCGATCAGCCGGGTGCCGCGGTGCCGGCATACATTGTAGAAGACGTGCGCCTTGCCCTGCCTGTCCCGCGCCAGCAGAAGCGGAAGGCCGAAGCCGTCGTGGGGCACCGCCATATTGCCGCGGGGAAGCAGAGCCGAGGGCGCGATCACCTGCGGCAGGCGCTGGAACAGCTTCGACTGCTCGCGCTCGAAATTGGCCGGGTCGGTGTAAGCCGAGGCGGGGACCTTGGTGATCGCCTCGCCATGGCTGCTCTCGCCGCGCGCGATCACTCCCGCAAGGGCGAGCTGCCCCTCGGTGGGGCGAAGGCTGCTGGGCATGTCCATCGGCTCGCGAAATTGCGACCGGACCGAGGTTAAGGCAAGCGGCAATTCTCCCGTCGCCCCAGCGAAGCCTGGGGCCCCGGTGGGTGAAGCACACCGCGCCTTTGACCCGCTGGGATGACGGGGAAACGAAGGGTCTGGCCCGACGGCACGGACGCGTTACAAGAGGTCATGAGCACCAGCCCGACCGCTCCCGCGCCCAAGCCGGGATTCCTCGCCACCATCGCGCCTTATTTCCGCAAGCGGCCGATCGCGGCGCTGCTTCTCGGGATCACGAGCGGCTTCCCGCTATCCCTGCTGCTCGGCACCATGGCCTTCTGGCTGACCAAGGTCGGGATCGACAAGAAGACGATCGGCTTCGCGGTCGGCCTGACCACGCCTTACACGCTCAAGTTCCTGTGGGCGCCGTTCATCGACCGGATCAAGCTGCCAATCCTCACCGGCCTGTTCGGGCAGAGGCGTGCCTGGCTGTTCTTCATCATGGCCCTGCTGTTCGGGGCGGTCTGGATGCTGGGCTACAGCGACCCCGCCCACCGCCTCGGGGTCTTCGCCTTCTGGGCGATCGTCGTCGCCTTCCTCGGGGCGACCCAGGACATCGTCATCGACGCCTACAGGATCGAGATACTGCCCGACGACGAGCTTCCCCACGGCACCGCCAACAACCAGTTCGGCTACCGTCTCGGAGCCTTCTTCGCCGGCGTCGGGACGATCGCTCTGGCGTCGTCCGAAGGCTTCGGGCTCGGCTGGGAGAAGGCCTATGGGCTGACCGCCTTGTGCATCGTCCCGGGCATCATCGCCGCTTTCTGGGCCGGCCCGGGACTTCACGACAAGGTCCTCGCCAGGGAGCGGATCGAGAGCTTCGGCAAGTGGCTCCAGACGACCATCGTCGGGCCGTTCAGCGAGTTCCTTCGCCGCCGCGGTGCGGTGCTCATCCTCCTGTTCGTGCTGGTCTACAAGCTCGGCGACGCGATGGGCCAGATCATGCTCAACCCGATGATCGTCGAGCTGGGCTTCACCGACACCGAGTTCGTCGTGATCAACAAGGGGGTCGGCTTCTGGGGCCTGATCGTCGGGGTCGCCCTGGCGCCGCCGTTCATGGCGTGGCTGGGAATGGGCAGGGCCCTGTTCATCTCCGGCGTGCTGATGATGGTCAGCAACGCGATGTTCGCGATCCTCGCTTTGCAGGGCCATTCGACCCTGTGGCTGACCATCGCGGTGGTGACCGAGCAGGTGACCAGCGGAATGGGCCTGACCGTGTTCGTCACCTATTTGTCGGGCCTCTCCAACCTCGCCTACACCGCCACCCAGTTCGCCTTGCTCTCCTCCTTCGCGGCGGTCGGGCGGACCTGGCTGTCGTCGCCCGCGGGCGTCGCTGCGGAGGAGCTCGGCTGGCCGGGCTTCTGGCTGATGACGATGGCGGTCGGCGTGCCCGGGCTCGTCCTGCTCTGGATCCTGTGGCGGCGCGGCTTCGTCGTCGATTCGGTCCGCCAGCCGAAGAGCGAGGATGACGAGACCGACGCGGGCGCCGGCTCGCCCAGGCCCGCGACGGGCTGAGCCATGCCCATCGTCATCGTCACCGTGCTCGTCCAGATCGCTTGCGTGGTCCATCTGATCCGCAACCATCGCCCCGGCCTCTGGCTGTGGGCGATCATCGGCCTGCCGATCGCGGGCTCGGCGGCCTATATCGTGGTCGAGATCCTGCCCGGCCTGTTCCAGCGGCGCGAGGTGCGCGCGGTCAAAGCGGCGGCGGTCAAAAGACTCGATCCGGAGCGCGAGCTCCGCGCCGCCCGCGAGGCGGTCGACGTCGCCGACACCGCCGCCACCCGGACCGCTCTGGCCGACGCGCTCGCCGAAGGCGGCAATTGGGGCGAGGCGGTGCGCCATTATCGCGAGGCGGTGGCCAAGACCCCGGGCAAGGATCGGGCGGCTCGCTTCAAGCTCGCCCGGGCCTGCCTCGAGGCCGGCAACACCGCCGAGGCCCGCCGGCTGCTCGAGGCGCTCCCGGAATCGGCCTCGCCGTCGGAGAACGACCGGGCCGCCCTGCTGCTCGCCCGGAGCCTCGAGGAATTGGGCGAGACCGAGCGGGCCGCGGCCCTCTACGGCGAATTGGGCGAGCGGATGCCCGGCGCCGAGGCGCAGTGCCGGCAGGCCGCCCTGCTGATCGCCTCCGGCCGCCGCGGCGAGGCCCTGCCCCTGCTCGAGGAAGCCGAGCGCCGGGCCCGCCGCCTCGACAAGATGGAGCGCCGCAAGGAAGCGGACATGTACGACTGGGCGGCGCGGACGCTGGCGGAGCTGCGGGGCTAAATCCCGTCGCCCCAGCGAAGGCTGGACCCCAGCAAGTGAAGGCTTCGGAGCGTTTCACCCGCTGGGATCCCAGCCTTCGCTGGGATGACGTCACGCCGGCGGCTGCCCGTTCGCCCGCAGCACCTCGCCGGCCAGATAGAGCGAGCCCATCACCAGGACGATCGGCGGCCGCTCGCGGTCGGCGTGGCGGGCGATCCAGCCGAGCGCCGCTTCGACGTCGGCCGCCGTCTGGGCGGTGAGGCCGCCCGAGCGCGCGGCGGCGGCGAGATCGGCGGGCTCATGGTGCGGGTGGCCCGGGACCGGCACCGCATGCAGCGTCGCCGCCCGGTTGGCGAAGGGCTTGAGGACTCCCGCGCAATCCTTGTTGGCGAGCAGGCCCAAGACGATGTGGAAGGGGCGGTCGCTCGGGACATGGGCCCGGAAGAAGTCGGCGACGGCGCGCGCCGCCGCCGGATTGTGGCCGCCGTCGAGCCAGAGCTCCGATCCCGCCGGGAGGATCGAGGCGAGCGGCCCCGGAGCGAGCCGCTGGAGCCGGCCCGGCCAGTCGGCCCAGCCCATCGCCGCGCGCAGCGCCGGGTCGCGTACCGGCACCGTCCGCTGGCTGCGCAGCATCGCCACCGCCAGGGCCGCGTTCATCGCCTGGTGGGTGCCGCGAAGGCGCGGCAGGGGCAGCTGAAGCTTGCCGCGATCGTCGCGATAATGGAGCTTCTGGCGGTAGACGATCGCGTCCCAGCGGTCGCCCCGCGGCATCCAGATCGCCCCGGCCGAAGCCGCCGCCTCGCCGATCCGTTCGCCGAGCCGGTCGGGATAATGTTGGGTGACCAGCGGCACGCCTTTCTTGGCGATCCCGGCCTTCTCCGAGGCGACGTCCTCGATCCGGCTGCCGAGGAATTGCTGATGGTCGAGTCCGAGCTGGGCGATCCCGCAGGCGACCGGCGCCGGGATGACGTTGGTGGCGTCGAGGCGGCCGCCGAGGCCCACCTCGACGATGCAGGCGTCGGCCGGCCGCCGGGAGAAAGCGAGGAAAGCGGCCGCCGTGGTCGCCTCGAAGAAGCTGATCTCCATCCCGGCGGCGCTGTCGAGCGTTTCCTCGAGCAGGGCCGCGAGCAGGGCGTCGTCGATCAGCTGGCCGGCCAGCCGGATGCGCTCGTTGAAGCGGACCAGGTGTGGGCTGGTGTAGACGTGGGCGGTCAGCCCCGCCGCCTCGATCGCGGCGCGGAGGAAAGCGCAGGTCGAGCCCTTGCCGTTGGTTCCGGCGACGTGGAAGACCGGCGGCAGAGCGCGCTCGGGATTGCCGAGGCGGGCGAGGAGTGCCGAGATCCGCTCGAGGCCGAGGATGTCGGCGCCCGGCGACAGCGCCGCCAGCCGGTCGAGCTGGCGCTGGACGGCGGAGTCGGAGGAGACGGCGCGATCCACGATCTGCCTCCCTACGCCGAAGGCGTGGGGAGGGGGACCATGCGAAGCATGGTGGAGGGGTAATCGA
>DASTFN010000010.1:0-22868 GCA_035719905.1 Allosphingosinicella sp.
CTCCGGCTCGGCGATGACGTCGATGTCGCCGAAGCGGATACTGCCGTCGGTCGGGGTCTGAAGCGTCGCGACGTTGCGCATCAGGGTCGACTTGCCGGCGCCGTTCGGGCCGAGCAGACCGTACATGCCGCGCGGGATCGACAAAGTGACGTGATCCAGAGCGCGCGTGCCATTCGGATAGACGTGGCTGACGTCGACTAATTCCAGCATTCGAATCCCCCGGAGCGTTTGTAATATCCCTCTGTCACGCTGTATTAGTCATGTAAAGCACTAGCGCGTCAAGTGCCCGTTTCAGCGGGGAAAATGCGGAGGGAGGATCGTCAGAGGAACGGCGCCGCCACCTCCTCCGGCACCCGGAGCGGGCGGCCCGTCGCCTTGTCGAGTATCGCCCAGGTGGTTCGTGCCCTGACCCGCGGCTTGCCGTCGGCTCCGATGAACTCGACATGGCGGTCGAAGCGGGCGCCGCGGGGCGAATCGCCGACCCAGGTGCGGCCGGTCACCGTCTCGCCGGGGAGGACCGCGCGCAGATAATCGATCTCGTGGCGGACGACGACCCAGACATAGGCATCGACATGCGCCGGATCGGCGACCGCCCGCCAATGGTCGGTCGCCATGTCCTGGATCCAGCGCACCCAGACGGCATTGTTGACATGGCCGAGCTCGTCGATGTCGGCGGCGCCGGCGGTGATCGGCTTCTCGAAGACCGGCCTCATGCGGCGAGGGACTGGAGCGCAGCGACCAGCCGCGGCGCATGGGCCTGAAGCGAATAAAGCACTTCGACCCGGCGGCGGCCGGCGGCGCCATAGGTCCGGCGAAGCCCGGCATCGTCGATCAGGCGGAGCAAAGCGTCCCGCCATTCCCCCTCGCCGTCGGCGAGGAAGCCGTTGGCGCCGGGAGCGACGATCTCGCAATTCACGCCCACCGGCGAGGCGACCACCGGCAGGGCGCAGGCCATATATTGGATGAGCTTGTAGCCGCATTTGCCCCTCGCCCAGATATCGTCCGGGAGAGGCATGATCCCGACGTCCATGGCGCGGACCTCGTCCACTTCGCTCTCCTCGCTCCAGTCGACGAGGTCGAGGCCGGGAAAGGCGTCCATCCGGGCGCCGGGGCCGGCGCCGACGACCCGAACGCGCACCCCCCGGGTCTCGGCCAGCTCGCGCAGCAGCGGCAGCAGCGGCCGGACATAGGGCCAGGTCGAAGGCGAGCCGATCCAGCCGATCGTGACCGGCGCGGCAGCCGGGCGCGGCTCGGCCGGGCGGTAGATTTCGGTGTCGACGACGGTCGGAAGCAGCATCGTCTTGGGCGCGAAGCGCGAGGCGTATTCGAGCAGATAGCGATTGCCGCAAAAGCACAGCGAGGTTCGCTTCAGAAGCGGCTGCAGCTTCTTGCCGAGCAGGGCGCGAACCACCCGGTTGCCGCTTGCGTCGTACATATGGAAGATCGCGTCGTCATAATCGAAGACGATCGGCTTGCCCGTCGCCGCCGCGAGCCTCTCGAACAGGCCGGGCAGATAGGGGAAGAGCTCGCAATGCACCCAGAGCAGGTCGAAGTCGCGCCGGGTCAGGAGCTGGTGCATGCGCTGCGCATAGCGGCGGGCCGTCGCGGTCGGCGACGCCTTGCGGCCGGCGGCGAGCCGGCGGAGGTGGTCGTTGTCGAGCAGCGGCAGATATTCGACCTCGATCCCCGCCCCGGCGAGAGCGGGCTCGTACTGGACGAGGCGCTGCCGGGTGCTCGCGGCGAGCGAGCCGTATTTCAGGAAGGCGAGGATCTTCATCGCCGCTCAGGACGCCCGGCGGCCGCACGCGACCCAATAAGGCGTGTCCTCGCGGAAGCGGATCCCGGTCAGGCCCGATTCTTCCATCATCGTCTCGATCTCGGCCCTGGTGAAGCGATGCTCGAGGCGGGTCCCGAAGCGATCGAGGGCGTCGGTGCGCATCGTGTAGAAGCTGTTGCCCCGATAGGCGCTGAGCGGAAAGTTGGAGACGTCCGCGCCGAGGCGCTCGGCCAGCCCGGCGAAACGGGTCAAAGGCCAATAGACCGACACCGCGATCGCGTCGGTGACGCCCTTGCGAAGCCGGAAGGGCAGGCGCGAGACGCCCCGGCGGACCAGGTCCGAACCCTTCCAGACCTTTCGGAACCACCCCGGCTTGTTGTCGAAACCGTAGTAGAGATAGACGAGGAACGGCGCTCCGATCTTCAGCTTCGCGACGCAGTCGCGCATCGCCGCCCGAGTGTCGGGTATGTGATGGAGCACCCCCAGCGAATAACCGAAATCCTGGCTCGAATCCGCCAGCGGGATCGAATCCGCGCCGGCGAGGTGGAAGCGGGCGGAGGGTTGGCCGGCGAGTCGGCGGCGGGTCACTTCGAGCGCTTCGGCCGACGGATCGATGCAGTGGAGAATGCCGACCCGAGGCGCCATCAGCGCCGCCCAGCGGCCCGAGCCGCAGCCCAGGTCGAAGCCTTCGGCGCCGGCCGGCAGGGTCTCGAACGGGAAGATGGAGAAATAGGCCTCGAACAGCTGCGCATGCTCGCGCTCGTCGAGCCGGGTCTGGTCGAAGGTCGCCCATTCGCGGCCGAAGCCGTCGACGGTGCGCTTGTCTATATTGCCCTTCTGGGCAGGCTCGGACGTCACTTCGCTTGTTCCTCATCGGCCGCTCGGGCCAGCTGCGCGACCACCGCCGCGGTCGACTGCCGCCAAAGCGGCGCCCGATAGCCGAAGTCCGCGGCGAAGCGGCGGCTGTCGAGCACGCTGTTGGCGGGGCGGGCGGCCCTTGTCGGCCATTCGGCGGTCCCGATCGGCTTCACCGCCGCCGTCGGAAGGCCGTGGCGGGCCGCCTCTTCGAAGATGGCGGCGGCGAACTCGAACCAGCTCGCCTCGCCGGTGCCGGCGAGATGATAAATGCCGCCGAGGCCGAGCTGCGGGCGGTCCCGCCACGCCGCCGTCAGGGCGAGAATGCCGTCGGCAATGTCGCCCGCCGCGGTCGGATTGCCGCGCTGGTCGGCGACGACGCCCAGCTCGTCGCGCTTGGCCGCCGCTCCGAGCATCGTCTTCACGAAATTGCGGCCATAGGCGCTGTAGACCCAGGCGGTGCGCAGGACGACATGGTCGGGATTGGCCTTAGCGACGCTCAGCTCGCCTTCGAGCTTGGAGCGGCCGTAGACCCCGAGCGGGCGGGTCGGAGCGCTCTCGGCATAGGCGCCCTCGCCGGTGCCGTCGAAGACGTAGTCGGTCGAGACCTGGATGATCCGCGCCCCGGCCCGGCGGGCCGCGGCCGCGACCTCGCCGGCGGCCGCGCCATTGATCCGGAAGACCCGTTCCGGCTCGTCCTCGGCCTGGTCCACGGCGGTGTAGGCGGCGGCGTTGACGACCACGTCCGGAGCCGCCGCCGCGATCGCCGCCGCGATCGACTCCGGCCGCTCGAGGTCGAGCTCGGGCCTGCCGACCGTTTGCAGCGAGAGGCCGGGAAGCGCCGCGCCGCGCTCGGCGAGAGCCCGGGCGAGCTGGCCTTCGCGGCCGGTGACGAGCATCCGCATCAGCCGGTCCCGAGCCTTGCGCCGGAATATTTGCCCTCGCGGATCGGGCGCCACCACCAGTCGTTGCCGAGATACCAGTCGATCGTCCCGGCGATTCCGCTCTCGAAGCTCTCTTGCGCCCGCCATCCCAGCTCGCCTTCGATCTTCGAAGGGTCGATGGCGTAGCGCCGGTCGTGGCCGGGCCGGTCGGCGACGAAGGCGATCAGCGAGCGCCGGCTTGCGCCCCCCTCGAGCGGCCGGCGGGCGTCGAGAAGGTCGCAGATCGTCTCGACGACCTCGAGGTTGGTGCGCTCGGCCCGGCCGCCGACATTGTAGCTCTCGCCGACCGCGCCCCGGGTCGCGATCCGCTCGAGAGCCCGGACATGGTCCTCGACATGGAGCCAGTCGCGGACATTCTCGCCCTTGCCGTAGACGGGGAGAGCCTTGCCCTCGAGCGCATTGAGGATGACCAGCGGGATCAGCTTCTCCGGGAAGTGATAGGGCCCGTAATTGTTCGAGCAGTTGGAGAGCACCACCGGCAGGCCATAGGTCTCGTGCCAGGCCCGGACGAGATGGTCGGACGCCGCCTTGGACGCGGAATAAGGGGAGGAGGGGGCGTAGGGCGTCTCCTCGGTGAAGATCCCTTCGTCGAGCGGCAGGTCGCCGAACACCTCGTCGGTGGAGACGTGGTGGAAGCGGAACCGCGCCTTGCGGTCCTCGGGCAGGCCCCGCATATGGTCGAGCGCCGCGTTGAGCAGCCGGAAGGTGCCCACGATGTTGGTGTCGATGAAGGCCTCGGGCCCGTCGATCGAGCGGTCGACATGGCTCTCCGCCGCCAAATGCATGACGATGTCGATCGCTTCCGCCGACATCAATTCGCGGACCGCGGCCTGATCGCCGATATCGCCCTGGACGAAGCGATAGTCGGGCGAGGCCTCGATCTCCTTCAGGGAGTCGAGATTGCCCGCATAAGTGAGCTTGTCGAGGTTGACGACCCGGTAGCGGCCGCTTCGCACCAGGTGCCGGCACAAGGCCGAGCCGATGAAGCCGGCGCCGCCGGTGACGAGGATGTTCAGGCGCTCGCTCATCGCGCCACTCCGTAGAGGCCGCCCGGGCCGCACGGGCCCTCGTCGGCCCGGCGCCTGAGGAACGTCGCATAATCGGACTTGCCGAGCCGGTCGGCGGCGGCGCGCAGCTGGTCGGAGTCGAGATAGCCGTAATCGAAGGCGATCTCCTCGGGCGACATCACCTTGATCCCCTGGCGGTGCTCGACCGTCTTCACGAACGAGGCGGCCTCGTGGAGGCTGTCGTGGGTTCCGGTGTCGAGCCAGGCATAGCCGCGCCCGAGGCGGACGACGTTCAATTCGCCCAGGTCGAGATAGGCCTGGTTGACGTCGGTGATCTCGAGCTCGCCGCGGTGGGAGGGCTTCACGTTGGCGGCGATGTCGAGCACCCGATTGTCGTAGAAATAGAGGCCCGTCACCGCCCAGTTGGATCTGGGCTCCGGCGGCTTCTCGATGATCTCGACCGCGCGCATCGTCTCGGGCTCGAAGGTGACGACTCCGTAACGCTGCGGATCCTCGACGTGGTAGGCGAAGACGGTGGCTCCGGTCTCGCGCGTGGCGACGTCGCGGCACAGCTCGGCGAGGCCGCTTCCGAAGAAGATGTTGTCGCCGAGGATGAGCGCGACCGAATCCTCGCCCACGAACTCGCGCCCGATGATGAACGCCTCGGCGAGGCCGTTGGGCTGGGCCTGCTCGGCATAAGCGAGCTCAAGGCCGAAGCCGCTGCCGTCGCCGAGCAGGTCGCGGAAGCTCGGCAGGTCGCGCGGGGTCGAGATGATCAGGATCTCGCGTATCCCCGCCAGCATCAAAGTGGCGAGCGGATAATAGATCATCGGCTTGTCGTAGACCGGCAGCAGCTGCTTCGAGACGGACAAGGTGGCGGGATAGAGGCGGGTACCGCTGCCGCCCGCCAGGATTATGCCTTTCAAGCGAGCGCTCCTCTGCGGACGAGTATCATGGTCATCGCGAAATCCTTCTTTCTATCAAGAGGCTGCGGCGGCGGGGAAGGTTCGTCGCCGCGGCCCAAGCAGAGGCTTCCAACCTCCGTCGGCTGCGTGTAGGTCCCCCTAGCGGCGGCCATGCCGCGAATCCAGCCGCATGGGCGCACCCTGGCGTCGTGCCCGCGGCACCTCTTATGATTTCGAGCGGAGCGAAGTTCGGGAATGACGGTCGGGAAACAGCGTGTGGCAGGGTCGGCGCCGACCGTGTCGGTCCTGATACCGGCCTATAACGTCGCCGACTATCTGGACAAATCGGTCTCCTCCGCTCTGGGCCAGGACGTCGACGTGGAGGTCATCGTCGTCGACGATTGCTCGACCGACGACGGCGCCACCGCCGGGGCGATCAAACGCCTCGAGGGCGACCCGCGGGTGCGCGGCTTCCGGCTGCCGGTGAACGGCGGCCCGAGCGCCGCCCGCAACAAGGCGCTCGACGAGGCCCGGGGCGAATGGGTCGCCTTCCTCGACGCCGACGACTGGTTCGCCCCCGGGCGCCTGTCCTATTTGCTGGACGTGGCCAAAGCCGCGGGCGCGGACGCGGTCAGCGACGACCAGCTGCTGATCGGCAACGGCGCCGACAAGCCCTGGACGACCATCTACGAGATCGCCGGCTGGAAGCAGGCCGAAGAAGGCAAGCCGCTCTCCGCGGTCGATCTCGGCCAGCGGGACTGGATCCTCAAGCCGATGTTCCGAACCGCCTGGCTTCGTTCTCACGGCCTGCGATTCCATCCGGTCCGCAACTGGGCGGGCGAGGATTTCGAGTTCTTCATGAATGCGATGCTGCTCGGCGCGAAGTGGGTCGCGGCCCGCGAAGCCCGCTATTTCTACCGCTCCCGGCCCGGCCAGCTGACCGGCGAGCGCGGCATTGCGGGGGGGATTATCGAATCGCTGGAGGCGATGGCCCGGGATCCCCGGATCAGCCGGGACCCCGAGCTGGCCCGAGCTTTTTCCGACCGGATCGGGCGCGTGCGCTCGGCGCAATGGGTCGGGCTCCTCGCCGACGCGGTCCGCGGCCGCCGCTGGCTCCGGGCGGCGGGGATGGTGCTGCGCTCGCCGGCGCGGATCGCGGATGCGGCCGCGGCGCTTCGCCGGCGGCTGGAGATCCGAAGGCGGTGGAAGGAGGTGGGCGCGTGACCCTCATCGGCCTCATCGGCCTGCTGATCTCGATCGCCGGCTTCCGCTTCGCGCGGGTGTTCGATGCGCGCTCGCGCCTGGTCATGTTCGTGACTCTGCTCCTGGCGCATATCGGCGCCTCGGCCGCTTATTACCTCTACGCGCAGGAGTTCGGCGGCGACGTTGCGCTCTATTATTACGATCACCTCGGCGTTTACGGCAACAACACCGGCCTCAGCACCGTCTTCATCATCAATTTCGTCCAGTTCCTGAAAGAATATTTCGGGGGCACTTTTTTCGATTATTTCCTGCTTTTCCAGGCCATGGGCTTCTGGGGCATATTGTTCATCCTGAGGACGTTCGACGACATCCACGAGGAGCTCGGCCAGCCGAACTTCAGCCGGGTCTATCTGCTGCTGTTCCTTCCCGGACTCCATTTCTGGACGAGCGCGATCGGCAAGGACGCGCCCATCTTCCTCGGAGTCGCGATGTGCGTCTGGGCCGCTTTCCGCCTGCCGCGCCGCTATCTGGCGTTCGGCGCCGGCCTGCTCATCGCCCTGCTGGTGAGGCCGCATATCGCCCTGATCGCCCTGGTCGCGCTGTCGATGACCGTGGCGCTCGCGCGCGGCACCTCCCTTCTCACCCGGGGCGCGCTGCTGGTTATCGTGCTGGCCGGCGCCGTCTCGGTGGGCGGACTGGTCCAGGACAGCTTCCAGGGCCTCAACATTTCCAACAAGGATTCGGTCACCGAGTTCATCGAGACCAAATCGTCGGTGTCGGAGGAATCGGGAGGCGACGTCAGCATCATCGGGGCGTCTTTTCCGGTGAAGCTGATCAGCCTTCTGTTCCGGCCCTTCTTCATCGATGCGACCGGCCTGCTCGGCTACGTCGCTTCGCTCGAGAATGTGGTTCTGCTGGTGGTGATCGTCACCCTGCTCTGGTCGTTCAGGACCTCGCTTGCGGTGGCCCGGGCGGCCATGTTCGCGCGGTTCGCCGGCCTGTTCTTCATCCTTCTGACGTTCCTGCTCGCCCTGGTGAATTACAATGTCGGCCTGGGGCTTAGGCAGAAGATGATGATGATGCCCGCATTACTCGTATTTCTCGCCGCCTTGCTGGCGGTCCGGGCGGTGCGCCGACAGGCGGTTTACGGCCCGGACCCGGCGGCCTATGCGGGCAATCCGGCGGCGGTGCAGGGCTATCGGCGCGCCTGAGGGGCGGCGCGGCTCCGGCCTTCCGAAAGGTTTTGGATGAGCATGCTGAACGTGAAAGAGACGGCTGAGGCGCCCGCGCAGGACCTGCGCCAGGGGCCCGACGAGCATTGGCCTTTCTACGCCGACGACGAGATCCAGGCCGTCACCGACGTGCTGAGGTCCGGGCGGGTCAACCAGTGGACCGGCGGCGAGGTTTTCGAATTTCAGGACGCGCTCGTCCGCACCTTCGGCGGCAAGCATTGCATCGCGCTCGCCAACGGCTCGCTCGCGCTCGAGCTTCCTCTGCGCGCCTTCGGGATCGGGCCGGGCGACGAGGTGGTGGCGGCTCCGCGTACCTTCGTCGCCTCGGCCACCTGCGCGATGCTGGTCGGGGCGACTCCGGTCTTCGCCGACGTGGATCCGGACAGCGGCAACATCACCGCCGAGAGCATCGAGGCGGTCCTGACCGAGCGGACCCGGGCGATCATCCCCGTCCATATCGCCGGCTGGCCGTGCGACATGCCGGCGATCATGGCGCTGGCGGAGCGGCGCGGCCTTCTGGTCATCGAGGATTGCGCCCAGTCGCACGGGGCCGAGATAGACGGCCGCCCCGCCGGCAGCTTCGGCCAGGCGGCGGCGCTCTCCTTCTGCCAGGACAAGATCATCAGCACCGGCGGCGAGGGCGGAGCGACCCTGTTCAAGGACGAGGCCGCCTATGAATGGGCGTGGAGCTTCAAGGACCACGGCAAGAACCGCCGCAAGGCGGAGGCTCCGCCGGGCCCCGAATTCCGCTGGGTCCACGACGGCGTCGGCACCAACTGGCGCCTTACCGGCCCCCAGGCCGCGATCGGGCTGAAGCAGCTCGACAAGCTCGCCGGGTGGAATGCCGTTCGCACGCGCAACGCGCACATCTGGGCCGAAGCGCTCGCCGGAGTGCCGGGTCTGCGGGTGCCGCTGCCGGGCCCGCGGTTCCGCCACGCTTATTACAGGTTCAATTTCTACCTCGAGCCCGGCGCCGAGGGCGCGCGCGCCGAGATATTGAAGCGCGCGAAGGAGGCCGGGCTGGCCCTGTCCGCGGGATCCTGCTCCGAAGTCTATCGCGAGAAGGCGTTCAGCGACCTGCCGCCCCCCGATCTGCCGAACGCGCGCGCGATGACCGACAGCAGCCTGGCGGTCGCGGTCCACCCGACCCTTCGGCCCGACCGGCTCCAGCTTCGCGCCGCCAGGCTCGCCGAGCTGATCCGGGCGGTCGTGGGTTAAGCTTCCAGCAGGGGCCATTTTGGTCTAAGGACCGCTACTCCCATGATTTTCCAGTTTGTCAGACGAGTGTCCTCGGCGGACCGGGCGCAAAAGCGCCTGATCCTGGTGATCTACGACGTCGCCGCGATGATGTTCGCTTTGGTGGCCGCCTTCTCGGCGCGGCTCGGCGAGCCCTATCTGCCGGTCGATCCGGTGGTCATGCTGGCGGGCGCGATCTCGATCCTGGTCGGGCTGGTCGGCCTTTTCCAGCTGCGCATCTACCATATCGTCCTTCGCTTCTTCGATCTCGGAACGGTCAGCCGGATCCTCTTCGGGGCCGCGATCGCCGCGACCGCCTGGGTCATCCTCGTCTATTTCATGCGCGCCTCGATGGTCGTCGACGGGATCCGGATCCTGGTGCCGCGCTCGGTCGGCTTCATCTACGGCGGCTTCCTGTTCATGCTCTTGTTCATGGGCCGCTACGCGATGGCGGCCCTGGTGATCGGGGCCGATCGCAAGCATCCGACCGGCCGCGCGGGCCGCCGCAACATCGTCATTTACGGCGCCAATTCGGCCGGCATCAGCCTCGCCGAATCGGTTCGCCGCGACCGCCATTTCCGCCTCTGCGGCTTCGTCGACGACGATCCCGCGCTCAAGGGCCAGATCATCGCCGGAGTGCAAATCTACCCGCCCCGGGCGCTTGCCGACCTCGTCCGCGACAATGACGTCGGCGAGGTGTTCCTCGCCATGCCCAACGCGACCCGTTCGCAGCGGCTGAGCGCGATCGAGCGGCTGAACAAGCTCAACGTCCAGGTGATGACCGTGCCGGCGCCGGAGGAGATCGTCTCCGGCCGCTTCACCGTCAGCGACGTTCGCCCGATCGACGTCAACGATCTGCTCCGCCGCGACCCGGTCGAGCCCTTGAGCGACCTCATCAAGGAGGTGGTCGACGGGCAGACCATCCTCATCACCGGCGCCGGCGGCTCGATCGGCTCGGAGATCTGCCGCCAGATCATCCGGGTCCGCCCGGCCAAGCTGGTCCTGCTCGATCACAGCGAGTTCGCGCTCTACACGATCGAGCAGCAGCTGCTCGAGCTGATGAAGGACCGCGATCCGCGGGACCGGCCGCAGGTGGTCCCGGTCGTCGGCTCGATGCTCAACGAGCTGCTCGTCCGCGACATCATCCGGATGCACGGCGTCGAGACCATCTACCACGCGGCCGCCTACAAGCATGTGCCCCTGCTCGAGCATAACGAGGTGGTGGGGGTCGAGAACAACGTGCTCGGCACCTGGGTGCTCGCCCGCGCCGCCTTCGACGCCAGGCTCACCCGCTTCACCATGATCTCGACCGACAAGGCGGTCCGTCCGGAAAGCGTGATGGGGGCGAGCAAAAGGGTCGCCGAGCTCGTCATCCAGGCGCTGGCCGAGCAGGGCGACACGCGCTTCGGGATCGTCCGCTTCGGCAACGTTCTCGACAGCTCGGGCTCGGTGGTCCAGACCTTCCGCGAGCAGATCCGCCGCGGCGGCCCGGTTACCGTCACCCATCCCGAAGTCACCCGCTTCTTCATGTCGATCCCGGAGGCGACCCAGCTCGTTCTCCAGGCCAGCGCCATGGCCCGCCACGGCGAGGTCTTCGTGCTCGACATGGGCGAGCCGATCCGGATCGCCGAGCTCGCCCGCAATATGATCTCGCTGTCCGGAATGACCGTCCAGGACGAGGATAATCCGAGCGGCGACGTCGAGATCGCCTATGTCGGCCTTCGCCCGGGCGAGAAATTATACGAGGAATTGTTCGTCGGCGAAGGCGCCCTCGACACCGCCCACCCGCGCATCAAGATGGCCAAGGAGCGGTTCATCTCCTTCGCCGAGCTGCGCACCCATATCGACCGTCTCCGCGCCGCCATCTTCGCCGGCGACGCCGTCGCGGTGCGCGAGAAGCTCCAGGAGCTGATCGCCCCCGACCAGGGCGAATTGGGCCGCCCCGACCCGGCCGAGCGGCCGGAAGGGATCCCGAGGGACACGAGGGTGGTGATCTGATCCGCTTGTCCTCCCTGCCGCGAAGCGGTGGGGAGGGGGACCACCCGAAGGGTGGTGGAGGGGTAACTGGCCCAGGCCAGGGAGGGAGTTGCGCGAACCCGGAGATCGCGGCCCCAGCTACCCCTCCACCATGCTTCGCATGGTCCCCCTCCCATGCTCCGCATGGGGAGGATTTCAGGCCGCCAGCCCTTCCGCCTCCTCCGGCGCCGACTGCCCCTCCAGCCACGACTGGAACATCAATATCGCCCAGATCTGATATTGATTGTTCGCCCGCTTGCTCTGGTGCGCATCCCAGGCGGCGCGGATCGGGCCGGGGCGGAAATAGCCTTCGCCGGCCAGCCGCCGCTCGGAGAGCAATTCCTCCGCCCAGCCTTTGAGGGGGCCGCGAAGCCAGGCGTCGATCGGGATCCCGAAGCCCATCTTGGGCCGCTCGATCAGCGATCTCGGAACGTGCCGGTAGAGCGTTTGCCGGAGCACCCATTTGGTCTCGCCGCCGCGCAGCTTGAGGCCGGTCGGGAGCCGCCAGGCGAATTCGACCACCCTATGGTCGAGCAGCGGCACCCTCGTCTCGAGCGAGACGCTCATCGCGGCCCGGTCGACCTTGGCCAATATGTCGTCGGGCAGATAGGTCAGCATGTCGAGCGCCATCATCCGCTCGCAGACCGGGAGCCCGTCCAGCCGGGCGAGGGTCTCCGCACCGAGGGTCGGAGGCTCAGAGCCGCCGATGACGATCTCGCCCGGATCGCGCCAGCTCGACACCAGCCCCCGGTAGAGCTCGTCGGCCGAGCCGCTGGCCAGGCTTCGGGCGGCCTTGTGGACCTTCTCGCCGGGCAGCGACAGGCGAAGCGAGGCGGGCAGGATCGGAGCGACCGCGCCGGCCACCTTGTTCCACGCCTCGGGCGAGAGCGACTCCAGGCCCCGGGCGACGGCGCTTCGAAGCGGCCGCGGCAGCTTCGAGATCCGCCCCCAGTGGCGCGCCGCCAGCCGGTAGCGATTGTAGCCGGCGAACAATTCGTCGCCGCCGTCGCCCGACAGCGCCACCGTCACCTGCTTGCGGGCGAGCCTCGAGACGAGCAGGGTCGGCACCTGCGAGGCGTCGGCGAACGGCTCGTCGTAGATGGAGGGCAAAGACGGGACCACCGCCAGCGCGTCCTCGGGCCGGACGTAGAGCTCGGTATGGTCGGTGCCGAGATGGCGGGCCACCGCCCCGGCATGCTCGGCCTCGTTATAGGCGGGATCGTCGAAGCCGATCGAGAAGCTCTTCACCGGCCGCGACGACTGCGCCTGCATCAGCGCCACCACGGTCGAGCTGTCGACCCCGCCCGACAGGAAGGCGCCGAGCGGAACGTCCGAGATCATCTGCTGGGAGACGGTCTTTAAGAGCAGCCGCTCCAGCTCGTCGGTCGCCTCCTCCGGGGAGATGTCGAGCGGAGCGGCGGCGCCCGCCGCGGCGACCTCGGCCGCCGACCAGTAAGGCGTGACGACCGGCGCCTTCTCGCCCGCCCGCAGCGTCAGGAAGGTGCCCGGCGGGAGCTTGGCGATCCCGGCATAGATGCTGTGCGGCGCCGGCACGTAGTTGAAGCGGGTGAAGAGGGCGAGCGCCTGGCGGTCGATCTCGCGGCGGAAGGCGGGATGGCGGGCGAGCGCCTTCAGCTCCGAGCCGAACAGGAAGGCGCAATCCGCGCCTTCGCCCTGCCAGCCGTAATAAAGCGGCTTCTCGCCGAGCCGGTCGCGGGCGAGGATCAGGATCCGGTCCTGGCGGTCCCAGATCGCCAGGGCGAACATCCCGGCGCATTGGCCGAGCGCCTTTTCCACCCCCCAGGCCTCGATCGCGGCGAGCAGGGTCTCGGTGTCGCTATGGCCTCGCCACGGCCCGGCCAGCCGCTCGCGAAGCTCGAGATGGTTGTAGATCTCGCCATTGTAGACGGTGACGTACCGGCCGCTCGGCGAGGTCATCGGCTGCTCGCCGGCCGGGGAGAGATCGAGGATGGCCAGCCGCCGATGGCCGAGCGCGACCTTGTGCTCGGCCTCCAGCCAAGCCCCGGCGCTGTCGGGCCCGCGATAGGCGATGGCGCCGGTCATCCGGCCCAGCACGGCGCGCGCGCCCTGGCCATTATGGTCGAAGCGCCCGCCGATGAAGCCCGCTATGCCGCACATGCCCGGACCCTTAGCTCCGAGCCGAAGTCGTTGCAATTGAACGGCGGGAGCGCGATTGGCTCGGCATGGCGCGTTTCGACCCCAAAAGGCTCACCGACATCCTCCTCGCCGCGGCCGGCCTCGTCGTGCTGGCGCCGGTGATGGCGGCGGTCGCGGCGGCGGTGGCGGTCGCGCTCGGCCGGCCCGTCCTCTTCCGCCAGGTCCGCCCCGGGCTCCACGGCAAGCCCTTCCGCCTCGTCAAGTTCCGGACCATGCTCGACGCCGTCGGCGACGACGGCAAGCCGCTCGACGATGCTGAGCGCCTGACCCGCTTCGGCCGCTTCCTGAGGGCAAGCAGCCTCGACGAGCTGCCCGAGCTGTGGAACATCCTCAAGGGCGACATGAGCCTGGTCGGCCCGCGCCCGCTCCTCATGCACTATCTGCCGCTCTACACGCCCGAGCAGGCGCGGCGCCACGACGTCCGCCCCGGCCTCACCGGCTGGAGCCAGGTCAATGGCCGCAACGCCCTCTCCTGGCCGGAGAAGCTCGCCCTCGACACCTGGTATGTCGACCATCGCAGCTTCCGCCTCGACCTCAGGATCATCCTGATGACTCTGGCCCGGGTCGTCTCCCGCTCCGGAATCGCCGCCGAAGGATCGGAGACCATGCCGGAATTCCGGGGGGACGAGGAGGGCCTCTAATTCCTCCCCGCGATTTCGCGGGGAGGGGGACCGCGCGAAGCGCGGTGGAGGGGTTCTACGGCGTCTGAAGAACCCCTCCACCAGGCTCCGCCTGGTCCCCCTCCCCCGGAAATCCGGGGGAGGAATTCCCCCACGCCCCGCCGTCGACAGCGTCGCGGCAGCCTGATAGGCAGCCCCCATGCGCCTCGTCATCTTCGGCCCGGGCGGCATGGGCCGGGAACTTCTGGAAATCGCGCGCTACTCGGCCGCCCGGCTCGGCGGGCCCGGTGACCCTTGCGAGCTGGTCTTCGCCGCGGATGTGGCCGGCGAGGACGTGCTCGGCACTCGGGTGATCGGCGCGGACGAGCTCGACGCCGGCGACCGGGTCGTGGTCGCGCTCGGCTCCTCTCAGGCGCGGCGCGAGGTCGCCGAGCGGCTCCGCCACATCCCCGCCGCCCGGCTGATCGCGCCGACCGCGATCATCGGTCCCGAAGTGACGATCGGCGAGGGCGCGGTGATCTGCGACCATTGCATGGTGACCGTGTCGGTCACGATCGGGCGGCACTTCCAGTGCAACATCTATTCCCATGTCTCGCACGACTGCCGGATCGGGGATTTCGTCACTTTCGCCCCGCGCGTCTCCTGCAACGGCAACGTCCACATCGGCGACGGCGCCTATATCGGCAGCGGAGCGGTGATCAAGCAGGGCACGCCAGACCGCCCGAGGATCATCGGCGCGGGGGCGATCGTCGGGATGGGCGCGATCGTCACCAGGGACGTCGCGCCGGGCGCGACCGTGGTCGGCAATCCCGCGCGCCTCCTGCAGTTCCGCTAGGCCCGGAGCGTGGATTGGGAGGCGATCAAGCAGGCCGTCGCGGCGTGGACCGGTCTCGAGCGCGACGCCCTCCACATCTACGCCGCCATCCTCATCCAGATCGGCTCGGCCGCCTTGCTCCGGCGAACCCTCGCCAGCCCCTGGCCGTGGCTGGTCGTCCTGGCCTTCGCCCTCGCCAACGAATGGCTCGACGTCCAGCGCGACCAGCTGTTCGAGGAATGGGAGAAAGCGGCGGCGCTCCACGATCTGTGGAACACGATGCTTCTTCCGACCCTGCTGTTGCTGGTGGCGAGGTTCACGCCGGGCGTGATGATGAGGGTCCGCCGGCCTCCGCCGCCGGACTGGAAACTATGAGCTTGCCCGGGTTCATGATCCCGAGCGGGTCGAGCGCCGCCTTGATCGCGCGCAGCGCCGCCAGCCTCGCCGGATCGGCGGTCCGGACGAGCTCGTCGATCTTCATCTGGCCGATGCCATGCTCGGCGGAGATCGATCCCCCCGATTCCCCGACGAGGTCGTGGACCAGCCGGGTTACCGCGCCGGCCTGAGCGGCGAGCCATTCCTCCGCGGCCGCTCCCGCCGGCGGCTGGACGTTGAAATGGACGTTGCCGTCGCCGAGATGGCCGAACGCCACCACCCGGGCGCCCTCGAAGCGGGCCTCCACCGCCGCCCGCGCCCGCTCGATGAAGGCGGGCATGGCCGAGACCGGCACCGAGACGTCGTGCTTCACCGACGGGCCCTGCAGCCGCTCCGCCTCGGCGATCGATTCCCGAAGCTTCCACAAGGCCGCCGCCTGGGCCTCGCTCGCGGCGACGACGGCATCCTCGGCGAGGTCCTCCTCCAGAGCGGCGGCGAGCGCCTCCTGAAGCGCCTCGGCCGAGTCGCGCGCGCCTTCCGGAGCGACGGCTTCGACGAGGACGTGCCAGCGATGGGCGCCGGCGAGCGGCGCCCGGGTCCCGGCGATGGCGGCGAGGACCAGGCCGAGCGCGTCCTGCGGCACCAGCTCGAAGCTCTCGACCGCCTCGCCGAGCCGGGCCTCGAGCCGGCGAAGCAAAGCGAGGGCGGCCGCGGGCGATCCGAGCCCGACCCAGGCGACCGAGCGCGACCCCGCCGCCGGGACCAGCCTGAGGCTCGCCGCGGTGATCACGCCCAGCGTTCCTTCTGCTCCGATCAGCAGCTGCTTGAGGTCGTAGCCGCGATTGTCCTTGCGCAGCGCCGACAGCCCCTCGAGCAGCGACCCGTCGGGAAGCACCGCCTCGAGCCCGAGGACCAAAGAGCGCATCGGCCCGAAGCGAAGCACCTGGGTGCCGCCGGCATTGGTCGAGACGAGGCCCCCGACCGTCGCCGAGCCCTTGGCGCCCAGCGACAGCGGAAAGCGGCGCCCGGCCTCTGCCGCGGCGTCGTGCAGGTCCGAAAGGATCGTCCCGGCCTCGACCACGGCGACATTGTCCTCGGGAGAGACGCTCCGCACCGAGTTCATCCGCCGAAGCGACAGCAGCAGCGCTCCGCCTTCCGTCCCGGGCGTGGCGCCGCCGACCATCGACGTGTTTCCGCCCTGCGGCACCAGCGCCACCCGAGCCTCGGCGCAGCGGGCGACGATCCCCTGCACCTCGGCGGTGGAAGCGGGCGAGAGCAAGGCCGCCGCCCGCCCCCGGTAACGCCCCCGCCAGTCGCTCAGCCACGGCTCCATCGCCTCCGGATCGCGAGTGAAACCGCGCGGCCCGAGCAGGGACTCGAGGGAATCGAGCAAAGCGGGCGAAGCCGGCCGAAGCATCCCCCTCCCTGACCGACCTCGCGGCCGCAATCAATCGGCCCGCCGGGCACGCCTGTATGATTCGCTCACAATGTCAAAGAGCCGTCAAAGGAACATAGCAAGAACATTATTCATCGTCAACCCCTCGGGCCGGCAGGCCCGGGATTTTTTGAGAGAAGGCGCAAAGGCGCAACGTAGAGAGCCCATTTTCTACGTCGCGCCTTTGTGCCTTCTCTTCAAAACTGGCGCCTGCGGCGCCGGAAGGCGGGAACGGCGTCCGACCCACAGCCAACCTCCGTACGGACCCTGAAACGAGTTTGGGTCAGGAAGGGGGCGAAGCCCATCCCTCATCCCACCCCCGTAACAACTTGCGGGATATCGCTTTCGGTTTATGCTGCGTCCGGCTCCCGGGCGGGGGGAGCGATGATTGGGGGATCGAATTGAGGCTCCCGGCTTCCACGGTATCGCGCGGCACGCTCTTTCTGTCGGCGCTGTCCTGCGCCTCGGCATCGCATGCCCAGACCCCGCGAGCGCCCACCCGCGAGGAGGTCGAGCGGCCCCGGCCTCCCGAGCCGGACCGCCGGCCCAGGCTCAGCGTCGAAGGCGGCATCGAGCGGGCGCCCTGCGCGCTGGCGGGCGAGGCCTTTCGCGAGATAAGGTTCACGCCGCGCAGCGTCTCGCTCGGCGGTCTGAAGGAGATGCCCGAGGCCGCCCTCCGCTCCGCCTGGGAGCCCTTCCTCGGCCGCGAGCAGCCGGTCTCGATCATCTGCGAGATCCGCGACCGCGCCGCGACGATCCTTCGCGAAGCCGGCTATGTCGCCGCGGTCGAGATACCCGAGCAGCGCATCGCCGCCGGCGACTTGCAGCTCGAGGTGCTGATGGCGAAGCTGGTCGCGATCCGGGTGCGGGGCGACGCCGGCCGCTCCGAGCGGACCATCGCCCGCTATCTCGAGAAATTGACCCGGAAGGACGTGTTCAACCGCTACGAGGCGGAGCGCTATCTTCTGCTCGCCCGCGATCTGCCCGGCTTCGACGTCCGGATGGCGCTGAAGTCGGCCGGGGCCGGGCGGGGCGAGGTGATCGGCGAGGTGACGGTGCGCCGCCAGGCTGGATCGCTCGAGGCCAATATCCAGAATTTCGGAGCCAGGTCGCTCGGCCGCTGGGGCGGGATGGTCCGTGGCCAGCTTTACGGCCTCACCGGTCTCGGCGACCGGACGACCCTGGCCGCCTTCACCACGGCGGATCTCGACGAGCAAAGGACCGTCCAGATCGGCCATGAATTCCGGATCGGCGGCGAGGGGCTCGTTCTGGGCGGGCTGTTCACTTACGCCTGGGCCGATCCCGGCCTCGCCGATCCGACCCTCGACATCGAGGCGAGGACCTCGCTCGCCACCGTCGAGGCGAGCTATCCTGTGCTCCGGACCCAGGCGGCGACGATTCGCGCCGGCGCCGGTCTCGACCTCATCGACCAGCGCGTCCGCTTCAACGGCCTGAAGCTGTCGCGCGACACGCTCCGGGTCGGCTTCGCCCGCCTGGATTTCGACCGGATCGACCGCTCGAGCCTCGGCGTCCGAGCCGGCTACAGCGCCGCCGAGCCGCTCTGGCGGATCGGCGGCCGGCTCGAGCTTCGCCAGGGCCTCGACCTGTTCGGAGCGACCGAGCCCTGCGGCCCCGGCCTGGCGCGCTGCGCGCTTCCCGGCGTGGTCCCGCCGAGCCGGCTGGAGGGCGATCCCACCGCCACCCTGCTCCGCCTCGAGGTCCTCGGCGAATACCGGCCGCGCCCCCTGGTCACCCTTGCCGCCGGCCTGCGCGCGCAGATGACCGGCGATCCGCTGCTCAGCTTCGAGCAATATTCGGCCGGCAATTATACGGTCGGCCGAGGCTATGATCCCGGCACCCTGCTCGCCGACCGCGGCATCGGCGCCCAGATTGAGCTTCGCTACGGAAGCCTGGTCCCGACCGGCCCGCGCAAGCTCGCCTGGCAGGCCTTCGCCTTCCTCGACGCCGCCCGGGTCTCCGAGGCGGGGCGGATCCCGACCCTGGTCGGCGGTCGAAGCCTGGCCTCGGCGGGGGGCGGGATCAGGGCCGCGCTCGGCGACGGCGCCCGGCTCGAAGCCGTGATCGCAATGCCTCTGAAGCGCGCCGGGCTCGCCGCCGAGCGCGGCAGCCCGCGCCTGCTCTTCTCGCTCGCCACCCGCCTCTGGCCATGGAGCTTCTGATGCCCGGCCCGGTCTCCTCGCTCAGATCCGCTTTGCTGCTCGGCGCCGCCGCCATCGCCTTCGGGGCGGCCGAGCAAGCCTCGGCCCAGGCCTTCCAGGGCAATCCGACAATCGTCTCCGGCCTCGCGACCCGCAGCGTTGGCCCTGGTGCCGAGACGATCACCGTCGAAACGAACAGCGCGATCATCAACTGGGATCCGACCGACATGGTCGGCCTGGGAACGATCGACTTCCTCCCGCAGGGAACCTTCGCAACCTTCCAGAACGGGCCCGGCGTTTCGGACTTCGTCGTCCTCAACCGGATCATCCCGCTCGACCCGGCGCGCGCCGTCGCCTTGAACGGGACGGTGATCAGCCAGCTCCAGACCTCGGGCGGCGAGGTCGTGCGCGGCGGCACCGTCGCCTTCTACAGCCCCGGCGGGATCCTGATCGGAAGCAAGGCGGTGATCGACGTCGGCAGCCTCCTGCTCACCACCATCGATCCGGAGATCGTCGGCAGCGGCGAGTTCTTCTTCAACAATCGCTACAATCTGATCACGTCCGATCCCGCCAGCTTCATCACCGTCGAGCAGGGCGCCTCGATCAAGGCGCTCGAGCAAAACAGCTACATCGCTTTGGCCTCGCCCCGGATCCTCCAGCAGGGCGACGTCCAGGTGAACGGCACCGCCGCCTATGTCGCCGCCGAGGCGGTGTCTCTCACCATCAACAACGGCCTGTTCGACATCGAGGTCGCGACGGGCAGCAGCAGCAGCCTCAACACCCTCGTCCACTCCGGCAATACCGGCGGCCCGGCCAGCACCGGCGCCGGCGACGATCATCGCATCTACATGGTCGCGGTTCCGAAGAATTCGGCGATCACCGCCCTGCTCAGCGGCAGCGCCGGCTTCGACCCGGCGGCCGACGCGGCCATCGTCAACGGCGAGCTGATCCTCTCGGCCGGCCGCAACGTCGTCGCCGAAGCCTTCGTCGATCCGGCCAAGCTGCCGCCGTCGAGCTTCGAGATCATGAGCGGCACCTACGGCTCGACGATCCGCGGCAGCGCGACCGCCGATTTCCTCGCCGGGACGAAGGGCCACCTCACCGTCAACGGCAATCTGCGGCTCCAGGGCGACGCCCACGCCCACCTCATCGCCAATTCGACCAACGCCTTCGTCAACGGCAACCTCGAGCTCCGCTCCGACAAGATCATCGTCGATTTCGATATCGGCGGAGCGATCGACGCCAAGGCCGGCGAGGCGGCGATCCTGGCCACCGGCGCCGCCCTCGTCCGGGTCACCGGCAACGCCCTGATCGGCGCCAGCGCCCAGGGCGGCTTCGACGCCGTCGCCAACGCCGCCGGCAGCGGCGGCGGCGGAATCGCCCGGATTTCGGGCGGCGGCGGCCTCGTCCAGATCTTCGGCAATCTGAACGTCGCCGCCGACGGCCAGGCCGGCAGCGGCGCGACCGCGCCCGCGGTCGGGGCGACCGGCGCCGGCGGAACCGCGACCGTGGCCGCGCTCCTCGGCGGCCAGGTCGCCGTCGGCGGCACGACCCAGATGTCGGCGAGCGGCACCTCCAGCCGGTCCGACAGCGCCGGAGCGGGCGGTCTTGGCAGCGGCGGTCAGCTCAGCGTCACCGCCGACAGCGGCGGGCTGGTGTCGCTCACGGCGGCGCTCAACGCCACCGCCCAGGGGCTCGGCGGCGACAATGAGAATTTCGCGGGGACCGGCGGCCAGGGCGTCGGCGGCAAGGTGTCGATCCGGTCCATCGGCGGCGCCGTCGACCTCAAGGGCGGCGGCTTCGCCCGCTCGCTCGGCACCGGCGGCCAGGGCGCTACCGGCGGCACCGGGACCGGCGGCGGCGCCGCGATCGACGCGACCGCCGGCACCGTCGCGCTCGGCGGCGGCTTCGAGCTCGCCGCCAGCGGCCAGGGCGGCGCCAGCATCTTCCTCAATGCCGGCCGCGGCGGCGACGGCCTCGGAGGGGTGGCCTCCGTCCAGGCGCACAGCACCGACGCTCCGGCTTCGATCACGGCCGGCGACCTGTTCGTCCTTGCCGACGGGACGGGCGGACCGGGCGGGATCGGCAGCGGCGCCGTCACCGGCGGCGGCCGCGGCGGCGACGGCACCGGTGGAATCGCCTCGGTCGCGGCGGAAGCGGCGACCGGGACGATCGCGTCGCAGCTGACCAGCGTCCGGGCCTCGGGCACCGGCGGCACCGGCGGCGGTGGCGGCGACGGCCGCGACGGCGGCCGCGGCGGCGACGGCATCGGCGGGACGGCCTTTGCCGGCACGATCCCGGGCTCGCCGGGCCCGGCGGTCGCGGGCAGCGCCAGCCTCGGCACGGTCCAGCTCCAGGCGCAGGGCGCCGGCGGGGCCGGAGGTCTGGGCGGCGACGGCCTTGTGACGACGGGCGGCACCGGCGGCAACGGCGCCGGCGGCCGAGCCGAGCTGGGCTCGGCCGGGGCGCCGGTGACGATGAACGGCGGCGCAGCGCTCGGCGCGAACGGTCTCGGCGGCGCTGCGGGGGCCGGCGGAAGCTTCCCGGGCAGCGCTCCCGGCGCCCCGGGCAAGGCGACGGGCGGCCGTCTCGTGCTCGGCGCGGCCCCGATTGCCGGGACTGCGGGGTCGCTCACCGGAGGCACGGTCACCGGAACGGCGAATGCGCTCGGCGACGGATCGAGTGGGAACAGTGCCGGACGGTTCGACGTCACGGCGGACAATAGCGGCATCGCTTTTGCAAGCCTCGACCTCCAGGCGACCGCCACCGGCACTCCGGCCGTCCACCCGACCTCCTCGTTGACGGCGACGAACGGGACGGTCGACACGGCCGGCGCCCTCGTCCTGGTCAGCGGCGGCAACCTTTCGCTGAACGCGACCGGGACCGGCAGGATCAGCGGCGGATCGATCCAGCTCGCCGCTCCGGCCGGCGACATCATTGTCTCCCACGCCGGACGCGATCCGGCCGCCAGCACCCTCCAGACGGCCACTCTGACGGCCAATGCGCTCGAGGATTTCATCGAGGGTGCCGGCGCCCGGATCACCGCCACCGGCAGCGCCGCCATCGCCGCGGGCGGGGACATAGCGCTCACCGACGCGTCCGGCGGGCTGGCCCTGACCCTTCAGTCGGGCGCGACGATCGCGATCCAGGGACCGGTCACCGGGCAGGTCCTCCAGCTGACCTCCCGGGACATATTCATCCCGGCCGGCGGCACGCTCGGCGACGCCGCGACGACCAGCGCCACCTTCAACATCCTCCCCACCGGCGTGGCGGCGGTGATCGGCGGCAACGGGCCGGGCGCCGGCTACACGCTCGATTCGCCCGAGCTCGGCCGGGTCACGAGCCAGCGGATCCTGGTCCAGGCGCCGGTGATCGGCGCGGACCCGAACCGGCTGGCGGACATCTTCCTGCGCAGCATGACCCAAAGCGGCACCGAGAGCGGCGCCGGGCTCGCCCGGTTCGAGGTCGTCACTCCGGGGCGGATCCGGGTCGAAGGGCCCGTCGCTTATTCCAGCGCCTCGGCCACCGATGCTTTCGTCCTCACCGCGGGCGAGCGGGTGCAGGTGGCGACTCCCGCCGGCTCGATCCGGATCACCGACAGTCTCGGCGCTCCGGCCGGCCTTCTCGCCGTCACGGCGCCCGACATCGCAATCGTCGACTCGCTCCTCGCCGCCCAGCTCGCCGCCGACCCCAATTTTCCCGGCCGAAGCGCCGCTTTGCTCAACAACAGCGGGCCGGTGAACTTGCCGGGCTATCTGACGGCGGGCGGGATCGCCTTCACCGTCGGCAACACATTGTTCGTCCAGAACAGCGGCACCGCGACCGACCTTGCCGGCCTGACCGTCGGCACCGGCGGCCTGTCGATCCGCGGCGGCGCCACTCCGATCACCGTCGTCGGCTTCGGCCGCCAGCGCAATTCGGACGGCACCTTCGCCACCGGCAACGCCTTCTTCGCTTTGGCCGATTTCGGCAAGGCTGCCGGAAACACCTACAGCGGCGATTCCGAGCTGAACCTGTGCAACATCAACAGCGGCGTCTGCCCGGTCCCGCCGCCGCCGCCCCCGCCGCCCCCGCCACCTCCGCCGCCCCCGCCTCCGCCGCCCCCGCCGCCG
>DASTFN010000011.1:0-176214 GCA_035719905.1 Allosphingosinicella sp.
CGGCATTATCGTAGGCGATGGTGGCGAGCTGCCACGCGCCGTTCTCGCGATAGGCCTTCAGCCGGTCCAGCCCGTCATAGTCGAAGGCGGCGAAGGCGCCGTCGGGATGGGTGAGGCGGATGCGGTTGCCGTTGAGGTCGCGCTGATAGGACAGAGTCCGGCTGGTCCCGGCCATGGCCAGGGTCGACGAGACCAATTGCCCGAACCCGTCGTAGCCGCTGGTGATGCCTTCGCCCGTCAGGCTGTCGAACCGCGCTTTGGTCTGGAGGCCGCGAAGGTCGTATTCGTAATAGACGTCGCGGGTCTGAGCCGCGGTCAGCCCGGTCCGCTCCGGAACGATCTTCGCCGACATCCGGTTGAGAGCGTCGAACTGATAGGTGAGGGTGGAGCCGTCGCGCTTTCTCAGGCTCGTCCGGTTGGCGTTGGAATCGTAGCCATATTCCTCATAATCGGCCGGGTTCGTCTCTCCTGGCGTGCCTGTCGAGGGGAAGATCCACCTCTTCTGGCGGTCGAGCCCATCCCAGGTCATCTCCGCTCTGTTGCCGTTGGCGTCGGTGACGCTCGTCGCCTTGCCGTTGGGCGAATAGGTGTAGGCCGCATAGACCTGCTGGAGGCCGGTGCCGACCGCCTGCTCCACCTTCAAAAGCTCGCCGTGGACGGTGTAGCTGTTGCGGCTGATCCGGTCGGGGCCGTTCGCGGCATGCGCCGTTCCGGGAACGCATTTGTCCAGAAGCGCGGTCGCCCAGACGTCGGGGTTCATCCGCACCGCGGTGCATTTGAGCCGGCCGGCGAGGTCGTAGCCATATTCGGTGACGCCCGAGACGATTCCGCCGCCGCTCGCCGACTCGCGGACCTTGCGGCCCATCGAATCGTAGGCCGTGTCGACCTGGCTGACGATCGTGAAGCCGGACCAATTGGCCGGAGCGACCGTCTCCGCCTGCCACGACGCCAGCCACCCCGATTCCACCTTCGTCAGCCGCCCGCCGACGTCGTAGGTCTTGCGGGTCGCCAGGAAGGACCAGGGCGCCGCACCGTCGGCGTCGGGCGTGATCGTGCCCACCTCGCGCCGCATCAGGTCGTAGCGGGCGGCCTGGGTGAAGGCCGAAGGCGAGGCCTGGGCAAAGGCGGCGGACGGGGGCAGCGCCAGGATCAGCGCGAAGGCGGCCGCCCGAAGCGTTCCGAGGCCGCTCATTGGCAAAATCCGTTCGGACGGGTGGTGCTGATCCTGTTGCCCATCCAGTCATAGCCGTAGCAGGTTCTTCGAGCGACCCCGCCCGCGGTCACCGTCTCGGAGCGCAGCAGCAGATTGTTGGGCCCGGTGTCGGGGCCGTAATCGAAGGTGGTGACGACCTCGTCGCCGGCGCCGAGAGCGCAACCCGCTCCGGATGCGTTGCCGGCCATGCAGAAGCTCTTCTTCACCGGCAGGTAGATCGGAACGGCTTCCTGGGCATGGCCGCTGCCGTTGCTGACCCGGGCGTGGCGAGCGGCATATTCGTAGCGCACCTGCGGACTGATCCCGTCAACCGCCGGACCCGTCTCGGTCAGGATTCCGCCGTGCGTCCCGGAATAGGTGTAATCGGTCTGGTTGCCCTTATAATCCTTCCGCCAGATCGGCTTGTTGCAGATCTTGCGGGGGAGCGTCGGGCAGCTCGACGATTCCGCGAAGCCCATCGACTTGGCGATCGTCGCCACCCCCGATCCCGGCTTGCCCTCCCACGTCTCCGACACCTGCTGCCCGGTGCGCCAGGTGTAGCGGACATTGTTGTTCTCGGGATGGTAGAGCCGGGCGAGCTCGATCCCGTCCCACTGCAGGTAGGTGGTGCGGCCGTTCTGGCTGTAATAATCGAGCAGCCCGGCGCCGAACTGCGCGCCGACCTGGATCCCCTCGGGGCCGGTGAAGCCGCCGGTGCTGATCGCCGGCGGCTGGCCCGGGATCTGCGGATCGTCGGGGCTGGCGGGCGCATAAGAATAGTTCCAGACGGCCCCGTCGGGCGTGGTCTGCGCCGTCACCGAATGGGGCTTCACCCCGGTCAGCGGTTCATAGGTGTTGGCGACCTGGCAGGCGGAGGAATTGACCTGCCTGACGCAGGTGAGCTTGGCGGCGGCGTTGCCATAATCATAGCCCCAGCTCTGGCCCATTGCGTCGACGACGTTCGCGAGGTTGGTGTTGGCGCCGTAGGAATAGCTCACCGCCAGAGCGGCGCCGTCGCAATTGGTGGCGGCGGTGACGTGGGTGACGGCGCGGTTGTAGCCGCAGGCCTTCGAGATCGAGTTGGTCGAGCCGGAATATTCGAAGACCAGCGAATAGCCGTAATTGCTGGCGATCTGCTTCAGCTGCGAGCCGCTGTAGGTGTAGGTGAGCGTGTGCCCGTCGGCATAGTCGATCCTGGCGATGCGCTGGTTGCGCATCGGCGGATCGATATTGGCATAGGGCGTGAAGGCGTTCACCGACGCGTTGAACGTGTAGATGTTGCCCTGCGCGTCCGTGTAGACGAAGCCGCCATCGGTGCCGACCTGGAGCTTTGCCCCCTCGCAATCGGTGTGCCAGCAGCCGAAGGTGCTGAAGCTGAAATGGACGGTCCCGCGGCCGAGCACCACATAGACCCCGTTCGACTTGGCGAAGTCCTTCTCGACCACGTAGATCGCGTAATTGTGGGTCCAGTTCGGCCCGAAATAATTGCTTCCGTCGATCGTGTGGCCGCCGAGGAACGAGCGTTCGAGCGTCAACGGCCCGATCGACAGGTCGGTGGTCTTGTAGCTGAAGCGCCCGTCGGACACGTCGACCCCGAGCGGGCTCAAGGTCATCTGCTTGGGCGGCTCGTACTGGGCGCTGGCCGCGGACGGCGCGAGCAAGGCCAGCAGCGCGCAAAGCAACGCCAGCATCGCGGACCGCGCCGCTTCGACTCCGGGCCGGCTCGCGGCGCCAGTTACCGACATCGTGCTCATGCGCCGCAATTCCCGCTTCCGTTGAGGGTGATGGTCAGGATCGCGGTCGACTGCGCCCCGCGCTGATCGCGCACCGTGTAATAGCCGTAGTCGCCGCTGCTGAGGAATTGCGAATCGACCGTGACCTGCGTGCTCGTAAAGGAGAAGCCGGTGCCGGCGACCCCGACCACGGTCAGCGGCAGGTCGATGGCGCCGTCGGCGTCGGAATCGTTTGCAAGGACGTCGAAGGTCTTGCTCGAGCAGCGCAGCATCGAGCCGGTGTCGTTGACCGCCGTGGGCGCCGTGTTGCCGGGCGGCGGCGGCGGCGGCGGGTCGTCATTGTCGACGATCGTTCCGACGCCCTGGCCGTCCGAGATCGTGGCTCCGCCGGGCAAGGTCGAGAGGTTGAGGTGGAAAGTCTCGTTGCTCTCGTCGAGCGGATCGTCGCTCCCCTGGATGGTGATCGTCTTGCTGGTTTCGTTGGGGAGGAAGTAGAGGTTTCCCGAGCTCGCATAATAATCGATGTACGGGCCGCCCAGGGCGTTGGCGGAGGCCGTGTTGTTGGCGGTCGCGAAGCCGATTCCGAACACCGCGATCGCCGCTCCGGTCTTGGTCACCGTGAAGACGAGGGCGCCGCCTTCCGTCGCCGAAGCGTCGCTGACGCTGAAGGAGGGCGGCGGCGGCGGCGGGGGTGGGGGCGGCTCGTCATTGTCGAAGATCGTGCCGATGCCCTGGCCGTCGGCGATGGTCGAGCCGGCGGAAGGGCCCGCAAGATTGAGCAGGAGCGTCTCGCTGGGCTCGTCGCTCGAATCGTCGATCGTCGCGACCGCAACCGTCTTGCGGCTCTCCCCGGCCGCGAACTCCAGGCCCCCGCTGACTCCGGTGAAGTCGCCGCCGCCGGCGCTGCCGCTGGCCGTGCCGTAGCTGACGCTCGCGGCGCCGGTTCCGTTCTTGACCACGGTGAAGAGGAGGCCGCCGCCCTCCAGCGCCGTCGCCTCGCTGACGCTGAAGCTGGGAGGTCCGGAAACCGAAGCCGCGTAGATCGAGCGGTTGCCGGCGGCGTCATAGCCGATCGAGGAGGTAACGCCCGGATTGACCGTGTCGGTGCTCGAGGTGGCGACAAGCCTCCCGAGCGCATCGTAGCTGTAGGTGACGTTCTCGCCGGCCTGCGCCGCGCTCGCCAGGGCGGCGGCGGACGCCGTCAGCCATGCCCAATTACCAAGCCGCATCCTTGAGCCCTTCGAAGAGGCGCTCGCACATGCAGACCCGCCTTACTGGAACACGCATAGAACATAATTGAAGAAATTGTTCAAACTCAATTAGATCCAAATTGGATATTGGCGCGGCGCCAACCCGCGCTTTTTCAGCAAGACGCGCACTCATTTCCCACTTAAGGCTCCTCCAAAAGCTGCGGGAGGGATGCATGAAATATCGGGTGACGGCCGCGATCGCTGTGGTTTTGGGGACTGCGCAGGCGAGCGCTCAAGTGGCCCCGCCGCCCTCGCCGACGCCGCCGCCGGTCCAGGAGACCCAGGCACCCGAGAATGAGGTGATCAACCCGGAGCAGAAGCCGGCCCAGCCGCTTCCGCCGGCCGCGGCCCGAACGCCCGCCACGCAGCCCGACAAGCCCGCCAAGTGGAACGTCAACGCGCCTCCGGGGATGACCACCCGGCAGGTCCGGATCGACGTCGACGAAGGCACCTGGATGAACGTCGACGTCTCCCGCGACGGGCGCCTCATCGCCTTCGACCTGCTCGGCGACATCTACACCATGCCGATCGCGGGCGGGACTCCGACCCGGATCGCGGAAGGGCTGGCCTACGAGCAGCAGCCGCGCTTCTCGCCCGACGGCCGCCGCATCGCCTTCACTTCCGACCGGGGCGGGGGCGACAATATCTGGATCATGAACGTCGACGGCTCTGACAAGCGCCAGCTGACCAAGGAGGATTTCCGGCTCCTCAACCAGGCGACCTGGAGCCCCGACGGCCGCTTCATCGCGGCCAAGAAGCATTTCACCACCGGCCGCTCGCTCGGTACCGGCGAGGTCTGGCTCTACCACGTCTCTGGCGGCGCCGGAGTGCCGCTGGTCAAGAAGCCCAACGAGCAGCACCAGAAGGAGCTTGGCGAGCCGATCTACGCGCCCGACGGCAAGAGCCTCTATTTCACCCGCAACGTCACCCCCGGGCCGATCTTCCAATATGCCCAGGATTCGAACACCGATCTGTTCCACATCGAGCGCTACGAGCTCGACACGGGCGAGACCACGACAATCGTCTCCGGCGCCGGCGGCTCGGTCCGGCCGACGCCGTCGCCCGACGGAAAGAAGATCGCCTTCGTCCGGCGCGAGCGGGCCCGCTCGAAGCTCTACGTCAAGGACCTGGTCTCGGGCGAGGAGCGCAAGCTCTATGACGACCTCGACCGCGACGTGCAGGAGACCTGGGCGGTCACCGGAGTCTATCCCAACATGGCCTGGACGCCCGACAGCCGGAGCGTCGTCTTCTGGGCGGGCGGCAAGCTGCGCCGGGTCAATGGTGACGGCGGCGGCGCTGCCGAGATCCCGTTCCGGGTCAGCGACGGCCGGGTCGTCATCGATGCCGTCCATCCGCAGATCGAGGTCGCGCCCGACCGCTTCGCGACGAAGATGCCGCGCTGGGCGAGCGTCTCGCCCGACGGCCGCCAGATCGTCTTCGAGACCCTCGGCAAGCTCTGGGTCAAGCCGGCCGCCGGCGGCTCCGCGCGCCGGCTGGTCAAAGGCGACGAGGCCGAGTTCGAGCTCTACCCCTCATGGTCGCGCGACGGGCGCACGATCGTCTTCGTCGGCTGGACCGACGAGGGGCTGGGCCGGATCCGGACCGTCGCCGCCGGCGGGGGCGCCGCCCGCAACGTGACCGGTCAGCCGGGCCATTATGCCCGGCCGCGCTTCTCGCCCGACGGCAGGACGATCGTCTTCGAGCGCGGGCAGGGGGGCTTTCTCACCTCGCCCAGATGGTCCGAAAATCCCGGCATCTACCGGGTGGCGGCGACCGGCGGAGCGCCGGTGCTGATCGCCCGCGAGGGCGCCGAGCCGCAATTCGGAGCGTCCGACGACCGATTGTTCATGATCGTCGCCGCCAACAACAAGCGCCAGCTCGTCAGCACCGATTTGAGCGGCGAGGCGAAGCACGTCCATTCGACCGGCGAGATGGTGAGCGACTATCAGGTCTCCCCCGACGGCCAGTTCGTGGCTTTCCGGCAGAATTACCAGGCCTTCGTGATGCCGCTCATGCCCGGCACCCAGGACGTCGCCGCCGACGCCAAGGGCGGGCCGCTGCCGGTCACCAGGGTCAGCGCCGTCGGAGCCGATTTCATCCACTGGTCGAGCGGCGGCCGGAGGCTCCACTGGAGCACCGGCCCGACGGTCTACACCGTCGACACCGCCGCTCTGTTCGGCTCCGCGCCGCCCGCGGAAAATGCCCCCAAATTCCAGCCGCCGACCAGCGGCGTCTCGCTCTCCATGGACGTGGCGGCGGACCGGCCGGGCGGCATAGTCGCCCTGACCGGCGCCCGGATCGTGACCATGGCGGGCGCGGGCGGGGGCATTATCGACGACGGGGTCATCGTCGTTCGCGGCGACCGGATCGTCGCGGTCGGCAGGCGAGGGGAGGTCGCCATCCCCGCCGGAGCGGCAACGGTCGATGTCACCGGAAAGACGATCATCCCCGGCCTCGTCGACGCCCATGCCCACGGGCCGCAGGGCCAGGACGGCCTCGTCCCGCAGCAGAACTGGTCGTCGATCGTCAATCTCGCCATGGGCTCGACGACGATCCACGATCCCTCGGCGAGCGCGGCGGAGATCTTCGCTGCGGCGGAGATGCAGCGCGCCGGCAAGATCCTCGCGCCGCGCATCTTCTCGACCGGCGAGATCATCTACGGTGCCAAGGCGGCCGACGTCTATGCGGAGATCAACAGCCTCGAAGACGCCCTAGCCCACGTGCGGCGGCTGAAGGCGCAGGGCGCCAACAGCGTCAAGAACTACAACCAGCCGAGACGCGAGCAGAGGCAGATGGTCGTGGCGGCGGCCCAGCGCGAGGGCATGGAGGTCGTTCCGGAGGGCGGCTCGCTCTACACGATGGACATCTCGCTCATCCAGGACGGCAATAGCACGCTCGAGCACAATCTGCCGGTCGAGCATTTCTACGGCGACGTCGTCGGCCTGTGGACCCAGACCAGGACCAATTACACCCCCACCCTGATCGTCGCCTATGGCGGGCTGGCCGGCGATCCCTATTGGCGGCAGCATATGGACGTCTGGCGCCATCCTTTGCTGTCGAGGCACGCCCCGCCGACCCTGCTCGCCGCCCAGAACGTTCGCCGGACGATGGCGCCCGAGGAGGATTTCGTCGACGACGACACCGCCCGCGAGGCCAAGAAGCTCGCCGACCGCGGGGTCCAGGTCGCGATCGGGGCCCATGGCCAGCAGGCCGGGCTCGGGCCGCATTGGGAGCTGTGGTCGTTCGTGCGCGGCGGCTGGACCCCGATCGAGGCCCTGCGCGCCGGCACGATCGCGGCCGCGACCTCCCTGGGCTATGCCCGCGACGTCGGCTCGCTCGAGGCGGGCAAGCTCGCCGACCTCGTCGTCCTCGACGCCGATCCGACCGTCGACATCCGCAACAGCGACAAGATCCACCGGGTCATGCTCGGCGGCCGCCTCTACGATCCGGTGACGATGAACGAGGTGGTGACCGGAAGCCGGGTCCGCGCGCCTTATTGGTGGGAGACGAACGGCACGGGCGGCTAGGGGGCCTCGTACTGGCGGCGGGAGGCTCCGCGGATCAGGCCTTGCTGGAGCGGGAGCCCCGCCAGCCGTCCAGCGCCGGGCCGAGGGCTGCCTTCAACGGATCGAGCCACGGCTCGAACGGCTTCCACTGGTCCATTCCGTCGCGGTTGATGGGCTGGCGGACCTGCTCGGCGCTGGGCGTCCTTACCGCTCGGTCGTTCTCGTAGAAGCGCAGGCACGCGGATTCGAACGGAAGCTCCAGAAAGTCGAGCAGCCGGCGGATCTCGGCTTCGCTGTCCTCGACCATGTCTTCGTGGAGGACGCGATGGATGCGCCCGGGCATCGCCTCGTCGAAATGGTCGAGCAGCCGCACGTAGTCGCGATAATATCGTCCCATGTCGGAAAGCGAATAAGTGAACCCCTGACCCTCGGCGAAATGCTGCTTGAAGTTGGAGAAGCAGCACGCCAGCGGATGCCGGCGCGCATCGACGATCCTCGCATTGGGCAGGATCAGGCGGATGAATCCGATATCGCGCCAGTTGTTCGGCTGCTTGTCGGAGAAGAAGATCCTGGCCGTCTTGCGGTGGGCGCCGGCCCTTTCGAGATATTCCTCCCCGAGCGCCCGGAGGTCCCCGGGCTGGAGCGCCGCGAGCATATGCGGATAATCGAGGCCGGCGAACCTGGGGTTGCGGGCCAGGGATTCCCGGGCCAGCGCCGGGATGTAGGGCAGCTCGGACGTGCCTTCCACCTGCGAATGGCTCGACAATATCTGCTCGATCAGAGTCGATCCCGCTCGCGGCATTCCGACGATGAAGATGGGGCTGGCCGCCTGCGCGCCTTGCCCGTCGCGTTCGGTGAAGAATGACCCGGTGAGCAGGCGGATCGACCCGTCCACCTCATCCGTCAGCAGGTCGGGCGCATGTTCGAGCATCGCCCGCCTGATCCTATTGCCTTCGGAATAATGGCCGAAGGCGCTGTCGAAGCGATTCTGATCCTCGAGGCCCTTGCCGAGCGCGAAGTGGAGATTGACGGCCGCCTTCTCGTCGAGATCCAAGCCGGCGAGCGCGGCTTCGATCGCCGCCAGATCGGCCTCGCCGAGGCGCACCGTCTTCAGGTTCGCGAGGCTCCACCACGCTTCGCCGAACCGGGGGTCGATCGTCACGGCCCGGCGATAGGCGGCGACCGCTTCATCCGCGCGGCCGGTCGTCTTCATGACATGGCCGTAGCTCATCCACAGGCCGGGGCTTTCGGGCTGCTGCTCGATCAACTCGCCGTAAAGTGCTCTCGCGGCTTCATAATCTCCGATCCGGGCGCGGACCGACGCCAGCGCCGCTTTCGCCCTGACATGATCCGGTTTCCGGCGGAGGACGGTTTCGTAAGCGGCGACGGCCTCGCCCGGGCGCTGGAGGCGGACGAGCACTTCGCCCAATTTGAGCAGAGCCGCGACGAATCCCGGAGCCGGCCGAAGCGCGTCGCGAAGCAGTTTCTCGGCGGCTTCCATGGCTCCGGCCTGGACGGCGACCTGCGCCAGCATGTTGAGCGCCGCCGGATCGTCGGCATGGTCGTCGAGATAGCGCCGCAGCCGCCGCTCGGCGTCGGCCCAGCGCTCCTCCCGGATCGCCCGGGCGCTTTCGACCAGCTCCGGGTCTCGCCCCGAGGCTTCGACGGCGCGCATTTCCTGCTCTTCCGCCTCCTCCTTCCTGCCGAGGCGGCGAAGGGCGGCGGCGAGCAGCCTCAAACCGTCGCGGTTGCCGGAGTCCCGGCCAAGGATCTCGCGCGCCTGCTCTTCGGCGGCCGCCGGATCGGTCGCAAGGAGCCGGCGTCCATTGTCCAGGGCGGATTCGAGGCTTCCAAAGCGTCCGGAAGCTGTTCGAGCCATTGAAATCCTCCGGGCTCGGGCCCGCTGAAGCGCCGGTCGGCGCCCGCCTTTCCGAGTAAGCAGCCCGCATCGGAGAGTCGAGCGGCGCAGCTCCTTGCCGGTGAAACGAGAAAAGGGCCGGGACTTTCGCCCCGGCCCCATCTTGATCGCTTCGGCCCTTAGAATTTGGCCGTCACGCCCCCGTAGAAGAAGCGGCCGCGGTTGCTGTAGATGCCGCTGCCTCCGCCGACTCCGGTCAGGCCCAGCGGCGGCAGCCGGTTCAGGATGTTGTCGACGCCGATGTAGAAGTTGAACCGCTCGCTGGCATCGATCCCGACGCGGGCGTCGTGATAGACGACGGCGGGGTAGAAGCGCTGCTCGGCGACGTCCGCATTGGTGGGATCGCGACCCTGCTTGCTGAAGAACGACTCGTAGCTGAAGGTCGTCATCTTGCCGAGATAACGGCCCTGATAACCGAAGGTGTACGGGCCGGTCTTGAAGTCGATGTTCCAGATCGCCTTGTCCTTGGGAACGCCGAGCTCGAGCAGGAGCTGGTTGGCGCGGTCCGGATCCGTCGGGTCCAGGAAGTCGTCATTCTGGAACTGGTGGGTATAGTTCAACCGGGTGCTGAGCGTGCCGAGGGCGCCCAGCCGCTTGCGGTACGCGATTTCGGCATCGATGCCGCGCACCTTCAGCTTCGCATAGTTGAGCGGCACCGCCCGCAGGCTGCCCTGAAGGATCTCGAACGGACCCTCGCCGCGGGGACCGCCCCCGGGTCCGGCGCGCTCGAAGACCGAGCAGAACTGGTTGCTCAGATCGGCGAGGTCGTAGCAGGCATCCGCGATCTGCTGGGCGGAAGGCGAGGTGATGACGTCGTTCACCTCGATGTCGTAATAATCGACGGAGAGCGAGAAGCCCGGGAGGAAACGGGGCTGGAAGACGCCGCCGATCGTCATCGAATCCGAAGTCTCTTCGGCGAGGTCCGGATTGCCACCCGACTGGAACAGGGTCGTGACGCCGCTCGTGTTCGGGTTGAAGTCGAGCGGAATGCCGGCCGCGCGGCAGTTCGTCTCGCGGTTTTCCGTGCCGTTGGCAAGGAAGTCCAGGGCGCACGGGTCGTTGATGAACGCGAAGTTCTGGCCCAGCGGCGTGTAGAGGTCGGACAGGTTCGGAGCCCGGACCGCGCGGGAATAATTGGCCCGGAAGCGGATATCCTTGACCGGGCTCCATTCGACGCCGGCATTGTAGGCGAAGACGGTTCCGGTCGCGCCTTTGTAGTCGGCGACCCGGCCGGCGGCACTGAGCGTCAGCTCCCGGAAGAAGGGCGTGTCGCGCAGGATCGGGAGCCGGATTTCGCCGAACAGCTCCTTCACCTCGAACGACGGCGGATCGAAGCTCGGGATCGAATTGTAGAAAGTGAGGCCGGAGGTGACCAATTCGTCCTGCTGGTAGAGCGCCGTGTCGCGGCGATATTCGGCGCCGAGGGCGAAGCCGACCGGGCCGCCCGGCAGGTTGAAGAAGCTGCTGGTGTCGCCGCTGACGAACGCGTTCAGGACGAAGTTGGTGATCCGGCCGCGAGCGATCGTATCCTGGAGGATATAATCGCGCGCCGCCTGGGAGACATTGCCTTCGCCGAACAGGTTGACGGGCACGCAGGCGGCGATGTCCGCGGCCAGGCGGTTCTGGGCGAAATCCTCGAACCCGGTGACGGGGAATTCGTAGGCGGCACCCGTCGAGGGATCGACCTGCGAGCGGCAGACGATGTTGCCCGCCGGATTGCGGACCGCGTCGATGGCGAGGAGGAAGCGCTGGATGTTGACGTTGCCGAGAACCTTGGTGCGCTCGTTCAGCCGGCCGTAATTGGCCGAGACCTCGTACGTCCAGTCGTCGTTGAACTGGCCGCGAACGCCGGCGACGACCCGATAGGTCTCGCGGCGGGCGTCCTCGTCGCGATTGCCGAGGCCGGTGGCCGTTCCGCTGCTGTCGAAACCGAACTGGTCGGCATCGCTGACGCCGTCGCCGATCGGATTGCCGTCGAGATCGTAATCGCCGTAATAGTCGCCGTAGACGCCGCGGATCACCCCGAGCGCCTGGGCATTCAGGAACGGATTGTCGGTGAAGAAACGTTCGCGCGGCGAGCCGGTCGTGCCGAGGCCGTAGAAGAACGGTCCCGACGTTCCGCTGCGCGAGTCGGTGCGCGAATATTTCGCCTCGATGAAGGGCACGAAGGCGTCGCTGACGTCGAAATGGGCGATCAGGTTGACGTTGTAGCGGTCGACCTCGGGGAAGAGCGCCAGCGCGTCGGCCTCGCGGGCGGTGCTGCCGTTGCCCCCGATGTAGCGGGCATTGAAGCCGCTTCGGCCGATCGGCGTTCCGGTCTGGGGCACCAGGTTGCCGGCGGTGTCGAAGATATAGGAGGTGTAGCCGCCGATCGAGTTGGTGTGGGCGAAATCGAGGAAGCCGCCGCCGTTGTTGAAGATCGGGAAGCGGGTGTCCGCGACGAACACGTTGTCGAACGTTCCGTCGGACGGGGTGGCCGCCGGATCCGTGTCGACGGTCACGAAACGGGAGTTGATGGCCAGGTTCGGCCGCCCCGAGGCGAAGGCGGTATTCTGGCGGGCATATTCGACGTTGATGGCGACGTTGCCGCGGCCGCCGGCGAAGTTCTTGCCGGCAAGGGCGCTGACGAAATAGCTGCCCAGGTCGCCATATTTGCTGATTCCGCCCTGGCCGCGAACCTGGATGCCGTCATAATTCTGCTTGAGGACGAAGTTGACGACGCCGGCGATCGCGTCCGAACCGTAGATGGCGGAATTGCCGCCGGTGACCACGTCCACGCGCTCGATGAGGTCGGTCGGGATGGTGTTCACGTCGACGGAGGTGGTGGTGTTGAGCACGTCGCCCGCGACGTGCCGGCGGCCGTTCACCAGAACCAGGGTGCGCTGAGTGCCGAGGCCGCGGAGATCGAGCAGGTTGAGGCCGGCGGTGCCGAGAAAGCGGCTGGAGTTGGACTGGCTGAAAGTGCTCTGGAGAGCCGGCAGCTCGTTGAGGACGTCGCCGATCGAGACCTGGCCGGTCTGGAAGAACTCCTCGCCGCCCACCGACGTCACCGGAACGGCGGATTCGAGGTTCGGACGGCGGATGCGGGACCCGGTGATGGTGATGTCGCCCTGGTCGGCGGCGCCGGCATTCTGGCCGGATTCAATCTCGGGCTCGGAGGTGAGCGTGGAGGGGTCGTCGGTTTCGCCGGCGCCGGTGCCTTCAGTGCCCTGGATCTCCTGCGCGTAGGCCTGGGGAGCGAGCGCGGTGAGGAGTCCGATAAAGGCGACGGAGCGGAGGGCGCGCGAGCGGAAGGTCATGGCCATGGGGGTTCTCTCTCTCCACGATTAATCTTGTAATCGATACCGGCTCGGAGCTGATATTCCAATGGTTGCGGCGGCTTAGCGGCGCAGATGAAGTCGCCGCGTGACAAGAAAGTCACATCGGAGAGACGCACGGATGCCCTTCCGGAGGCCCCTGAGCGCGGTTAGAGACCCTATTCATGGTTAGCCTCCCGCCGACGGTGTTGACAGCAATTGCTCTTTTTTGCGGAGCGTGGCTGGCGCTTGCCATCTGGGCCACAATCCGCGGCCTCGGACGGGGCCGCAACGCCGCCGCGCGAATCGACGCTACGAGGCACCACGAAGCCTTGCTCGCCGCCTCGCCGGCGCTTCCCCTCATCGTGCGCCGCGACGGCAGCCTCGATGAAGCCGGGCGGGTCGCGCTCGCGCTCGGCATGGATCCGGTGCCGCGGCGGCTCGCGGATCTCGCTTTGGCCTTCGCCGAGGAGGACCGGGAAGAGCTGCTCGGAAAGGTCGCGGCGTCGGCAGCGGCGGCGGGCGATTTCGCGCTCTCGCTTCGGCCGGCCGATTCCGCCCGGGTCTACCGGATAAGCGGCGGCCCGGCGCCGCCCTCCTACCCGGCCGGCACAATCCTCCTCTGGCTGACCGACGCGACGACGAGCGAGGAGGAGATGGCGGCGCTTCGCGAGCGGACCGAGAAGCTCGCCGGAGCGCTCGACGCGCTCTCCGGGCTGATCGAGGCGGCGCCCTTCCCGATCTGGCACCGCGGGCCCGATCTGCGCCTCGCCATGGTCAACAGCGCCTATGTCGCCGCGGTCGAGGCCGAGGACGGCCGGGCCGTGATCGAAGGCGGGATCGAGCTGGTCGACGACGGCGAGGCGGGCGCGATCGCCGAGGCCGCCGCCGTCCGCCAGAGCGGGCAGGCCCACGCCCGCAACGTGCCTGCCACCGTCGGCGGCGAGCGGCGTATGTTGCGGGTCGTGGAAGTGCCCTTGGGGGAGGCCGGGGTCGCCGGCTATGCGATCGACGTCGAGGACCGCGAGCAGGCGCGCTCCGAGCTCACCCGCTTCGTCCACGCCCAGCGCGACATGCTCGACCGGCTGTCCGCCGGAGTCGCCCAGTTCGCCCGCGACCGCGGCCTCATCTTCTCGAACCAGCCCTTCGCCCGATTGTTCGCCCTGAGGCCCGATTTCCTCGCCGACCGTCCCGAGTTCAACCGCCTGCTCGACGCGATGCGCGAGACCGGCCACCTGCCCGAAGTCCGCGACTATCCGGAGTGGAAGAAGGAGCATGACCGCTGGTTCACCGGCGGCCTCGCCGCCGAGGAGGAGGATTGGCTTCTCCCCGGCGGCAGCCACCTTCGGGTCGTCGCCCAGCCGCTTCCGGACGGCGGGCTCCTCCTCATCTTCGAGGACCGCACCGAGCAGCTCCGCCTCGCTTCGGCGCGCGACACCCTGCTTCGGGTGCGCACCGCCACCTTCGACAATCTGTTCGAGGCGGTCGGAGTCTTCGCCTCCGATGGCCGGCTCCATCTCTGGAACAACCGCTTCCGCGAATTGTGGGAGTTCGACGAGGAGCAGCTCGCCGGAAACCCGCGCATCGACGCTCTGACCGTCCATATCGGCAAGAAGCTCAGGAATTCGAGCCACGCCGCTTTGGTCCGCGAGCTGGTCCGAAGCGCCACCGTCGAACGCAAGCAACGCACCGGCCGGGTCGCCTTCACCGACGGGCGCGAGTTCGAGTTTGCGGCCGTTCCGCTCCCCGACGGCAACGCCCTCTTCACGATGCTCGACGTGACCGCGAGCCGGACCGTCGAGGCGGCGCTTCGGGAGCGGACGCAGGCGCTCGAGGAGGCCGACCGGCTCAAGACCGCCTTCGTCTCCAACATGAGCTACGAGCTGCGCACTCCGCTCACCTCGATCGGCGGCTTCGCGGAGATGCTGGCGGGCGGCTATGCCGGCGAGCTGGCGCCGACCGCCACCGATTATGTCGCCGCGATCCTCGATTCGGTCGCCCGGCTCGGCGCACTGATCGACGATGTCCTCGATTTGACCCAGAGCGACAGTGGCAGCCTCCTGCTCGCCGAGGACAAGGTCGACCTGTCCAGGCTCTGCGCCGAGGCGGCCGAGGCGTTCCGGGACCAGGCGGCCAGGAAAGGCATCGACTTCGCGGTCGAGATCGAGACCGGCGCGGGCTCGGTCGCCGGGGACCGGGCGCGCCTTCGCCAGTCGCTCGACAACGTGCTCAAGAACGCCTTTGCCTATACCGACGAAGGAGGCCGGGTCCTCCTCCACGCCGCCGGCAACCGCAAGGCGGCGGCGATCACCGTCTCGGACAATGGCCGCGGCATCGCGCCGGCCGACCAGGCCCGGGTGTTCGATCGCTTCTCCCGTACCGCGGAGCCGCGCGCCGCCGACGATGCCGCGCTCGGCCTCGGCCTGCCGCTCGCCAAGCAGTTCGTCGAGGCCCATGGCGGCACCGTCGAGCTGCTTTCGGAGCCGGGCGAGGGCACCACCGTCACCCTTCGCCTGCCGCGGAAGCGCTGATGCGGCTGGAAGGGCCGGAAGCGACGGAGGCGCTGGGCCGGCGGCTGGCCTCGCGGCTGCGGACCGGCGACGTCGTCGCTTTGTTCGGCGAGCTCGGCGCCGGCAAGACCACGCTCGCCCGCGGAATCCTCGCCGGCCTCGGCCATGGAGGCGACGTCGCCAGCCCGACCTTCCCGATCGTCATTCCCTACGAGACCCTCCCGGTCCCGGCCTGGCACGTCGACCTCTACCGGATCGAGGATCCGGCGGAGATCGAGGAGCTGGCGCTCGACGAGGCGCTTCAGGACGGGGCTCTGATCGTCGAATGGCCGGAGCGGATGGGCCGCGGCCTGTGGCCCCATTCGCTTCGCCTCACCCTGCGCAGGGAAGGGGAGGGCAGCCGCGCCTTGACAGCCGAGGTGCCCGAGGCTTGGGAAGCGCGATGGCCGCTCCGATGATTCCGCCCGCAGCGGCGAGTGATTTCCTTGCACAGCATGGCTGGGACGATTCCGAAATCCGGCCGTTGGCTGGCGATGCGAGCTTCCGGCGCTATTTCCGGGTCCACCGCGCGAGCGGCGAAACCGCCGTGCTGATGGACGCCCCGCCCGAGCATGAGGATATTGGGCCGTTCCTCACCATTGCCGGCCATCTGCTCGACCGCGGCTTCCGCCCGCCTCGCCCGCTCGCCATCGACCGGGAGAAGGGCCTCCTCCTCCTCGAGGATTTCGGCGACGACCGCGCCGGTCCGCTGCTCGAGCGCGAGCCTCAGCGCGAGCGCGCCGTCTATGAGGCCGCCGTCGACATCCTCGCTCGCCTCGCCGCCCAGCCCGCTCCGAGCGACCTGGCGCCTTATGGCGACGATGCGATGACACGCGAGGTGCTGCTCTTCCCCCAATGGTATGCGCCGGCGCTCGGCATGGAGGTCGACGAGGCGTCCTACCTGGAAGCGTGGCGGCAGGTCTGGGGCGACGTCCTCAAGGTCGTCGAGGACAGTCCGGTGATGGTGCTTCGCGATTATCATGCCGACAATCTGATGGTGTTGCCCGGGAGACCGGAGCTCGGCCTGCTCGACTTCCAGGATGCCCTCGCCGGTCACCCGGCCTACGATCTGGAATCGCTGCTCCAGGGAAGCGGACGATATGACGTCGCTCCGGAGCTCGAGGAGGCGATGATCGAACGCTATTGCGAAGCGGCGAACGTCGCCGACCGCCATCTCTTCCGGGCCCATTACGAAATCCTCGGGGCACAGCGTAACACCAAGATCCTCGGCATCTTCACCCGTCTGTGGAAGCGCGACGGCAAGGACCATTATCTGTCGCTCCAGCCGCGGGTCTGGAATTATCTGGAGCGCAACCTGGCTCACCCGGTCCTGGGCCCCGTCCGCGACTGGTTCGACGCTCAGGTGCCCGCCGACAAGCGCGCCGCCGCCTGGGCGGAGGCCGCGGGCGCATGAACCGCCAGCGCCGGCCGCTCGCGCTCCGCCCTGTGCCCAGCGGGGACGTGCCGAAGACGGCGATGGTTCTCGCCGCGGGCCTCGGCAAGCGCATGCGGCCGCTCACCGCCACCCGGCCCAAGCCCCTGGTCGAGGTCGCCGGCAAGCCCTTGCTCGAACATTGCCTCGACCGCCTCCGCGCCGCCGGCGTCGAAAAGGTGGTGGTCAACGTCCATTATCTCCCTGATGCCCTCGAAGCGTATCTGAATAATCATGTCCAAGGTCTTGAAATCGCTGTGTCGGACGAACGGGAGCAATTGCTCGAGACGGGCGGAGGCCTGGTAAGGGCACTGCCGCTGATCGATGCCGATCCGTTCCTCGTCGTCAATTCCGACAATCTGTGGGTCGACGGTCCGGTCGATTCGCTGCGGCTGCTGGCGAGCAATTGGGACGAGGCCCGGATGGACGCTTTGCTGCTCCTCGTGCCGCTCGCCCGCGCCCATTGCCACCAGGGCCAGGGCGACTTCCACATGAGCGCGGCGGGCGCGCTCCGCCGCCGCAAGCCCGGGGGAGTCGCGCCGTTCGTCTATACCGGGGTCCAGATCGTGTCGAAGCGCCTGCTCGACGGCGAGCTGCCCGAGGGGGCCTTCTCGACCAACATCCTGTGGGACCGCGCCATCGCGAAAGGCCGGCTGTTCGGCGCCGTCCACGAAGGCCAGTGGTTCGACATCGGCGCTCCGCCCAACATCAGGAAGGCCGAGGAGATTCTCGGCCTGGCCTGATACCGCGACCTATAGCAACGCTACCGCCTCCCAAAAAAGCCTTGGCGCGTGGGTCGGCCGACTAGAGTTCTACCGTGAGCGTGATCGGTCCGATTTTCCACTTACTGCAGCAGGACAGACTGATTTTGATCTCCGTTCCGCCGGTCTCGGGGATCACCACGACAAGATCCGACGGAGCGCCGTTGCGGACGAGCAGGTTCGCCAGGCCGCGGCTGTCCCGCTTTTCCAGCGCGCTCCTAAATGCCGGGGTTGCCCGGCTGCGTTCCACCGCGTTGATGAAGCGGCCGACGGCGGACTCGAGATCCGCCCGATCGGCGCGGGACAGCGGCGCATTCGCCGGCATAATGCGCTCAGCCGTCGCTTCTCTATTTGGAGCGGATGCAGCAATACTTATCATGCTGACTGAAATCAGAGTCAATATACGGACGTGGCGTTGTACCATCATAAACTCTCTCCCTGAACGACTCAGGAACATACCACAGTCTACTCCAAAAGTCATCAGCTAGACTCGGAAGGCAGGAAAATGGGAAGATTTAGACTCTTGGATTGGATATTTTGACTCAAGGCGACTCGACCACTTCTGCAAGAGTTTGCGGTCGAGCCCGGGGTTCCGGCCTGAGCCGGCCTTCGCTATTCCGGAACGGTGACCCGTAGCCGGCCCCATGTCTTCACCATCCCGCCGCACCGCGCTTTCGCGGACGCGCTCGCCGCCGGGCTGGTCGCGCGCTTCGGCCGGGGCGACATGGGGCTGGCGCAGGGCATCATCCTGGTCCCCAACAACCGCGCCGCCCGAGCAATTGCCGAGGCCTTCGTCCGGCGCTCGGGGGGCGGCCTGCTGCTGCCCCGCCTCGTCCCCGTCGGCGACCCGGAGCTCGACGAGCGGATCGGCGGAGCGCTCGAGCCGCTGGGGGAAGGGGAGGGGCTCCCGCCCGCGGTCGAGCCGCTCGAGCGCCTGTTCCTGCTCGCCCGCCTCGTCCAGCAGCAGGTTGCCGACGTCGACGCGGCGGAAGCCCTGCGCCTCGCCGAGGATCTCGCCCGGACGCTCGATCAGCTGCTCGTCGAAGGCGTCGATCCCGCCCGACTGCGCGAGTTCGCCGCGGACTTGCCTGACCTGTCGCTCCACTGGCAGAAGTCGCTGGAAAGGCTCGGGATCATCCTCGATCAATGGCCGCGCCTGCTCGCCGGGCGAGGCCGGATCGATCTTGCCGACCGGCGCAACCGGCTTCTCGCCGCCGTTGCGACGCGCTGGCGGAGCTCGCCGCCGGCCGGCTTCGTCGCCGCCGCCGGAATCACCAGTTCCTCGCCCGCCATCGCCAGACTCCTTCGCACCGTCGCCCGGCTCGACGATGGGCTCGTCATCTTCCCCGGCCTCGACCTCGGGATGATGGAAGAGGAATGGGAGTCGCTCGGCCCCCATGAGCCGGACGAGGAAACGGGATTCAGGCCGCGCTCGGTCGAGACCCATCCCCAATTCCACCTCAAGCTGCTGCTCGACCGGATGGGCGTGGGCCGGGGCGAGGTCGAGCGCTGGCGCTGGGGCGGCGGCCAGCCTGTCCTGAGCGACGCCGACAGGCGGCGTCGAAGGGCACCTGCGGTCCGAAGCCGGGCCATCGCCAACGCCATGAAGCCCGCCGCCTTCACCGACCTCTGGCAGGGTCTGCGGCCCGCCGAGCGGCGCCTCACCGGGGTTCGGGCGCTGGAGCTGGCCGATCCCGCCGAGGAAGCGCAGACGATCGCAATCGCCCTTCGCGAGGCGCTGGAGACTCCCGGCCGGACCGCCGCTCTGGTGACGCCCGACCGGGAGCTCGCCAGGCGGGTGTCGACCCATTTGCGGCGCTGGGGAGTGGAGGCCGACGACAGCGCCGGCCGGCCGCTGTCGCAGCTCGCGCCCGGCACCCTCCTTCTCGCCCTCGCCACCGCCGCGGCGGAGCAATTCGCCCCGGTGCCGCTCCTCGCCTTGCTCAAGCACCCCCTGGTCATGAAGGGGGAGGGGAGGCTGGACTGGCTCGAAGGGGCCCGGGCCCTCGATCTCGCCCTGCGCGGCCCGCGGCCGCCGGCGGGGCTGGACGGGATCGCCGAGCATCTTTCCGACCGGAGCGGCCGCGATCGGGAGCGGCGCGAGCGCGCCTCGCTCTGGTGGAGCGAGGTCGCGCCTCGCCTGCGCGCCCTGGAGCGCGGCTTCCGGGTCGAACGTGCCGCGCTCGCCTCGCTGCTCGGCCTGCTGCGCGAATCGGCTTCGCTGCTCAGCGGCGACGAAGCCTGGGCGGGGCCGGCCGGCCGGGCCGCCGCCGAGCTTCTCGAATCCGCCGAGCCGGCTTCGGCCCACGGCCCGGAGCGTCTGTCGCCGGCGAGCCTGCCGGCGCTGCTCGAGCAGCTCCTCGCCGGAGTCGCGGTTCGGCCGCCCTACGGCCAGCACCCGCGGATCTTCATCTGGGGCCTGATCGAAGCTCGGCTGCAATCGGCCGACCTCGTCATCCTCGGCGGCCTCAACGAGGGCGTGTGGCCGCAATTGCCGACTCCGGACCCCTGGCTCGCGCCGCGGGTCCGCCGCGAGCTCGGCCTGCCCAGCCTCGAGCGCCGGATCGGCCTCGCCGCCCATGATTTCGCGAGCGCTCTGGGCGGCCGCGAAGTGCTCGTCACCCGCGCCCGCCGCGACGCCCGCTCGCCCGCCATCGCCTCGCGCTTCTGGCTCAGGCTGGAGGCGATGACCGCGGGGGTCACCCGCTCGCCGCAGCACCGCCGCTGGGCGCGGGCGCTTGACCGGCCGGAGGCGTTCCTCCCCGCCGCCCGGCCGGCGCCCAGTCCCGCGGCCGAGCTCCGGCCGAGGCGCATCGCCGTCACCGACGTCGACCGGCTCAAGGCCGATCCCTTCGCTTTCTATGCACGCAAGATGCTGGGTTTCGCTCCGCTCGACCCGATCGACGCCGATCCGAGCGCCGCCTGGCGTGGAAGCGCGGTCCACAAGGTGCTCGAAGCCTGGATGAAGGAGGATAATTGCGAGCCGTCGAAGCTTCGGCCCCGAGCCGAGGCCCTGCTCGGCGACTCCTCAGCCCATCCGCTGATGCGGGCGCTCTGGCAGCCGCGCCTGCTCGAGGCGATCGACTGGATCGCGGCCGAGATGGCGAAGAACCTGGCCTCGGGCCGCCGTCCCGCCGCCGCCGAGGTCAAGGGCAAATGCGAGCTGGACGGGGTCACTTTGCATGGCGAAGCCGACCGGATCGACCGCTTCGCCGACGGCAGCCTCGCCATCGTCGACTATAAGACCGGGACTCCGCCGGGACCCAAGGCGGTCGCCGAGGGCTATTCGATGCAGCTGGGCCTGCTCGGCCTGATCGCCGAGCGCGGCGGCTTCGACGGTATCGAGGGCGTTCCGGCCTGCTTCGAATATTGGTCGCTCGCCCGCAAGGCCGGAAGGCTCGGCTACGTCGCCAGCCCGGTCGCGAGCCGGGGCGGGATCGACGTCGCCGAGTTCACGACGATGGCTGAGCGCAATTTCCTGGGCGCCGCGGCGCGCTGGCTGACCGGGGACGAGCCGTTCACGGCCAAGCTTCATCCGGAACATGCCCCTTACGGGGATTACGACCAGCTGATGCGCCTCGACGAATGGTACGGGCGGGAAGCCTAGCTCAGCCCCGCTCGCCGGCCCTCATCGCCAGCTGCATCCGGCGTGCATGACCCGACTTATGCCCGGAGCGGCCCTGGGCGCAGCGGTCCCTCACCGTCGCCGAGCAGCGCGGATAGTCGCCAGCGGGCTCCGCGGCCACGGCGATTCGCGGCGGCTTCGGCTTGTCGGGCTTGGCGGCCACGGGGGCGGCGCCCTTGGGAGCTTCGGCCGCGACCACCGAATCCAGCTCGCCTCCGGGCGCGGCGCTCGTCGAAGGCGGGGTATTGGCGGTGGCGAGGAGCAGCCCCCCTGCGGCCAGGATCAGTCTTTTCATTCGGCTCTCCCTCTTCGGCGGCTCGAGGCTCGGCGCCGTTTCGCGTCAACAGCTTACCACCGGAGGCGTAGTACTTCTACTGTGACTTCATGACGTCATGCCGAGCGGCGGAGAGCGGCGCGCAGCCGTCTTTCGTCGAACAGGGAGCTTTGCTCGAGGCGCAGCAGCTTCCGCTTCCAGCCGGGCCAGTGCCGGCGCCATGTCTCCATTCCGGCCTCGCCGGAGCGAAGCCTGCGCAGCTCGCGGTCGGCCTCGCGAAGCAATGCGCGCGCGGGTTCCCCGCCGGCGGTGGCGAAGCGCTCGTCGATCGCGCCCAGCTGCGAGCGGGCGGCGGCGAAGAGGAGCCGTTTCGTCTCTCCCGCCTCGGCCGCTGCAAGCTCGGCCGAATCCTCCACCAGGGCGAGTCGGGAGGCCAGACTCACCCGCCGCTCGCGGCCGCAGGCCGACGGTCGAAGCGCCCGAACATATGCGGCGAGCCCGTCGAGCACCCGCTCGGGAGGCTCGGGCCCGTCGAACTCCTCGACGACGAGGCCGCGGATGAACGCCTCCAGCGCTTGGCTGCCTGGGTCCTGCGACACTTTCAGGGCCTCGCGGGGTCCGCCCAGGTCCGGTATCGGCTTCGGGTTGAAGCGGCCGTCGCCGCGATGGCTGCTCATCAGCGAGGCGGTGACGTCGGCCGTTCCCGCCGCGCCGGAAAGGCCGGGGAAGAGGAAATCGGGATTTCCGCGGCCGTTGCGATGGCAGCTCGCGCAGCTCAGCCCCGCCCGCGCCGCCTGGCCGCCGAGCAGCAGCGGAGTCCGGAACGCGGCCCGGCCGATCTGTGAGCGCCGCCGCTCTTCGGGGTCGGCCGGCCTCGCGAAGCATTCGGGAGGCTCCCGGCTGAGGCCCTGATAGACCTTTTCCGCCGCCAGCCATCGAGCCTCGCGGACCGGCATTTCGAGGCCGTCCGCGGCCGCGCCGAGCAGGAGGGCGAGGGGGAGGGCGTTCAGGAAGCGCGCGACCGCGCGGCCTCGATCCATCGCCTCAGCTCGTCGGCCTCGGCGCAGCCGAAGTCGCAGCTGACTTCCAGCTTCGCCAGCATCCTTTCGGCGCCTTGGAGGTCGCCGCGCTCGGCCATCAGCTCGCCATAATATTCGGTGGCGCCGCGATGGTCCGGCACCGCCGCCAGCGCCGCCCGATAGTAGGTTTCGGCGGAATCGAAGCGGCCGAGCTTGCGGTTGGCGAAGCCGAGATAGGTGAGCACGTCGGGATGCGGTCCGAACGTCGCCCGGGCCGCGTTCAAGGCCTCGATCGCCGGCTCGAACCGCCCCTCGTTGATCAGCGCCACGGCGTCGAGATAGGCGCGGTCGCCGCCGGCGGCGCTGGCGAAGAGGAGGCTGGGGCGGGTCTCGAGCCGGGCCTGGGGCGGGGCGCCTAGCGCGGCGGCGATCGCCTGGATCGCCGCTCCGAGGTCGGCGGCCTTGGCGCAGGCGCCGGCGCATTTGTCCTGCATCGCCTTCAGGGCGGCGAGCTGAGCGTCCGCTTTCTCCTTCTCGCCGAGCCTGGCGTAGGTGAGGCCGAGCTCGCGCCGAACCGGGATCATCTCCTTGTCGGCCCGGAGCGCCCGCTCATAATATTTGCGCGAGGCCTTGAGGTCGTTGAGGCCGGCCGCGGCGAGGCCGGCCAGATAATTGGTGTTGGCGTCGCCCGGCGCCACCTTGAGCACCTTGTCGAAAGCCCTTTTCGCGTCCTGGTAGCGTTGCGCCTGCAGGGCCTCGATGCCGTTGCGATATTCCGCGGCCGGATCGTAATCCGGAGCGCTCATGCTCGGCGAGCTGTCGCCCGAGCCGCCCGGATTCGCCACCAGCGCCGTCGCGCCGGTCAATAGAGCTGCCGCCAGCAGCGTCAGACGCGCCGTCCTGCCCATCTCGCTCCCTCCACCAAGAGGCGGCGATCCTATCACGGGCGGCGGCTCGCCCCAAAGAAAAACGCCCCGGCCGAAGCCGGGGCGTTTACCCGTCATTGCGAGGAGCGAAGCGACGAAGCAATCCAGTGGCCTCGGAGGCTGGGCTGGATTGCTTCCCCCGGCTTTCGCCGGCGTCGCAATGACGAACTAGCGGCAGTGACGGCGGCTGCTGATCACGTTGCGCTGGACGTGGCGGCCGAGCAGGGCGCCGACCGCGGCTCCGAGCACGGTTCCGGTGGTGCGGCTTCGCCCGCCGTCGAGCGCTCGCCCGGCGAGGGCGCCGGCGGCGCCGCCGACGATGAGGCCGGTGGTGCCGTTCGGCTTGCGGCAATAGATTCGGCCGTCGGAGCCGCGCCAGGTCTTGCCGTGATAGGTCGACTGAGCGACGGCCGGGGTGATGGGCACCGCGATCGCCGGCACCGTCAGGGTGGCGGCGGAAAGGGCCAGGACGAGGCTACGCATAAGAAACACTCCTTGTTCAACTGAAGGAGCGTCTAGGCCGAGTCCCTTGAGCCTCGCCTGAACTCGGCTGACAGCCGAGGTTAAGCTGTTGTTTTCCCGTCATTCCCGCGATTTTCCGCGGATGGCGGGGGAGCTCAGCGGTCGCTCTTGCGCTTCTTGGCGTAGAGCAAGGCCGCGACGATGGCGGCCGAGCCGATTCCGATCGCGGCGCCGGTGACGAGATGCTTGGTGCGCCGGGAGCCCTCCGGCGCCGGAGCGGCGGCCTCCTCGCCCACGGCGGCGTCTTTCGGATAGGAGGGCTGGCGGGACATGGATCGGCTCCGTCGGTTGCTTCGCCACTCCTCTAATGGCCCCCGGCCGCCGCCGCCAGCCCGGCACCTGCTTGATTTAACCCGACTCTGCCGCTACAGGCGCGCCATCCCACATGCAGGGTCATCATACCGGTGCCCGCCGATGCTTTTAGCGAAGGCGGGTCTCTCGGCCCTGCAGAGGCATAACCGGAAGGAGACAGACCATGGCGTCCACCGACGTCACCATGCAGCAATTGCTCGAGGCCGGAGCGCATTTCGGCCACCAGACCCACCGCTGGAACCCCAAGATGAAGCCGTATATTTTCGGTGACAGGAACGGGGTCCATATCATCGATCTCTCGCAGACCGTGCCGCTCTTCGCCCGGGCGCTCGATTTCGTGCGCCAGTCGGTCGCCGCCGGCGGCAAGGTGCTGTTCGTCGGCACCAAGCGCCAGGCGCAGGATCCGATCGCCGAGGCGGCGCGCCGCTCGGGCCAGCATTTCGTCAACCATCGCTGGCTGGGCGGAATGCTCACCAACTGGAAGACCATCTCCAACTCGATCAAGCGCTTCAAGAGCCTCGAGGAGCAGCTCAGCGGCGACACCGCCGGGCTTACCAAGAAGGAGGTGCTCCAGCTCACCCGCGAGCGCGACAAGCTCGAGCTGTCGCTCGGCGGAATCCGCGAGATGGGCGGCCTTCCCGACGTCATCTTCGTGATCGACGCCAACAAGGAGGAGCTGGCGATCAAGGAAGCCAATGTGCTCGGCATCCCGGTCGTCGCGATCCTCGATTCGAACGTCAGCCCGCAGGGCATCGCCTTCCCGGTCCCGGGCAATGACGATGCCAGCCGCGCCATCCGCCTCTATTGCGACGCCATCGCCGACTCGGCTTTGGCCGGCAAGTCGGGCGGGGCTCAGGCGCGCGGCGAGGATATCGGCGCGATGGACGCTCCGCCGGCCGAAGCGGCGCTCGCCGAGATTTGAGTTTAGCGGGGGAGCGATCCTCCGCCCGTTCAACCGGGAGACCGTGCTTCGATACGGCATTTCGACTTCGCTCAATGCCAACTCAGCATGAGCGGAAACACGTCACCGCTCATCCTGAGTAGCGGCTGAGCATGGCGAAGACGCGTATCGAAGGACAGGCTCAGGGCGAACGGTGTTTTTGAACTAACCCAAGAGGATAAGAGACATGGCTGAGATCACGGCCGCCACCGTCAAGGAGCTGCGCGAGCGCACCGGCGCCGGCATGATGGACTGCAAGAAGGCGCTGGGCGAGAGCCAGGGCGACATGGAAGCGGCGATCGACTGGCTTCGCGCCAAGGGCCTCGCCGCCGCCGCCAAGAAGGCCGGCCGCACCGCCGCCGAAGGCCTGGTCGGAGTCGTCGTCGAGGGCAATCGCGGCGCCGTTGTCGAGGTCAATTCGGAGACCGACTTCGTCTCCAAGAACGAGCAGTTCCAGGAGTTCGTCCGCACCGTCACAGGCCTCGCCCTCCAGGGCAGCGGCAATGTCGAAGGCCTGCTCGCCGCGCAATGGCCCGCCGGCGGCACCGTCGAGGAGAAGCTCAACGCCAATATCGCCACGATCGGCGAGAACCAGGCGCTGCGCCGCTCGGCCGTGCTCCAGGTGAGCGACGGGGTCGTCGTCTCCTACGTGCACAACGCCGTCGTCCCGGGCCTCGGCAAGATCGGCGTCCTCGTCGCCCTCGAGGGCAGCGGCGACAAGGAGATCCTGAATACGCTCGGCAAGCAGCTCGCCATGCACATCGCCGCGGCCAGCCCGCTGGCGCTGCGCGGCGAGGAGCTCGACCCCTCGCTGATCGAGCGCGAGCGCGCCATCGCGTCCGGGAAGGCGGCGGAGAGCGGCAAGCCCGCCGACATCGTCGCCAAGATGGTCGAGGGCGCCATGGCCAAGTTCCGCAAGGAGAATGCGCTGATGAGCCAGCTCTTCGTCATGGACAACAAGACGAAGGTCGAGGACGTCATCGCCGCCGAGGCGAAGCGGACCGGGAGCGCGATCTCCCTCAATGCCTATGTCCGCTTCCAGCTCGGCGAGGGCATCGAGAAGAAGGAAAGCGACTTCGCCGCCGAAGTCGCCGCCGCTTCGGGCGTCGGCAAGCCCGAGCCCGCCGAAGCCTAACCTGCTTGGCAGGGTGGCGCGCCCTTATTAAGGTGCGCCACCCGCCGTTCCTCTCGCCGATCGGACCTCGCAATCCTATGCCGCGCCCGCGCTTCAACCGGATCCTCCTGAAGCTGTCGGGCGAGGCGTTGATGGGGGAGGGGGCGTTCGGGATCGATCCCGACACGACCGCTCGACTCGCCCGGGAGATCGCCGCGGCGATCGAGGCCGGCCACCAGCTTTCCATCGTCGTCGGCGGAGGCAATATCTTCCGCGGCCTCGCCGGCGCGGCCAAGGGCTTCGACCGGGCGAGCGCCGACTATATGGGCATGCTCGCCACCGTGATGAACGCGCTCGCCCTCCAGAACGCGCTCGAGAAGATCGGCGCCGACACGAGGGTCCTTTCGGCCATCCCGATGGCGACCGTCTCCGAGCCCTACATCCGCCGCCGGGCGCTCCGTCACATGGAGAAGGGCCGGGTGGTGATCTTCGCCGCTGGCACCGGCAACCCCTATTTCACCACCGACACCGCCGCCGCCCTGCGCGCCGCCGAAATGGGCTGCGACGCCTTGTTCAAGGGCACCAGCGTCGACGGCATCTACGATGCCGATCCGAAGCAGAAAGCCGACGCCAGGCGCTACGAAAGCCTGCCCTTCCATCAGGTGCTTGCAGACGATCTGAAGGTGATGGACGCCAGCGCCGTCGCTTTGTGCCGCGACAACAACATCCCAATCGTCGTGTTCAACATCCGCGAGCAGGGCAATCTCGCCCGGGTGCTGAGCGGCGAGGGGACCGCGACGATCGTCCAGAACGAGGAGTGAGACCATGCCCGCGTACGACAAGGCCGACATCCAGCGCCGAATGCACGGCGCGGTCGAAGCGCTGAAGCACGATCTGGGCGGCCTGAGGACCGGCCGCGCCTCGACCACCCTGCTCGATCCGATCCAGGTCGAGGTCTATGGCGCCAACATGCCGATCACCCAGGTCGCGACGGTGTCGACGCCCGAGGCCCGGATGCTTTCGGTGCAGGTCTGGGACCGGTCCAACGTCACTCCGGTCGAGAAAGCGATCCGCAATGCCGGCCTCGGCATCAATCCGATCGTCGATGGGCAGACGATCAGGCTTCCGATCCCGGATCTGACCCAGGAAAGGCGCAAGGAGCTTGCCAAGCTCGCCAGCCAATATGCTGAAAAGGCCCGGATTGCCGTCCGCAACGTCCGCCGCGACGGAATGGAGGCGCTGAAGACCGGCGAGAAGAAGCACGAGATCAGCGAGGACGAGCACAAGCGCCTCGCGACCGAGGTCCAGAAGTTCACCGACGACACGATCAAGGAGATCGACGCGGCGGCCTCGGGCAAGGAAAAGGAAATCCTCCAGCAGTGACCGTCCGCCCCGCCCCCCTGGCGCCGGAGAGCTCCGGCGGCGGCGGCCCAAGCGTTCCCCGGCACGTCGCCATCATCATGGACGGCAACGGCCGCTGGGCGAAGGCGCGGGGCCTGCCGCGCGCCGCCGGCCACCGCCAGGGCGCGGAATCGGCCCGCAAGGTGCTTCGCGCCGCCGGCGAGGCGGGCGTGGAATGCCTCACCCTCTATGCCTTCTCCTCGGAAAATTGGCGGCGTCCCCAGGACGAGATCAACGATCTGATGGGGCTTTTGCGCTTCTACATCACGCGCGAGCTCGATGCCCTTCACCGGGAAGGCGTCAGGCTGAAGATATTGGGCGATCACAAGGCTTTCCAGCCCGATGTTGCGAAGCTGGTCGATCAGGCCGTCGAGCGCACCGCCGGCAATCGGCGGATGACCCTCGCAATCGCCCTCAACTACGGCTCGCGCGCCGAGCTGGTCCAGGCGGCGCGGAGCATCGCCATGCGCGTCGAGGCCGGCGAGATCGGCTCGGCCGAAGTCGACGAGGCGATGGTCGAGGCTTCGCTCGACACCGCCGAACTGCCGCCGCTCGACCTCCTCATCCGCACCTCGGGAGAGCAGCGCCTCTCCAACTTCCTGCTCTGGCAGGCGGCCTATGCCGAATTGCTGTTCGTCGACACCCTCTGGCCGGATTTCGACGGCGACGCCCTTCGCGCCGCGCTCGACGATTATGCCGGCCGCGAACGCAGGTTCGGCGGACGATGAGCGAGCAGGCCCCGGCGGCACCGCAATCGGACCTCCTCACCCGCTTCGCCGCGGGCGTGGTGATGATCGCGGTCGCCTGCACGGCCATCTATGTCGGCGGCTGGCTGTTCCGGCTGCTGGTCGCCGCGGGCGCCGCGCTGATGATCCTCGAATGGGGCGACATGCACCGCCTCAAGCGCGGCTACAGCTATTTCGCCCTCGGCCTGCTCGCCGCGACCCTGCTCGGCGCCGCCCAATATCTCTACCCGGTGGGGGAGATCGACGTCATCGAAGATGTAGAGGCGATCACCCTCTCAAGCTTCGGCCAGGTCTGGCTCGGCTTCGCCGCCGTCGCCGCGGCGGCGCTCCTCGCAACGCTGGCCAGCCGCCGCCCGGCCCTCGGCTGGGGCATGCTCTACGTCGGCATCCCCTCGTTCGCGCTTCTGGTCATCGAATGGGCGAGCTTCGACCTCGTCTTCTGGCTGATGCTGGTAACCTGGGCGACCGACATCTTCGCCTATTTCGCCGGGCGCTCGATCGGCGGCCCGAAGCTGGCCCCGAAGATCAGCCCCAACAAGACCTGGGCCGGCCTGATCGGCGGGATGGCCGGGGCCGCCGTCGTCGGCGGCCTCGCCGCCTGGTTCTTCGGGATCGCCGCCGAGCTTCCCGATTTCCTCTGGCTCGGAGCGCCGATGGGCCTGCTCGCCCAGCTCGGCGACCTTTACGAGAGCCGGGTCAAGCGCCGGCTCGGGGTCAAGGACAGCGGCACCCTGCTTCCCGGCCATGGCGGAATCCTCGACCGGCTCGACGGCCTTCTGCCCGTCATCCTGGCCACTTTGCTCGTCCTGATCGCAAGCCTCGCGTGACCCGGCGGCGAAGCGTCACCATCCTCGGCGCCACCGGCTCCGTCGGCCGTTCCACGCTCGACCTGCTCGAGCGCGACCGGGAGCGCTACGAAATCCTCGCCGTCACCGCCCATCGCGACGTCGAGGGCCTCGCCGAAGCCGCGCTCCGGGTCGGTGCCGCCCGAGCGGTCATCGCCGACGAGACCCTGCTCGAACCGCTCCGTTCCGCCCTGGCGGGAAGCGATACCGAAGCCGCGGCGGGCGAGTCGGCCGTGCTCGAGGCGGCCGGCGCCGGCGCCGACTGGACGATGGCGGCGATCGTCGGCACCGCCGGCCTCAGCCCGACCATGGCCGCGATTCGCGGCGGCCGGACGGTCGCTTTGGCCAACAAGGAGGCCCTGGTCTCGGCCGGCCACCTGATGATCGAGGCCGCCCGGAGCAGCGGAGCGGCTCTGCTTCCGGTCGATTCCGAGCACAACGCCATCTTCCAATGCTTCGACCGGGCCCGGCCCGAATCGGTTCGGCGGATCATCCTCACCGCCAGCGGCGGGCCGTTCCGCGACAAAAGCCTCGAGCAGATGCGTAACGCGACTCCGGGCGAGGCGATCGCCCACCCCAATTGGTCGATGGGCGCCAAGATCTCCGTCGATTGCGCGACGCTGATGAACAAGGGGCTGGAGCTGATCGAGGCCTTCCATCTCTTCCCGCTGCCGGTCGAGGCGTTCGACATCGTCATCCACCCGCAGTCGGTGGTCCACAGCCTGGTCGAATATGTCGACGGCTCGGTGCTCGCTCAGCTGGGCTCGCCGGACATGCGAATCCCGATCGCCTACACCCTCGCCTGGCCGGAGCGGATGGAGACTCCGTGCGAGCGGCTCGACCTGGTGAAGATTGGAACGCTCGGCTTCGTCGCGCCCGACCCCGAACGCTTTCCCGCTCTGGGGCTGGCCCGCCAGGCCCTTCGTGAGGGAGGCGCCAGGCCGGCGGTGCTCAACGCCGCCAATGAAGTCGCCGTCGGCGCCTTCCTCGGGGGCGGCATCGGCTTCCTCGACATCGCTTCCATCGCCGCCGAGACTCTGCAATGCTATGCGCCGGCGGCTCCGGCCTCGCTCGAAGAGGTTCTGGACATCGACCGGCAGGCGCGCGGCGCAGCCGAAGCCATCGTGAAAAGGGTAATGCGTTGACCGACAGTCCCGGTGTTTTCTGGACCATCTTGAGCTTCCTGCTCGTCATCGGTCCGCTGATCTTCGTCCACGAGCTCGGCCATTATTTCGTCGGCCGCTGGTTCGGGATCAAAGCCGACGTCTTCTCGATCGGCTTCGGACGCGAGATCGCCGGCTGGACCGACGCCCGGGGCACGCGCTGGAAGCTCGCCTGGCTTCCGCTCGGCGGCTACGTCAAGTTCGCCGGCGACATGAATCCGGCGGGCCAGCCTTCGCCGGAATGGCTGGCCTTGCCGGCCGAGGAGCGGGCGCAGACCTTCCAGGCGAAGCCGGTCTGGCAGCGCTTCCTGGTCGTGCTGGCGGGCCCGATGACCAATTTCCTCGCCGCCATCCTCATCCTGACCGGCTTCGCCATGACCTACGGCGTGCCCGAGACGCCGCCCGTGATCGGCGCGTTCACGCAAAGCTCCCCCGGGCCCGCGGCGGGGCTCCGGATCGGCGACCGGATCGTCCGAATGGACGGCAAGGATATCGATCGTTTCGAAGATATCCCGCCCGTGGTGGCGCTCAAGCTGGGCGGCCCGATCCACATCGAGGTCGATCGGGCCGGGCGCCGGATGGCGCTGGACGTCGTTCCGCAGGTGGTGGTGGAGAAGGATCGGTTCGGCAATTTGAACCGCTTCCCGATGCTCGGCATCGGAGCGGCCGAGCAGGGCTGGACCCAGGTGTCGCCACTGGGCGCGGTCGCCGCTTCGGTCCGGCAATGCTGGGTCGTCGTCGCGACGACGGTCAAGGGGCTGGGCCAGATCATCTCGGGCCGACGCTCGGTCAAGGAGATGGGCGGGCCGCTCAAGATCGCCAAATTCTCCGGCGAGCAGGCGAGCATAGGGGTGGCCGCCTTCCTGCTGTTCATCGCGGTCATCTCAATTAATCTGGGATTCATCAACCTGTTGCCAATCCCCATGCTCGACGGGGGCCACCTGTTCTTCTATGGGATCGAGGCCGTCCGCCGGAAACCCTTGCGGCCGGAGGCACAGGAATGGGCGTTCAGGACCGGCTTGGCTGCCCTACTCGCGCTCATGATCCTCGTCACCTTCAACGATTTGGCCTCTTTTGGCCTGTGGTCGAAGCTTGGCGGCTTGATCGACTGAGCATGATCGGGCAGGGCAGGGGCGACAGGGAAACAGGACGGCTGCTCATGCCGTTCGTTCAGTCTAAAGGCGGGGACGCGTGACACCCAAAAATTCATTTACGAACGGCCGGCGGCTTTGCTCTGTCTTGCTCGTCGGTACAATCCTCGGTGGAGTCTCGCTTCCGGCCTATGCGCAGGAAGCGCCGATCCTCCAGCCCGTGCCCGTGGCCCCGGCGCCCGAGCCCGAAGCGACGGTGATCCGATCGATCACGGTGACCGGCAACCAGCGGCTCGAGCCGGAGACGATCGTCTCCTACGTCAAGCTCAGGGTCGGCGAGCCCTATGACCGCGAGCGGCTCGACGAGGCGCTTCGCGACCTCTACGCCACCGACCTGTTCGCCGACGTCGCGATCCGCGACAGTGCCGGCAACCTCAGCATCGAGGTGCGCGAGAGCCCGGTCGTCAACCGCATCGTCCTGGAAGGCAACAAGCGCCTCAAGGACGACAAGATCACTCCGGAGATCCGGCTTGCCCCGCGGCAGATCTTCAGCCGCGCCAAGGCGCGTGCCGACGTCGCTCGAATCATCGAGCTCTATCGCCGCCAGGGTCGGTTCGCCGCCACGGTCGAGCCCAAGATCGTCCAGCTCGAGCAGAATCGCGTCGACGTCGTCTATGAGATCAGCGAGGGGCCCAAGTCCGGCATCCGGCAGATCAACATCCTCGGCAACGAGAAGTTCGGCGACGGCGAGCTGCGCGGCGAGATGGTGACCAAGCGCACCGGCCTGTTGAGCTTCCTCGGCTCGGGCGACGTCTACGATCCGGACCGGCTGGCCTTCGACCAGCAGAAGCTCCGCATGTTCTACCTGACCCACGGCTATGCCGATTTCCGGGTCGTCTCCGCGGTCGCCGAGCTGACCTCGGACCGGCGCGACTTCATCATCACCTACGTGGTCGAGGAAGGCGAGCGCTACAAATTCGCCGACGTCAAGGTCGAGAGCGCGATCCGCGACTTCAGCGGCGAGGGGCTCACCCGGCTGCTGCCGATGAAGGGCGGCGACTGGTACAACGCCAAGCTGGTCGAGGACACGGTGACGTCGCTCAACGAGAGCGCGGGCCTGTTCGGCTACGCCTTCGCCGACGTCCAGCCCGAGTTCCGGCGCGACAAGGACGCCCGCACCATGTCGGTGACGTTCAATGTCGCCGAGACTCCCCGGGTCTATGTCGAGCGGATCGACGTCAGCGGCAACACCCTCACCCGCGACAAGGTGATCCGCCGCGAATTCCGGCTCGCCGAGGGCGATCCGTTCAACTCCGTCAGGGTGAAGCGCTCGCGCGACCGGATCCAGTCGCTCGGCTTCTTCCAGGAGAATCTCGAGATCGAGCAGACCCAGGGCTCGGCCCAGGACCGGGTCATCCTGTCGACGGCGCTGGAGGAGAAGGCCACCGGCCAGCTCCAGGTCTCCGCCGGCTTCTCGAGTCTCGAGCGCTTCCTTCTCAACCTGTCGATCGAGCAGCGCAACTTCCGCGGCATGGCCCAGACCCTGCGCGCCTCGATCAATTATTCGAGCTACTCGAAATCGGTCGAGCTGGGCTTCACCGAGCCCTATCTGTTCGACCGCAACTTCGCGGTCGGCTTCGACCTGTTCCGCCGCGATTATTCGAGCTTCAACTTCGTCAACAACAACCGCAACACCACCTACAAGCAGGTGAGCACCGGCGGCGGGCTTCGCGGCGGCATGCCGCTCACCGAATATATGCAGCTGGGCCTGCGCTACGGGCTCAATTTCGACGACGTCACCCTCGACAAGGCCACCTTCTTCACCGACCCGGACGGCGCGGGGCCGGCGCCCGCGGCCTGCGACCCGCTCAGGGTGGGCCGCTATCTGTGCGAGGCGGTCGGCAAGCGGACCACCTCGTCGATCGGCTATTCGCTGCTCTACGATTCGACCGACAACCGCCTGCGCCCGACCCGGGGCCAGCGCTTCACGATCAACCAGGATTTCGCGGGCCTGGGCGGCGAGGTCAAATATCTGCGCACGCGGGTCAATGCCGCCAAATTCTGGAACGTCGGCAAGGGCTTCATCTTCTCCGCCTCGCTCGAGGGCGGCTATATCCACAGCTTCGAAGGCTCGCCCGGTCCCGACCAGGATCCGGTCCGACTCACCGACCGCTTCTTCCTGGGCGAGCCCCAGATCCGGGGCTTCGACATTCGCGGCGTCGGGCCGCGGGTCCAGCGCATCCCGTACAATGCGGACGGCACCCCGGTCACCGACCGCAAGCAGATCGTCGACGACGCGCTCGGCGGCCGGGCTTATTATGTCGGCCGCGCCGAGCTCGAGATCCCGATGAGCTCGAGCATCCGCGAAATGGGGCTTCGGCCGTCGATATTCCTCGACGTCGGCGCCCTTTGGGGGCTCAAGGACCCGCAGACGAACCCGGTTCCCTTCGGCGACGCGCTGACCGTGGACCGCTGCTTCGACACCGGCGGCAACTCCACCCCGCGTCCCGACGGCGGCACGTGCGGACCGGACACGACGCTCGTTCCGGGCATTGCGCCTTTCAACGAGCGCTATCTCGGCGACACCCCCAAGCCGCGCCTGTCGATCGGCTTCGGAGTCAATTGGAACTCGCCCTTCGGCCCGTTCAGGATCGATATAGCCAAGGCGCTCTTAAGTGCCGAAGGGGATGACACCAAGCTCATTACTTTCAACGTAGGAACCGCATTCTGATGAACAAACTCGCTTTCGGAGCGGCCCTGGCCGCCCTTTCGCTCGCGCTTCCGGGCGTCGCCCAGGCGCAGCGCACCCCCGGCGCCGTCATCGTCGTCGTCGACACCGACCGGATCTATCGCGACTGCACGGCCTGCAAGGCCGCCCAGACCCAGCTTCAGGGCATGGTCACGTCGGCGCGCACCCGCGCCCAGCAGCTCGGCCAGCCGCTCCAGACCGAGGCGCAGTCGATCGAGCAGGCCGGTGCCGCCCTGCGCAACCAGTCGGGCGCCGCCCGCACCGCCGCCGAGACCGCGCTCAACACTCGGGTGCAGGCCTTCCAGCAGCGCCAGACCACGGCCCAGCAGGAAGTCGCGCGGCTGGAGCAGAACATCCAGTCGACCCAGCAGAACGTCCTTCGCCAGATCAACGCCCGGCTGAACCCGGTCATCACCCAGGTGATGAATGCCCGCCAGGCCAATGTCGCGCTCGACGTCAACGCGACCCTGGCCCGCGCCGGCGCCCTCGACGTCACCGCCGACGTGCTCACCGCCCTCAACGCGGCTCTGCCTTCGGTCAGCGTCACCCCGCTGCCGCAGGGCCAGCAGCCGGCTCAGCCGCAGCCCCAGGGCCGGTGAGCTCCGACCCGGCAGACGCCGCCATCGGTCCGCTCGATATCCGGCGGGTGATGGCGGCGCTGCCGCATCGCTACCCTTTCCTGCTCATCGACCGGGTCGAGGAGCTGGTCCCGAAGAAGCGGATCGTCGCCATCAAGGCGGTGACGATCAACGAGCCTTTCTTCCAGGGCCATTTCCCGGGCCGGCCGATCATGCCCGGGGTGCTCCTCGTCGAGGCGATGGCCCAGGCTTCGGGCGTGCTCGCGGTCGAATCGCTCGGCCTCGCCGGCACCGGCAAGCTCGTCTATTTCATGGCGATCGACAGCGCCAAGTTCCGCCGCCCGGTCGAGCCTGGAGTGCTCCTGAGGATCGAGGTCGAGCTCGTCCAGGACCGCGGCAGCGTCTGCAAGTTCGCCGGCAAGGTCCTGATCGACGGCAAGGTCGCCGCCGAGACCAACTTCACCGCGATGATCGCCGATCCCCCCAGCGACTAGGCGCGGGGCATCCACATCCCGCGGGCTCGCTTTATCCCGAACACTTCGCCGAGCCGCGCCGAGTCGAGCAGCGTCCGCGCCTCGCCCTGTGCGACGATCGCGCCCTCCGCCATCAGAACGAGCCGGTCCGCATAGCGCGCGGCCAGATCGAGGTCGTGCATCGCCACCACCGCGCCCTGGCCGCCCTCCACGGCGCGGCGCAGAAGCTCCATCAGCCGAAGCTGCCAAAGCGGGTCGAGGTTGGCGACCGGCTCGTCGAGCAGGAGCAGGAGCGGCTTCGGTGCGAGCGCCCGGGCGATCAGGACCCGGCTGCGCTCGCCGGTCGAGAGCCGGTCGACCCGGCGCCCGGCCCAGGCCGTGAGATCGAGAGCGTCCATCGCCTCGTCGGCCTCGGCCTCGCTCGCCCCGAGACGGACGAGGTCGCGCGCCGAAAGCGGCCAGGCGACGTCGCGGGAGGCGGGCAGGAAGGAGAGGAGCCTCCGCCGGGCGGCCGGAGCCAGGTCTTCCGGGCGCTGCCCGCCGATCCGCACCTCGCCCGACGCCCGGCCGATCCGGGCCAGAGCGTGGAGCAGGCTGGTCTTGCCGCTGCCATTGGGGCCGACCAGGCAGACCAGCTCCGCTTTCTCGACCGCGAAATCGGTCGGCGCCAGCCGTCCGGCGAGGGCGGCGCCGTTGGCCTCGAGCAACGCCGTCATCGCGCCAGCCGCCAGCGCATATGGCCGACCAGCCAGAGGAAGAAAGGCGCTCCGAGCAAAGCGGTGACCACTCCGATGGGCAGGGTCCGGCCGAGCGGCGCGCTTCGGACGACGAGATCGGCGGCGAGCAGCAGAAGGCCGCCGATCAGTGCCGCCGGGACGATCGCCCGGCCGGGATGGCCTCCGGTCAGCCGGCGCGCGAAAATCGGGGCGACCAGGCCGACGAAGCCGATCGCTCCGCAGATCGCGACGCAGGCGCCCACTCCGACGGCGGTGAGGCAGACGATCTCGATCCGGAGCCGGCGCACGTCGTGGCCGAACGACTGCGCCACCTCTTCGCCGAGGGTGAGGCTGTCGAGCGGCCGCCGAAGCCGGACCAGGAGCAGGATGGCGACGAGGGCGGGCGCGGCGGCGAAGGCCGCCTGCTCGAGGCTGCGGTCGACCAGCGAGCCCATCAGCCATTCATAAGCGTCGTAAAAGGCGAAGGGGGAGGGGGCGAGGGCGAGGGCGAGGGTGGTGAGGGCTCCGGCCAGGGCGCTGATCGCGAGGCCGGCGAGAAGCAGGGTCGCCGTCTCCGCCCGCGGCCCGGCGAGCGCCAGCAGCAGGAGCAGGGCGCCGAGCGCTCCGCCCACCGCCCCGGAGGCCAGCGCCAGCGGCGCCGAGAAGCCGGCCAGATAGGCGGTCACCACCGCCCCGAGCGCGGCGCCGCTGGTCGTTCCGGTGAGGTCGGGCGAAGCGAGCGGGTTGGCGAACAGGCCCTGGATCGCCGCCCCCGAGGCTCCGAGCATCGCCCCGTAGACGAGCGCGAGCACGGCCCGAGGCAGCCGCAGCTCCCAGAGCAGGGCGAGCGCGAGCGGCCGGTCCTCGCCGAGCAGGGCGGCGATCGGCGGCCAGGGGAGGGCGAGCGACGCGGCGAAGGCGGCGAGCAAGGCGAGGCCGAGCAGAATGTAGTGCGGGGTCTTCACCGCGGCGGCGCCTTCAGCCGCTCGATCTCGCCGGCCAGAGCCGGCCCCATGCAGGTCCAGGCCCGGCCGTCGGTGGCGATGGTCCGGGCGCCCCGGACCCGGCGCGCCAGCGGATGGGAAAGCCAGCGCTGCTCGCCCGAATATTGGCCTTGGCGATAGTCGCTTCGAAGGATCACCGCCGGCGGACGGAGCAGCAATTGCTCGAGCGACACCCGGTCCCCGGCCATGGCGCGCTGGCGGAAGCCGGCCAGCGCCATCCATTGCGCGGCGAGGCTTGCCGACGCCACCGTCCGCCCGCCGCCGCCGAGCCAGATCGTGTCGGCCGCCGCGGCCGGCCGCTCGGCCTTCAGCCGCCCGATCCGGGCCAGCAGCGCCGCTCCCGCGGCCGGGCGGCCGAGCGCGGCCGATACGGTCCGAACCCCCTGCTCGATATCCGCCAGCGACTGCGGATAGGGCAGGTCGAGGATCCGGATCCCGAGCCGCTGAGCGATCCGGCCGCGGTCGCGGGCGCCTCCCCCCATGGTCAGGACGAGGTCCGGCCGAATCCCGGCGACCGAGACCAGGCTGCCGTCGTTGCGCCGGTAACGCCGGGCCTCGCGCCAAAGCCCGGTCTCGGCGGGCTGCTGGGCGAGGTGGGTGACCGAGGCGATCTGCGCCGGATCGCCGAGCGTCAGAAGCAGCTCGTCGGTGCACAGGTTCAGCGAGGCGACCCGCCGCGGCGCCGCCTCGGCCGCTCCGGCGAGCGCGAGGCTAATCGCGGAAGCGAAAGCGAAGGCCCGCATAGACCGTCCTCCCCGGCGTTCGATAGCCGACCACGTCCTGATAACTGGCGTCGAACGCATTCTCGGCCCGTGCATAGGCTTCCAGCGCCGGCGAGATCCGCCAGGCGACGCGCAGCGAGGCGAGCAAATAATCGCCCAGGGTAACCGGGCGCGCCGGAAAGACGTCGAAGTCCGTGTCGCCGCGCTTGCCGACATAAGCGAGGGTCGCGCCCCAGTCGAACCGCCCCGATCGGCCATGGCCGACGAGGTTGAAGCTGTGCCTCGGCCGGCGCACTTCGCGCAGCTTCAGCCCGCCCTCGACCTGCCGCTCCTCGGCGTCCAACAAGCTATAGTATAAGGCGAAATTGGCGGCCTTGGCCGGGCGCCACTCCGCCTCGACCTCGACGCCCCGGCGGCGGCTGGTGCCGGTGGCGTTGGCCGCGGTCGAGCGGAAGGTACCGGGGTCGAAGACGTCGACGATCTCGTCTTGGAGGCTGGCCTGGAACAGGCTCAGCGCAAGCGACACGCGCTTGCGCTCGCGCCACCGGATCGCGGCATTCCAATTGGCCGCGCGCTCGGGCCGAAGCTGCGGGTTGCCGGTGAACGAGCCCGGGAAAAAGCCGTAAAGATCGTAGAAAGTCGGCTGCGCGATCCCCTCGGAATAGCCCCCGATCAGACGCCAGTCCCGCCCCGGCTTGGCCTCGACGCTGGCATAGAGGGTCGTGGCGTCCCGAAAGGCGCTGAACCGGTCGTGCCGGAGGGCGACGGCGGTCAGCAGCTTGTCGCTCCACCGCGCCTCCCATTCGCCCGCCACCGCGATCAGGCTTCGCGAGCGGTCCTGGTCGGTCCCGCCGAAAAAGACCTGGTCGCGCGCCCGGAATCGCTCGGCCTGGCGATCGAGGGCGGCGGTCAGCCGGTGCTTGCCGAGGGTATGCGAAAGCTGTCCGCTCGCGGTGAACCGGCGTCCGAACGTGCTGTTGAGCGGCGAGGCGCCCAGAATGTTGCGATTGGCGCTGCCGAGCAGGCTCGAATCCAGCTTCGCGATCCAGCCCCCGCTCTCGATCTCGCCCCAGAGCCGGCCGGCGGCGATCCGGTTGCGGGTCTCGTCGAGCGTGTCGGAGCGGCGGAAGGTGACCGGGTCGAGACCATCATATTCGCTTTCCGCGTCGATCCAGTGCGCGACGGCGCCGAGGTCGATCCCGTCGGCGGGCTTGAAGACGGCCTTGAAGCTGGCCGAACGGTTCTCGAAGCCGTCCCGCTCGCCGCCTGGGCCGAACGAGTCGATCCCGTCGCTCGACTGCCAGGCGGCGCTTCCGCTTACCCCGATCTTACCGGCGAGGCGCGAGGCGCGCACCGAGGCGCGGGCGCTGTCGAGGCTGCCATATTCGGCGAGCGCGTCGAGGCTGAGTTCGCGGCTGGCCTCGTTGGTGTGGACGTCGACGACCCCGCCGATCGCCTCCGATCCCCAGAAAGCGGATTGAGGCCCGCGATAGATGTCGATCCGGCTGATCGAGTCGGCGGTGAGCAGTTCGAAGCGGCCTTCGTTGCCGGCGGCGGGATCGTTCAAGCGGATGCCGTCGACGAACAGCAGGGTGTGGTTGGCTTCGCTGCCGCGGATGCGAAGCTGGGTCTGGGTTCCGCGCGGGCCCGAGACCGAGACCGAGACGCTCGGAGTCAGCCGAAGCGCGTCCGCGATCATCGGCAGTCCGTCCCAGGGAAAGTTCGGCTCCTCGCTCTTGATCGCCACCGGAGCATTGTACGAGGCCTGGACGGGCTCGGAGGGCCCGGTGACGACGATCGTGTCGTCGGGTGGCGGCGGCTCCGCGACGGCGGCGGCCAGGAACAGGATGAAAGTCATGAAATTCCTCCTTTGGCAACGACACATGTCGTCTCGGAGGAATCGCAAGCGGCGCACCGCTCCCGACGCCACGCACATCGGCTGGTCCCGGCCGGGTGCGGACGACGGCGAAGGCAGGTCTCCTGGCTTGCGGGTCGCTGCCCGATCTCCCCGCTTGGAGGGGAGGGGGCTCGTCGCTCACAGTTGCGGGCACAGCGCCGGTTTTCCACCGGCTTCCCATTTTCACTGCCTTTTGAGGGGCGGCACCTTCGCTGCATTCGGTGTAGGATGCGGGCCATTGACGTGTCAATCGAACGGGCACTTTGGAGATTGAGGTCATCGCAAGGCTGTTAGACGATACCGAAGCTGTTCAACCAAGCGCGGGGAATGCAAAACGCTAGCCATAGCTAAGAGGATGGGCTGAGGGGTCATGATCGATGCTACCAGAGCGTCTATTGCACTCGGATTGTCCGTAGTCGGCGGGATTCCGGTCACAATGGCATGGACGAGATTGCTGCATTATCGACTGAAAATTGAATACCCCGAGAATTTCACTCAGCCCCATAGTGATCGCTTGATATCATTTGTCGTGGGAGTGGTAGAGCGCGGGATCATCACGATGCTTGCGATATGGCTTCCACAAAGCGTTGGGCCGATTGTTGCGGCACTCTTGGCCGTAAAAGCAGTCGGCTCGTGGAGCGGCGAAAATACAAGCAATCCCCACCGGGTGCGTTTTTTCACTGCACTCCTGGGGAGCTTGATATCGATAGCTTGGGCCCTTGCCTTTGGTATCTGGGCGGTCGCTTGATCAAGTGGTTTCAAACCGACCCTCTATCGGCTGCTCCCCCGCCTTGCCAATCAGGGCCCCAGCCGCTAGAGCGCGGACTGCTTTTTTCCAGGCTGGTCGGAACCAGCCACATCTCAAGGAAATCAACGACATGAAGAACGGCGCCCATCCCGATTACCATATGATCAAGGTGCAGATGACCGACGGCACCACCTTCGATACCCGCTCGACCTGGGGCAAGGAGGGCGACACTTTGACCCTCGACATCGATCCCAAGGTGCATCCGGCCTGGACCGGCGGCCACGGCAAGATGGTCGACAGCGGCGGCCAGGTCGCCCGCTTCAACAAGCGCTTCGGCGGTCTGACGCTGGGCAAGAAATAATCCGTCGCCCCAGCGCAGGCTGGGGCCCCCGGGGGTGAAAGGCGCCGGCGCTCTTCACCCCGCGGGATGCCAGCCTTCGCCGGCATGACGGATCGGGGGGAGATTATCGTGGCATCCCCTGTCGCTCCAATCCTCGAAACCGAGCGCCTTCGCCTCCGCCCCTTCCTGGCCGCCGATCTCGACGCCCAATGGGCGACGATGACGGATCCGCAGGTCTACCGCTTCCTCGGCGGCGCCCCCGCGACGCGCGAGGATACCTGGCGCAAGATCCTCGGCTCGCCCGGGCTCTGGGCTTTGCTCGGCTACGGCTATTGGGTCGCAGAGCGGCGCGAGGACGGCGCCTATCTCGGCCAGATCGGCTTCGCCGATTTCAAGCGCGACATGTCCCCGGGCATCGAGGGGATCCCCGAAATGGGCTGGATCGTGGCTCGGGAGGCCCAGGGCCGGGGCTATGCCACCGAGGCCGTCCTCGCCGCTCTGGCCTGGGCGGACGAGGCGCTCGGCGGGGGCGAGATCGTCGCCATCATCAGCCACGAGAATGAGGCCTCGATCCGGATCGCCGAGAAAGGCGGCTTCAGCCGCCGCGAGGAGGCCGTCTACAAGGGCGAGCCGATCCTGCTTTTCAGGCGCCCGGCACGGTCGTTGCGAAGCAATGACGTCAGAACAGAGTCGTGATCAGGTAGAAGATCGCGCCCACCGTCGCCGAGGCGGGGATGGTGATGATCCAGGCGAGGACGACATTCTGGGCGACGCCCCAGCGCACCGCCGAGGCCCGCCGCGCCACTCCCGCGCCGATGATGCTCCCGGTGATCGTATGGGTGGTGGAGACGGGGATTCCGAGCCAGGAGGCGGTGAACAGCATCACCGACCCGCCCGCCGAGGCGCTGAAGCCCTGATGCTGCGAGAGCTTGGTGATCCCCGTGCCCATCGTCTTGATGATCCTCCAGCCGCCGCTCAGAGTGCCGAGGCCGATCGCAACATAGCAGCTGATCGCCACCCAGTGCGGGACGTGGAACTCGCCCGAGAGGTAGCCGGTCGAATAGAGGAGTACGGTGATGATCCCCATCGTCTTCTGGGCGTCGTTGAGGCCGTGGCCGATCGAGTAAGCGGCGGAGGAGACGAGGTGGAGCGAACGGAAGCTTCTCTCGGCGCCGCGCGCGCTCGCCCGGACCGCGAGCCAGCTCGTCACGAGCATGATCAGCATCGCCAGGATCATGCCCAGCAGCGGCGACAGGACGATCGCGACCAGGGTCTTGTTGAGCCCCGTCCACTGGACTCCGGTGAGGCCGGCATGGGCGACGCCCGAGCCGACCAGGCCGCCGACCAGGGCGTGGCTGGACGAGGAGGGGATGCCCTTCAACCAGGTGACGACGTTCCAGAACATCGCTCCGATGAGCGCTCCGAACACCACGGCGGGCGTGATCAGATCCTTGTCGATCAGCCCCTTGCCGATCGTGTCGGCGACCTTGTGCAGGCTCGGAACGGCGAGCGAGAGGAAATAAGCGGCGAAGTTGAAGAAGGCGGCGAAGGCGACCGCCTGGACCGGGCTGAGCAGCCGGGTCGCGACCACGGTCGCGATCGAGTTGGCGGCGTCGTGCAGCCCGTTCAGGAAATCGAAGGCCAGCGCGATGGCGATGAGGCCGATGAGCAGCGGCAGGGCCAGCTCGTGCATGGTCCGCTCCTCAGGCGTGGTCGATGACGACGCCGGAAATCTCGTTCGCCACGTCCTCGAAGCGGTCGAGGACCCTTTCCAGGTGGCTGTAGATCTCGCGGCCGACGATATAGCCCATCGCATTGCCGTCGCGGTGCCGAAGGAACAGCGCCTTCAGGCCGGCATCGTGGAGGTGATCGGCTTCTTCCTCGAGATGGACGATCTTCTCGGTGATCTCGTCCAGCCTGCTGTGGTTGCCGCCGATCTTGCGCATCAGCGGCATCGCCTGGCTCACCAGCTTCGCCCCCTGCTCGGCGAGCGCGGCCATGTCGCGCATCTGCGGCTCGAAATGTTCCACTTCGAACTGGGTGATCGCCTTGGCGGTCTTCTGCATCTCGTCGATCGCGTCGTCCATCGAGGAGATGAGATCGGTGATCGCGCTTCGGTCGAACGGCGTGACGAAGGTCCGGCGGACGGCGTGGAGCACTTCGCGGGTGACGTCGTCGGCCTGATGCTCGAAATCGGAGATCTGGCGGCAGGCTTCCTGGATGTCCTGCTCCTTGGCGAACATCCGGCTCATCACCTCGGCGCCGCCGACCAGGGTCGCCGAATGACGCTCGAACATGTCGAAGAAGGCGGCCTCCTTGGGCATGATCGCGCGGAACATCTTCAGCATCTTTTCCCCCTATGCCGTCGCGGCTCCCTAACACGGGCGCCGAGCTTTTGTTTCACTTTTGTGACGACGCCTCGCCGGCCCGCCGGATGAGCTCCGCAAGCTCGGATTCGTGCACCGCGCAGGCCGCTTCCTCCACGCCGAACCAGCGGCGCTCGCGCTGGCTCATCTCCGGCCAGTGCTTGGCAATTTTCTGCACCCCCATCCGGAAGAGCAGGACCTCGGCCTCGACCGAGGTTCCGTCGCGTCGCCGCTTGTCGTAGCGGTAGCGGCCGAGGGGCTCGGGCTCGGTGAGGCCGCTGATCCCGGCTTCCTCGAAGGCTTCCTGCGCCGCCGACGCGACCGAGCTCTTGCCGGGGATGGGATTGCCGCGCGGGATCACCCAGCGCCTTGTATCCCGCGAGGTGATGAGCAGCACCTCCATCCTGCCGTCCGCCGTCCGCCGGAGCGGGACGACTCCATATTGGGTCAGCATGGCCCATGCTCCCCGAGCCGGGGCGCGGGCCGATCCGTCACCTGGCGCCTGCCGTCGATGACGATGGGGGAGGCGAGACCCGGCGCCTCGCCTTCGATGCGGAGGCCGCGATGGACCACCTGGGGATCGGCGAAGACCGAGTCGACGGCGTTGATCGGCCCGGCCGGTATGCCCGCCGTCTCGAGCGCCTCGGACAATTCCCGGCGCCCGCGCCCGCGCATCGCTTGCTCGAGCAGCGGAATCAGCGCCGCCCGGTTGACCACCCGCGCCGGATTGGTCCGGAAGCGTTCGTCCGCGGCCAGGGCTTCGAGCCCGAGCAGGCCGCACAGCCGCTCGAACTGCTTGTCGTTGCCGACCGCGACGATGATCTCGCCGTCGGCGACCGGAAAGGCCTGGTAGGGGACGAGATTGACGTGGCCGTTGCCCATGCGGGTCGGAACGTCGCCGGACACCATCCAGTTCAGCGCCTGGTTGGCGAGCACGGCGACCTGGGTGTCGAGCAGGGCCATGTCGATATGGGCGCCCGTGCCGCTCCGGTCGCGCTCCCTCAGCGCGGCAAGGATCGCGACGCCGGCATAGAGGCCGGTGAACAAATCGGCATAAGCGATTCCGGATTTCTGCGGCGCCCCGTCCGGCTCCCCGGTCAGCGACATCGCCCCGCCCATCCCCTGGATGATGAAATCGTAGCCCGCCCGCGCCGCATAGGGGCCGGTCTGACCGAAGCCGGTGATCGAGCAATAGATCAGGCGCGGGTTGAGCGCGGCGAGGGAAGGATGGTCGAGCCCGTATCGGGCCAGGCCGCCGACCTTGAAATTCTCTATGAGAACGTCCGCCTCCGCGGCCAGCGCGCGCACCTGCGCCTGCCCCTCCGGAGTCTCGAGGTCGATCGCGACCGAGCTCTTGCCGCGGTTGCAGCTGTGGAAATAGGCCGAGGCTCCGTCCGCGGCGAAGGGGGGTCCCCAGTGCCTCGTGTCGTCGCCGGTCCCGGGCCGCTCGACCTTGACGACGTCGGCGCCCAAATCGGCCAGCAGCTGGCCCGCCCACGGCCCGGCGAGGATCCGTGCGAGCTCGACGACTTTCAGGCCAGCAAGCGGCTTATCCATGATCCGTCGCCCCCGCGAAGGCTGGGGCCCCAGGGGGTGAAGGGCGCCGGCGTTTTTCACCCCCCGGGACCCCAGCCTTCGCTGGGGTGACGGCGCGTGTCGCTGCCGCGACCCGCACCGTCAAAAGGCCGAAATCCCGGTGATCGCCCGCCCCAGGATCAGCCCGTGGACGTCGTGGGTCCCCTCATAGGTGTTGACCGTCTCGAGATTGGCGGCATGGCGCATCACCTGGAACTCGGCCGAGATGCCGTTGCCGCCGTGCATGTCGCGCGCGACCCGGGCGATGTCGAGCGCCTTGCCGACATTGTTGCGCTTGATGAGGCTGATCGTCTCCGGGATGAGCTCGCCTTCGTCCATCCGCCGCCCGACCCGAAGCGCCGCCTGCAGGCCGAGGCTGATCTCGGTGATCATGTTGGCGAGCTTCATCTGCACCAGCTGAGTCGCGGCGAGCGGCCGGCCGAACTGCTTGCGGTCGAGCGTGTAGGTGCGAGCGGCGTGGTAGCAGGCCTCGGCCGCGCCCATCGAGCCCCAGGCGATCCCGTAGCGCGCCCGGTTGAGGCAGCCGAACGGCCCCTTGAGGCCGCTGACGTTGGGCAGCAGCGCTTCTTCCGGGACTTCGACCTCGTCCATGACGATCTCGCCGGTGATCGAGGCGCGCAGCGAGAGCTTCATTCCGATCTTCGGCGCCGACAGGCCCTTCATCCCCTTTTCGAGCAGGAAGCCGCGGATCTTGCCGTCATGCGCGTCGGACTTGGCCCAGACGACGAAGACGTCGGCGATCGGCGAATTGGTGATCCACATCTTGGAGCCGGAGAGGCGGTAGCCGCCGTCGATCCTCGCGGCCCTCGTCCGCATCCCGCCCGGATCGGAGCCGGCATCGGGCTCGGTCAGACCGAAGCAGCCGATCAGCTCGCCCGTCGCCAGGCCCGGAAGCCATTTGCGCTTCTGCTCCTCCGAGCCGTAGGCGTTGATCGGATGCATGACGAGCGAGGATTGGACGCTCATCGCCGAACGATAGCCGCTGTCGACCCGCTCGACCTCGCGCGCGACCAGCCCGTAGCTGACGTAGTTGAGCCCCGCCCCGCCATATTCGGGGGAGATGGTCGCTCCGAGCAGCCCCAATTCGCCCATCTCCGACATGATGTCGCGGTCGAAATTCTCGTCGAGGAAGGCCTCGGTCACCCGCGGCTGCAACTTCTCCTGCGCATAAGCCCGAGCCGTGTCGCGGACGAGCCGCTCCTCGTCGGACAGCTGCGCCTCCAGCGCGAACGCATCCTCCCAGTCGAACCTGCCAATCGCCGCCTCGGCCATCTCAATCCCTTCGCTTGGCGGACAGGGTGGGATTCCAACCCACGGTGGGCGTGAACCCACGGCGGTTTTCAAGACCGCTGCCTTAAACCACTCGGCCACCTGTCCAAGATGGGGTGGCTCTAGCCCAAAGCTCCCACCACGCAAACTCCCCTCCCTGGAAGGGAAGGGCTGGGGGTGGGTAGGCGAGCGAAGCGAGACTTTACGGACTCGGAGTTTCGGCCGCCTTCGGCGGACCCACCCCTGGCCCCTCCCTTCCAGGGAGGGGAGACGTGCTCTCCGTGCGCCGAGCCGAGTATCTCCGGGGGCGGGCCTGTGGCATCAGGGGCGCCGAGCGGGAGAATATGTATGCGTTTGTCGAGGGGGATAACGGCGCTGGCGCTGGCGGCGGCGATCGTTCCGCTGTCGAGCCCGGCGCCGGCCCAGACTGATTTCAGGGGGGCCGGGCTCAGCGAAACCGGATTCCGGGCCTACCTACCCCAGCTCGAGGCCCAGGCCCGGCGTGCCGGGGTGAGTTCCGGAACGATCGCCAGCGTCTTCCCGAGCCTCGTCTTCAGCCCGCGCACGGTCGAGCTCGACCGCGCCCAGCCCGGCGGAAGGCCGGGGAGCAACGCCAATCCGCCCTTCGCGCCCTATCGCGCCCGCCACGTCACCCCCACCCTGATCGCCAACGGCCAGCGCCGTTATGCCGCCAATTTGACCCGGCTTCGCGAGATCGGCCGGCGCTACGGAGTGACTCCTTCAATCCTGGTCGCGATCTGGGGCCACGAGACCAGCTACGGCTCCGTCACCGGCAATTTCGACCTTCTGAACTCGCTCGCCTCGCTCGCTTATGACGGCCGCCGCCGCCAGCTCTTCTCCGACGAGTTCGTCGCCGCCCTCAAGATGATCGACCGAGGCGTTCCGAGATACCGGCTCAAGGGCAGCTGGGCCGGGGCCACCGGCCATCCGCAATTCCTGCCCTCGGTCTGGCTCCGCCTCGGCACGGACGGCGACGGCGACGGCCGCTCCGACATCTGGAGGAGCGAGCCCGACGCGCTCGCCTCGATCGCCAATTACCTCAGCAATGCCGGCTGGCGGCCGGGCGTGCCCTGGGGCCTCGCCGTCCGCGTTCCGCCGGGCTTCGACCGAAGCCGGGTCCGCAACACCCTGCGCGCGCCGCGCTGCCCGCGGGTCTACGAGCGCCACAGCCGCTGGCTGACCATCGGCGAGTGGCGCCGGCTCGGCTTCGTCGCGCCTTATGGCGGCTGGCCGCGCGACACCGAAATGGCCTCGCTGATCGAGCCCGACGGCCCCAATTCGACCGCCTACCTCCTCACCACCAACTACCGCACCATCCTCGATTACAATTGCTCCAACTTCTACGCTTTGTCGGTCGGGCTTCTCGCCGATTCGATCGCGCGCTGATCCAGGTCCGTCATGCCGGACTTGATCCGGCATCCATGAACACCGGGGCGGCTTCAGGTCGAAGGACGGGGTTCATGGACCCCGGATCAAGTCCGGGGTGACGATTCTTCTCAAGCGATCTGGCGTGGCGCGAGGGGAGGGGTTAAGCAGGGGAAAAGCTCCGGCCACATCGCCGCACCATCAGGGGACTTGTCTCAACTATGATCCGCAAAAGCCTGTTTCTGTTAGCTTTCGCTGCCGCCTCCTCGCTTCCGGCGACGGCCGCCGCGCCGCCCTTCGAGACCGCGGCGCCGGTCGCCTATATGGTCGACCTCAGCTCGGGCGCGGTGCTCTACGCCAAGGACCAGGACCGGCGCATCCCGCCGGCCTCGATGGCCAAGATGATGACCACCCATCTCGCCTTCCACATGATCAAACGGGGCGAGGCGAAGCTTGCGCAAATGTGCCAGGTCCGGCCCGAAACCTGGCGCCAGTGGCACGGCCCCGAGGCCGGCTCGACCATGTTCCTGTCGCCCGGCGAGCAGGTCAGCGTCGAGAATCTGCTTCACGGCATCGTCACCCTCTCCGGCAACGACGCCACCGTCGTCCTCGCCGAATGCCTCGCCGGCACCGAGCCCGCCTTCGCCGCCCTGATGAACGCCGAGGCCAAAAGGCTCGGAATGGCGAACAGCAATTTCGGCAACACCAATGGATGGCCGGACGAGGGCGTGACCTTCACCACCGCCCGCGATCTCGCCAGGCTCGCCGCCGCCACCATCCAGGAGACTCCCGAGCTCTACAAGAAATTCTACCAGATGAAGGAGTTCACCTGGGGCAAGACGCTGGGCGCCGGCGCCCCGATCACCCAGGGCAACCGCAATCCTCTGCTCGGCCGGGTGCAGGGCGCCGACGGCCTCAAGACCGGCCATACCGCGGAGGCCGGCTACGGCTTCACCGGCTCGGCCGAGCAGGGAGGGAGGCGGATCATCATGGTCGTCGCCGGGCTCGGCAGCTTCAACCAGCGGATCGAGGAATCGGTCAAGTTCATGGACTGGGGCTTCCGCGCCTGGAAGTCGCAGCCTCTGTTCAACCAGGGCGAGAAGGTCGCCGACGCTTTGGTCCAGGGCGGCGGCGACGATCTTGTGCCCCTGGTCGCCCCGAGCAGCATCGCCGTCACCCTGCCGGCGGGCTCGGCCGGGAGCATCCGGGCCAAGGTCGTCTATAACGGCCCCTTGAGGGCGCCGATCGCCAAGGGCCAGCACGTCGCCGATCTCGTCGTCACCACCGCCGACACGCCGCCGCAGACCATGCCCCTGGTCGCCTCGGAAGCGGTCGGCGAGGCCGGCTTCTTCGGCCGGATCTGGAACGGCCTGACGTCATTGTTCGGCTAGGACGTGCCCGGCCGCTTCATCAGCCTCGAGGGCGGCGAGGGGGCCGGCAAGTCGACCCAGCTCAAAGCCCTGGCGAAGGCGCTGCGCGGCCGCGGCCTCGAGGTGGTCGAGACCCGCGAGCCGGGGGGAAGCCCCGGGGCCGAGGCGATCCGCAAGCTTCTCCTGGAGGGAGAAGCGGACCGCTGGACGGCCGAGACCGAGGCTCTGCTCTTCGCCGCCGCCCGCTCCGACCATGTCGCGAGGACCATCCGGCCGGCGCTGGACCGCGGCGCCTGGGTGCTGAGCGACCGATTCCTCGACAGCTCGCTCGCCTATCAGGGCGGCGCCGCCGGTGTCGGCGTCGAGACGGTGCGCCGGCTTCATGGCATCGGCAGCCACGGCTTCCTGCCCGATCGCACCTTGCTGCTCGAGCTTGCGCCGGACGCGGTGGCGGCGCGCCTCAGCATCCGGGACGCGGACGGCTCGGACCGTATCGGGGGCAGGGGAGGCGGGTTCCACGAGCGGGTGGCGCAAGCCTTCGCCCGACTTGCCGAGGAGGAGCCGGAGCGCTTTCGGCGAGTTGACGCGAGCGGGCCGCCGGAGGAGGTGACGGCCCGGCTTCTCGTCGCCATCGAGGATTTGCTGTGACCCCGCTCTACGGCCACGATGACGCCGTCGCCGACTTCCGCGACGCGCTCGATTCGGGACGGCTCCACCATGCCTGGCTGGTCTCGGGCCCCGAGGGGGTCGGCAAGGCGCTGTTCGCCGCCAAGGCCGCCCTGCGGGTGCTCGCCCAGGGGCAGGGGAGCCTCGACTCGCCCGGCCTCGACGTCGCCGACGACCATCCCGCCGCCCACCTCGTCGCCGCGGGCAGCCATCCCGATCTGATGCGGCTCGAGCGGCTGCCGCGCGAGAACAGCGCCACCGGCGAGCTCGCCCGCAATATCGGCGTCGACCAGGTCCGAAGCCTGCAGCGCCTGTTCAACACCACCGCCTCGCTCTCCGCGTGGCGGGTGGTGATCGTCGATTCGATCGACGATCTGGAGCGCAACGCGGCCAACGCTTTGCTCAAGAATCTCGAGGAGCCGCCGCCGAGCAGCGTCTTCTTCCTGGTCAGCCACGCGCCCGAGCGGCTGCTCCCGACGATCCGCTCGCGGTGCCGGTCGCTGCGCCTGTCGCGCCTCGACGACGACGCCATGACGTCAGCCCTGCGCGCCGAGCTTCCCGACGCGGACGGCAAGGAAATCAGGGACTTGGCCGCAGCCGGCAACGGCTCGCCGGGGCGCGCTTTGGCCTGGCGCGGGCTCGACGTCGCCGGGCTCGACCGGGCGATGGCCGAGCTGGTCCGCGACGGCGATCCGGGCAACGGCCGGCGCTCGGCGCTCGCCCAGAGCCTCGCCCTCAAATCGGCCCAGCCGCGCTACGAGGCCTTCCTCGCCCGGGCGCCCTCGGTCATCGCCGCCGAGGCGAAGGGGCGGCGCGGCGCCGCTCTGGCCGAGGCGCTGAAGGCCTGGGAGCGCGCCCAGGGCTTGGCCTCGAGCGCGCGCGGCCTTTCGCTCGAGCCGGAGAGCGTGGTGTTCGAGCTCGCCGGCATGCTCGCCTCGCTCGCCCCGACCCGCTAAGGGCTCCGAATGGCCGAGCCCTTCTACATTACCACCGCGATCAACTATCCCAACGGGCTGCCCCATATCGGCCACGCCTACGAGGCGGTCGTCACCGACGTCATCGCCCGCTTCCAGCGCGCCATGGGCCGCGACGTCTACTTCCAGACGGGGACCGACGAGCATGGCCTGAAAATGGCCCAGGCGGCGCGCGAGAGGGGCATCTCCCCGAAAGCGCTCGCCGACGAAATGTCCGCTATCTTCAGGACGATGGACGAGCGGCTTGAGATTTCGTTCGATCGTTTCATCCGAACCACCGATCCCGACCACCACCGCGCCAGCCGGGCCATATGGGAGGCGATGGCGGCGCGCGGCGACCTTTATCAGGGCCGCTACGAAGGCTGGTATTCGGTCCGCGACGAAGCTTATTACGACGAAAGCGAGCTCAGCGCCGGCGAGAATGATGAGAAACTCTCGCCGCAGGGCACCCCGGTCGAATGGACGGTGGAGGAGAGCTGGTTCTTCCGTCTTTCGGCCTATCAGGACCGGCTGCTCGCCCATTATCGCGACAATCCCGGCTTCATTCGGCCGGAGAGCCGGCGCAACGAGGTGCTCCGCTTCGTCGAGGGCGGCCTTTCCGACCTGTCGGTCTCGCGCTCCAGCTTCGACTGGGGGGTCAAGGTCCCCGGCGACGAGCGTCACGTCATGTACGTCTGGCTCGACGCGCTCACCAATTACATCAGCGGGGTCGGCTATCCCGACACCGAATCAGAAGCTTACAAGAGGTTCTGGCCGGCCGATATCCACATCATCGGCAAGGACGTGGTGCGCTTCCACGCCGTCTACTGGCCCGCTTTCCTGATGTCGGCCGGGGTCGAGCTTCCCCATATGGTGTTCGGCCACGGCCACGTCCTGCTGCGCGGCGAGAAAATGTCCAAGTCGGCCGGCAACGTCGTCGACCCGGCCGAGCTGATCGACCGGTTCGGCGCCGATTCGGTCCGCTATTTCCTGATGCGCGACGTCACTTTCGGCCAGGACGGAAGCTACAGCGCCGAGGCGATCGTCGCCCGGGTCAATGCCGACCTCGCCAACAGCTTCGGCAACCTCGCGCAGCGCACCCTGGCCTTCATCGCGAAAAATTGCGCCGGAATCCTGCCCGCCGGCGGCCGGGAGGAGGGGGCCGATACCGAGCTGCTCGACCTCGTCCGCCGGACCACCGCTCAGGACGTGCCGGCGCTGTTCGCCGATCTTTCCCTCAGCCAGGGGATCGAGGCCTGGATCCGGGCCGTCTTCGCCTGCAACCAATATATCGACGCGCAGGCGCCCTGGGCGCTTCGCAAGACCGATCCGGAGCGGATGACCGCGGTCCTCGCCACTTTGTGCGAGGCGATCGTCGACCTCACCGTCGCGATCGCCCCCGTCGTCCCCAGCTCGGCGGCGAAATTGCTCGATCAGATGGGGGTGCCGGCGGACGAGCGCGACTTCATCGCCCTCGCCGACACCGGCCGCTATGCCCGCCTGGCCGCCTCCGGCCTCACCCTAGAGCCGCCGGCGCCTATTTTCCCGCGGCTGGAGCTGCCGGCAGAGGCGTAGCGGCGGCCGGCGCGGGCAGAGCGTCCGTCCGCTTGATTCGGGTCAGGCGCTGGCCCTTGCGCAAAACGAGCTGGCAGGTCTGAGCGCCTTCGCAGGCGATGATCGTGCCGGTGCGCTGGTCGACCCGAACGATCTGATTGCCGAAGGCGAAGGCGTCGAAGCGCGGCGGACCCGGCCGGGCGTAGACGGCAAGCCCGACGATCGCTCCGGCGATGACGATCCCGGTGGTGATCTTGCCCACCGCCGAGTCGATCGCCTCGCCCAGCATCCTGTTGCGCGGCGACGGATCGGAAGAATCGAAGCGATGGTCGGTCATGGCGGTCTCCACAGGCGGGGTCGGCGACCTCATAGCCGATGGCAAGCATCGCCGTCACCGCCTCGAACATGGCATTTGGGGACAGTTGGGCCCTTGGTCCAGACGGCGCTTGCGCGAAGGGGAGGGGATGGGGCTAAGGAGGGCGCCATGTTCACCGACAGCCATTGCCATCTCAACTACAAGGGATTGGTCGAAGAGCAGCAGGCGGTGCTCGAGCGCGCCCGGGCCGCGGGCGTCTCGACCATGCTCAACATCTCGACCCGCCAGTCCGAATGGGACGAGGTGATCGGCCTCGCGACACGCGAGGGCGACGTCTGGGCCTCGGTCGGGATCCACCCGCACGAGGCCGACGCCCATCCCGATGTGCAGACCGCCACCCTGGTCGAGCGCGCCGCTCACCCGCGCGTCGTCGGCATCGGCGAGAGCGGCCTCGATTATTATTACGACCATTCGGACCGCGAGCAGCAGCGCACCAGCTTCCGGGCCCATATCGCCGCGGCCCGCGAGACCGGCCTTCCGATCATCGTCCACACCAGGGAGGCCGAGGCCGACACCTATGCGATCCTGGCCGAGGAGATGGGGAAGGGGGAATATGGCGGGGTGATCCACTGCTTCACCGCCAGCCAGGATTTCGCCGACAAGTCGCTGGACCTCGGCCTTTATGTGTCGATTTCCGGCATCGTGACCTTCAAAAATGCCAAAGAGTTGCAATCTTCGGCGATCATGATCCCTTCCGACCGCCTCCTGATCGAGACCGACGCCCCCTTCCTCGCCCCCGTGCCGCACCGCGGCCGGCCCTGCGAGCCCGCCTTCGTCGCCGACACCGCCCGCTTCCTGGCCGAGCTTCGCGGCGAGGCGGTGGAGGCTCTGGCGGAACGCACGACCGCCAATTTCCGCAATCTTTTCAGCAAGGTGGCTGGATGAAGGTCACGATCCTGGGAAGCGGCACCTCGAGCGGCGTGCCGCGGGTCGGCAACGATTGGGGGGAATGCGACCCGTCCAATCCGAAGAACCGCCGCCGCCGGGTCTCGATCCTGGTCAGCCACAACCACGCCCGGATCCTCGTCGACACCGGCCCCGACCTTCGCGAGCAGCTGCTCGCCGCCAACGTGACGGGCGTGGACGGGGTCATCTGGACCCACGATCATGCCGACCATTGCCACGGCATCGACGACCTTCGTCAGCTCTACCACGCCCGCGGCCAGCCGGTGGCGGGCTATGCCCGGCTCGAGACCCTGGAGAGCCTGAAGCACCGCTTCGCCTACGCCTTCGACGGCAAGAGCGGCTATCCGGCCGTCGCCGACGGCCATCTGCTGCCCGACCATATGAATTTGAACGGCATTTCGGTGCAGGTGGTGGACCAGCCCCACGGCGACATCACGACCGCGGGCCTGCGCTTCGACGCGGGCGGCGCGTCGATTGTCTATTCCACCGATTTCAACGAATTGACGCCGGAAATGGAGATTCGCTTCCAAGGCGTCGACCTGTGGATCGTCGACAGCCTGAGGCGCCGGCCGCACCCGACCCATCCGCATCTCGAGCTCGCGCTCGACTGGATCGCCCGGCTTCGGCCGAAGCGGGCGCTGCTGACCCATCTCGACAACAGCATGGATTACGACACCCTGGTGGACGAGCTCCCGGCCGGGGTCGAGCCCGCTTATGACGGGATGGAGATCGAGCTGTGAGGGACGGCGATCAGGCGCTCAGCGTCCTCTATATGGTCGGCGTGCTCGTGCTGGTCGCCAGCGCCCTGATGGTGCGCCGGATCCCGCTCGGCCAGGGGCTCAAGATGTTCGCCGGCTGGGTGCTGATCTTCCTCGCCGCCTTCGTCGCCTTCGCGCTCAAGGACGATTTCATGGCGCTCGGCAAGCGGGTCATGGCCGAGGGGCGCGGGGAAGGGCATGTCGTCGCTTTGGGCAAGGAGCTACGCATCCGCAAGGCGATGGACGGCCATTTCTGGGTGAATGGCGAGCTGAACGGCCACAAGGTCCGCTTCCTGGTCGACAGCGGCGCTACCGTGACCAGCATCTCGGCAAGGACCGCCGCGGCGGCTCAGATCGCGACCGGCGGCTTCCCGGTGATGGTGCAGACGGCGAACGGCGTCGTCCAGGCCAAACGCGGGCGGGTGGAGCGGCTCAAGGTCGGAACGATCGAGCGCGGCGACATGGCCGTCCACGTCTCGGATTCGTTCGGCGACACCGAAGTGCTCGGAATGAACTTCCTGTCGTCGCTCTCGGCCTGGGGGGTCGAGGGCCAGTGGCTGGTGCTCAAACCATGAGGGGAAGCGGCCCTGCCCAGCCGCCGCTCTCTATATTTTACATAATGTATATTATCGCACTTAGAGATTGACCGCCCCAGTGCCCGAAACCACCACTTCCCTCTCCGACCTGGTCGAGATCATGCGCCGGCTGCGCGACCCGGCCGACGGCTGCGAATGGGACGTAAAGCAGAGCTTCGAGACGATCGCGCCTTATACGATCGAGGAAGCCTATGAGGTGGCCGACGCGATCGCCCGCGGGGATTTCGAGGCGCTGAAGGACGAGCTCGGCGACCTCCAGCTCCAAATCGTCTATCATGCCCGGATGGCCGAGGAGATCGGCGCCTTCGCCCTCGATGACGTCATGGCGTCGATCTGCGCCAAGATGATCCGCCGCCACCCGCACATCTTCGGCGACGAAGCGGCCAGCCCGGGCTGGGAGGCGCTGAAGGCGGCCGAGCGCCACGAGGACGAGGACCAGAGCGCGCTCGCCGGAGTCGCGCTCGCTTTGCCGGCGCTGAAGCGCGCCGAGAAGCTCCAGCGCCGGGCCGCCCGGATCGGCTTCGACTGGCCCGACTCCTCGGGCCCACGGGCCAAGATCGACGAGGAGCTCGCCGAGATCGACGCCGCGGCCACGGCCGAGGAGCGCGCCGCCGAGCTCGGCGACCTCCTGTTCAGCGTCGTCAACTACGCCCGCCACCTCGACATCGACCCCGAAACGGCGCTCCGCGAGGCCTCGGCGCGCTTCGAGCAGCGTTTCCGCAAGGTGGAAGAGATTGCCGACAAGCCTTTGAAAGACATGAATATCAAGGCGCTGGAAGAGCTTTGGCAACGGGCGAAGAGGATGCTTTGAATGACGTGTGGGTGAGGCCCTCCTAGACCCTCTGCTTACTCTGCAGCCTCGCCCAGTCCGCATCCGACAACCGCACCTCGAACACCGTCTCCACCCCGTCCGTCTCCTGGCTCTCGATCCGGCCGTTGGCATGGAGCCAGGCTATCGTCTCGCCGTCCGACGCTCCGAGGGTGACCGTGCGCAGCTTCGCGCCCTTGCTGAGCTTCACCGACGCGCATTCGAGCAGGTCGCCCAGCCCCTCCCCGGTCAGCGCCGAGATCCGGATCACGTCGTCGCGCCGCGCCGCTTCCGCCTTCACCCGCTCGCCCTCCTCCGCTTCGAGCAGGTCGATCTTGTTCCACGCCTCGACGAGCGGGGCGCCCCCCTCCCCTCCGGCGCCGATCTCGGCGAGGACGGCTTCCACGTCCTCGCGCTGGGCGTCGCTGTCGGGATGGGAGATGTCGCGGACGTGGACGATGAGATCGGCCGAGATCACCTCTTCGAGAGTCGCCCGGAAGGCGGCGACGAGCTGGGTCGGAAGCTCGGAGATGAAGCCGACCGTGTCGGAAAGGATCGCCTTGTCGAATCCGGGCAGCGGGATTTCGCGCATCGTCGGATCGAGGGTCGCGAACAGCAGATTCTCGGCCATCACCTCGGCGTTGGTGAGGCGGTTGAACAGGGTCGACTTGCCGGCATTGGTGTAGCCGACCAGTGCGATGACCGGCCAGGGCGCGCGCTGGCGGCGGGCGCGGTGGAGGGCCCGGGTGCGGGTGACCTGCTCGAGCTCCTTCCTCAATTTGGCCATGCGGTCGCGGATCAGGCGCCGGTCGGCCTCGATCTGGGTCTCGCCCGGCCCGCCGAGGAAGCCGAAGCCGCCGCGCTGCCGCTCGAGGTGGGTCCAGCTGCGGACCAGCCGCCCCGCCTGATAGTCGAGATGGGCGAGCTCGACCTGGAGCCGGCCTTCCGCGGTCGCCGCCCGCTCGCCGAAAATCTCGAGGATGAGGCCGGTTCGGTCGATCACCTTGGCCTTGGTCGCGGTCTCGAGATTCTTCTGCTGGATGGGCGTGATCGGGGCGTCGACGATGACCAGCTCGGCCTCGTCGCGCGCGACCGCCTCGGCGATCGATTCGACCTGGCCCGATCCGAACAGGGTCGCGGGCCGAGGCGAGCGGATCTTGAAGTGGAGCCTGTCGGAGACGTCGACCCCGATCGCTTCGGCGAGGCCGGCGGCCTCGTCGAGGCGAGCCTCGACGTCGCGCCGCCCCCTCCCCGCCTTCATGTCGGGAAGGGCGACGATCGCTTTGGCACCGCGGCTGAACTCGCCGTCGGACGGTTGCTGGGGGAAACTCAGGCGGCCGGCTCCTCGTCGTCCTGCTCCATGAAGCTCACCGGCCGTTCCGGCTGCACGGTCGAGATGGCGTGCTTGTAGACGAGCTGCGACAGGCCGTCGCGCTGGAGCAGCATGCAGAACAGATCGAAGGCCGCAATTTCTCCCTGGAGCATGACTCCGTTGACCAGGAACATGGTGACCGGCTCTCCGGAGCGGCGGACCGCGCCGAGAAACGCCTCCTGGAGCAGGGCCGGCTTCTTGACGCCGCCGCTCCCGCCGTCCTCGAAGGCGCGCTCGATCTCGCTCATGTCGAGCGGATGCGCCGGCATGATCGTCGAGATAGCGTGCTTGTAGATGAGCTGGGCCTGGCCGTCGCGGCGCAGCAGCACCGAGAAATTGTCGAACCAGGTGATGATTCCCTGGAGCTTGACGCCCTTGACGAGGAACATGGTGACCGGGGTCTTCGAACGGCGAAGGCCGTTCAGGAACAGATCCTGGAGGTTGTTGACCTTGTCGGCCATATCCCACTCTCCTTATTGGCGGATCGTTGTCCGCGGAGGCGCCGGCGAAGGGCGTCTTTCATAATGTGGAGCGCAGCCTTGCGGAAACAATAGCATCGCTCGCCCTGCCACGCCAGCAATGCCCCCTTCGCGAAGCGAATATCCTCCCGGTGCCTCGCCCTTCAGGATTCAACGCAAAGACGCAAAGACGCAACGAGTCAGAGCATGTCGTTAGCGGCAAGTCTCTTTCGCATACTCGGAATCGTTGCGTCTTTGCGTTTCAAAAATGATTGGCCTGCGGCCGGCGAGGAATGGCACGCGAAGCCATCACTCTTCCGGTTCGCCCTTGGTGTCGCCGATGCCGAGCGCCTTGAGCTTCCGGTGAAGCGCCGAGCGTTCCATGCCGATGAAGGTGGCGGTGCGGGAGATGTTGCCGGAGAAGCGGCGGATCTGGACCTTGAGATATTCGCGCTCGAACGTCTCGCGCGCTTCCCTGAGCGGAGTGCCCATGATCGCCTTGACCGCCTCGCCCGAGCTGAGGCTCGCCTGCTCGTTGAGGATCTCGGGCGGGAGCATGTCGAGCTCGATGCAGCCCACCCGGGCGCCGGGAGCCAGGATGATGGTGCGCTCGATGACGTTGCGCAACTGGCGGACGTTGCCCGGCCAGTCATAGGCCTGGAGGGCGGCGACGGCGTCGGTCGAGAATTCGGGGGTCGGAAGCCTCTGCTCGGCGGCGTAGCGGGCGGCGAAATGGGCGATCAGGGCCGGAATGTCCTCGCGCCGCTCGGCCAGGGCCGGCAAATGCACCGGGACGACGTTCAGCCGGTAGAACAGATCCTCGCGGAAGCGGCCGCCGGCGATCTCGTCGGCGAGGTGGCGCGAGGTGGAGGAGACCACCCGCATGTCGACCTTGACCATGCGCTGGCCGCCGACCCGGGTGAAGCTCTGGTCGGTCAGCACCCGCAGGATCTTGGCCTGGGCCGGGATCGGCATGTCGGCGATCTCGTCGAGGAAGAGGGTGCCGCCATGGGCCTGCTCGAGGAGGCCCGGCCGGGCGAGCTCGCCCCCATCCTCCACCCCGAACAATTCCTCCTCGACCCGCTCGGGGGTCATCCGGGCGGCGCTGACCACGATGAAGGGCGCCTTGGCGCGGTTGCTCCAGTCGTGGAGGAGGCGCGCGGCGACCTCCTTGCCGACGCCCGCGGGCCCCGAGATCAGCACCCGGCTTCCGGTCCCCGCCACCCGCTTCAGGGTCGCCCGGACCGCGTTGATCGCGACGCTGGAGCCGGTCAGCTCGGTTTCCTGGCCGATCTGGGCCCTCAGGCTGGCATTCTCGCGGCGGAGCCGGTCGGTCTCGGTGGCCCTCGCGACGAGGTGGACGAGATGGCCGGCCTCAAACGGCTTCTCGATGAAGTCGGCGGCGCCCTGGCGGATCGCCGCGACCGCGGTGTCGAGATTGCCGTGGCCGGAGATCATCAGCACCGGAAGCGAGGCGTCGCGCCGCTTGACCTCCTCGAGCAATTGCAGCCCGTCGAGCTTCGAGCCCTGAAGCCAGACGTCGAGCAGGAGCAAAGAGGGCCGCCGATCGGCCAGGGCCTGGAGCGCCTCGCCGCTGTTGGCGGCGGTCCGGCACGAATAGCCTTCGTCCTCGAGCACCCCGGAAACGAGGTCCCTGATGTCCTGTTCGTCGTCGACGATGAGTATGTCGAGGGCCATTTTCTATCCGTCTGCCGATATGTTCTGGGGTTGCTCGTCCGCCGCGGCGGTGAGCCGGGCGAGCGCTTCCGCGTCGAAGACCAGCCGAACGAGGCTGCCGCCGCCGGCGGAATCGTCGAACTCGATATTGCCGAAATGCTCCTCGACGATCTTCTTGACGATGGCGAGGCCGAGGCCGGTGCCCTTCACCCGGGTCGTCATATAGGGCTCGGTCAGCCGGCCGCGCTCGTTGGGGAGGCCGATGCCGGTGTCGGCGACCTCGATGACGATCCGGTTCTCGGCGTCGCGGACGGTGACCGACACCTTGTCGTCTCCGCTTTTGCGCCCGTCCTCGCGCTTCTGCTGGATCGCCTCGACCGCGTTCTTGATGACGTTGGTCAGGGCCTGGCCGAGCTGGCGGCGGTCGCAGACAAGCAGAGGCGAAGGCTCGGGCGCGTCGAGCTTGAAGGCGATGTCGGGATGCGCGACCTGGTGGAGGAAGAGCGATTCCCCGACGATGTCGGCGATCTTCTCCTCGCGGAACACCGGCTTGGGCATCCGCGCGAAGGAGGAGAATTCGTCGACCATCCGGCGAAGGTCGCCGACCTGGCGGACGATCGTCCCGGTCAGCTTCTCGAACGTGCCGGCGTCGGAGGTGATCTCCTTGCCGTAGCGCCGCTGAAGCCGCTCGGCGGCGAGCTGGATCGGAGTCAGCGGGTTGCGGATCTCGTGCGCGATCCGGCGGGCGACGTCCGACCAGGCGGCGCGGCGCTGGTCGAGCAATTGCTCGGTGATGTCGTCGAAGGTGAGGACGTGGCCGCCTTCGACCCGCACCCTTTTCACCGCCAGCGTCCGCGGCTCGCCGCCCGAGGCGAACTGGATGATGTCCTCGCGCTGGTCGCCGTCGAGATGAGCGTCCAGCTCGGGGGCGAGCTCGGCGAGCTTGTGGCCGATCGCCTGGCCCTTCTCGGTCTTCAGCAAGGCTTCGGCGGAGCTGTTGATCAGGCGGACGTTGCGTTCCTGATCGAGCGAGATGATGCCGGCGGTGACCCCAGACAGCACGGCTTCGATGAACGAGCGCCGGGTTTCGAGCTGGGCGTTCGCCGAGACGAGGTCCCCGGTCTGCTCCTCCAGGCGCTTGGTCATGCGGTTGAAGGCCCGGCCCAATATCCCGATCTCGTCCTGGACCCGCATCCCGGTAACCCGGCTGGTCAGCTCGCCGGCGGTGACTCGGGTCGTGAGATCGCCAGCGGTGATTCGCCGCGCCGCGTCCACCAGCTCTCCGACGGGGCGAACCAGGCGATCGGCAAGCTTGAGCGCGATCCAGATGGCAATGCCGACGATCAGAAGGGAAACCAGAAGCAATATGGCGTTGAACCGGAATTGCAGCGTACGCGCTCGGGCCAGAGTCCGCTGGGAGTCGCTGGCGGCGCTCTGGGCGTCTTCGGCGAGCTTCAAAAGTCGCGCATCGACCGCCCGGGCCCCGTAAACGAAGACCTCAGCTTTGGGATCGAGCCGGACGACCGCTTCGACCCGATCGCCGCCTTCTTCCTTGGCGATCGCCTGCCCCGCCTTCAGCTTCCGTAACGTGGATACCGCGAAACGGTCCTCCAGCGGCCGATCGTAGAGGTTGACGCCGCCCTGCATCTGAATCTCACCGGAGTCCGTGATCGTGAGGAGCGCCGTCTCGAGCAGCTTCCGTCGCGTGGTCTGATCGAACATGAAGTCGCCGAACCGAGGATCGTCTATCCCCTGATCGTTGACCCAGCCGACGACATCGCTGCCCATGGTCTGGACTTCGAGCTGGACCTCGGCGCGCTGGTCCTTGCGATATTGGCTCGCCACTTCCTGGGCGTTCTTGATGACCGTCTGAGCCCGGTCGGAAAGCCAGAAATCGAGCCCGCTCTGGAACAGAAGCGACGCGAAGATCACGACGAGCAGCGTCGGCACGCTGGCGATGACGGAGAACAAAGCCACCAGCCGGACGTGGAGCCGTCCCCTGCCCCCGATCGGCGATTCCGCCGCCCGGCGCATCGCCAGGCGGCGCGCCACCAGAACCATCAGCGCCATCGCTGGAACGAGGTTCGCCACCAGCAGGGCCGCAACCATCGGCGGCGTGAGCAGGGTCTCCGGCGACCCTTCCTCGTTGATGATGAAATAGCTGATCGTCGCCACGACCAGCAGCGCGACCAGGGTTAGCCCCTCGACCAGTGGCATGAAGCGCCCGCGCCGCAACGCCACCGAAAGTCGCCGGCGCCACCGGGGCTTGGCTTCGACGAGGATCGGAAGTTCGGCGTTCACACCGATTGGCTACCACAACATTGTGGCAAAAAGAACACAGTATGTGGCGTCAGCGGCTCGTCTGGCCGCACGGCGGAATGCGGCTGAAGCTCAGGCCGCGGCGCGGCTCAGCCACGGCGCGTAGAATTCATAGAGCCTCGCCTGGGCCCTCGCCGCATCGCCTTCCTTGTTGAAAGCGTTGCGGAATTCTGCCGAGCCGTGGAGTCCGCGGGTGTACCAGCCGACATGCTTCCTCGCGACGTTGACCCCGATCTCGGGCCCATAATGGCCGAGCATGTCCCGATATTGCTCGATTAGAACGGCGAACTGCTCGTCGAGGCTCGGGTCGGGCAGGCGCTCGCCGGTGCGCAGCCAGTGCATCGCCTGGGCGAGCAGCCAGGGCCGGCCGTAGGCGCCGCGGCCGATCATCACGCCGTCGGCGCCGGACTGGGCCAGAGCGGTCTCGACGTCGTCCAATGTGCAGATGTCGCCGTTGACGATGACCGGGACGTCGACCGCTTCCTTGACCCGGCGGACGAAAGCCCAGTCGGCCGAGCCCTTGTACATCTGGTTGCGGGTGCGGCCGTGGACGGTGATCATCTTGACGCCGAGGTCGACGGCGATGCGGGCGAGCTCGGGCGCGTTGAGGCTGGCATGGTCCCAGCCCATCCGCATCTTGAGGGTGACCGGAACCGTGACGGCTTTCACCGTCGAATCAACGATCTCGGCGGCGAGCTTCAAATCTCGCATCAGCGCCGAGCCGGCGTCGCCATTGACCACCTTGCGGACCGGGCAGCCCATGTTGATGTCGATGATCGCGGCGCCGCGATCCTCGTTGAGCTTCGCCGCCTCGGCCATCTCCCTGGGCGTGCAGCCGGCGAGCTGCATCGAGACGGGATCCTCGATCGGGTCCCAATCGGCTTTCTGGAGCGACTGGCGGGTTTCGCGGATCATCGCCTGGGAAGCGATCATCTCGGTGACGGTGAGGCCGGCGCCGTAGCGCTTCACCGCCTTGCGGAACGGCCGGTCGGTGACCCCGGTCATCGGCGCCAGGATGACGGGCGAGTCGATCCGGACGGGGCCGATCTGGATGGGCGCGAAGCTTTTCATGGGAGGCGGGGAGATAAGGGCAAAGACGCTGGCGGGCAAGGTCGCCCTCCGCTAGTTGCGCCCTCATGGAGAGGATGGTCGCCCTTCTGGTCGCGGCGGGGAGCGGAAGCCGCGCCGGCGGCGGCCTGCCCAAGCAATATCGCCGCCTCGCCGGCAAGCCCCTCCTCGTCCATGCCCTGGAAGGCCTGGAGCGGGCCGGAGTCGGTGACGTCAGAATCGTGATCGGGACCGGGCAGGAAGCGCTTTACCGGGAGGCGATCGGCGGGCGTCCCCTCCCCTCGCCAATCATCGGCGGGCGCGAACGGCAGGACAGCGTCCGCAACGGCCTCGAGGCGATCGCCGCCGCGGGCGGGGCCTCTTCCGTCTTCATCCACGACGCGGCCCGGCCTTTCCTTCCGGCCGCGGTCGTCGCCCGGCTTCGGGGGGGACTGGCCGAGGCCGACGGTGCGGTGCCGGTCCTGGCCGTGGTCGACACGCTCGCCCGGGCCGATCGGGCGCTTGGCGATCCGGTCGGCCGCGAGGGGGTGGTGAGGGTGCAGACCCCGCAGGCCTTCCGCTTCGAGGCGATCCTCGCCGCCCATCGGCAGTGGCTCGGGGGTCCGGCCACCGACGATGCCCAGGTCGCCCGGGCCGCCGGCCTGCGAGTCGCGGCGGTGCCCGGAGACGAAGCGCTGGAGAAGCTCACCCATGAGCCGGATTTCGCCCGGGCCGAGGCCCGCCTCGCGCAAAGCCTGACCAGCCGCACCGGCCTCGGCTTCGACGTCCACGCTTTCGCCGCCGGCGAGGCTTTGTGGCTGGGCGGGATCCTCATCCCGCACGAGCGCGGGCTCAAGGGCCATAGCGACGCCGACGTGCTTCTCCACGCGGTCACCGACGCCCTGCTCGGGGCGATCGGGGCCGGCGACATCGGCGATCATTTCCCGCCGAGCGACCCGCAATGGCGCGGCGCCGCCTCCTCGCTATTCGTCGAGCATGCCCGGGCGCTGATCGACGCGCGCGGCGGACGGATCGACCATGTCGACGTCACCCTGATCTGCGAGGCGCCGCGCCTCTCCCCCCATCGCGAGGCGATGCGCGCCTCGGTCGCGGCCTTGTTGCGGGTGGCGCCGGGGCGGATTAGCATCAAGGCGACGACCACCGAGCGCCTCGGCTTCACCGGACGCGGCGAAGGCATGGCCGCCCAGGCGGTCGCCACCGTCCGGCTCCCGGAGGAGGATCAGTGACTTCAAAAGAGAGCGGCGTCCGCGACTTCGTCCTCCCTCCGGAGCTGCTCGAGTCGGCGCGCCGGGTGGTCGAGGCGAGCCGGGCGGCCGGGCTGAGGCTGGCGGTGGCGGAGAGCTGCACCGGCGGCCTGGTCACCGCGGCCCTGACCGAGATCCCGGGCTCGTCGGACGTGCTCGAGGCGGCTTTCGTCACCTATTCGAACGAATCCAAGATCGCCTTGCTCGGGGTCAGCGAGGACGTCGTCGAGACGTTCGGGGCGGTCTCGATCGCGGTCGCCTGGGGGATGGCGCAGGGCGCCCTGAAGCGCACCGAGGCCGACACCGCGGTGGCCGTCACCGGCATTGCCGGGCCCGGCGGCGGAAGCGACAAGAAGCCGGTCGGGACGGTGATCTTCGCCCGCGCCCGCCGCGGCGCCGACCCCAAGGAGATCGTCGCCGACACCCGTCATTTCGGCGACCTCGGCCGCGGCGGGGTCCGGCTTCAGGCGGCCCTGTGCGCGCTGGAGCTGCTGATGCCTGTATCCTCTCCATCGCAAAGCGATGGGGAGGATGAGGGATCGCCATAGAGCGCCCTCGCCCGATCCTCGAACGCGCCGATCATCCGCCTCAGCGCGCGGTCGAACATCTGGCCGGCGAGGCTTTCGAAGATCCGGTTCCTGAAGGCGAAATCGACGCAGAAGTCGATCTCGGTGCCGCCCTGCCCGTCCGGCTTGAACACCCAGCTGTTCTGCAGATATTTGAGCGGGCCCTCGATATATTCGGTGTGGATCCGGGTCGGGCGCTGCTTGTCGACCCGGGAGGTGAAGGTCTCCTTGATCGCCCGGAAGCCGACGACGAGGTCGGCGATCATCAAAGTCTCGCTGTCCGAGCGCACCCGGGTCGCCGCTACCCAGGGCAGGAATTCCGGATAGCGCTTCACGTCCGCGACCAGATCGTACATCTGCTCGGGCGTGTAAGGCATCCGCCGGGTCTCGGTGTGGCGCGGCATTACGTCGTCCCAGCGAAGGCTGGGACCCCAGCGAGAACCAGCACGGCGCCCTTCACCCCCAGGGGCCCCGGCCTTCGCCGGGGTGACGGGACGCCAGCTTCGCTTCGCGGGCCGCCTTCATCTTCGCGAAATCGTCGCCGGCATGGTAGCTCGAGCGGGTCAGCGGCGAGGCGGCGACGAGCAGGAAGCCCTTGGCCCGGGCGATGGCGCCATAGGCCGAGAAGGCCGCGGGGGTGACGAACTCCTCGACCCTGGCATGGCGCGGGGTCGGCTGGAGATACTGGCCCATGGTCAGGAAATCGACGTCGGCGGAGCGCATGTCGTCCATCACCTGATGGACCTCGAGGCGCTGCTCGCCGAGCCCGACCATGATCCCCGACTTGGTGAAGATGGTCGGGTCCTGCCGCTTGACGCTCTCGAGCAGGCGGAGCGAGGCGTAATAGCGGGCGCCGGGGCGGATGGTCGGATAGAGGCGCGGCACCGTCTCGAGATTGTGGTTGTAGACGTCGGGCCGGGCGGCGACGATCGCCTCGACCGCGCTCTCCGGCTTGTTGCGGAAATCGGGGGTGAGGATCTCGATCGTCGTCGACGGGGTGTTGCGGCGAAGGGCCTCGATCACGCGTATGAACTGCTTCGCGCCGCCGTCGGGCAGATCGTCGCGGTCGACCGACGTCACGACGATGTGGGTGAGGCCGAGCTCGGCCGCCGCGGTCGCGACATGCTCGGGCTCGAGCGGATCGACCGCCCGCGGCATGCCGGTCTTGACGTTGCAGAAGGCGCAGGCGCGGGTGCAGGTGTCGCCGAGGATCATCACCGTCGCGTGCTTCTTGGTCCAGCACTCGCCGATATTGGGGCAGGCCGCCTCCTCGCAGACGGTGGCGAGGTTGAGGCTCCGCATCAGCTTCTTCGTCTCGGCGAAGCCGGCGCTGGTCGGCGCCTTGACCCTTATCCAGTCGGGCTTGCGCTGGCGCGGGGTCAGGATCGGATCGGCTTCGCTCATGCGGGGCAGATAGCGATGCTCGCCCCTCTTAACAACAAGCCGGCGAGTCACTTCCTGGGCCGCAGTGAGACGCCTGAGCGATCGGTTCGAAAATCCGGGAACCAGGTCATCGGGTTCCAGGTCGCCTCGCCCTTGAGCGAGAATGTGACGAACTCGGCCCTACCGCCGATCGCCTCGACCGGAACGGCTCCGCCCAGCCCGTCCGACGTCAAGGGAAACCGGCTGTCGGCGCTGTTGTCGCGATTGTCCCCCAGCAGGAAGACATGCCCAGCGGGAACCCGGTACGGCGCCGTGTCGTCCTGGCGGCTCGGATACAGGTCGAGGACGTCGTAAGAGCGCCCGCCGGGGAGCGTTTCCCTCAGGACATGCAGGCGGCAATAGGGTTCGCCGCGATCGCCTTGCGGGCGCGCCTCCGGATCGTAAGCGGAGCAGCGCAGATTCGAGTCGGCTCGCAGCCGGCGGTAGCCCAGGTCGACCGTCGGGACGGGCTTTCCATTGAGCCATAGCCGGCCTCGGACCATCTGCACCGAATCGCCGGGCAGGCCGACAACTCGTTTGATCAGATCCTCGCTTTTTCCGGGCTCGGGCCGCGATACGATCACGATGTCGCCCCGTTCGGGCATCCGGCCGAACAACCGGCCTTCGATGAACGGCAAAAAGTGAAAGCTCGGCGATGCGTAGGACCAGCCATAGGGATATTTGCTGACCACGAGCCGGTCGCCGACCTGCAGTCCCGGCATCATCGATTCCGACGGGATGTAGAACGGCCTCGCGATGAGGCTATGGATGCCCACCACAAGCAGAAGCAGGGCGGCCAGGCTGCGTATTTCGGCGACCCAATTCGTCCGCCGCGGAGGTTTGAGACTGTCGGTCATGGAGCCGACCAAGCCGTTTGCGCCCTCGAGCGCCAGCGATGTCGTGTCCGGACAAGCGGAAAACGTGTCCCGACAACGGGTTCGGCTCGCCTCGGGCTCCTCTACCGGGAGCGAAACTCCTCATAGGTGAGGGCGCCGTCATGATCCCGGTCCAGCGCTCGGAAGGCCGAGCGGCTGGTGTCCGCGGAAGCGGCAAAGGACGGCGCCGCCAGGCCTCCGCCCAAAATTGCTCCGGCCGTGACTGCCAGCCCGATACGCCAAAGCGATCTGCGACGCCGGCGAATGCTCCCACCAGGCTCGAGCTGCTCATCGATGAAAGATCGCACGGCATCGCTGGCCGTACGCCCTTCCTGCCGGCACTTCTCCCTGAACGCGGCCTTCGTCTCGTCCGGCAGCCGGATCTCGATCGAGTCATTCTTCTTGGTGAACTTCGCACTGGCCATGGAACGCTCCCGCAATTGCGACCAGTTTAGCGCCGTCGGAAGACTTGCGCCACCTCGGCGAGCGCACGGGCCCGAACCCCGCAACGTCGCGGCCGCGCTTGTCGAAGCCCTTCCCTTCTCCTAGGCGCGCCGAAGGAACGGGCTTCGACAACCCCGGATCAAATCCGGGGCCGAACGGATGAGAAGAGGGACGACCTTGGCCGCTATCGACAGCTTGATCGACGGATACCGCCGCTTCCGCGAGACCGGCTGGGATCGCGAGCGCGAGCGCTGGTCGAAGCTGGCCGAGGGGCAAAGCCCGTGCGTGATGGTGATCGCCTGCTCGGACAGCCGGGTCGACCCGACCCAGATCTTCGACTCGGGGCCGGGCGAGATGTTCGTGGTCAGGAACGTCGCCGCTTTGGTGCCGCCCTACGAGACCGCCGGCGGCCATCACGGGGTCTCGGCGGCGCTCGAATTCGCCGTCACCCAGCTCGAGGTCGAGGAGGTGGTGGTGATGGGCCACGGCTTTTGCGGCGGCTGCGCGGCGGCTCTGACCGGCCAGTTCGACGACGCCGCGCATGGCGAGGGCCATTTCATCGCCGACTGGATCGAGCTCCTGCGCGAGGCCCGCGACAAGGTGCGGACCGAGCATGGCGAGGACTTCCGGGCGATGGAGCTCGAAGGGGTGAGGGTCAGCCTCGCCAATCTGCGCACCTTCCCCTGGGTGAGGGAGCGCGAGGCCGACGGGCGCCTCAAGCTCCACGGCGCCTATTTCGCCATCGCCGACGGGGTGCTCCATCTGCTCGACGAGGCCAGCGGCAATTTCGCCCCGGCCTGAGCGCCGTTTCAGCCTTCCGGCGGGATCCGATCGCGACCGCCGCCGGGCGAGAGCCGTTCGGCGATCGCTCCGCTGCCAAACAGCAAGGCGCCGGTGAGCATCAGCACCAGTCCGAGCAGATAGACGAGGAAATGATAATAGAGGCCGCCCTCCTGGCCCATGGGCGGGCCGTAGAGGAGGGTTCCCGCCGCGACCAGCAGGCCGAGCGCGCCGATCAGGAGCCCGGAATATTGCAGCGGGTCGGACCGGCCCGTGCCGAGCGGGCTGCGACGGTAGCCGTAAACGAGATAGAGGCCGAGGCCCACGACCTGGGCGAGCAGGAAATAACGCTGCGTGTTCCAGGGCAGGCTGTAGAGCAGGTAGAGGCAGCCGGCGATTCCGCCGAGACCGACCACCCACGGCCAGGGCGTGCTGAAGCGGCGCGGCGCGTTCGGCGCCCGGGTCCGCATGATCAGCATGCAGGCGCAGACGGCGATGAAGGCGGTCAATGTGCCGGCATTGGCGAGGGCGGCGAGCTCGGCGAGCGGCACCAGCCCGGCCAGCGCCGCGACGATGACCCCGGTGAAGATGGTGATCCGGACCGGCGAGCCGCGGCCCGACACCTTGGCCAGGCCGCGCGGCAGCAGGCCGTCGCGGGCCATGACGAAGAAGATCCGGCTCTGGCCGTAGAAGAAGGCGAGGATCACCGTCGGCAGGGCGATCACCGCCGACGCGGCGAGATAGCGAGCCGCCCAGGGCAAATCCAGCTCGCGCAGGATCAGCGCCAACGGCTCGGGGCTGTCGGCGAAACGGGTGTAGGCGAGCGCTCCGATCGCGGCCCCTGCCACCGCCATGTAGATCACCACGCACACCACCATCGAGCCGACGATTGCGATCGAAAGATCGCGGCCGGGATTCTTGGTCTCCTCGGCGGCGGTGGCGATGGCGTCGAAGCCGTAGAAGGCGAAGAAGATGATCGCCGCCGCCGCCATCACCCCGACCTCGGCGCCGGGGGCGCCGGTCTTGGGAAAGCCGTAGGGCATGAACGGGCTGAAATTGGCGGCGTCGAAATAGGGCAGAGTGACTGCGACGAAGACGATGAGGGCGACGATCTTCACGAGGACGAGCAGGGCGTTGACGGTGGCGCTCTCCTTGGTGCCGTAGATGAGCAGGCCGGCGACCACGGCGATGATGAAGATGGCCGGCAGGTTGACGATCCCGCCCAGCTCCGGCCCCTGCGCCAACGCCATCGGATAGCCGACCGCCTCGTGAAGCAAGGGCGCCGCATAGCCCGACCAGCCGACCGCGACCGCGCTCACCACCAGCGAATATTCGAGGATCAGGCTCCAGCCGATGATCCAGGCGATCAGCTCGCCGATGACGACGTAGGAGTAAGTATAGGCGCTCCCCGACGCCGGGATCATCGTCGCCATCTCGGCATAAGCGAGCGCAGCGCAGGCGCAGATAAGGCCGGCGATGGCGAAGGAGAGGATGACCGCCGGCCCGGCCTTGGCGGCGCCGACCCCGGTCAAAGTGAGGATCCCGGTGCCGACGATCGCCCCGACCCCGAGCGCGATCAGATGCGGCCAGCCGAGGCTCCGGTGGAGCCTGTGCTCCGGCGCCATATCCTCGTCGGCGACGACCGCCTTGCGCGCGAACAGGTTCATGAAGCGCCCTCCCCTATAGTGCGGACTTGATAGGCAAGGGCGGCGGGCGGTGCAAACCCTCTCCCGTCCGCCGCGACCTAAGGTACCCTCTGCCCCACCACGTTCCCCGGGGGCGAATAGCGGCAGATCAGGAAATCCCACTTGCGGCCCTCGTGAAGGGCGCAGCCGATCCGGTTCGTGCCCTTCCAGATCATCTGGGTGTAATGGCCGACGTCGCTCCAATTGCCGCTCCGGCTGACGGTCGGGAAGATTCCGGGGCGGAACAGGCTCTTTTCCTCCGCCCAGCTCCCGGCCATCTCCTCCAGCGAATAGGCGTCGCTCGTCCCCATCCACAGATTCTCGCCCTGCCCGAGACGGGTCGCCGGGGGCGAATGGGCGAGCTTGCCGAGCCGGTCGAGCGCCGGCCCGTAGGAAGCGGCGGCGGCGGCAAGGGCGGGATCCCAGGCGAGCGGCGCCGCCCCGGTCGCCCGACGCTCGCGATTGTGGAGGGCGAGCAGGCGCTCCTCGAGCCTCTTATGGTCCCGGACCTCGCCGTCGCCGCGCCGTTCCTCGGTGACCATCCGGCCGTCGGCCCAGGGCGGCCGCGACGAGTTGCAGGCGGCGAGGAGGAGCAAGACGGCGAAAGCGGCGGCGGCGCGGTTCATGCCCCCCAATTTGCGATCCGGGCCGCCGGATGCAAGAAGGGCGGCCATGAAGCTCGTGCCGCTTGCCCTGCTTGCCCTCGCCGTCGCCGCCTGCACGGCGCAGGTGTCGCACCCGACCAAGACCCTGGCCGAGCAGCAGATCGACGTCGACCTGTGCACCAGCGAGGCCAACCACAAATATTGGATGGATCCGATCGCGGCCCTGCTCAACGCTTACGACTGCCTGGAAGCCAAGGGCTACCGGAAGGAGAAGAGCGGGCTGAAAGAGCAGGTCGAGCGCGCCGCCGGCGAGGACCGGGTCCGGCGCCGCAACCGCGGCGAGCCGCAGAAGCCCTGCGCGGTTCCGTGTAAGGGATGAGCGCTCCTCATCCTCCCTGCGGCGAAGCCGTGGGGAGGGGGACCACCTGAAAGGTGGTGGAGGGGTAACTGGCGCAGATTCAGGGAATCGGGCTTGTTCCCCCTGAGGTCGGCGCCAACTACCCCTCCACCATGCTTCGCATGGTTCCCCTCCCCACCACTTCGCGGCGGGGAGGATAGCTTTAGTAAATATAGCCCTGGCGCTCGAGGAAATCGCTTTCCTTGCGCGGCTCGGTCCTGGCTCGGGGCGTAGGGCGGGCCTTGCGGCTTCGGGGAGCGCCGGACTCGGCTCGGCCGGCGGGGGCGGGACGGAGCGCCGGGTGGACCCCCTCCTCGGCGCGGACCCGGGCGATCACCAGGGCCGAGGAGGGCAAGGCGCGGTCGTGCACGGCTTCGGCGGCGGCGGCCTTCAAGGCCGCGGCCCGGGCGGGAGCTTCCGAATCGTGGACCTCGGCCGCCTCGGCCGGAGCGTTGAACGGCGGCGGCGCCAGGCTCTTGCCCATGGCGACGGCGGCGAGCGCGCAGGCGAGCAGGCCGGCGATCAGCCAGCCGCTGACCGCGACGTAGCGCGGCGGCCGGCCGGCGCTTGCGACCTGGGCCTCGGCGAGGCGGATCGCCTGCTGCTTGCTCCACAGCCTGTGGTCGTAATCGGCCCTCTTGACCGGGTCCTTGAGGATGGCGAAGGCTTCGTTGATCGCCGTCGCGTCCTTGGAAACGGGCGCCTCGACCGCCTGGTCGGGATGATATTTCTTGATCAGCGCCTTGTAGGCCGCCTCGACGACGACCGGCTCCGCTTCGGGAGCGACGTTGAGCACGTCGTAGAGGCTGCGCACGCTGGCCATGGGATATCAGGCTTTCTGCCGCAGAAAGCCGGAAAGCGCCAGTGGCGAATTAATCACGTCAGCTCAAGGGCTTGCCGGTCGCCGCTTTCGCACCCCGAGCGGCGGTGTTAGGCGTTGCGCCTGTAGCCGAAAAGGAACCCCGTCATGCGCGATCTCGGACTGCCTTCGTCGTGGGCGCCGCGCCTTCTGAGCGTGCTCCGGATCGTTACCGGTCTGATCTTCCTCGCTCACGGGACTCAGAAGTTTCTCTCGTTCCCGGCGGGTCAGATGGCCGGAAGCGGCTGGGCCTTCAATCATCCTGGCCATTTTGCCGGAATTGTGGAGTTCGTTTGCGGCCTCCTCATCGCCCTCGGCCTGCTCACTCGCCCCGCCGCATTCCTTGCCTCCGGCACGATGGCGGTCGCCTACTGGACCGCACACGCACCGCAGAACTTCTTCCCGGTGAACAATATGGGCGACGCGGCAATCCTCTATTGCTTCGTCTTCCTCTACATCGCCGCGGCCGGGCCGGGGCCGTGGAGCCTCGATGCGCGCCTCAATTCCGAGGCCGGGCGCTAGCATGGCCGACACCGACCGCCAGGACGGCAATGTCGCTCTCCTGATCGACGCCGACAACGCCTCGTCCGACCATCTCGACTCGGTCCTGACCGTGCTCGCCGAGCTGGGCACGGTGAACATCCGCCGGGCCTACGGCAATTGGAGCAAGTCGGCGCTCAAGGGCTGGGCGGAGATGACCCACCGCCACGCCATCGAGCCGCACCAGCAGTTCGACCTCACCAAGGGCAAGAACGCGACCGACATGAAGATGACGATCGACGCCATGGACCTCCTGTTCGGCGGCCGGGTCGACGGCTTCGGGATCATGTCGAGCGATTCGGACTTCATGCCGCTGGCGATGCGGATCCGGCAGGACGGGGTGCCCGTCTACGGCTTCGGGACGTCGCGGGCGCCGGTCTCCTTCCAGCAGGCCTGCAGCCGCTTCATCGACGTCGGGGCGCTCGCCCAGAGCGAAGATCACGACACTCCGGAAGCGGCCCCTCCCCCGCCCAAGCGCAAGGTGGACGAGGAGCTGGTCAAGTTGCTCGGCGCCGCCTTCCGGGCCTCGAAGCGCGACGGGCGCGGCTATGCAAGCCTCTCCGAGGTCGGCCAGCGCGCTGGCAACCGTTCCTCGTTCGATGCCCGAAGCTACGGCTATGCCGGCCTTCACGAGCTGATCGATGCCGTGCCCAATTTCGCGACCGAAAGGCGCGAGGACGGGCGGGTCTATGTGAAGAGGGTGCGCTAGGCCTCAGCTGGCCGGCGCGGAATCGATCGTCCCGCCCGTCTCGACGGCGTCGGTGCCGACAAAATCGGGAAGCCCGCTATGGACCCTTACTCCGGCGGCGCTGGCCGAGCGCACCAGCGGCGGCGTTTCGTCGGCCGCGGCGAGGAAGCGGGGCGGCGGTCCGCCGCGGCGGACGGTGACGCCATGAGCGACGGTGGTTTCGCCGCGGTCGAGGCCCTCGCTCCGGTCGGCGTTCCGCCCCGGCCGCGACGGCCGGTCGACCTGCTCCGCCAATTCGGCGGCCACATAGGGCCGGCGGAAGGATTTGGGATCGCCCCAGTCGCCGCGCCAGCGGTAGAAGATGTGCGAGCCGACCCTCACCGCCCGGGTCAGCGACGCCGCCCACCAGGGCCGGACGTAGGAGGCGTGGTAATGGGTGGCATGGCCGACGGGTCCGTAGACGCTTCCCGCCAGCGCCGCGCCGGCGACCCGCCGCGCCCGCACCCAGGCGGCCGGATCGCGCCGGCCGCCGAGCGAACCGTCGCAGGTGAAGCTGAACTGGCAGCCGGTGCGGCGCTTCGAGCCCTGGTAGACGACCCCGCAGACGCTCTTCGGGAAAGCGGGGTGACGGGCCCGGTTGAGGACGACCTGGGCGACGGCGCGCTGGCCTTCGAGACCTTCCGAGCGCGCCTCGTAATAAACGGCGGCGGTCAGGCATTGCAGCGACGCGGCGATATCGCGCTCGCTCCGCTCGCCGACGACGAACGGCTCCGCCGCCTGCCCCGGAGCGATCGCCTCGGCCGGCGGCAGCGGCACGACCTTGGCCGCGGCCAGGCCGGCGGGCGCCGAGCCCGGGCTCGCAACCCCCTGCCGCGCCGCGACCGGCGGGACGCAGGAAGCGCCCAGCAGCAGCATGGGCAGGCCCAGCATCGACTTGTGAAGCATTGAAGGCGCCCCTTTCGCGAAGGAGGCCCGCTTTATCGCCAGGGTGTTAGAGGATGGTTAACCACGCGGTCGGGGCCTTCCCCCTCCCCTCGCCGCGAAGCGGCAACCCAATCCCCTTTCTACGTTGTGCCTTCGTGCCTTCCCTCAAATATCAGCCGGGCACGTCGCCAAATGGAAAGGCGCTGGATGCGTCGATGCCGGCCTGCGCCTTGCACTCGGTCGGAGTCTGTCGCCTGCCAGTCGGTCGTCTCGGCACCCGATTTTTAGGGAAGGCACGAAGGCACAACATAGAAAAAGTAGAAGGATGCCCGCTTCGCGGGAGGCGGACTCGAGGCGCGCGAATACCTCCGCCGGCGACGATCGACGGGCTGAAGGTTGAGACGGCGGGGATCAGTTGGTTGCTGCCCCAGGTCTATCGGACGGTGGAAGTCGGCTCAGCGCGGCGGCAGGCGGTCCCGTATTTCGCCGAGTCGATCGTGGATGTTGAAGATGACCAGCCAGAGCTCGCAGGTCACACGCCAGAAAACCACGCCGATCAGTCCGAAGACCAGCGCGAAGATGAGACCGACGAGGCCGCCGCCCGGCGAATAGGATCCCATGGCCAGCGCGGCGAAGATGCCGAACAGCATATAGAGGGCGATCCCGGCCAGGCCGAGATAGTAAAGCACCTTGATGATGGTGCTGCCGAGCAGGCGGTCGAAGGTCCAGAAGCGGCTGAGAATGGCCTGAAAGCCGCCGGGCTCCCCCGGCGTCGCAGGGTCGGGCCTGATGTCGCTCATTGGTGTTCCCCCCGGAAGATGGTGATCGACCCAAGTCTCTCACCTTTTCCGGCAGCGGTAAAGCGGGGTGGCGCGGCCTTTGCTACCGGGTCAGCTTCCGAAACGTCATACGCTGCGGCCGGCCCCCCTCCGCGCCCATCCTCCCAGGCCGAATCGTCCGATATCCGAAGATCGCCACCCGGGATTGCGCCGGCTCACGCCTCGCCGATGTCCTCGTGCCAGAGCTCCGGCCTTTCGGCGATGAAGCGCGCCATGAGGTCGATGCAGCGCCGGTCGTCGACGATCGCGACCGCGACTCCGTTCGCCCTCAGGAAATCCTCGTTGCCGCCGAAATTGCGGTTCTCGAGGATGACGATGGCGGCCGGCGCGGCGAAGGCAGTCCATCTCGCCGTGCGCGATCGGATCGCCGAGCTGTACCCGGCGGTTCCACCCCTCCGCGACGATTTCGCCGCCGCGCGCGAGGAGCGAGCCGACGGGGACCCTGCCTTCCTCATAGCCTTTGAGAGCGAGTTGGTAGCAGCGGTCGATGCAGTGTCCGGCTAGGCTCGAATTCCATCTTGGTTCTCTATCGGTCTGCGACCTTTTGGGACAGATACCGGTACCTGTCCCCAATCAGTCCGGACATGGTCGTCTCTAGTGGTAAATCTGGGGGAGGCCGCGACCTTCAATCTTCAACGCGAAGACTCGAAGACTCGAAGACGCAACGATGTATTCGCCCGTCATGTAGAATTTTCAAAGACTCGCCCTCGGGACGATGGCGACGCTGCAAATATGAGGCACCCTGGCGTCGGGGACGCACCACGGATTCTTTGCGTCTTTGCGTCTTCGCGTTGAAAATCATTGGCCTGCGGCCGATGAACGCTCGCGTCGGATGCGCCTGTCGAAGACCGGCGCGTCAGCCGCCGATAGGTTATCGTCCGAGGCGTGCCCGCCTCGGAGAAGCAGTGCGGCTCAATTCTCGAGGTCGTAGCGGTTCGGTCCGGGATCGCTCGCGCCGGCGAGCAGAACGACCAGCGTCAACAGCGCGGCCCAGTAGAAAATGTTGCTTACTGCGACGGTGAGAAACAACGTTATGTCCGGCGGCTCTCCCCGCTGCATCGAGCCGACCAGCCGGATCATCTGGACCGAAATGTAGGCGAGGAACGGCAGCGGCATCAGGCCCCACCAGCCCGAGTTTCCGCGATCGTGAAGGCGGCGGACGACGGCCGCGGCATAAAGCACGACCGCCAGACCGAGGGTCACCGCGAGGTAAGCCGCGAGAAAACCGACGGGCAACGCAGGTCCGGCGAACTGGCCCTGCGCCGAGGCTGAGAATTCTCCGCCCTCCGCAAAAACGTTCACATCTCCCGGATCAGAGGGAGTGAATTGCGGGGCGGCCTGAATCAATCGCACCATCATCGGCAGGGTCATGAGGGCCCCGACGACCATGACGATCCCCAGGACCAAAGCCGCGTAGGGCCAGAAGCTCGTCCGGTCTTCTCGACCTTTGAAGTTCGCGAGCTTCTGGAAATGCTCCAGAAGACCTACCTTGGCGGACATTCGCCCGGCTCCTTTTTCTTGAGTTTGCGGCGGGGCCGCCAGCACGTCAATTTCTGACGTCGTCCCCATTCCTGCCGCCCGTCTTTGGGTGTGGGCGACCGTGAGACCGTTGCACATCTCCGCAGCGTATCAACTCGCGGAAGCTTTCGAACTGCTCGGGCGTGTTCCCGGATTCGTGACCATTGTCGGCCCGGTAGTCGACGCCGCAGCCGTGGACGGCTAATCGGACGATGCTTTGTATCTCTTCGGGCTTCATGAGTTCGTCGCGCCCGCCATATACTAGCTTCAGCTTCAGTCCTTCGGCCGACTCGAGGAGCCGGAGCGGTGCATAGGCATGGAGTCTTGCGAAATAGGCGTCGGTGATTCGCTTCACTTCAGCCCGGGCTCGCTCTTTGGGGATGCCCTCCACAAGCGCATCCTCGGGGCGGCCCGCATAGTATTCCTCAAGCCGGTTTTTTCCGCCGAGACTGGGATTGATCAGGAAGAGGGAATTGTCCTGTCCGAGACTAGGCGCCGCCGACGCAGCCAGGAAAGCGCCGAAACTTTCGCCGACGACGTCTACCCTCTCATAATGCTTGCGGCCCCATCCGACCGCTACCTTAATCTCGGCCAGGGCGTCCACGACGTCCGGAACCATCACCGGACCTTCGAATTTGACCGGCCGGTCCGAGCTCCCCGGATAGAGCAGGACATAAAGGTCGTAACCCGAGTCAAGAAAGGCCAGCTGGTCCAAAACAAGGTCCTTGCTGGCCGGGGCCCACGGGCCCCCGTGGATCCAGATAGCCAGCCTGCGATTCTTTCGGCGCTGCTTAAGGCAGCTTATGTGATAACCGAAGGCGCCGTCTGAATTGTGCCAGGCGACCGTCTGGTTGAAAGTGTACGTCTTGCAGAACGTGCTCGCCTTGCGACCGTCGGCGGTCCGGATCTCGTAATTGAAATTCTGCCTGCGGTCTGCCCTGTCCAGGATGGTCTGCTCGCCATGAGCATCATACTCTCCGAGCGAACCGTGCGCTTGAGTTGTCATCATCAAAGCGAACACCGAGAAGACATGCGGGGTGGGCATCATCTGTTCACCAGGACCAAGAATCCTAAATCAGCTCTCGTGCTGTTATTGCCAAAGCATTATGCGATGCTTGGGGGAGCTGAACCCAACTCCCCCTTCGTAAAGAATCTAGCGCCCGTTGGTGAGCACACAGCGGCCATTCCTCAGGATACCCTCCATCGTGAGGGTCTTCGTCGTAGTGGTGCTAGAGCCCCCCGAATTGGACGTGTAGTTCACGAGCCCGCCCAGGAAAGTGAAGCTGGAAGAGCCGCTAGTCGTCGTGGTCGTCTTGGTGATAGTCACGACGCATTTGGAGCCGTTACCCTGCTGCAAGGGCGAGGGACCGTCCAGACCGAAGTCGATCGTCGAGGCCATCGGGGCCAGCGGCGAGGTCAAGGTCGACCCGGCAATTTGGAAATCGGCGGGATCCGTGCTGAAGCACAGATTGATCGTCACGATTCCCGTGGTCGTATCAAGGACGAACTCCGTGGCGTAGAGATCGTTGACAGTGAAACCCTCAGGTACATAGATTACAGGCTCGCTGACCTCGAAATAACCGCCGCCGCCGCCGTCATCGGTCGGCTCGTCTAGATAAAACAGGTTAACCGGCGTGACATCATCATCGAGATCTCCGACGGTGGCTACCCCGGTGTCGGCCGGATCCGCGCCCGCGCCAAACTCCATACTATTCTCGGTGGAATGCAGAATAGGGCTAGCACCCTCGCCTGACTGAGTCAGTGCTGCTATAGCAGCAGAAAGGTCAGACCCTTCACTAGGAAACGGTTCACAGTCTCCAATGTAGGTCAACACTTGCGTATCGAGTACCGGAGTCGTTCCGCCCACGTTATCAAACGACATCATCCATCCCCTAATGGTATATTAAAGGGGCAGCCCCCACTAGCCACCCCGATTCGCAGGCTAGCAAAAAGTTATTCTGTTTCAATAGGCTTTTTTGTTACGGGGCCGTCGCCAACACGGAATTGAAAATTTAAGACATTCCGGGAATAGGCGCAGCAGAGAGCTCCGCGGTGCACGGGGCTCGAAATGAGGCTGTCGCTGTCTTGTCCGCCCTTGGTTGTCCAAGCAGAGAGACGGAGGAGGCAGAGGCAGATTCCCGCTTGGTCGAGATGGCGCGGAGACGGGCTACCGGGTCAGCTTCCGATACGTCATCCGGTGCGGCCGGTCTGCCTCCGGCCCCATCCGCCGCCTTTTATCCTCCTCATAGGCTTCGAAATTGCCTTCGAACCATTCGACGTGGCTGTCGCCTTCGAAGGCGAGGATGTGGGTGGCGAGGCGGTCGAGGAAGAAGCGGTCGTGGCTGATGACGACGGCGCAGCCGGCGAAATTCTCGAGTGCTTCCTCGAGGGCGCGGAGGGTCTCGACGTCGAGGTCGTTGGTCGGCTCGTCGAGGAGGAGGACGTTGCCGCCCTTCTGCAGCATCTTGGCCATGTGGACCCGGTTGCGCTCGCCGCCCGAGAGCTGCCCGACCTTCTTCTGCTGATCCTGGCCCCGGAAGTTGAACGCGCCGACATAGGCGCGGGTGCCGATTTCGTGCTTGCCGAAGCGGAAGACGTCGCTTCCGCCCGAGACCTCCTCCCAGACGTTCTTCGCCGGGTCGAGCGCGTCGCGCGACTGGTCGACATAGCCCAGGCGCACCGTCTCGCCGATCCGGACGGAGCCGGCGTCGGGCTCCTCCTCGCCGCGGATGAGCTTGAACAAGGTGGTCTTGCCGGCGCCGTTGGGGCCGATCACGCCGACGATCCCGCCCGGCGGAAGGCTGAAGGTGAGGTCGTCGAACAGCAATTTGTCGCCATAGGCCTTGGTCAGGCCGTTCGCCTCGATCACGGTGCCGCCGAGCCGCTCGGGGACCTGGATGAGGATCTGGGCCTTGCCGGGGGTGCGGTTCTCCTGGGCCTCGACCAATTCGTCGAACGCCTTGATCCGGGCCTTGGACTTGGTCTGGCGGGCCTTGGGCGAGCGGCGGATCCAGTCCAGTTCCTCCTGGATCGCCTTCTGCTTGCCCTGCTCTTCCCGCTCCTCCTGCTCGAGGCGCTTGGCTTTCTTCTCCAGATATCCGGAATAATTGGATTCGTAGATATAGTAGCGGCCCCGGTCGAGCTCGAGCACCCAGTTGACGACATTGTCGAGGAAGTAGCGGTCGTGGGTGACGAGGATGACGTTGCCGGCATAGTCGACGAGATGCTTCTCAAGCCACTGGACGCTTTCCGCGTCCAAGTGGTTGGTCGGCTCGTCGAGGAGGAGGATGTCGGGCTTCTCGAGCAGAAGGCGGGTGAGCGCGACCCGGCGCTTCTCGCCGCCCGACAGATTGGCGACCTCGGAATCGCCGGGCGGGCACCTGAGCGCGTCCATCGCGATCTCGAGCTGGTTGTCGAGCGACCAGCCGTCGACCGCGTCGATCTTCTCCTGCAATTCGCCCATCTCGGCCATCAGGGCGTCGAAATCGGCGTCCGCGGGCGGATCGCCCATGATCGTCGAGATCTCGTTGAACCGGTCCATCATGTCGGCGGTCGCCCGGACCCCGTCCATGACGTTCTCCTTGACCGTTTTGGTCGGATCGAGCTGCGGCTCCTGCTCGAGATAGCCGACCCGGATATGCTCGCCCGGCCAGGCCTCGCCGGTGAACTCCCGGTCGCGGCCGGCCATGATCTTCATCAGGGTCGACTTGCCCGAGCCGTTCGGCCCGATGATCGCGATCTTCGCGTCCGGGTAGAATTGCAGGTTGATGTTGTTGAGGATGGGCTTGGGCGCGCCCGGAAAGGTCTTGCTCATGCCCTTCATGACGAAGCTGTACTGTGCGGCCATGGCGGCGCGGTCTCCGGTTAATCTGTGCTGGAATGCGGGTGTGGCGCCTAACTAGTGAGGCGGACGGCGAATGTCACCTGTCTGCGTCGCCCCCGCGAAGCGGAAAGCCCCTTCCCTTCTACGTTGTGCCTTTGCGCCTTCGCGCCTTCCCTCAAATCGGGTGGCGAGGCGGCCGAAGGCGAACACGAATGCCGGACCGAGTGCGAAGCCCGAGCCAGCCGCCGATGCGTCCGGTGCTCACCCTTGAAACGAAGCGCCCGACTCATGTTGGAGAGAAGGCACGAAGGCGCAAAGGCACAACGTAGAAGGAGGGATTGGCCGCTTCGCGGCGGTGAAGACGATTGGCGCGCAGGCTGCCCCGAAGCCTTCATGGATTCCCGCTTTCGCGGGAATGACGATGTGGCTACGGCCCACCCATGAAAAAGACCGCCCTTCTGCTCGCCGCCGCTCTTCTTTCTTTCCCCGCCATCGCCCAGACTTCGAACCAGGCCGAGCGCCTGCGCGACTCGGCGCTGAAGGACGAGGTCGCTTTGGACATCGTCGAGGGACTCACCACCGAGGTGGGCCCCCGTCCGGCCGGCACCGAATCCGAGGCCCGGGCGCGCGAATGGGCGGTCCGGCGGCTGAAGGCGCTCGGCTTCGCCAACGTGCATGTCGAGACCTACGACATGCCGGTCTGGGTGCGCGGCGAGGAGCGCGCCGAGATCCTCGCGCCTTTTCCGCAGAAGCTCGCCGTCACCGCGCTCGGCAACAGCGGAGCGACGCCGCCCGGCGGGATGACCGGTGAGGTCGTCGCCTTCGACAGCCTCGCCGAGCTCGAGGCGGCGCCGGAGGCCGCGGTCCGCGGCAAGATCGTCTTCGTCGGCCACAAGATGAGCGCGACCCAGGACGGGTCGCAATATGGCTATTATGGCGGGGTGCGGCGGACCGGCCCGTCGGTGGCGAGCCGCAAGGGGGCGGCGGGGATCGTCATCCGCTCGATCGGCACCGACTATCACCGCAACCCGCATACCGGAGTCCAGATCTGGGGCGAGGGCGCGAGGCCGATCCCGGCCGGCGCCCTGTCGCTGCCCGACGCCGAGCAGCTGGAGCGGGTCCTGAAGCGGGGCAAGCCGGTGACGATGAGGCTGCTCCTCACGCCGCGCAACCTCGGCGTCCGCCAGTCCGGCAACGTCGTCGCCGAGGTGCGCGGAAGCGACCCGGACGCCGGCATCGTCCTCGTCGGCGGCCATCTCGACAGCTGGGACCTCGGCACCGGGGCGATCGACAATGCCGCCGGGGTGGCGATCACCGCCGCGGCCGCGAAACGGATCATGGCGGCGGGACGGCCGCGGCGGACGATCCGGGTGGTCTGGTTCGGCGCCGAGGAAGTCGGCGGCAATGGCAGCAAGGCCTATCGCGAGGCGCACAGACAAGAGAAAGTGGCGTTCGTCTCCGAATCCGATTTCGGCTCCGACCGCGTCTGGCGGATGGACCCGGGCTTCGCCGAGGCGAATGCGGGGCTGGCCGACCGGATCGCCGCCGCTCTCTACCCGCTCGGAATCTCGCGCGGAACGGCCGCGGCGACCGGCGGCGCCGACCTCGGCGATTGGGTCAAGGCGGGAATTGCGGCGATCGACCTTCAGCAGGACGGCACCCGCTATTTCGATTATCACCACACGCCCGACGACACGTTCGACAAGGTCGATCCGGAGCAGCTCAGGCAGAATGTCGCGGCTTGGACGGCGATGCTCGCCCTCGTCGCCAACGCGCCCGAGGAAATCCGGGCGAAAACGCCCGCGCCTTAGGGTCCGGACTAAATACCGGCAATGGCCAGGATCGCCCGGTATTTAGTCCGGACCCTAACCCCTGTGCTTGACGTCAGGCCCGCCGCCGTGAACACAGCGGCCCGGGGGGTTTATCGTTGAGGCGCAGCGACATGAAGGGAGGAAAGCCGGCCGCGCTCGTCGCGGGGGCGGCCGTGCTCGCGCTCCTGCCCTCGCCCGGGCGCGCCCAGACCTCCGTCGATGAGCCGGAGACGGTCGAGGCGCTTCGCGACCTCTCGATCGAGCAGCTCGCCCAGATCGAGGTGCGCTCGGCGTCCAAGCTGGCCGAGCCGATCAGCCGCGCGCCGACCTCGATCTTCGTCCTCACCGGGAACGACATCACCCGCTCCGCCGCGACCTCGCTCCCCGAGGCGCTTCGCCTCGCCCCCAACCTCCAGGTCCAGCAGCTCGACGCCCGGCAGTTCGCGATAACGTCGCGCGGCTTCAACGGCGTCGAGAGCTCGAACAAATTGCTCGTCCTTATCGACGGTCGAAGCGTCTATTCGACATTCCATTCCGGGGTGTTCTGGGAGCTTCATATGCCTCTGCTCGAGGATATCGAGCAGATCGAGGTGATCAGCGGCCCGGGCGGCACGCTCTACGGACCCAACGCGGTCAACGGAGTGGTCAGCGTCGCCACCCTCGACTCGCGCAAGACCCTGGGCGGGCTGGTTCGGGGAACCGCCGGCCCGAACGAGCGGACGCTGGCGCTTCGCTACGGCGGCCTGCTCGGCGACGTCGGCGCGGTGCGGGTCTATGCCAACGGGCTCGACCGCGAAGACCAGCCCGCGGGCCCCGCTCCCGACAATGAAGATTCATTCTCGGGCTGGCAGGCCGGCTTCCGGGCCGACCTCGGCAAAGGCGCCGACCAAATCGTCCTGCAGGGCGACATCTTCGATACGGACATCGATACGCTGCCGGGCGACGGCGACCGCGGCCACAATTTGCTTGCCCGCTGGAGCCATGGCTTCGCCGAAAACCGGTCGCTCCAGATCCAGGCCTATTATGACGATTACCACCGCCGCTCGCTGCTTGTGACCGACGCCCTCCAGACCTTCGACGCCGAAGCCCAGCTCAACGCCCGCTTTGGCCGCCACCATCTGGTTCTGGGCGGAGGCGTGCGGACAACGCGCGACAAGTTCGTAAACAATCTCAATGGCTTCCACCTGGAACCTCAAAGTCGGAGGCTATGGGTCGCCAACGCCTTCGTCCAGGACAGGATGGCGCTCACCCCCGAGCTCGACCTGATCGCCGGGCTGAAGCTCGAACGCTCGTCGTTCAGCGGAGTGGAGCTGCTGCCCAACCTTCGCTTCGCCTGGCGGCCCAGCGACCGGACCACCTTGTGGGGCGCGGTGTCGCGGGCGGTGCGGACTCCGTCGCGGATCGACCGCCAGCTCGTCTTCCTGCCCCTGCTCGCCGAAGCCGCCGATTTCGAGAGCGAGAAGCTGATCGCCTTCGAAGCCGGCTATCGCGGCCGGCCCGGCGCCTCGACCACCCTCTCGGTCTCGCTCTTCTACAATCTCTACGACGATATCCGGACTACCGAATTCACCGGCAATCCGCTCCCGATCAGGCTCCGCAACGGCCTGGAGGGCCGCACCTATGGCGCCGAGGCATGGCTGACCCACCAGCTTTCGGAGCGGTGGCGGGTGAGCCTGGGTGCCGCCGCGCTCAACAAGGACTTCCGGCTCAAGAGCGGGGCCCTGGACCTCGCCAACCGCGCCTCGCTCGGCGCCGATCCCGATTATCAGGTCTTGGCCCGGTCGCAGCTCGACCTCACCGACAAGCTCCAGATCGACCTCGGCCTGAGGGGAGTCGACGATCTCGGGACCGGCGGCCTCGGCGGCTATGTCGAGGCCGACGCGCGCCTGGCGTGGCGGGTCTCGGACCCGATCGAGCTCTACGTCGCCGGCAACAACCTCCTCCATGAATCCCATGTCGAGAGCAACGATGCCGGGCGCGCGCAACGGATCGAGCGCAATGTCCATCTCGGCACGAGGCTGCGTTTCTGATGGCGCCGCCCTCCCCGCGCCTTCGCCTGCTCATAGCGGCGCTGGCGCTGCTCGCCTTGCCGGCCGCGGCGCCGCCGAGCGACGTCGCGGTCAAGGCCGCCTTCCTCACCAAATTCCCGGCCTATGTCGCCTGGCCGGCCGCGGCCCGGCCGCGGCCGGGGGCGCCGCTCCAGATCTGCCTCCTCGGCGGAGACCCGTTCGGTCGGCTGATCGACGACGCCGCGCGCGGCCAGCAGGTCGACGGCCATCCCCTCCAGGTCCGCCGGCTCGCCGCGCCCGGCCTGGCGGGCGGCTGCCACGTCGCCTTCGTCCAGGGCGGCACTGCCGCTCTTCAGGGGCTCCAGGGCAAGCCGGTGCTCACCGTCACCGACGCCCGCGCCGGAGCCCAGAACGGAATGATCCATTTCGTCATCCACCAGGGCCGGGTGCGTTTCAACATCGACGAGGCCCAGGCGGCGAAGAGCGGGGTCGGGATCAGCTCGCGCCTGCTCGGGATCGCCCTCACCGTTCGGCAGCGGCCCTGATGCGCCCCGTCACCCGCCTCGCCGACCGCTGGCCGAACGTGCCGATCGCCGCCGGAGTGATGGCCTTGCTCCTGCTCGCCATCGGGCTCGCCGTCATCTTCCAGAACGAGAGCGCCTATCGCGAGCAGAAGCACAAAGAGACGACGATCCAGGCCGATATCCTCGCGGCCAGCGTCACCGCCGCTCTCGATTTCGGCGACGCCGCCACCGCGCAGGAGGCGGTCGACGCGCTTCGGGTCAATCCGCAGATCGACGCGGCCGGGGTCTACGATCGCGAGGGCGTTCGCTTCGCGGGCTACCAGCGGCGCAGCGGCGCTCTCCCCGAGACGGCGGGTACGCCCGCGAGCGGCGCCAACATCGTCGCGGCCCTGGTTCCGGTGATGCGCGGCGGCGAGCGGATCGGAAGCGTCTATCTGGGCGCGATGCGCGAGCCGGTCTACCGCCGGCTCACCCGCTACGGCTTCATCGGCCTGCTCATCGTCATGGCGGTGCTGGTGGTCCTGATCCTCGGAATCTCCCAGACCGCGCTTCGCCGGGCCAAGCGCGAGCTCGAGGCGCGGGCCGAGGCGCTGAGCGGGGCCTATGCCGAGCTCCAGGTCCAGGTCGAGGAACGCGCCCATGCCGAGGAGCAATTGCGCCAGGCCCAGAAGATGCAGGCGCTCGGCCAGCTCACCGGCGGAATCGCCCACGATTTCAACAATCTGCTGACCGTCATCCAGGGCTCGGCCGACATCTTGCGCCGCCCCGGGATCGCCGAGGCCAAAAGGATCCGGTTCGCCGACGCGATCGTCCAGACCGCCGGCCGGGCGGCCGCTTTGACCGGCCAGCTGCTCGCCTTCGCCCGCCGCCAGCCGCTTCAGCCGGAGGTGATCGACCTCAACGCCAAGATCGAAGGCATGACCGACCTGCTCGACCGCACCCTGGGCGAGCGGGTCGAGATAAGGACCGAGCTCGCCCCGGGCCTGTGCGCGATCGAGGTCGATCCGGCCCAGCTCGAATCGGCGATCCTCAACATCGCGGTCAACGCCCGCGACGCCATGCCCGACGGCGGCGCCCTCACCCTTCACACCGGCGAGGCGAAGCCCCTCGCCGACGGACGCCCGGCGATCTTCGTCGCGGTCAGCGACAACGGCACCGGCATCGACGAGGACGCGCTCGGGCGGGTCTTCGAGCCCTTCTTCACCACCAAGTCGGTCGGCAAGGGCACCGGCCTCGGCCTCAGCCAGGTCTACGGCTTCGCGGCCCAGACCGGCGGCGACGTGCAGGTGGAGAGCGTGGTCGGCGAAGGCACGACCGTGACCCTGATCCTCCCCTGCAGCGAACGCGCCGTGGCGCCCGCCCGGCCCGAGCCCGAAGCCCGGCGCAAGCATCGCACCGGCCGGATCCTGCTCGTCGACGACAATGAGGAGGTCGGCGCCTTCGCCGAGACCCTGCTGGTCGAGCTCGGCCACCGGGTGATCCGCGCCCGAACCGGGGCGGAGGCGCTGGAGCTCGCCCGAGCCGGCGGCTTCGACGCGGTCTTCACCGACGTCGTCATGCCCGGGATGAGCGGGATCGAGCTCGCCGACGCTTTGGCGCCGGTGCTTCCCGGAGTGCCCGTCGTCCTCACCACCGGCTATAGCGACGAGATCACCCGCGCCGGCGGGGCGGGGCGGCCGGTCGTGTTCAAGCCCTATCGGCTTGAGACCCTGGCGGGGGTGCTCGACGGGGTGCTGGCGCCGCGGGAGGGCGGCGGGGCGTAATTCGTCATTCCGGCGAAAGCCGGAATCCATGAACTCAGTCGCCCGGGAAGTTCGCTTACGCCGTGTTCATGGATCCCGGATCAAGTCCGGGATGACGTCAGACTCAATGCCCCGCGTGCGGCGAAGCCGCCGGCGCCGGAGGACGGCCGCGCATCTGGAGGATCTCGGCTTCCTGCGAGGCGATGACGTTTTCGGAGAGGCGGCGAAGCTCGGGGTCGCGGCCGCTTGCCAGATAGGCCCGGGCCATCTCGACCGCCGACCGGTGGTGCGGGACCATGAGCGCGGTGAAGTCGCGATCGATGTCACCGGTCATCCGGACCGAGTTCATCTCCGCGTGCATCCGGTCCATGGCGGCCATCATTTCCGCGGTCGCCGCGGCGGCGGGCGCGGCGGCCGCGCCGTGATAATGCTCCGAGCTCCGCCAGAAGGCGCCGGGAGGGGCGCCCGCCGATGCGCCGTGCATCGGACGCTCCGATTCCGGCCGAAGCAGCATGGCCAATTGGCCGTCCGCCTCATGATAGATGAGCCGGTGCATGCCGGCATAAGAGATCATCGTCACGGCGAGCGCGGCGGCGATCCCGAGCGGGACGAAGAAGGTCGCCCGGCGGTCGCGCGGAGTCACTTCCAGCGACTCCTCGCGGATCGGATCGGCGAGGATGACGAGCAAGGAGGCGAGGATGGTGGCGTGGCCGATCAGATCGACCCGGCCGAACGGATAGACGGCGGCGAACATCAGCAGGAACAAGGCCGCGGCCGAGAGTCGCCGGACCAAAGGCGTCCAGAGCAATCCGAAGCCCAGGGTGAATTCGGCAACCCCGGCCATGGTCGTATAGGGCCCGAACGGGATCCCGAAGGCGAGGAACGGCTTCTCCTCGAGCAAAGGCAGGAACCACTGCGGGTACATGAACTTCTCCATGCTCGACCACATCAGAGCCAGAGCGATCCCCCAGCGCAGGACCGCGAAGCGCCGGTCGTGCCAGCGGCCGTCGGGAAGGCCGGAGAGCAGGAGATAGAAAGCGAGGCCGAGGCCCAGAGCGAGATAGTCGAGCAGGTGGAAGAGGTCGTAGTCGCGAAGCGTCAAGGCCCAGAGCAGGACGATACCCAGGGCGGCGAGCGGGCGGGTGCGCCGGGGGATGACCAGCAGGGTGATGACGATCTGCGCCCAGGGCACCCAGCCGGCGCCGGTCTTGAGCTCGGGCGTGAGGTAGGTGCCGCCGACGGCGAAGAGGGCGATGAAGAAGGCGGCGAGGACCGCGATCATGAAGGCGTCGGCATGCTCCCGAAGCGGCCTCGTCGCCCAGTCCAGCCCGCGCGTCGCCGCGAGGCCCGGCGGTCGCCGCTCGACCAGGGTGGTGAGGAGGAAGAGAAAGAGGACGAGGCCGACGCCCATCCAGAAAGCGGGCAGGGCCAGGGTCGTCCACACCGGCACCGGCTCGGCCGCCACCTCATAGGCCTCGAACCATTTGACGTGCGCCGACGCCGCCGAGGCGAAGAGCAGGAGGATGAGGGTCAGGGCTGGGCGATGCATGGGAAGTCGAACGACAGGATGACGATTTTGGTTTCTCAAGCGCCGGAGCCCTCCTTCGCTAAAGCTGCGGCGGGCAGCCTCCGCCAATTCTCCGGCTTGCCAGCCGAAGCCTTGGCGTAGGCTGGTCGGGGAGACAGGATTCGAACCTGCGACCCTCTGCTCCCAAAGCAGATGCGCTACCAGGCTGCGCCACTCCCCGTTCCACCTACGCCTTCGGCTTCGGCGGATAAACCGTCCCAGGCTGGCTTGCCAGCCGAAGCTCCCGTCAGGGAGCGAAGGCTGGTGGGCCCGGGAGGATTCGAACCCCCAACCTAGCCGTTATGAGCGGCCGGCTCTACCATTGAGCTACAGGCCCGTAACTCCAGCCCTTGCCGGATAGGCAGCGGGTGCGGCGATGGCAAGACGCGGTCAAGCGGCTTTGGCCGCCGCGATCGTCTCCTCGATCGAGGCGGGGGCGATGCCCTCGCGCTCGAACAGGTCGAACATTCCGTCCCACCAGGCGTGGAAATTGCGCAGCTCCTCGGCGGTGCGGACGAAGGGCGTGTGGCCGGGCTCGACCGAGGGGGAGTGAAAGGACAGGCTGAACCAGCGGACTCCGTCGTCGACCAGCGCCCGGACGGCGGCGAGGGCTTCGGCGAGCGGCACCCCCTCGGGTGTCAGCGGCACCCGGTTGAGGAGGCCGGTGCGGAAGAGGATTCCGCGCCCCCTCGGCAGCCTGCCGGCCGCCCGGTAGGCGCCCCTCCCCCACCGCCGCAACCCGCCGACATAGGCGGCGCTGAGCGGAAGCTCGACGAGGCCGCCGTCGCCGATCCGGAAGGGAAAGGGCCTGACCCGCGAGAAATCCGGGCCGCCCTCGTCGCTATAGTCGTGCAGGGCGCGAACCGAGACGTCGGCCTCATAGCCCGCTTCGCCGAGCAATCCGGCGGTGTTGGGGCCCACTCCGTAGCGCCCGGCCCGGTAGACCACGGGCCGTCGGCCGAAGGCGGCCTCGATCGTTTCGGTCAGACTTTCGATCTTGGCTCGCTCGAGCTCGATCGGAAGATTGCCGACGAAGCTGTTGAAAGTATTCACCTCCTCGTCGTGCGGCGGGTTCACCCAGGGATGAAGCTGGGTGCCGACCGAGATTTCGCCCTGCTCGAGCCACGGGCGAAGCAGGGCGACCGAGGCGGGATCGGTGGCGATCGGATGATCGACGAGGTGGACGCATTTGACGCCGCGGCGGCGGAAACGCTCCTGCAGGTCCGGCATGGCGGCCATGTGGGTGGTCGAACGGTTGTCACGGCTTCGCGGCCTGCCCCAGTCGAACTCCTCCTCCGTGTCGCAAAAGACGGTGAAGCGGCGGCCGAAGCTCTCCGGCAGATCGATGTAGCTGGCCCGATCCGGCGGTCTGTCGAGGGAGGCCTGGTCCGCCACCGCCCCCTAACCGTTCTGGCCGGACGAGCGTTCCGCAGGCTCGAGCGGAGGCAGATAGAGGAAGAAGCGGGCGCTGCCGATCTGGAGCGCCCCTCCCACCGCCTCGGCGAGGTTGCGCACCAGCCGGAGCGCGAAGCCGAGGCCGAGCGCCGGAGCGCCCGGCCAGTCTCCGTCGGGGCTGTAGCCCGGATCGAGGAGGGCGCTTTCGTCCAGCCCCTCGATCGCCTTGGGCCGGTCGATCGACAGGCAGAGCATCTTGCGGGCGCCGTCCTCGCCCATCGCCATCGTCGCGGTGATCGTCTCCCCTTCCCGGGCGAGGCCGATGGTCGCGGCGAGCATCCGGGCGAACATCCGCTCGGCGGCGTCGAGCTCGACCTTGGCGTCGGGCAGGTCGCGCTCGATCTCGATGAGGATCCGGCTTCCGCGCTGGGCGGCGACCCGCTCGTAGGCGTCGTGGAGCCGGCAGAGCAGAGCGACGGCATCGACCGAGCTTTCGGCGAGCTGGAGCCGCTGGGTCTCGATCCGGGCTGCCGTGTCGAGATCGTCGACGGCCGAGAGCAGGCGCCTCGCCTGGTCCATGATGTCCGAGGCCCGCGAGCGGTAGCTGAGCGAGGCCGGGCCCATATACTGGCCGTCGATCATCTCCGCGAAGCCGATGATCGCGTTGAGCGGCGTTCGAAGCTCGTGGATCAGCTGGCGCAGCGAATCGGCGGGAAGGTCGGTTCCGAACAGGCCGGTCGGGGCCTCGACCGGACCGGAGCCATGGGCGACCTCGTCGAGCCTCGGCCGCCTCGCGCTGCCGCGATAGCCGAGGAAATTGCCCTGCGCGGCATCGAAGAAGGGAACGCCCGAAATCCGCCAGTCGCCGGAGGCGGCGCCGCCGCCGGGGACGCTGAAGCGGGCGTCGCGGAAGGGCGCTCGCTTCTCGAAGGCGCCGGCCGCCTGGCCGTCCACCCCATATTGGCCCCGCTCGGCGATCGAGGCGATGCTCTGGCCGACCAGAGGACCGCGCGGAGCGCCCTCGACCCACAATATCACTCCGTCGGGGCCGGTCTCCCACTGGAATTCCTCGACCGGCGCCGGCTCAAGGGCCGCGGCGGCGCCGGCGGCATCGCGGCGGCGGCGGAAATTCTCGATCCGGGCGACGAGGTCGCGGATCTGCGCCTCGCTTCGCTCGGCCGCCGGGCTCAGCACTGCCTCGGCCGGGGCCGAGACTTCGCCGCCCAGCGCAAAATCGCCGGCGCCGAAGCCGGCCAGGGCGTGGACGACGTCCGGAGGCAGGTCGCGGCGGTGACGAAGCAGGCCTCGGGCGACCGGTCCCAGGCTCGGCAGGAGCTCGAGCCATTCGCCGGCGCCGAGCCGGGCGCCGCCGAGCAAAGGCGAAGCGACGGCGGGCAGATCCTCGGCGAACAAGGCGAGCGCGGCCGGGCTGACCCGGCGGCCGGCGAGGGCGCGGGCGACTTCGCGCCGGGCCTCGGCCGGGACCCCGCCCCGGTTCGCCCTCAGCCAGGCCAGCGCCTCGGCCTGGGGCTCACCGTCGCTTCGGCCCTGGGCGACGATATCGACGAGCTGACGCCATTTGGCCGCGAGCGCGGACGGCCGCGCTTCGCTCTGCCTCAGAACCGTCGCGATCATGTCGTCGAAACGCAAGCGGCCAGCCCTTCGTGAACGGGACCGAATGTCGCCCCCGCCAATCGTTAACGCGCGCTCCCGGCGAGCGGAAGAGGGGCTTTTGAGCGCCGTCGCAATATGGGACGGGCATTCTGCCTCCCCATCGCCGGATGGGGAGGCAAATACCGGCTGCTCAGGCGCCGCTGCGGGCGAGCCAGGCGAGCCAGAAGGCGCCGAGATTCTGGCGCGGGCCGGTCAGCGACTTGAACGCCGCCTCGGCGCCGGCGCGGTCGCCCGAGGCGAGCAGGGCCATGGCGAGTCGGGTGTTGACGAGATTGGCGTCGACCCCGCCCTTGGTCAGGGCCGCGCGATAGAGCGCGATCGCCTTGGCATGCTCGCCATAGCCGTAGAAGGCGTCGCCGATCTTGAGGGCATTGGCGCCGGTCGCGGCCGCCATCGCCTTCGATTCCTCGCCGCCGAGCGACGCCCGGTCGCCGGCCATCCGGGCGTTGGTCAGGCGGACCAGCTCGGCGAAGGCGGCCTTCTTGGGATCGATCATCCGCTTGGCCGTGCCGTCGTCGAGCACCGCCTTGGCCTCGGCGTAATTGCCGCCCTTGTAGAGGCCGTCGATCAAATCGTACCAGTCGCGCTCGCCGGCGAGCGAGCCGCTCGCCCGCATGAAGCGCAGGACGTCGAGATCGGCCGCCGAGTCGAGATTGTTGGTGTCGCGGAAGATGAGCACCGAATCGCGCCAATTCTCCTTGGTCGGATAAGCGGTGACGAGGTCGCGGCTGAGCTTCTGCGAAGCCTCGCGAAGCGCCGGGTTCGAGCGCCCGTCGAAGGCGAGCTTGAGCGCATATTTGTACCAGCTCTCGTCGACCGGCTGGCCGGCGGCGCGCTTCATGTCGATCGCCCGCGAGATCAGCTGCACCGCCTCCGCCGGTTTCTTGAGCTCGTTCTTCACCTGGGCGAGGCTGATCAGGGCCTCGGGATCGTTGGGGGTGAGCTCGACGACCTTGGCGAAAGCCGCCTCGGCCTTCGCTTTGTTGCCGGCATTGTTGGCGAGGACCGCCTGGTTGCGGTAGATGGTGGGCAGGTCCCCGGCCTCGACCTTGCCGCTGGCGATGAGGTTGTCGAGCCCCTGCGACTGCATGGCGATATTGTTGGTGCCGAGGCCGATCTCGAGCTGGAAGCGGCCGATGGCGTAGCGGCCGCCGGGGCTGGTGGCCGCGGCGACGGCCGCCGGCAAGCCGGCCTGGGCGGTCGCCCAATCCTTGGCGGCGATCGCGGTCTGCACCGGCGCCATCGCCGTCCGCTCTTCCTTGGTGAGAGTGATGGCATTGGGGGCCGGCTGGGCGGCTTCCGGCTTCTTCTTGGCGTCGGCGGGAGCGGCGACGACCATTGCACCGCCGAGCACGAGAGCGACGGCGAGCGCCAAGCTGGAAACGGATTTCATACAAAAGCCTCCTGTTGACCGCGCCTGAGCTAAGCGGCCCTGGTTCGAAAGGGGTATGAAGGCGGCCTCTACCGCCAAATGACGCCCGTTTCTAGCGCTGGCGCGCTGAATGGCCCTTGAACCGTGCGGATGAGAAAACGACGTGGAATTCAGCGGTTTGAGCGCGTTTGACCGCCCCTGCCGCAGCCGCTACCTCGCCGGCGATGCTGGCCGTCATCTCCCCCGCCAAGAGTCTCGACTATCGCCGCCCGCTGCCGCCGCTGGAGCCGAGCGCGCCGCGCTTCGCCGGCGAGGCGGACCGGCTCGCCGGGGCCGCGGCGAAGCTGTCGAAGCGAAAGCTCGGCGAGCTGATGCATATTTCGGACAAGCTCGTCGGGCTCAATGCCGGCCGTTTCCGCCATTTCGCCGGCCAGGCCGCCCGTCCCGCCCTCTACGCCTTCGCCGGCGACGTCTACAGGGGCTTCGAGGTGCACAGCCTCGACCGCGATGCGGTCGAGTTCGCCCAGAACCATCTCCGAATCCTCTCCGGTCTCTACGGCCTGCTCCGGCCGCTCGACGAGATCCGCCCCTACCGCCTCGAGATGGGCGCTCGCTGGGCGCCCGGGCGGTCGAAGGATTTATACGATTTCTGGGGCGGCCGGATCGCGGACATCCTCGTCGAGGATCTCCAATCGGCCGGCGGGCGGACCATCGTCAACCTCGCCAGCAGGGAATATTGGCGGGCGGTCGAGGGCCGGCTGCCGGGCCACGTCCGGGTGATCGAGATCGATTTCCGCGAGGAAGGGCCCGACGGCCCGCGATTCAACACCTTCGCCGCCAAGCGCGCCCGCGGGATGATGGCGCGGTTCATCTGCGAGCACCGGCTGGACGAGCCGGAGGCGCTCAAGGGATTCGACAGCGACGGCTATAGGTTCGACCCCGAAAATTCCGACGAGGGACGGTGGCGCTTCTCGCGATCGTGACTATCTAGGAGCAAGCCTCGCGCGCGTGCGTACGCGTGCGCGCGGGGTGGCGCCCGGCTCTCCCTTCCGCTAGGCTTGCGTCCGACCCTTTTCCGCGCTCCGGCGCATCACGACCAACAATCAGGAACCTCCCTTGGCCAGCGTCCCGCCGACCATCGACAGCCACGATATTTCCCCCGTCCAGATCGTCGAGGAGATGAAGACCTCCTACCTCGATTATGCGATGTCGGTGATCGTCGCGCGCGCCCTTCCCGACGTCCGCGACGGTTTGAAGCCGGTCCACCGCCGGATCCTCTTCGCCTGCCAGGAAGGCGGCTTCGTCCCCGGCCGCGCCTATCGCAAATGCGCCAAGATCGTCGGCGACGTCATGGGCAATTACCATCCGCACGGCGACAGCGCGATCTACGACGCCCTCGCCCGGCTCGCCCAGGATTGGTCGATGCGGGTCATGCTGATCGACGGCCAGGGCAATTTCGGCTCGATGGACCCCGATCCGCCGGCGTCGATGCGCTACACCGAGGCCCGCCTCGCCAAGGTGGCGATGACCCTGCTCGAGGATCTCGACAAGGACACGGTCGACTTCACGCCCAATTACGACGGCTCGCGGATGGAGCCGCAGGTGCTTCCCGCCCGCTTCCCGAACCTGCTGGTCAACGGCGCCGGCGGAATCGCGGTCGGAATGGCGACGAACATCCCGCCGCACAATCTCGGCGAGGTCATCGCCGCCTGCAAGGCCTATATGGACGATCCCGGGATCACCATCGAGCAGCTGATGGAGATCATCCCCGGGCCCGATTTCCCGACCGCTCCGCTCATCCTCGGCCAGGCCGGCGCCCGAAGCGCCTATCATACCGGCCGGGGCTCGATCATCATGCGCGCCCGCCACGAGGTCGAGGAAGGGCGCGGCGACCGCCGCTCGATCGTCCTCACCTCGATCCCCTACCAGGTCGGCAAGAACACCCTGGTCGAACGGATCGCCGAGGCCGCCAAGGACAAGCGCATCGAGGGCGTCTCCGACATACGTGACGAATCCAACCGCGAAGGCGTCCGGGTCGTCATCGACCTCAAGCGCGACGCGACGCCCGACGTCGTCCTCAACCAGCTCTGGCGCCACACCCCGGCCCAGTCGAGCTTCCCGGCCAACATGCTCGCCATCCGCGGCGGCCGGCCCGAGACCCTCAACCTTCGCGACATCATCGAGAGCTTCGTCCGCTTCCGCGAGGAGGTGATCACCCGCCGCGCCAAGTTCGAGCTCGCCAAGGCCCGCGACCGGGCCCACATATTGCTCGGCCTCGTCATCGCCGTCACCAACCTCGACGAGGTGGTCCGGATCATCCGCGGCTCGGCCTCGCCGGCCGAAGCGCGCGCCGCCCTGATCTCGCGCGACTGGCCGATCGCCGAGATCGCCCAGTACATAGCGCTGGTCGAGGCGGTCGAGCATGAGGTGGAGGGCGACACCTACCGCCTCTCCGACGCCCAGGTCCGGGCCATACTCGAGCTTCGACTCCACCGCCTGACCGGCCTCGGCCGGGACGAGATCGCCGGCGAATTGCGCGAGCTCGCGGTCTCGATCGGGGAATTGCTCGAGATCCTCGGCGACCGGGTCAAGCTCTACGCGGTGATGCGTGAGGAGTTCGACGAGATCGCCGACCAGTTCGCCACCCCCCGACTGACCGAGATCGCCCCCGCCTGGGACGGGATCGAGGACGAGGACCTGATCGAGCGCGAGGACATGGTCGTGACCGTGACCCTGGGCGGCTACATCAAGCGCACCCCGCTCGCCACCTTCCGGGCCCAGCGCCGAGGCGGCAAGGGCCGCGCCGGGATGGGCACCAAGGACGAGGATGCGGTGACCAATTTGTTCGTCACCTCGACCCACACGCCGGTGCTGTTCTTCTCGACCGCGGGCAAGGTCTACCGGTTGAAGGTCTGGCGCCTTCCCGAAGGCGCGCCCCAGGCCCGGGGCCGGCCGATGGTCAACCTCCTGCCGCTCGGCGAGGGGGAGACCATCTCGACCGTTCTTCCGCTCCCCGAGGACGAGGCGGAATGGGGCAAGCTCCACATCCTCTTCGCCACCGCCCACGGCACGGTTCGGCGCAACTCGATGGACGCCTTCACCAACGTCCCCACCGCCGGCAAGATCGCGATGCGCTTCGGAAGCGACGAGGAAGGCGATCCCACCGACCGGCTGATCGGCGTCTCGCTCCTCACCGAGGAGGACGACGCCCTGCTCGCGACCAAGCACGGCAAGGCGATCCGCTTCGCCGCGACCGAGGTCCGCGAGTTCCAGTCGCGCACCTCCGCCGGAGTGCGCGGAATCCGGCTGCAGAAGGGCGACGAGGTCATCTCGCTGTCGATCCTCAAGGGGTTCGAGGCGAGCTCCGAGGAGCGCGAGGCCTATCTCCGGGCCGCTCCGTGGAAGGAGAATGAGAACCCGCCGACGCTCAGCGCCGAGCGCATGGCCGAGTTCGAGGCGGCCGAGGAGTTCATCCTCACCGTCACCGAAAATGGCTACGGCAAGCGCACCTCGGCCTTCGAATATCGCCAGACCGGACGCGGCGGCCAGGGCATCACCAATATCGAGACGTCGGACCGCAACGGCTGCGTCGTCGCCAGCTTCCCGGCGCATAACGGCCAGCAATTGATGCTGGTCACCGACCAGGCCAAGCTGATCCGGACCACGGTCGGCGACATCAGGATCGCCGGCCGAAGCACCCAGGGCGTCACCCTGTTCCGGGTCGCCGACGACGAGCATGTCGTCTCCGCCGCCCGGATCGACGAGGACGAGGAGCCGGAGAACGAGGCCGAGGAGCTGGTCGCCGACGAGCTCGGCGAGGCGCCCGCCGCGGCGGCGTCGGACTCGGTTCAGCTGGACGACGGGACGGGCCCGGAGACTCTTCCGGACAGCCAGGAGTAAATCCTCCCCATGCGCAGCCTGGGGAGGGGGACCACACGAAGTGTGGTGGAGGGGTAGCTGGCGCCGAGGATCCCGCTTCGACTACGCGGATTCCGGCGCGATCACCCCTCCACCAGGCTCCGCCTGGTCCCCCTCCCCATCTCCGATGGGGAGGATATCACCCCCAGGAAGATCATCAGCTGGCCGGCATAATATAGCAGCCAGATGACCGGCCCGAGGCCGGGCTGCTCACTCGCCATGCGAAACGCGATCAGCATGTCGCTTGCCAGGAAAGACACGGCTCCCAGCGCGACCAGCAAGCGCGGGAAGCGGCTCAGCCAGGCGCTCGCCGCCATCGCGCCGAGGAGCAAAGCGTAAGCGGTGAAGGGCATGGCTTCCGCCCGCCCCTGGAGCAGCAGGCCCGGCACCGCGGCGGCCGCGAGCAGGATCAGGGCCGCGATCGCCCAGTCTTTCTGGTCGGTGCCGGCGCGCCGGTTGCGGCGGTAGAGGAAGATTGCGGCCGCGTGACCGGCGGCGAAAGCGATGGCGCCAGCGGCGAGCGAAATCTCGAGCAAAACGTCCCCCGCCGCGCCCAGAGCCATCACCGAAGCGAGAAGCCACCCGTCCATGCTCCGCGCCCGCAAGGCGGCCGCGATCGCCAGCAGCCCGACTCCCGCGCCCTTCATCGCGATCGTCAGGGCCGGACCCGGCAAATGATCCCAAAGCAAGGGATAGGAGAGGCCGAAGGCGACGCTCGCCGCCACGAGCAGTCGCACCGCCCCCGTCATTGCAGCCTCAACCTCCCGCGCAGCCGTCCATCGCCGCGCTTATCGCCCTTTGCCATTCATGGTCCTCCGGATTGGGGAACATCAGCCCGGGCTGGTTCTGCGGGAAGGCGGTGAATTGCTGGATGTCCTGCGAAAAGCTCCAGACCATCATCCCCATCTTCTGCCCGCCCTCCGGCTGCCACACGGCAAGTGTCTCCGCCGTGGCGACCGAGGTGAAGCTGGTGCCCCCTTGCGCAACCGGCCCGGCATTAACTCCGATCATCACCTTCTCCGGCGCAAACCCCTCGGTCACGTAGGAGTTGAATTCCCCTTCCAGGCCCTCGGCGCTGTCGCCGTAGGTCATGATCGCTCCATAGCTGAGCGACGCGGCGATCTGCGAAATGTACCAGCTGTCCGAGAACAGGGCCTTCGAGAGGATCTTGTCCTCCGGGAAGGCCGCGCGCATCGCCTGGACGACCGGGACGATCGCGCTTCCGCCCGACGGATATTCGTCGTCGATGTCGATTCCGTCGAGCCCGAGACCGGCCGAGGACAGGATCGCCTCGTTCAGATAGGCGACGAAGGCCGCCTGCTGGTCGGCCGGGATCGAGCCCCAGCCGAAACCCCCGTTGTCGCCCGAGCCGACGATGGTGAGAACGACCTTGATCCCCGCCGCCTGCAATTGCCCGACCTCTCCGTCGGAGAGGGCCGATTGGAGAAGCGGGTCGAAATCGAGATATTGGCCCGGCCCGAAATCGGGGTTGAACGTGCAACCCCACAAATTGACGATGTCGACCTGGAGCGTCCCGTCGGCGCGGCGATAGTTGAGCACGTCGGTGAGCGGGACATGGACATAGTCCATCGATCCCTGCGGTCCGATGCCGATGGTCGGCAGCCAGTAAGCGGCGATGCTTTGCCTTGTCATGATACCCCTCCCCACGTTGCGCCGCGCCCGGCGGCGGGACAGGCTGGCGAGGCGAGCCGCCCGCCGTCAAGCGATTCCTTGCCGGACGAGGCCGCTCGACTTGCGGCCGCGGGCCAGCCAAAGGGAGGCCATGACCGACAGCGTCCATATCATCGGCGGCGGCCTCGCCGGGTCCGAAGCCGCCTGGCAGCTCGCCGAGGCGGGCGTGAAGGTGCGCCTTTCGGAGATGCGCGGCTCCGGGGAGACGACCCCGGCGCACCATACCGATTCCCTCGCCGAGCTGGTCTGTTCGAACAGCTTCCGCTCGGACGATGCCGAGCACAATGCGGTCGGGCTGATCCATGCCGAGATGCGCAGGCTGGGATCTTTGATCATGGCCTCGGCCGACGCCCACCGGGTCCCGGCCGGATCCGCCCTTGCCGTCGACCGCGAAGGCTTCGCGGCCGAGGTCACCGGGCGGATCGCCGCCCATCCCAATATCCATGTCGTTCGCGAGCGGGTCGACGCCCTCCCCGATTCGGGCCCGACCATCGTCGCCACCGGACCGCTGACGGCGCTTGGGCTGGCGGAGTCGATCGGCGCCGCGACCGGATCGGACGCGCTCGCCTTCTTCGACGCCATCGCCCCGATCGTCCACAAGGATTCGATCGACATGGACATCGCCTGGATGGCGGCGCGCTGGGACAAAGGCGGCAAGGACTACATCAACTGCCCGATGACCAAGGCGCAGTATCTCGCCTTCCACCAGGGGCTGATCGACGGCGACAAGACCGAGTTCAAGGATTGGGAGAAGGACACGCCCTATTTCGAGGGCTGCATGCCGATCGAGGTGATGGCGGAGCGCGGCCTGGATACCCTGCGCTACGGTCCGATGAAGCCGGTCGGGCTCGACGATCCCAGGACCGGGCACTGGCCCTGGGCGGTGGTCCAGCTCCGCCAGGACAATGCGCTCGGCACTCTGTGGAACATGGTCGGCTTCCAGACCAAGCTCAAGCATAGCGAGCAGGTCCGGCTGTTCCGGACCATTCCCGGTCTCGAGCGAGCGGAATTCGCGCGATTGGGCGGCCTCCACCGCAACACCTTCATCAACGCGCCGCAGCTGCTCGATCCGACGCTTCGGCTGAGGAAGGCGCCCCATATCCGCTTCGCCGGCCAGATCACCGGCTGCGAAGGCTATGTCGAATCCGCCGCCATCGGCCTCCTCGCCGGCCGCTTCGCCGCCGCCGAGCTGCTCGGGCGTGAGCTCGCCCCGCCGCCGCCCGAGACGGCGCTCGGCGCCTTGCTGGGCCACATCACCGGCGGCGCCGACTCGGCGACCTACCAGCCGATGAACGTCAATTTCGGCCTGTTCCCGCCGGTCGACGGCAAAGCGAAGAAAGCGGACCGCAAGCGGGCCTATACGAAGCGGGCCGAGGAGAAGCTGGCGGAGTGGTTGGGCGAAAATCCTCCCTGCGGCGAAGCCGTGGGGAGGGGGACCATGCGAAGCATGGTGGAGGGGTAGCTAGCGCCGGGCGGCGAGGACAATGGCCGTAACCACGGACTCCACGTCCCTCATCACGTCTTCGGCATTGAAGCGGACCAACCGAAGCCCATCACCCCGCATCGACGCGTCACGTCGGAGATCGCGCCGCGGGTTGTCGCCCATCCCATGGCTGGCACCATCGATCTCGACGACGAGCTTCGCCCCAGCACAGTAAAAATCCGCCGTATAATGCTCGAACGGATGCTGACGCCGGAACTTCAACCCATCGGGTCGCCGGCGCAGGACCTGCCAAAGATAGGCTTCCGGCGGCGACATCGAACGTCTCAGCTGTCGCGCTCGAAGGACGGCCGCGTTTCTCGTGCGAGCATGGGAGCTCTTCGCCATCTACCCCTCCACCATGCTTCGCATGGTCCCCCTCCCCATCTTGCGATGGGGAGGATTCCCCGCCTCAGCATTTGCACTTCGGCCTGGCCTTGGGCTTGGGCCGGCTCGCTTCATATTCCGCGGCGTCCAGCCATCCCGATTTGTCCTTGTCGGCCTTGGCGAATTTGGCGGCCGAGGCGGCGGTCCATTCCTCGAAGCTGAGGCTGCCATTGCCGTCGCGGTCGGCGCGGGCGAAGGCCTTGCGGCGCGGCTGGAGCTGCTCGGCCAAGGTGATCCGGCCGTCGCGGTCGCGGTCGGCTCGGGCGAAGCGCCGCGCCTGCTGGCGCGGTTCGGAGGCGGCCGGGGGCAGCCGGGGTCCAGCCCCGGCCTGGTAGGATTCCGCCCGCGGCGGCGGCGGCGGGACCGTATCCTCCGCGTCGGCGCCGCTTCGCCAGATGAAGAACCCCGCGGCGATCAAAAGTAGCGCCGAAGCGCCTCCGGCGACGTAACGGACCATGGCCTCCTCCCTCGATGATCGGGAGACGCAAAGTCACCGCAAACCGCGCTTCGAGTCGATTCTTTTCTTTGGAAAGCGATCAGTATCCGGAAATTCTATGCCGGAGCATTCGCCACATTCGCGCCGGGGCGCCGCGCGCCTCCCAGGGCGGCCGGCCCGGATCCGAGTCGCGGGCGGCGAGCACAGCCAGCATTCCGAGCGGCCGAAGCCGGGAGGGCCAATGCCTCGGCAGTCGGCGCTCGCGAGCGGCGGCGAGGGCGATATCGCTATCCTCGGCCGTGGCGCAGTGGCGGGCGAGGTCGACCAGGGCCCAGGCTTCCCCCGCCGGGTCCAGGCCGTCTTCTTCGCCGTCCAGCAAGTGGGCCGTATAGCGGAAGAGCAGGCCGCCCCGCGCCCGGGCATAGGTCGTGAGCTCTTCGGCCGTGAGCGGCTCGGGGCTGGCGAGGGCTGCCCACCCCTCCTCCATCCGGGCCAGCGCCTCGCCGCGGAGCCCGGCCGGAAGCACCTGCTCCGCCAGCTGCCGGAGCACCGGCTCGGCCGGGGCGGCCTCGCGGTCGAGCGCCTCGAGCGCCTCGCGCCACCAGGCGAGCTTGATCCGCGAGATCATCGGCTCGCGCCCGCCGGCGAGAGCGGCGCCGAGCGCAGAATCGAGCCGCCACAGGGCGCCGACGGCGGCCCGGCGCTTCGCCGGCACGTAGCTGAGCGCGAGGATGCGGTCGGGGTCGAGAGTCATATCGTCGCCCCAGCGAAGGCTGGGGCCCCAGCGAAATCGGGCATCGAGCTTTTCACCCGCCGGGGCCCCAGCCTTCGCCGGGGCGGCGCGTTCACCGGTAACAGACCTTCTTCGCCGCCTCGACGACGCTCTCGACCCGGATCAGGGCCATCTTCTCGAGATTGGCCGCATAAGGCAAAGGCACGTCCTCGTCGGTGACCCGGAGCACCGGAGCGTCGAGATCGTCGAACCCCTGCTCCATCGCCGTCGCCATGATCTCGGCCGAGATGGAGCAGACCGGCCAGCCCTCCTCGACGCAGACCATCCGGTTGGTCTTGGCCAGCGAGGCCAGAACGGTCGCCTTGTCGAGCGGGCGAAGGGTGCGAAGGTCGATCACCTCGGCCTCGATCCCAGCTTCCGCCAGCTTCGCCGCCGCATCGAGCGCGACCCCCACGCCGATCGAATAGCTGACCAGGGTGACGTCGGTTCCGGCGCGGGCGATCCGCGCCTTGCCGATCGGGAGGACGTAATCGTCGAGCTTCGGAACTTCGAAGCTCTGGCCGTAGAGCAGTTCGTTCTCGAGGAAGACGACCGGGTCCTCCGAGCGGATCGCGGCCTTCAGAAGCCCCTTGGCGTCGGCGGCCGAATAAGGCGCGATGACGATGAGGCCGGGGACGTTGGCGTACCAGGGCCCGTAATTCTGGCTGTGCTGGGCGCCGACCCGCGAGGCGGCGCCGTTGGGGCCTCTGAAGACGATCGGGCAGCGCATCTGCCCGCCCGACATATAATTGGTCTTCGCCGCAGAATTGATAATATGGTCAATGGCCTGCATGGCGAAGTTGAAAGTCATGAACTCGATGATCGGCCTCAAGCCGCCCATCGCCGCGCCGGCGCCGACCCCGGCGAAGCCATATTCGGTGATCGGCGTGTCGATCACGCGCTTCGGGCCGAATTCGTCGAGCAGGCCCTGGGTGACCTTGTAGGCGCCCTGATATTCGGCGACCTCCTCGCCCATCACGAAGACCCTGTCGTCGGAGCGCATCTCCTCGGCCATGGCGTCGCGGAGCGCCTCGCGGACGGTCTGGCGGACGGTCTCGGTCCCCTCCGGCACTTCCGGCGGCTCCGGGTTGCGATCGGCGGCGGCGACCAGGGCGTGGGCGCCGGTTTCCGCCGGCTTCTGCTCCGCAACGGCCTCGGTCTTCTGGTCGCTGGGCTGCTCGACCGCAGGCTTCGTCTCGGCCGCGGCGGCCGCGGCGGGCGCCGAGGAATCCTCGCCCTCGGCCGCGATCAAAGCGATGACCGTTCCGACCTTCACCTCGTCCGTGCCCTCGGCGACCAGGATCTTCGCGATCGTCCCCTCGTCGACCGCCTCGAACTCCATCGTCGCCTTGTCGGTCTCGATCTCGGCGAGGATGTCGCCGGATTTGACCTCGTCACCCTCCTTGACGAGCCATTTGGCGAGGGTGCCCTCCTCCATGGTCGGGCTGAGCGCGGGCATTTTCAGTTCGATCGGCATCAGTAGGTCTCGACCAGGATATCGGTGTAGAGCTCGGCCGGATCCGGCTCGGGCGACTGCTCGGCGAAGTCGGCGGCCTCGACGACGATCCGCTTGATCTCGTCATCGGTCTTCTTGAGGTCCGCCTCGGTGACGCCCAGAGCGGCGAGCTCGCGCTTGACCGCCTCGATCGGATCGGACTTCTCGCGCACCGCCTGCACTTCCTCGCGCGAGCGGTATTTGGCCGGGTCGGACATCGAATGGCCGCGATAGCGGTAGGTCTTGAGCTCGAGCAGGATCGGGCCCTTGCCGGCGCGGACCCATTCGAGGGCGGTGGTCGCCGCGCCGCGCACCGCGAGCACGTCCATGCCGTCGATCTGAAGGCCGGGGATCCGGAAGCTCTCGCCGCGCTTGTAGAGCTGGTCCTCGGCCGAGGAGCGGTTGACGCTCGTGCCCATGGCATATTGGTTGTTCTCGATCACGAAGATGATCGGAAGCTTCCACAGCTCGGCCATGTTGAAGCTCTCGTAGACCTGGCCCTGGTTGGCGGCGCCGTCGCCGAAATAGGCCAGGCAGACGCCGCCGTCGCCGCGATATTTGTGGGCGAAGCCGAGGCCGGTGCCGAGGCTGACCTGGGCGCCGACGATGCCGTGGCCGCCGTAGAATTTATGCTCGACGCTGAACATGTGCATCGAGCCGCCCTTGCCCTTGGAGATGCCCGCGGCGCGCCCGGTCAGCTCGGCCATGATCACCCGCGGATCGATGCCGTAGGCGAGCATGTGGCCATGGTCGCGATAGCCGGTGATGACGCTGTCCTTGCCCGGCTCCATCGCCGACTGGAGGCCGACCGCGACCGCTTCCTGGCCGATGTAGAGATGGCAGAAGCCGCCGATCAGGCCGAGGCCGTAGAGCTGGCCGGCGCGCTCCTCGAAGCGGCGGATGAGAAGCATCTGGCGATAATATTCGAGCAGCTCGTCGCGGCCCGCCTCGTGGCGCTTCGGCTCGGGCGGACGTTCTCGGTTCGGGGTGGGAGGCGGGGCGGAGGCGTCCGCCTTGTCGGCGCGCTTGGACGATGCTGCCTTGGCCACTTTGGATCCTGCTGCTGTTCGAAGGGCGGCTCTATGGCGGCAAACGCCGTGGGGTGCAACTTGTGCCACCGTCCGTCATTGCGAGGAGCGCAGCGACGAAGCAATCCAGCTACACCGTTTGCGTCAAGCTCAGCGCTGGATTGCTTCGCTGCGCTCGCAATGACGCCGGGATGACGGCTCAATCGAGCGGGATCACCACTTCGTCGGGCCGCACCACGCCGAGCTCGCGCTTGACCGTTTCCTCGACATAATCGGGGTCGGCGCCGCGGGGGTCGAGCAGAGCGGAGCGATGGGCGAGGCGTACCTTCTCGGCGTTCAGTTCGGCGAGCTGGACGAGCCGCTCGGCCTTCTGGCGGCGATAATCGCCCCAGCTCATAATGCCGTTGGCGCCCATGATCGCATAGCCCAGGAAATTGGCGATGATGAGGATCGCGAGCGCCGGAAGGGCCGCCCGTCTGATCGTCTCGAAAGTGTTCCGCCCCACCGCCTGCATGACAAAGTTAACAGAATCAGCAAAAGCGCATGGAATCAAGCCTTTTGCGCCGATGAGCGAAATTTTGTGGGATGGACTGAGTCTAGCGGAACACGCTGCGCCCCGCATAGCGCGCCATCGAGCCCAGCTCCTCCTCGATCCGGATCAGCTGATTGTACTTGGCGAGGCGGTCGGAGCGGGCGAGGCTGCCGGTCTTGATCTGTCCGCAATTTGTGGCGACGGCGAGGTCGGCGATGGTGGTGTCCTCGGTCTCGCCCGACCGGTGGGACATGACCGAGGTGTAGCCGGCGCGGTGCGCCATCTCGACCGCCTCGAGGGTCTCGGTGAGGGTGCCGATCTGGTTGACCTTGATCAGGATCGAGTTGGCGAGGCCCTGCTCGATGCCCATCCGGAGCCGCCTGGGGTTGGTGACGAACAGATCGTCGCCGACCAGCTGGGCCTTGTCGCCGATCGCTTCGGTCAGGGCTTTCCAGCCTTCGAGATCGTCCTCGGCCATTCCGTCCTCGATCGAGCTTATCGGATAGTCGCGGGCGAGCGCGGCGAGATAGTCGGCATTCTCGGCCGGCGAGAGGGTCCGTCCCTCCCCTTCCATATGGTAGGCGCCGCCCTGATAATATTCGGTCGCGGCGCAATCGAGCGCGAGGACGACGTCGTCGCCGGGTGTGTAGCCGGCCTGCTCGACCGATTTCATGATGAAATCCAGCGCATCGCGCGCGGAGGCGAGGTTGGGGGCGAAGCCGCCCTCGTCGCCGACGGCGGTGGAGAGGCCGGCGTCGTGGAGGTTCTTCTTCAGCGTGTGGAAGATCTCCGAGCCGCAGCGCACCGCCTCGGCGAGGCTGGCGGCGCCGACCGGCATCACCATGAATTCCTGGAAGTCGATCGGATTGTCGGCATGGGCGCCGCCGTTCAATATGTTCATCATCGGCACCGGCAGCAGCTGGGCCGAGACTCCGCCGACATAACGGTAGAGCGGCAGGCCGCGGGCGTCGGCGGCCGCCTTGGCGACGGCGAGGCTGACTCCGAGGATGGCGTTGGCGCCGAGCCTCGACTTGTTCTCGGTGCCGTCGAGGTCGATGAGCAAGGCGTCGATCTCGCCCTGGTCCTCGGCGTCCATCTCGAGGATCGCCTCGGCGATCTCGCCGCGCACCGAATTGACCGCCTCGCAGACGCCCTTGCCGAGATATTTGCTTTTGTCGCTGTCGCGCTTCTCGACCGCCTCATGGGCCCCGGTCGAAGCGCCCGAAGGCACCGCCGCCCGGCCCATGCTTCCGTCCTCCAGATGAACGTCCACCTCCACCGTCGGATTGCCGCGGCTGTCGAGGATCTGGCGGGCATGGACGGCGAGGATGGCGGTCATTGTTACGGCCTCGTTCTGAACTATATGGGGTGAAGTGAGGCGCGGCTTATCGGCGCGGCGCGGACGACGCAACATTCGTCGCCGGCGGCGGAACGTGAGGCACGGCTCGCCGTTCTCGCTGCAAAGCAACACCTAGTGGAGTAAAACCTATGCCTCCTCGCGACGACGAGCTTCCCGAAGGCACGGATCACATCATCAACGGCGCCATGGACACAAGTGGCGGCAGCGGCTCAGCGGCGGCGGGCGGAGGCTCCGGCTCCGGCTTCATCGGCGCTTCCGGCGGCGACGGGACCGGCGGCACGACCGGTTCAGGAGGAGGAACGGAGATGACGAAGCGTGACGGCCCGAGCCACGGCGGCAGCAACCTGACCGGCGGCGGAACCGACGGCGGCGGAGTGGGCGAGCAGCTCCGGGGCCAGATCTACAATCTTCGCGACCAGGCCGGCGGCAAGGTCCGGACCTTCGCCGAGGACGGCAAGAGCCGGGCGACCGACGTGCTCGAGGAGCTTTCGAGGGTGGTCGCCGACACCGCCGAGTCGATCGACGAGCGGCTCGGCAACAATTATGGCGAATATGCCCGCAAGGCGGCGGACAGCGTCGCCGGCCTCGCCGAGAATCTGCGCAGCCGCGACGTCGACGAGCTTTACGACAACGTCCGCTCCGCGGTCCGCAAGAGCCCGGGCGTGGCGATCGGGATCGCCGCCGTGGTCGGCTTCACCCTCGTCCGGCTGATCAAGGCCGGCCTTCCGGAGGAGAATGAAGGCACGGGCAAGGGCGGCGGCCGCCGGACCAACAGCGGCGGAACGGGAGCGTAGAGCTTGGACCCGCACGCCGGGAAGCAGGAACGCTCGATCGGCGAGCTGTTCGGGCAATTGTCCGACGACGCCCGCAGCTACGCGGCGGCGGAGGCCAAGCTCTATCAGGCGATCGCCCGCCGCCGGGTCGGCCGCGCCCGCAACGGCGCGATCGCCTTGGTGGTTGCGGTCCTGCTTGCCAACGCGGCGCTGAGCGTCCTTCTGATCGGCTTGCTGTTCGAGCTGGCGCTTCACGTCGGCCCGGCGCTGGCCGGCCTGATCGTGACCGCAATCGTGCTCGTCATCGCTTTCCTCCTCGTCCGCTACGGCGCCGCCAAGCTCGGCGCGCTCGGCGGCGATGCCGAGGAGCGGGCGGCGCTCCAGGTCGGGGAGAAAGCGGCATGAGCGCGGGCGAGATCAGCATCGCCAGGCAGGAGGCGGAGCGAGCGCGCCGCCGGCTCGCCGCGACCGCGGCCGAGCTTCAGCAGAGGCTGAAGCCCGGCACCCTCGCTTCCAACGCCTGGGAAGGGGTCAAGGACAAGAGCGGCGATATCGCCGACGGCGCCGTCGAGGCGGTGAAGGCGCGGCCGGTCCCGGTCGCGGCCGTGCTCGCCGCTTTCACCCTCTTTCTCGCGCGCGCGCCGATCAAATCGGCGGTCGGCCGTCTCTTCGACGGAGCGGGGGAGGAAGAAGCCCGGAAATCAGACAATGCCCGCCCGCGGCGGGCCCGTAAAGAAGGAGCAAGCGTATGACCAGCACCACCGACGACCGGCCGACTTCGGCCTCGGCCACCACCCCCGGTGCCGACGGCAGCGACAGCCATGGCCGCACCGCCGCGGCCCGCCAGGCCTTCGAGAGCGCCCGCGAACGGACCGCCGCCGCTTATGCGACCGCGCGCGAGCGGGCCGGAAGCGCCTATGAGACGGCGGGCCGGCGGACCAGCGAGGGCATCGATTCCAATCCCGTCGCCGCCGTCGTCGGCGGGCTCGCCATCGGCGCCATCATTGCCGCTTTGCTGCCGCGCACCAGCCGCGAGGACGAGATGCTCGGCTCGGTCGGCCGCAAGATCAACGACGGCGCCCGCGAAGCCGCGCGCGCGGCGAAGGAAGCCGGCCGGGGCCAGCTCGACGAGCTCGGCCTCAACCGCGACGGGCTGAAGAGCAAGCTCGACGAATTCACCGAACGGGCCGTCGGCGCCGTCAAGAGCTCGGCCGGCGCCGCCCGCCGCAGCGGCGACGCCTGAGGCTCCGGCGCCCCGGAAGGCCCAGCTTTCCGGGGCGCCCGCCCTCCCCTCGCTTATGAGCAAGCTCCACCTCGTCTTCGGCGGCCGGGTCAAGGACCCGCAGGGCCTCGACTTCGACCTCGCCACGATCGACATCGTCGGTCTCTTCCCCGATTATGCCAGCGCCCTCGACGCCTGGCGCGGCAACGCCCAGCGCACCGTCGACGACGCCGAGATGAAATATGTCGTCGTCCACCTGCATCGGCTCTTGGAGCCGGACCTGAAGGCGAATTGATCCTCCCCATTGCGCAGCGATGGGGAGGGGGACCACCCGAAAGGGTGGTGGAGGGGTAACGGGCTCTGCGGTTCTCGGAAGCTCCTCGACACGCAGCGCCGTCTACCCCTCCACCATGCTTCGCATGGTCCCCCTCCCCACGGCTTCGCCGCAGGGAGGATGAGGACGGAACGTCCGCGCTCATGCCGGGTTGGGTCGTTTCGGCAATGGCAAGGTGCTCCGCGTGAAGGGCTTGGATTATCCCGTCTCGACGGTCGGCGGCGACGCCTGATGCGCATCGCCGCCGCCTGGCTGGTCCACCTCTTCACGGCGAGCGGGGTCGTCCTCGCCTTCCTTTCCCTGGAGGCGATCTGGAGCGGCGAGTGGCGGCTCGCCTTGCTCTGGCTGCTCGCTGCGCTCGCGGTGGACGGAATCGACGGCACCCTGGCGCGGTGGGCCCGGGTCAAGGAGCATGCGCCGCGGATCGACGGCGAGGCCTTCGATCTGATCGTCGACTATCTCAACTACGTCTTCGTCCCTGCAATCTTCATCGTCCGGGCCGGGCTGGTGCCGGAAGCGCTCGCTTTGCCGCTCGCGGCGGCGATCCTGCTCTCCTCCGTCTACGTCTTCGTCCGGCGCGACATGAAGACGCCGGACAATTATTTCCGCGGCTTTCCCGCTTTGTGGAACGTCGTCGCCCTCTACCTCTTCGTGGCGCAGCCCGGCGCCGGCGCCGGAGCGATCGTCGTGGCCGTCCTCGCCATCCTCAGCTTCGCCCCGATCCGCTTCGTCCATCCCTTCCGGGTGCTCGACCATCAGCCCTGGCTGCAGATCCTCGCCCTCGTCTGGGCGGCCTCGACCCTCGCCCTGCTCTGGCCGGGATGGAGGCCGGACGTGGCGCGGCTGTCGCTTTACCTGTCCTGTGCTTCGGCGGCCGCTCTGCTCGGACTGGGCCTGATCCGGACGTTGCGCGGAGACCGCACACCGGCCTCGGAGGCCGCATCCGGTTAACGGCGCTTTAGGGACGCCCCCTCAGAGGCTCGCAAGCTTTCGCCTTTAAGGAGGCGGGCCGAGCCGCACGCGGCCGCTGCCGAAGGTTGACCGATATGTTCCTGCGCGCCCTCGTCGTCCTGCTGCTCTTCTGGAGCCATGCCGCCTTCGCCGCGACCCCGCTTTGGCGGGTCACCGAGGCGGCGGGCGCGGTCCAGGTGCAGCATGGCGGCCGCACCGCCGCCGCGGTGCGCGGAGCGACCCTGGCGCCGGGCGACATGGTCACCACCGGGGCGAATGGCCGGGCCGTCCTCGTCCGCGGGCAGGAATATGTGATCGTCGCGGCGCGTACCCGGCTTCGCCTGCCCGCCGCCGCCGAGGCGCGCGGCTTCATCCAGATCCTCCAGGATTGGGGCCGGGCCACCTTCCGGATCGAGAAGAAGGCGACCCCGCATTTCGGGGTTCGAACGCCCTATCTGGTGGCGCTCGTCAAAGGCACGGTCTTCACCGTCACCGCCGACGACAAGGGCGCCGAAGTGGCGGTTACCGAAGGCCGGGTCGAAGTCGGCTCTGTGGACGGCACGGTCCGCCAGCTGGTCGACGCCGGAATGGCGGCGAGGATCGCCTCGGCGTCGCCCGGCCGGATCGAGATGCAGCCCGCGGCGGCCGGCGGCGGATCGGCCGAAGCCGCCCGCGCCTGCGCCGAAGACGGCACGCGCAGCTGCGGCCCCAAGCTCGCCTACGAACCCGTCGAGGTCGCCGACTCGCTCTCGAGCCCGGAAGCGCCGGTGCGCGCGTCGCTCACCACCGCCCTGCTCGACCGGGGCGTGACGCCGCCGGCGGCCGCGCCTTCACCGCAGGCTCCCGCTCCGACGCCAGCGCCTGCCGACCCGGCGCCGGCGCCCACTCCGGCCGCTCCGGCGCCGACCCCCGCTCCGGCGGCCTCTGCCGCCCCCGCACCGGCCCCGGCCGCCACTGCCCCTCCCGCTACGCCGGCGCCCAGCGCGACGGCCGTCCCCGCACCGACTCCCGGCGCCGACGCGCAGACAGCCCTGGTCACCGGGTCTACGCCGCCCGCGCCCGCTCCGGCTCCCGCTCCAACGCCGGTGACTTTGCCGCCCCCAACGCCGGCTCCCGCACCAGCTCCAGCTCCAGCTCCGGATCCAGCCCCGGCTCCGGCTCCGGCTCCGGCTCCGGCTCCGGCTCCAGCCCCGGCTCCGGCACCCGCGCCCGCACCGGCACCTGGTCCGACGCCGGAGACCCTGCCGCCGCCGACGCCTTCGCCGGCTCCGGCACCTGCCCCGGCGCCCGCCCCTGCTCCGGCGCCTGCCCCGGCTCCAGCGCCAGCTCCCGCACCTGCGCCGGCTCCCGCGCCGGTCCCTCCGCCGGAGCCTTCATGCCGGCTGATCCAATTGCTCATCATCTGCCTGTGAGGCGCGCGCCGGGGCTTCGTCCCTAACCGTTCGTCAACCCCATTCCGCTAGGGCTGTCAGCTTCTTAGCCGGAATGGGGGGACGGGACGGGACGATGATCGGGCGGCGGAAACTGCTGGCGCCGCTGTGCGTCGCCTGGCTGTGCCTTGCCGGAGCCGCGCCGCCGTGCCTCGAGGTCGCCGCCTTGGAAGTTCCGGCCGAGCTCGCCGGAGGCGGTTCCGAAGCGCCGGTCGAGCCCGGCGAGCAATATCCACCGAGCCACCAGGAGGAAGCGGTCCGGCCAACGGTCGCCGCTCCGCCCGCGGCCCCCAGGCCGGCTTCCCGAGCGGCCGACTTCCGGCTCTCGGTCGACATGAGCGTCACCGCCGACAGCAACGTCACCAACGGCACCAGGCTGAGCGCGATCCCGATCGACTTCGGCGACGGGCCGCTCCCGGTTCCGGTCGACCCCAACCTTCGCGAGAAAGCCGGAATGGGCGCCGGAGTGTCCGCCGCGGCCAATTTGCGACTGCCCATCTCCGCCGAGGCGGCGCTGGCGGTGGACGTCGAAGGCTATGCGGTCGAATATCAAGGCCCGCGGTCCGACGACGCCTCGGCGCTGGTCGCCGCCGGCCTGGAATTCGGCCCCGGCAACGCCCCGACGGGCGCGTTGCAGCTGATCGCCTTCGACCGCTGGTATGGCGGCGTGGAGGCGCTCCAGGGGGTGGGCGTGCGCGGCAATTGGCGCCGCCCGCTGAGCCCGACCAGCAATTTGCGACTGGCGGTCGACGTCCGGATCTTCGATTCCGGCTATGGCGACGCCTTCGGCGGCAGTTCGGCGAGCCTCTACCTCACCTACGACAGCGTGCTCAACCCGAGCCTGTCCTTCTCCGGCGGAATCTATGCGCGCCGCGAATGGCTCGGCGACGACGCCTTCTCCAGCCTCGATGCGGGGGCCTATGGCGGACTCAGCGCCTTCCTGAGCGAGGATTTCAGCGGCGGGGTCACCGCGGGCCTCAGCCGCACCGTCTTCGACGAGCCCATCCTCCTCCTCGACCCCGACAGGCGCGCGGACTGGCGGGTCTATGCCAGCGGATGGCTGACGACCCGGCGGCCCGTCGCCTTGGGCCTCCATCCCTCGCTCACCTACACCTACAGCCGGACTTCGAGCTCGATCCCGTATTTCAGCTCCGACCGCCACCGCCTGCGGCTCGGCGTGCGGCGCCAGTTCTGATCGTGGCCGCCCCCTTTCATCCGCTGCTGGAACGCTGGCGGGCGCTGACGCTGGGCCTGGCCGGCCTCGTCGGCCTCGTCCTCATCGTCACGGGCGCGGGCGACGGCCTCGACCAGGCGCTGAAGAACCAGAGCGCAGGCTGGCGCGAGCGCTCCGCCAGCGGCGAAGTGCATATCGTCGAGATCGACGCCCGGAGCATCGCCGCCTTCAAGCGCTGGCCCTGGCCGCGGAGCATCCACGCGGCCGCGGTCGACCGGCTGCGCGGGAGCAAGGCGGCGCTGATCGCCTTCGACGTCGATTTCTCGAGCCCGTCGGAGCCGGCCGAGGACGCCGAGCTCGCCGCGGCGCTGCGCCGCGCCGGGGGGAGCGTCATCCTTCCGACCTTCCGCCGGATCAACGGCGCCGACGCCGCCCCTTTGCCGCAGCTGGCGGCCGAATCGTTCCTCGCCGCGGCGAACGTGGTCACGGAATCGAACGGCGAGCTGCGCAGCATGCCCTTCGCCGTCGAGGTCTTCAAAACCCCGCGCCCGTCGCTGGCGAGCATGGTCGCGGAACGTCCGGGAGGCGCTGGCGAGTTCTTCGAGATCGACCGGGCGATCGACCCCGCAACCATCCCCCGCCACTCCATGGCGGATCTCGTCGCGGGCCGGATCCCGCCCGCGGCGCTGGCCGGCAAAAGGATCCTCATCGGCGCCACCGCGGTGGAGCTCGGCGACCGCTACGGAATGCCGCGGCACGGCATCCTGCCCGGAGTGGTCGCCCAGGCGCTGGCCGCGGAGACCCTCCTGAGCGGCGCTCCGCCGACGCCCGTCGGCGGCGGCTGGGCCCTCGCCCTCGTCCTCGGCCTCGGCGCCCTCTGCCTGAGGATGAAGCGGACGAGCCTTTTCGCTTCCGCCTTCGCCGCCCTCGGGCTGGCCGCGATCCTGCTCCTGCCGCCGGCCGCGCTGTGGCTCGGGGTCGACGTTCCACTCGCCCCGGCGCTGATCGCTCTGGCGGTGGCGGCGGGGGCCGGAGCCGCGGGCCTCGCCGGCTCGCGCCGCCGCGAAACCAGCCTGGCCGATTCCAAGACCGGCCTTCCCAACCTCGCCGCGCTCGAGCGCGACTGCCGCGGGACGGCGGCCGCCACCATCGCCGTCGCCCGGATCCACGGCTTCGCCGACCTGCTTTCCGCGCTCGGTCCCGACGGGAGCTCGAACCTCGTCCGAGCCGTCGCCGAGCGGCTCGCCTTCGCCGCCTCGGCGCCCCGCATCTACCGGATCGACGAAGCCGGCCTCGCCTGGGTGGAGCCCGAGGAAGCCGGGCTTGACGGACGTTTCGACGCTATCGACGCCGTCATGCGCGCGCCCTTCGCCGCCGGCCGAAGCGTCGAGGTCCGCACCCATTTCGGTGCGGCGCGCGGCGCCGGCGCCGCGGCGAGGCAGCTTTGCGCCGACGCCGGCCTCGCCGCGCTCCATGCCGCCGAGCGGGGCAATCGCTGGCAGCTGTTCACGCCCAGCGATCTGGAAAGGGCCAATTGGCGGGTCTCGCTGCTCGTCGAGCTCGATTCCGCTTTGGCCGGCGGCGAGCTGTGGAACGCCTACCAGCCCAAGCTCGACCTCCGCACCGGGCGGATCCATGCCGTCGAGGCGCTGGTCCGCTGGGACCATCCCGAGCGCGGCACCCTGGCGCCGGACAGCTTCATCCCGCTCATCGAGCAGCACGGCCGGGCGGCCGACCTCACGCTCCACGTCATGGCCCAGGCCCTCGCCGACGCGGCCGTCTGGAACGGCGGCGGCGAGACGCTCGGAGTGGCGGTCAACATCTCCGCGACTCTGCTCCACGATCACGCCTTCCTCCATCGCCTCGAGCAGCTTCTCCAGGCGAGCGGCTTCCCGCCGGACCGGGTCACCCTCGAGATCACCGAATCCGCGGCCATGGCCGATCCGGAGGCGGCGATGGTGGCCCTGGACGGCTGGCGCAGGCTCGGCGTGGGGGTGTCGATCGACGATTACGGCACCGGCCAGTCGTCGCTCTCCTACCTCCAGAAGATGCCGGCGACCGAGCTCAAGATCGACCGCAGCTTCATCGCCGCCATGGCGGCGGGCCCGCGCGACCTCATCCTCGTCCGCTCGACCATCGCCATGGCCCACGAGCTCGGCCTCGCCGTCATCGCCGAGGGCGTCGAGGACGAAATCTGCCTCGAGCTGCTCCGCGAGATGGGCTGCGACCAGGCCCAGGGCTACGGCATCAGCCGGCCGGTGTCGGCCGATGCGGTGGCGGCCTTCGCTCGGGGATATTCCTGTGCGACCGTAGCGAAGCGAAAAGCGGGCTAGGCCACTAATCCTCCCCATCGCCAGATGGGGAGGATAATTACGCCCCCCGCCATTTCAGCAGAAGCAGCGGCTTGGCCAGGATGAGACCGGCGATGAAGCCGCCGACATGGGCGGCGACGGCCAGCCTGAGGCCGCTCGTCTCGAAGGTGAGGCCGATGAGGACGTTGAGGACGATCCAGGCCGCGCCCAGCCAGAGGGCGTTGAGGAAGGTGGCGAGGGCGGGATTGGCGACCTTCACCTTGTTGCGGCCGAACAGCAAAGCAAAGGCTCCGAGAACGGCCGAGATCGCCCCGCTCGCCCCCACCATCGGCGCGACCGAATCCGGGTGGAAGGGATATTCCGCCGCGGCCGCGGCATAGGCGCCGACCAGATAGAGGATGACGACGCCCCCGCCGCCCAGCACGCGCTCGACCGAGCGGCCGCAGAACAGCAGCATGACGAGGTTGAAGAGCAGGTGGACGAAGCCCGAATGTACGAGGGTCGCCGTCAGCGGCGTGAGAATCACCGGCACCGGCCAGCCCGGTCCGGGAGGCGCACCGACATGCGCCGGGGTGAAGCCGCCGGCGAGCGCGACCGCCTCCTGCCAGCCCAGGGCCCAGGCGATCAGCCAGGCGGCGGCGGTCAAAGCGGCGATGGCGAGGGTGACCGGCGCGGCGCGCAGGTCGTCGGGTGGGCGCATCGCCGTCCTTAGATGAACTCGACCTTCTCGATCGAATAATAACGGTCGCCCGACGGGGTCGTGACCTCGACCTCCTCGCCGATGGTCCGGCCGATCAGGGCCCGGCCGAGCGGGCTGTTGTACGAGATCCGCCCCACCCGGGCGTCCGCCTCGGTCTGGCCGACGATCTGGTAGGTGACCGGCTTTTCGTCCTCGTCGAGCAGCTTGACGGTGGCCCCGAACACGACCTTGTCGCCCGACAGGGTCTTGGGATCGATCACCATCGCCCGGCTCAGCCGGTCCTCGATGTCGGCGATCTGCGCCTCGACCTGGCCCTGGCGCTCCTTGGCGGCGTGATATTCGGCATTTTCGGAAAGGTCGCCATGGCCGCGGGCGACTTCGATCGCCTCGATCACCGACGGGCGTTCGACCATCTTCAGGTGGCGGACCTCGGTCTGCAGCTTCTCATAGCCCTCGGCCAGCATCGGCATCTTGTCGACCGTCGCCATTGCCACTCACCTTTCGTCAAAAACTCTCTTTCGGGCGCCTTCCGGTGGGAAAGGCGCCCTGATTGCGTGTTCAGTTGTTCAGGATCACGCTCGCGAGGATGAATAATAGTCCTGCAGGGACTTCACTTCAAGGCTATGCTCCCCGAGCACCGCGATCGCCCTCACCACCGCAGCGCTCGAGGCGGCCGTGGTGAAGTAGGGCACCTTCGCCATCAGCGCCGAGGCGCGGATCGAGGCGGAGTCCTTGTGGCTCTGCCAGCCCTCGGTGGTGTTGAAGATGATGGCGACGTCGCCGTCCTTGATTCGGTCGACGATATGGGGCCGCCCCTGGGCCACCTTGTTGACCCGCTCGACCTTTATCCCCTCCCCGCCGAGCCAGGAAGCGGTGCCGGCGGTCGCGATCACCTTGAAGCCCAGCTCGGACAGGGCCCGGACCGGGGCCGTGATCGCATTCTTGTCGCTGTCCTTCACCGACACGAACAAGGTGCCCGCGAGCGGCAGATCGAGGCCGCTGCCGAGCTGGGATTTGAGGAAGGCCCTGGCGAAATCGTCATCGATTCCCATTACTTCGCCGGTAGACTTCATCTCCGGTGACAGTACCGGATCGATCCCCGGGAAGCGTGCGAACGGGAAGACCGCCTCCTTGACCGCGATATAGTCGACCTTCGTGCGAAGCGGCAGGAAGCGCATCAGCGGCTCCCCCGCCATCACCCGGGCGGCGATCTTGGCGATCGGGGTCCCGAGCGTCTTGGCGACGAACGGGACGGTTCGGCTGGCCCGGGGATTGACCTCGATCAGATAGACGAGGCCGTCCTTGACCGCGAACTGGACGTTCATCAGGCCGTGCACCCCGAGCGCAAGCGCGAGCGCCCGGGTCTGCCGCTCGATCTCGGCGACGATAGAGGGCTCGAGGCTGTAGGGGGGGAGCGAGCAGGCGCTGTCGCCCGAATGGACCCCCGCTTCCTCGATATGCTGCATGACCCCGGCGATGGCGACGTCCCTGCCGTCGCATATCGCGTCGACATCGACCTCGATCGCGTCGCGCAGATATTTGTCGATGAGGACCGGGCTGTCGCCGGAGACCTGGACCGCGGTGACGATATAATCGTCGAGCTGGGCCGGGCCGTCGACGATCTCCATCGCCCGGCCGCCGAGCACATAGGAGGGCCGGGTCAGCACCGGATAGCCGATCCGTTCCGCCACCGCGATCGCCTCCTCGCGCGAGCGGGCGATGCCGTTCTCGGGCTGTCTTAGGCCGAGCCTGTTGACCAAGGCGGCGAAGCGCTCGCGGTCCTCGGCGAGGTCGATGGCGTCCGGCGAGGTGCCGAGGATCGGGATGCCCTCCTTCGCCAGCGCGGCGGCGAGCTTCAGGGGCGTCTGCCCGCCGAACTGGACGATGACCCCGACCAATTCGCCGCGCGACTTCTCGACATGGAGGATCTCGAGCACGTCCTCGACCGTCAGAGGCTCGAAATAGAGCCGGTCCGAAGTGTCGTAATCGGTCGAGACGGTCTCCGGGTTGCAGTTGATCATGATCGTCTCGAAGCCGGCCTCGGCCAAAGCGTAAGCGGCGTGGCAGCAGCAATAGTCGAACTCGATCCCCTGCCCGATCCGGTTCGGGCCGCCGCCGAGGATGACGATCTTGCGCCGGTCCGAAGGCTGGCTCTCGTCCTCGGGCTCGCCGAAGCTCGGCGCCTCGTAGGTCGAATACATGTACGGCGTCTTCGCCTCGAACTCGGCGGCGCAGGTGTCGATCCGCTTGAACACCGGGCGGACCCCGAGCTTGTGGCGGAGCGCCCTCACCTCGTCCTCGGTGGTGGCGCCGATCAGCATCCTGGTGACGTCATGCAGCAGGCCGTGGCTCCGCGCGCGGGTCTTTACCCCGGTTCCCCTTATGCCTGCGCCCCTGAGCGCGAGCTCGGCGAGCCGCCGGTCGGAAAAGCCCATCGCCTTCAGACGGCGCATGCCCACGGCGTCGCGGGGCATGCCGTCGCGGCAAACCTCCTCTTCCGCCTCGACGATCTCCTTCAGCCGCTCGAGGAACCAGGGATCGTATTTGGCGATGGCGTGGATCTCGGCGACGGTGAACCCCTCGCGCAGCGCCTGGGCCGCCACCAGCAGCCGATCCGGCGTCGGCCGGGCCAGAGCCGCCTCGATCTCGATCCTCGGGGCGCCGTACAGGTCCCTGATACCATCCAGGCCGATCAGCCCTATTTCAAGACTTCTCAAGGCCTTCTGAAGGCTTTCGTGGAAGCTCCGGCCGATCGCCATCGCCTCGCCGACCGACTTCATCGCCGTCGACAGTAAGGGATCCGCCCCCTTGAACTTCTCGAAGGCGAAGCGCGGGATCTTGGTGACGACATAGTCGATGGTCGGCTCGAAGCTGGCCGGGGTGACCCCGGTGATGTCGTTCTGGATCTCGTCCAATGTGTAGCCGACCGCCAGCTTCGCCGCGACCTTGGCGATCGGGAAACCGGTCGCCTTCGACGCCAGCGCCGACGAACGCGACACGCGCGGGTTCATCTCGATGACGACGAGCCGGCCGTTCTCGGGATTGACCGCGAACTGGACGTTGGAACCCCCTGTTTCGACACCGATTTCGCGCAGGCAAGCGATGCTTGCATTGCGCATGATCTGATATTCCTTGTCGGTCAGGGTCAGGGCCGGGGCGACGGTGATGGAATCGCCGGTATGGATCCCCATCGGGTCCACATTCTCGATCGAGCAGACGATGATGGCGTTGTCGTTCCTGTCGCGAACCACCTCCATCTCATATTCCTTCCACCCCAGCACCGATTCCTCGATCAGCACTTCGGTGGTCGGCGAGGCGTCCAGGCCTCCCGTCACGATCTCTACGAATTCCTCGCGATTATAGGCGATTCCTCCACCCGTGCCGCCAAGGGTGAAGCTCGGCCGGACGATGGCGGGAAGGCCGACGACGTCCAGCGCCCGGACCGCGTCCTCGAGGCTGTGAGCGATGGCGGAACGCGGGCTTTCGAGGCCGATCTTCGACATGGCGTCGCGGAACTTGAGCCGATCCTCCGCTTTCTCGATCGCCTCGGCATCGGCGCCGATCATCTTGACGCCATATTCCTCCAGCGTGCCGTCCTTCCACAGCGCCAGCGCCGTGTTGAGCGCGGTCTGCCCGCCCATCGTCGGAAGCACCGCGTCGGGCCGCTCCTTCTCGATGATCAGCCGGACGAATTCGGGCGTGATCGGCTCGACATAGGTGGCGTCGGCCAGCTCCGGATCGGTCATGATCGTCGCCGGGTTCGAATTCACGAGGACGATCCGATAGCCTTCCGCCTTCAGCGTCTTCGCCGCCTGGGTCCCCGAATAATCGAACTCGGCCGCCTGGCCGATGACGATCGGGCCGGCGCCGATGATGAGGATCGAGGAGATGTCGGTTCGGCGGGGCATTGGTTTTAGTTGACTTTCACGTGATAGATGTTCGAAATCCGGTGTAAATTCGATGGGCACCGAGCCCCCTTACCCCGGCGGGGAGAGGGAGTGTGAAGGTCGGGGCGACCAAAAGCCCTCTCCCCGGCGGGGAGAGGGTTGGGTGAGGGGGTTCTGACTTGGGAGGAAAACGCCTGACCCCGATCGCCCGGAAGCTCCGGGCAAACCAGACGGAAGCGGAAGAGCGCCTCTGGTATTATCTTCGCGCGCGTCGCCTCGAAGGCGAGAAGTTCGTCCGACAGTTCCAGATCGACCGCTACGTCGCGGACTTCGCCTGCCGGACCGCGCGGCTGGCGATCGAGCTCGACGGCGGGCAGCACAATGCCGAGCGAGATGCGGCGAGGACGGAGATCATCGAAACCTACGGCTACCGTGTCCTGCGCTTCTGGAACCACGACGTGCTGGGAGACACCTACAGCGTCCTCGAAGCCATCCGCCAGGAGCTCCTGATCGTGAGAGACAGGCAGGATTAACCCCTCGTCCGAGAGGCCACGGCCCTTCATAGCCCTCTCCCCGACGGGGAGAGGGTTGGGTGAGGGGGTACGGCGCCGGAGATGCGCCCCCAAACTCAGAGCCCCCTCACCCCAACCCTCTCCCCGCTGGGGAGAGGGGGTCAGGCCGGCGCCGATGATGAGGATGGAGGAGATGTCGGTTCGGCGGGGCATCAGTTGGCGAGCCGCCCGATCAGTACTTCCCAGTCGGCCCATTCGATGTCGCTTCCTGCGAAAACGGTCAACGGTTGCACATGGATCAGATTATGAAGCGGTTTGCCGCCTTTGCAGGAATGAAGAATCTTCTTCGCCTCCTGCCAAGGAAGCCGCGCATGAGGATTGCCAAGCGAGCGGATGCTGAAAGGAAGGATCCAGCGGCCTTCCCATACATGCTCAACTACCCTGTCGAGGTCGGGCTTGGAATGGAAAACGAACGGAGAGGTGAACGTCTTATCGACGCTGCAGTAGAGAATCCCGAGAGCCCCAACGCCTATCTTGGCCGCTTTGCCGCGGCGGCCTGCATTCGTCTGTAGATTTGGCAGCTCCGGAACGGCCCACATCTGCGCGCCTATCCCCGCCCAAACGTTAGTCAACGACTCTGACGCGAAGGCATAGAGCTTCATACGAGCTGCCCGACAAACTTCTCGAACAAATACACGCTGTCCTGCGGCCCCGGGCTCGCCTCCGGGTGATATTGGACGCTGAACGCCGGCCGGTCGGTCAGCTCCAGCCCCGCCAAACTCCCGTCGAACAGCGAGATATGGGTCGCCTTCGCATTCGCCGGAAGGCTCTCCGTCTCGACCGCGAAGCCGTGGTTCATGCTGGTGATCTCGACCCGGCCGTCGGCGAGGCGTTTGACCGGGTGGTTGGCGCCGCGGTGGCCCTGGTGCATCTTGATGGTCTTCGCGCCCACCGCCAGCCCCAGCAGCTGGTGGCCGAGGCATATTCCGAACAGGGGCTTTCCCGTCTCCAGCAGCTGCCGGATCACCGGCACCGCATATTCGCCGGTCGCGGCGGGGTCGCCGGGGCCGTTGGAGAGGAAGATTCCGTCGGGCTTGTGGGCCATCACCTCGTCGTAGCTGGCGGTCGCGGGCAGAACGGTGACCCGGGCGCCGGCGTCGGCGAGGTTGCGGAAGATGTTGCGCTTCGAGCCATAATCGATGGCGACGACGTGGGGGCAGGTCTCGTCCTCCGAGCCTTCCGAATAGCCTTGGCCGAGCTTCCAGCCGCCGCCGGACCAGCGGAACATCTGCTTGCAGCTGACCTCTTTCGCCAGGTCCATGCCCTCGAGGCCCGGCCAGGCCCGCGCCTTCGCCAGCAAAGCGTCGAGGTCGAACTTCCCGTCGGCGGCGTGGGCGATCACGCCGTTCGGCGCGCCCTCCTCGCGGATCTTGCGGGTCAGGGCCCTCGTGTCGACCCCGGAGAGGCCGATCCGGCCGTTCGCCTTCATCCAGGCGTCGAAGGTCTGGACCGCCCGGAAATTGCTCGGCTCGGTGACGTCCTGGCGAACCACGCAGCCCAGGGCCCAGGGATTGTCGGCCTCCAGATCCTCATAATTCGCGCCGACATTGCCGATGTGCGGGAAGGTGAAGGCGACGATCTGGGAGGCGTAGGAGGGATCGGTCATCACCTCCTGATAGCCGGTCATCGCGGTGTTGAAGCAGACCTCGCCCACCGCCGCCCCTTCGGCGCCGAAGCCCCTGCCCCAGACGATGCTGCCGTCGGCCAGGACCAACACGCCCGTCGCTCCATCGGGCGCGGGCGAAGGCTTGGCGTCGGCCATTGGGGCGGGCACTCCTGCAGGAAACTGGCGATGTCGCTAAGGCCCGACGGCTAGAGGGGCCAGGCGGCAGCGTCAATCTGTTAAAAGGGGGCAAGCGCGGCTATCCTCCCGCCTTTCCAACGCCTGGACCCAAACCCCATGATTCGCGACGACATCAAGGCCGCTCTGGTCACCGCCATGAAGGGCGGCGACAAGGCGCGCACCGCCACCCTCCGACTCGTCCAATCGTCGCTCAAGAATCGCGACATCGAGCTTCGCGGCGCCGCCGCTCCGGCCGACGACGACGTCACCGTCACCGAAGTCCTCCAGAAGATGATCAAGCAGCGCCGCGAATCGGTCGCGCTCTACGAGCAGGGCGGCCGGCAGGAGCTGGCCGACGCCGAGACGGCCGAGATCGAAGTGATCGAGGGCTTCCTGCCCCGCCAGATGAGCGACGAGGAAGCCAAAGCCGCGATCGACTCGATCGTCGCGGAGACTGGGGCTTCCTCGCTCAAGGACATGGGCCGGGTGATGGCGGCGCTGAAGGAGAAGCATGCCGGCGGGCTCGACATGGCGAAGGCGAGCGGCCTCGTAAAGGCGCGGCTTTCCGCTTAGGCTCACGCTCGTGAGCCTTTCGCCTCAATTCCTCGACGAGCTTAGAGCCCGCACCTCGCTCTCCACTTTGGTCGGGAAGACGGTGAAGCTGCAGCGGGCGGGGCGCGAATGGAAGGCCTGCTGCCCCTTCCACAAGGAGAAGACCCCGAGCTTCTACGTCAACGACGAGAAGAGCTTCTGGCATTGCTTCGGCTGCGGCGTGCACGGCGACGCGATACGCTGGCTGACCGACGCCCGCGGCCTGCCGTTCATGGACGCGGTGAAGGAGCTCGCCGACTCCGCCGGCATGGAAGTCCCGGCGGCGGATCCCCGCGCCCAGGAGAAAGCGGAACGGGCGACCGGCCTCTACGACGTCATGAACGCCGCCCAGGCCTGGTTCGAGGAGCAGCTCGGCGGGATCGAAGGCGGGGAGGCCCGGGCCTATCTCGAACGGCGCGGAATCACCGAGGCGACCCGCCGGCGCTTCGGCTTCGGTTTTGCCCCCGACGCCCGCGGCAAGCTGCGCGGGGCCCTGAAGGATTTCGGCAACGAGAAGCTGGTCGAGGCGGGGCTGCTCATCATGCCCGAGGGGGAGCGCGAGCCCTACGACCGCTTCCGCGGGCGGCTGATGTTCCCGATCCGCGACCGCAGGGGACGGGTCATCGCCTTCAGCGCCCGGATCCTCGGCGCGGGCGAGCCCAAATATCTCAATTCGCCCGACACGCCTTTGTTCGACAAGGGCCGCACCCTGTTCAACATCGACAAGGCGGCCGCGGCCAGCCGCGAAGCGAAAAGGGTGATCGTCGTCGAGGGGCAGATGGATGTGATCGCCCTCGACCAGGCCGGCCTGGGCGAGGCCGTCGCGCCGCTCGGCACCGCGGTCACCGAGGCCCAGCTCGGCTTGCTCTGGCGCCTCTCCCCTACCCCCCTCTTCTGCTTCGACGGCGACAATGCGGGGCAGAAGGCGGCCGTCCGCGCCCTGCTTCGGGCTTTGCCCCATGTCGGGCCCGGCCGCTCATTGAGCTTCGCCACCCTTCCCGCCGGCCAGGATCCCGACGATCTCGTCCGGGCCGAGGGCCGCAAGGGCATCGAGGCCTTGCTGGAGGCGCCGGAATCGCTCGTCGACCGGCTCTGGAGCCACGAGCTGAAGGCCGAGCCGCTCGCCACGCCCGAGCAGCGCGCCGGCCTCAGGCAGCGCCTCACCGACCATGTCGCGACGATCCAGGACCCCCATGTGCGCGACCAATATCGCACCGAGCTGCTCGGCCGGTTCAACGCCTTGACCGCTCCGCCGCCGCGACGGCCCTGGACTCCGGGCTCTTTCCAGAAGGGCAAGTTCACTCCGCAACGCCCCGTTTCTGACCGGGCCAAGGCCGTCGCCGCGGGCAGCCTGGACTCGAAATGGGCGAGGCGCGTGCTCTACGGCCTGCTCCGTTTCCCCGAGGTCGTCGCGTCGCACAGCGAGGCGATCGCGAGCCTGAGCTTCCAGGAAGCGGCCGCCGCCCGGCTGAGGGATCGATTGCTCGAAGGGGTGATGGTTCACGGCGAGCTTGATCAAAACGCCCTGAATACCATATTGGCGCATGGCGACGCGGCGGCTCTGCTCGAGGAGCCGCGTCTCAGGCAGGGATTGGCGTTCTCCTCTATCCGTCGTGATACCGAACCGGAACGCGCCCGTCGCGATCTCGTTCTGATGATCGACACATTGGCGGCCCAGCCGGGACTATATGCCGCACTCGACGCGGCGACCGCGCGGCTCAAGGAGGAAGGCGACGAAGCCGCCTTCCAGGAGCAGCAGAGGCTCCGGGCGGCGCGGGACGAGGCGGACAGGCAGCTCGCGGCGCTGATCGAAGGCAGCGCGGGCGGATGAACTTATAAGGTTTTTAGATGGCGAAGACGACCAACGGCGGCGACGGCGAAGACAAGCAGGAAGGCGGCGACGCGCCGCTGATCGACCTCAACGAGGCGTCGCTCAAGAAGCTCGTCGCCCGCGCCAAGAAGCGCGGCTACATCACCTATGACGAACTGAACGAGGCCCTGCCCCAGGACCAGATGTCCACCGACCAGATCGAGGACGTGATGAGCGCCTTGAACGAAATGGGCGTCAATGTCGTCGAGAACGAGGAAGCGGACGACGACGACGACAAGGCGGACGAGCCCGAGGTCGATGCCGCCGCCAGCGAGGACGACGGCTCGGACGGCGAGCGCTTCATCATCGAGAAGAAGAAGGAGACGGTCGACCGCACCGACGATCCGGTGCGCATGTACCTGCGCGAGATGGGCGCGGTGGAGCTGCTCAGCCGCGAGGGCGAGATCGCCATCGCCAAGAGGATCGAGGCCGGCCGCGACACGATGATCTGGGGCCTGTGCGAATCGCCGATCACCTTCAACGCCATCATCCACTGGTCGAATGCCTTGAATGCGGGCGAGATGCAGCTGCGCGAGATCCTCGACCTCGACGCCATGCTGTCGAAGGGCCCGACCCCCGAGCAGGTGGCGAGCGCCGAGGAAGGCGGCGAGGACGAGATTTCGGAGAAGACCGCCGGCCCCTCCTTCAAGGAGGAAGAGGAGGTCGAATCGGCCCCGGCCGAGGAAGAGGATGAGGAGGACAGCCTCGTCGAGCGCAGGGCGCGCCCGCAGTTCGAGGAGGAGGACGAGGACAACACCCTCTCCCTCGCCCAGATGGAGGAGACTTTAAAGCCGCAGGCGCTCGAGCGCTTCGCCAGGATCACCGACCTCTACAAGAAGTTCGCCAAGGTCCAGGGCGGCCGGATGGACTCGATGAGCGCCGGCCAGGAATTCTCGCGCGGCGACGAGAAGAAATATCAGACCCTGCGCGAGCAGCTGACCGCCGAGGTCGAGAGCGTCCAGTTCCACGGCGCCAAGATCGAATATCTGGTCGACCAGCTCTACAGCTACAACCGCCGGCTGACCGCTCTCGCCGGCCAGATGCTCCGCCTCGCCGAGCGCCACAAGGTGCCGCGCCGCGCCTTCCTCGAATCCTATATGGGCCACGAATTGGACGAGGGCTGGGCCGAGCGGGTCTGCGGCATCGACAAGAAATGGACCGCTTTCTGCCAGGCGGAGGCCGGCGCGATCGAGCGCATCCGCGCCGAGATCGCCGAGATCGCCCAGGCCACGGGAATGAGCCTCGCCGAGTTCCGCCGGATCGTGAACCAGGTCCAGAAAGGCGAGCGCGAGGCCAGGATCGCCAAGAAGGAGATGGTCGAGGCGAACCTTCGCCTGGTCATCTCGATCGCCAAGAAATATACCAACCGCGGCCTGCAATTCCTTGATCTCATTCAGGAAGGCAATATCGGCCTGATGAAGGCCGTGGACAAATTCGAATATCGCCGCGGCTACAAATTCTCGACCTACGCCACCTGGTGGATCCGCCAGGCGATCACCCGCTCGATCGCCGACCAGGCGCGGACGATCCGGATCCCGGTCCACATGATCGAGACGATCAACAAGCTCGTCCGCACCTCCCGCCAGATCCTCCACGAGATCGGCCGCGAGCCGACCCCGGAAGAGCTCGCCGAGCGCCTCTCCATGCCCTTGGAGAAGGTCCGCAAGGTGATGAAGATCGCCAAGGAGCCGATCAGCCTCGAGACCCCGATCGGCGACGAGGAGGACAGCCACCTCGGCGACTTCATCGAGGACAAGAATGCGGTGATCCCGGTCGACGCGGCGATCCAGGCCAACCTCAAGGAGACGGTGACCCGGGTGCTGGCCTCGCTGACCCCGCGCGAGGAAAGGGTGCTGAGGATGCGCTTCGGGATCGGGATGAACACCGACCATACGCTCGAGGAGGTTGGGCAGCAATTCTCGGTGACCCGCGAGCGGATCCGGCAGATCGAGGCGAAGGCGCTGCGGAAGCTGAAGCATCCGTCGCGGTCGCGGAAGATGCGGTCGTTCCTGGATCAATGACAAGCGCCCGAGCGTAGCGACGCCGGCTGCTTGCAGCCGCCGGAGCAGCGCGAAGAGAGCGCGCAGTCCGGCCGGCGGGTCGCGCAGCGAGCCCGTCCGACGTCACGGGGCCGCCCCCGTGACGGCTGCACCAGCGCTTGGAGTTTCACGCAAAGCCGCAATGGCGCAAAGAGACCCCTGCCCCTCCTCGTCATGTCGGACTTGATCCGGCATCCACCTTCTCCTGGTCTGGCCAGTAATTTGGTTCGCACAAAGATCACGAAGGCACGAAGGGGCCGAGCGGTAGCCAAGGGCAGCTCCATCTGAGGAAGCCGCGTATTCAGATACGATCTTCTCATATCATCGCTTAGGCACCCGTGCGGCGTTGTATTTCGCCTGGCCGGGCCTATCCTCTTCGGCGTGAACGATCCGTCGCCCGTTGGATCAGACTTCGAGACGTCTGAGGAAGCCGAGGCTTATCTGCACTGGCTGGAGGCCAAGGTCGCGGCGTCCAAGGCCGACAGCCGGCCGACCGTCGAGCATGACGAGGCGATGAGGCAGATACGGGCGATCATCGAGACGAAGGCTCGCCACGACTAATGAAGCTGGTCTGGCGGGCGGACGCGCTCGCAGACCTGAGCGGGGCCCTCAGTGCCAGGGCCCTCAGTGCCAGGCACGTAGCTGGCACTCAAGCCACCGCGTTGGTTCCGTCACATCGGTGTCGCCTTAGATCAGTGACCGTCGGTGCCAGGATCAGTGACCGTCGGTGCCAGGCACGTAGCTGTCAGTGACCGTCGGTGCCAGGCACGTAGCTGGCACGTAGCTGGCACCATGCGGATGCCGGCCACATCCGGGCGCAAGGCGCGGCTTGCGGCAAGCCCTGGTTCGCTTCACAAGGCGCCATGCGCTGGACCAAGGTCACGGAACGGATCCTGATCGCCGGCGGAGTGCTTTTCTTCCTGGCCCTGGCGGCGATTTCGCTCCTTCCCAAGCAGCCGAAGAGCGAGACTCGGGCGACCGTGACCTTCATCGGCGGCGTGCCCGGCGCCGATCCCTACGCCCCGCTCGTGAGGATCGTCGCGAAAACGCAGGACGGGCGGACCGCCCAGATGAGCGTCCCGTCGAACCAGCTCCACTGCAAGGTCGGCGACCGAATACCCGCTTCCCGCCGCGGCACCTCCGTCCACCTCGACCCGAGCAGCTGCGCCGACCTCGGTCGGTACGATTGAGCCGGGGCGCTTCGTTCATGCCGCTCCGCCGGCACGCGATCCTGTCGGCGCTCCTCCTGCTGCTGGCCGTCTCTTTGGTCGCCAACGTCCTTCTTTACCGCCAGGCGAGCCGGCCGCTGTTCGAGGAGGCCGACCGACCGCTGATCGAACGCACCATCGCCCGCTCGCCGCGCATCGGTTCGGAGGATGTCCGGTCGGTAACCTTTCCGATCGTGATGCGCCGGGGCGACCGGACCTGCGTCGAGCTGCGCCGGTACGACCGCCTCGGCTACACCGGCGCCTGCTACGACCGTCAGGGGCGGCTGATCGAAGAGACGGCGGGCGTCACGGGCTGAGCGCTTGGGTTCACGCGAAGGCGCGAAGAGGCCCTGGACCCGCCGTCATGCGGGACTTGATCCGGCATCCATCTTCTTAGCGGCTGTGCGTGAGACCTCCTTCAGGCGTCAGATCGCGCGCAGGTGCTGGAGATTGGGGATCACGCAAAGCCGCGAAGGCGCAAAGAGGCCGCGCGGATCGGGAAATCAGGGCCTGTCCCCATCCTCCCGGGCGCTCTTGTGAAACAAGGCCGCCGCGGCCAGCCAGAGCGCCGCGAAGATGCCGCTCAGCACCAGCACGCCCATCGCGCCCTTGGGATCGTCGCGCACGGTCGAGGGCGCGGTGGCGATCACCAGCGCCAGCAAGGCCTGCATGCCGGCGACGGCCAGCATGGCGCGCGCCATGGCCTCGGCCCGCCAGCGCGCGGTGAAGGCGCAGGCCCCCGCCGCGACGACGACGAGGTAGAAGCCGAGATTGACCGGATTGTCCTCGCGGCCGACGATCCCGACGGCAAGGTTCATCCAGATTTGGAGGAAGGCAACGCCGAGCGCAACGGCGGCGCCAAGGCGGTAGGCGAGTTTTCCCGGGCGGCTCGACATGCCGAGGTCTCCAACTGGAATCGGTGCCCTGTCCTAGCGGAATGCGCAGGGGAGCGAATGAGCGCATCGTGAGGATAGGGTGCAGAAACGGGGGAAACCGGGATAGATCGGTGCCAGGCACGTAGCTGGAGGCACGTAGCTGGCACCGCTCGCCCCCGATCTCGCAAAGGCGTAAAGGCTCTGGAGCGATGGTGAAGCGAACGCTTCCTTCGCGCGGGCCGTAGCCAAAGGGAGTCGAGTTGCGCAGGAATCGGCCTTGTCCCAATATCCTGCCGTGATCCGTTCCGACCTAATCCGTGCCGCTGAGATCCTGGCAGCCCATTCCGGGGCCGATGACGACGAGCTGGCCGGGCATCTCGTCGATAATGGGTGGGAAGAGGGCGCCGCGTATCGCGCCGTCGCCTTTCTTCCGTCCGCTTTCGCGCGACCGCTGTTGGAAGAACTGGGCGTGTCGACCTTCGTCGATCGTGCGTCCGTCATGACCCGGGACAGCGGCTGGATGGAGTTCGTGCTCTCGCGGCAGCCCGAATATGTCCAGGCCCTGGCCTTGGCGCGCGAGCATTGGAGCCACGAGGTGATGCCGCGCGACATCTACGAGAAAATCGCCTTGGGCAGCGCAGAAATGGACAGCGTCAACGCCGCTTTGAACGCGGGTGAGGACATCAAGGGGGCGACGGTGGCGCTGGCGCTGAGCTGCTCCAGCCACGCCGACCATGTCATCCGAGGCTAGGCGGGACGAGCGGACAAAGGGGCCGTCCGACCGGCCAATCGGTGAAGCCGAGCCCGTCCGACGTCACGGGATTCACTCCCGTGACGGCTTCGCCTTTTTAGGTTCACGCGAGAGACGCGAAGCTCGCGAAGGGTCCCTGCCCTCTTCGTCATGCCGGATTTGATCCGGCGTCCACCTTCTTCGCGGCTTTGCGGCTTCGCGTGAGACATCCTTTCAGCGTCCGAGCCGGCAAAAGTATCGGGATCAGCCTCACGCAAAGTCGCGAAGCCGCAAAGAGGCGGCGCCGGTGAGGAAACGCCCGCCTGCCTGGCGAGCGCAGCACATGCAAATACCGCTTTGTCGAATACTATCTTTGTATTTCATTGCTTTAGCAGCGCTGGAAAATTGCGCTGACCGTCCCCTCGCGCCATGATCGCTGTGCCGGGCGCCGCCGTCAGCCGGCGGCAGGCATGGTTTCTATATCTGGAGAATGGTATGGAGGGGGTGGGCGTTGCCTTCGAGTTCGACCCGGAGAAAAGCGCGGCGAACCTCGCCAAGCACGGAATCGATTTCGAGGCTGCGCAGGCGCTGTGGCTGGACGAGCGGCGGTTTACGCTGTCCTCCGAATATGTCGGCGAGGAGCGGCAACTGGTGGTCGGCAGGATCGGCGACCGTCTCTGGGCGGCGGCGATCACGGTGCGAGACGAGGCGATCCGGCTCATTTCGGTGCGCCACGCGCGAAGGAAAGAGGAAGCGATGTATGGATCGCAAGACGATTAGCGCAGAAGAATTCGATCGGCTGTTCGACGAGGGCAGCGACGAGATCGACCAGTATCTCGACTGGTCCTCTGCGCGGCGGCCAGGGCAGGAAATGGAGCGGGTGAATCTCGATTTGCCCAAATCGCTGGTGGCGAAGCTGGACGAGGCGGCGAAGCGACGGGGAGTCAGCCGGCAGGCGCTGATCGAGATGTGGCTGAGCGAGCGGCGGGACCGGGCGGCTTGAGCGAAAGACCGGCCTCGAAGACGGAGGCCTATCAGCGCTGGCTGGAGGCGAAGGTCGCTTAGGCCAGGGCCGACACCCGACCGACCGTCGCCCATGACGAGGCGATGAGCCGTATCCGAGCGATCTTCAAAGCGAATTGATCTCCCGCGAAGGATGCGAGGCTCGCGAAGGAGACCTTGAAGGCATTCTGCATTTTCGCGAGCGACCGATTCGCGGAAAATTGTATATCGCCACCAATTCCGCAGTTTCGAGGAGTGGAGCGATGGGCGAATACAGGGTCGCGCTCGGTGTCCCGCAGGGACGAGGCGAGCTTGTCGGGCCGACTTCGGCGTGGGCCCCCCTGTTCGAGGCGGAGGCCGCGCGGATCGCGGCGGCGCTGCGGCCCTTCGAGGCACGGATCGAGCATTGCGGCAGCACGAGCGTGCCGGGCAACCCCGCCAAGCCCATCATCGACATACTGATCGCCATAAAGGCCCCGATCGATGTCGCCGCACTCGCCGACGCTCTCGCCGCCATCGGCTACGAGCACGCGAACTGGGCCGGCGTTCCGGGGCACGAGGTCTTCGGCAAGGACGAGCCGCGTACGCACCTCCTCCACGTCGTTCCCGATGAGGGAGAGGCGTGGGCGCGCATGCTGGCTTTCCGGGACGCGCTGCGCTCGGATCCGGCGCTTGCCGCCGAATATGCGGCTCTGAAGCAGGATCTCGCCCAGCGCTTCCCGGACAACCGCTCGGCCTATACGGACGGCAAGAGCGGTTTCGTGACTCGCGTGCTGGAAGCCGCCCGCGGGCCGGAGTGACAGTCACGTGACTGTCACCAGACTGTCCGTGACTGTCACCAGACTGTCCCCTCGTCGAATAACCGTGGCAAGCCGGCCGTGCGGGGGATAGTCCGGACGTCCGTCCCCCTCCTGCGGAAGGAAAGGATTGCCCCTCCCCCGCTCCAGCCTCGTCCTGGCCCTGGCCCTGATCGGGTCCGCCCTCGCCGGCGGCGTCGAAAGCGGGGCTCAAGCGCCCAAGATCGGCAAGCCGAGGCCCGCTCCGTCCACGCCCTCGACCCTGCCGCCGCTCCCGCCCGCGATCATCGACGAGACGCTCGCGATCGGCGGCGGCGATATCGACGCCCGCAAGGTGGAATCGCGGCTCAGCGTCGAGGTCCGGGTGAACGGCCGGGGGCCCTACCAGTTCGTCGTCGACAGCGGCGCCGACACCTCCGTGGTCGGGCTGCGCATCGCGCGCGACCTGCAGCTGCCGCTCGGAACGCCGGTCGTCCTGAACAACATGACCGACCGCAACATCGTCGACCGGGTGCATGTCGACGCGCTGAGCCTCGGCCCGAGCGTCATCCGCAACCTCCAGCTTCCCGCCCTGCGCGAGTCCGATCTCGGCGGCGCCGGGATGATCGGCATCGACGCGCTCGCCCGCCAGCGCCTGATGCTGGATTTCGAGACCCGCTCGATCCGGGTCGAGGACGCGTCCAGGCCCGCCAAATCCCTGCCCGGCGACATCGTTGTCACGGCGCGGCTCCAGCGCGGCCAGCTGATCCTGACCGAGGTGAAGGCCGGCCGGCTCTCGCTCGACGCCGTGATCGATACCGGGTCGCAGATCACGATCGGCAACAGCGCCCTTCGCGACAAGCTCGTCCGCCGGAGGATCGGCAAGTTCAAGACGGTCACCGCGACCGGGGTGACCGGAACGACGGTCAATCTCCAGCTCGCCCAGGTCGGCGAGCTTCGGCTCGGCTCGGTGACCTTGCGCAACGTGCCGATGGCGTTCGCCGACGTGCCGCCCTTCGAGGTGTTCGGGCTTGCCGACCGGCCGGCCCTGCTGCTCGGGACCGACCTGCTCGAGACCTTCCGCCGGGTCTCGCTCGATTTCAGGGCGCGCAAGGTGCGCTTCCAGCTTCGCCGGTGCCGGCAGGGCATTGCGATCAGAACCTCCCCATCCGCCTCCCTGACCCGTCTGTCGTCGACCAACGACCAGGCGTGCGCGAGATAGGGAGACAGTCACCTGGTGGCCCTCTCGCGGCCCACGCCTTAAGCTGTCGCCATGAAGCATGCGCAGCTGCGTTCCATCGCCCATAACATCGCCGACTCGTTCGCCTGCGGGATGGGGTTCATGATCGGCGTCTACGCGACGGACGTATATGGCGAGGCCGCCGGCTCCGCGGGCGGAGCGATCGCGGTCGACTTCCTGGAGGGGGCCGTCGTCGAAGGCGACGCGTCATGCGGGCTGCGCGAAGCGGTCGCCCTGTACCGCGACGCGCTTCCGGGCCTTTGCGCGAAGCATGGCGGGTCGATCGACGACTTCATGGCATTGAAGGTCCGTTACTGGTCCACCCGCACCGACCGCCGGTTCGCCGTGACGGTGGAAGATCCGGCGGGGCGCCGCTCGACGACCGAATATGGAGGCGTTGCGGCACAGCGCTTGAAGGTGATCGACGGCCAGGGCCGCCTTCGGCCGAAGCCGCACGCGCGCTGACGACAGGCTACGCCCGGCTCAGCCGTCCGGCGCGGGCGCGGCGACCTCGTGGGCGAAGGCGGCGATGTCGGCCAGGACCGGCGCCTGGCGGCGCAAGGGGCGGGCGAGGGCGGTGAGGATGCCGATGTGTCCGAGGCTCGGATAGAGCTTCAGCCGGACTTTGCTCCCGGCCGCCTTGAGGAGGCCGGCGAGCTTGCGGCTGTTGCGCGGCTTGACCCGGACGTCGTCGGCGCCGTGGAGGAGCAAGGCGGGAGGGGCGTTCGCGGCGGCGTAGCGGATCGGCTGGGTCTCGGCGGGGCGGGGCCAGGCGCCGAAGGCGGCGATGGTCGAATCGTCGTCGAGGGGAAGGAAGTCGAACGGCCCGGCAAGCCCGATAAAGCCGCGGATCGCGACCCGGTCGGGGCCGAGCAAGCCCGGGTCGAGCGCCAGCATCGCGGCATTGTAGGCGCCGGCGCTGTGGCCGGCGAGGACGATGCGCTCGCCGTCGCCGCCATGCTGGCCGGAATGGCGCCGGGCCCAGCGCACCGCCGCGGCGCAGTCGAAAAGGAAATCGGGATAACGCGCTTCCGGGACCAGCCGGTAATCGGGGACGATGACGACGAAGCCTTGGGCGGCGAGCGCCCGGGCGGCGAAGGCATAGGATTGGCGGCGGCCGCTGTTCCATGAGCCGCCGTAGAAGAAGACGATCACCGGCCGCTTGCCGGCGGCAGCGGAACGGGGAGCGTAGACGTCGAGCTTGCGGCGCGGGCCGGGGCCGTAGGCCAGGCCCTCGGCGACCCGAACCGACGCCCGGTCCTTGGGCATCAGCGCGTTGAAGCTTGCGAGCGGGTTGAAGGCGATGACCATGGCGCCGACGACAAGAGCCGCGAGCAGGCCCAGGATCAACCGCTTCATCGCGGCGTCACTTTGCGGGCGGGTGCGGGATACGCAAATTCTGGTTGAGGAAGATCTCGTCGGGATCGTCGATCTGGTCGCGATTGGCGGCGAAGATGTGCGGCCACAGCGAAGCGTTCTGATAATATTGGAGCGCGATCCTGCTCAGATTCTCGCCCGAGCGAACGACATGGACCGTCATCGTCGATTCGGCGACGGATTCCGGCAGGGTGAGCTCGTCGAGATCGGCGGCGATCCCGGCGAGGGTCCCGGGCCGGTAAGGGGATTTTTCGGGCAGAGCCGAGCGATCGGCCTTCCAGCGGCGGATCGCCGCGGTGCTGACCTGCCAGACATGGTCCGGCCCGGGGCGGTCCGTGCTGAGCTTCGCGAGGAGGCTCTTCTTCGGCTTCGAGACGTTGACGAGCGGCGCCAGCGGATCCGGGGCGAAGCCGTGGATTCGCGAGCCCTCCTTGACGTCGAGCTTGAGGCCCGCCAGCTTGGCGCCTTTGAGCACCCAGTCGAGCGCCCCGTCGGAGAGACCGCGGATATCCCCGCCGCCGCCGACCGACCCGTGAACGCCCGGAAACCACTTCTCCTGATAGGGCGCGTCCGGAGCGTCCGGGGTCTTCCCCTTCGCGGCGTTGAGAGCGGTCAGATCGCCGCACAAGGTGGCCGGGAAGGTCGAGCGGCGCTCGTCGATCGCGACGGCGTGGCGGACGCTTTCGACGAAGTCGGTGATCGAGGGATCGTGGAAGGCGTTGCGGCGGTTGGTCCAGCGGCTGATCCACAACATCCCCGGGACCCCGAGCGCTTCCACCGTGTCCCAGACTCCGAGGTAGCGGATCCGGAGCGGCGGCGCCTGGCCGCTGACGTAGCCGGGCACGTTGGTGCATCGCCAGGTATCGTCGCCGTCCTCGATGCAGACTTCGGAGGCATAATCGGCGCGGAACCTGCGCATCTTCTCGCCGGAGCCGTCGGCGCCCTTGAGGCGCTGCTCGTAAAGCTCGAGCGCGTCGTCGATCCGGGCCACATGGAGCCGGCTCAACGTCCCGACATGGCGGACGAAGCCGACGAAGGTGCGCGCGCTGAACGCGCCGCGCGAGAAGCCGAAGACGTAGATCTCGTCGCCCGGGTCGTAATTGAAGATCAGGAAGCGATAGGCTTCGCGGACGTTGGAGACGAGGCCGGCGCCGAACACGCCTCCGGTCACCTTGTCGAGACGGCCGGTGCCGACCCCTTCGTCGTAATGCATGATCTGGACGGTGCCGTCGCGCGCCTCGCGCTCGACGCTTGCGGCGGTGAGGACGACGTTGGTGGGCGTGTCGACGGCCAGCTTGTTCCAGGTGCCGTCGAAGCAAAAGACGATGCGCTTCATGTCCCGTTGTCCCCCCGGTGCCCCGCCGGGACGATAGCAGGATAGCCGGCGAAGGGCGAATTGAGGTGGGCGGATGCTGGTCAATCCCCCTCCCTGGAAGGGAGGGGCTAGGGGTGGGTAGGCGAGCGCAGCGAGACTTTACGGCCTCGGAGTTTCGGCCGCCTGCGGCGGACCCACCCCCGGCCCCTCCCTTGCAGGGAGGGGAGTTTAGAGCGACCGGCGCCCGACGCGGCGATTGACGATCGCGCCGGCGCGTGGCGAAGTCGCCCCATGCGCGCCCGCCTCCTGCTCCTCTCCCTCCTCGCCGCCGCGTCCTGCCGGCAGGCCCCTTCGCCGCCCTCCACCCTCATCCTCTGGGCCTGGGAGCGGCCGGAGGATCTGCGCTTCGCCGGAACGGCGCCCGAAGTCGCGGTGCAGACCGGCTTCGTCGAGCTTGCCGGCGATTCCATCCAGGCGCGGGGACGGCGCTTCCCGCTCAAATCGGCGGCGGCGCCGTCGACGGCGCTCGTCCATGTCCAGATCGACCATGAGCGGCCGCTGCTCTGGACCGCGCCGATGCGCGCCCGGGCGAGCGCGGCGGTGCTTCATTATGCGGCCGCTTTCCCGGCGCGCCGGGTCCAGGTGGATTTCGAGGTGCGGGCATCGGAGCGGCAGGTGCTGCTCGATCTGCTTGCAGACGTCCGCCGCGGCCTGCCCCGCGGCACCTTGCTGTCGATGACGGCGCTGGCCTCCTGGTGCGACACCGAGGGCTGGCTCAGCCAGGCGCCGGTCGACGAGATCGTGCCGATGCTGTTCCGGATGACCCAGGGCGGCGAGGCGCTCCGGAAAAGGCTGGCGGCGGGCGGCGATTTTCGCGATCCTCGCTGCCGGGCCGCGCTCGGCGTCGCGAGCGATTCACCGATCGCTCGCGCTCCGCCGGGGCGGCGGGTCTATCTGTTCAGCCCGCGCAGCTGGACGGCGGCGGAGTTCGACAAGGCACGGCGGGGGGTGGAAGCGTGGCGATGAAAAGGGGGCTTGCGGTCGCAATCTTGCTGGCGGGGGCGGCGCTGTCGGGAAGCCCCGTCTTCGGATCGGCCGATCCGGGCCCCTACCCCATCTTCATCGACCGCGGCGGCGGCAGCCCCGCCGAGCGCGCCCGGCTGTTCGGCGGCCGGCTCGGAATAGTGACGGCGCGCTCGCCCGAGCCCCTCCTCTATCTCGACTGGCGGCTGCTCCACGGGCTCGCGGTCGGGCCCGCCGCGGGGGCCGCCCTGACCGCGCCCTGCTGCGGCGAGCCGGCCAGCCTCGGCCCGAACGACGGAGTCTATGGCTGGCTGGAAGCGCGCAAGATCGTCCCCGACGTGGCGGAATCGCCTTATTACATCCCGACCGAGCGGAGCGGCCCCGATTATACCAGCATCCCCAATTGCTTCCGCGACGCCTTCGACACTGCGGCGGCGACCCTGCGCGACCGCGCCGCCCGCTACGGCAAGGGCTCGCCGGCGGTCCGGGCCTGGCTCCAGGCCCAGGATGCGGTGTTCGATTCCTGCGCCAGCGAAGGCGCCGCCTTGCCGCCGCCCCCCGCCGCGGCCCCCGCCTGGCTGAAGGCGGACCGAGCCTATCAGGAAGCGGCCTTCGCTCTGTACAACGGGCGCAACGGCGAGGCGGCGGAGCGCTTCGCGGCGATCGCCCAGGATCCTGGCTCGCCCTGGCAGAGCAAAGGTCCCTATCTGCGCGTCCGGGCGCTTCAGCGCGAGGCGCTGGCCCGGCGGGATGCGGAGTCGATCGCCCGCTCGCGCGCCGCGGTGAAGGCGCTCGCCGCCGCGCCCGCCGGGACCTACGGCCAAAGCGAAGTCCGCAAGATGCTTCGAGCCCTCGCCTATCGCGACCAGCCCGACAAGCTGCTCGCCGAGCTCGAGGCGGAGCTGGCCGGGCCGCGGGCGGAGGGCGACATCGCCTTTGCGCTGCGCGACTATCTGCTGCTCAGCGAAAAGGCGACGGCGAGGCCCGAGGTCGCCGACTGGATCGAGACCCTTCACGCCGGCGAGGGCAGCCCGGGCCTCCCCCACGCCCGGGAGCGCTGGGCGGCGACGAGGGATCCGGCCTGGCTGGTCGCCGCTCTGAGCCTGGTATCGCCGGACGACGAAGCCGCGCCGGGGCTCGCCGTGGCGGCAGCGGCGGTGCGCCGGGACGAGCCGGCCTGGCTGACCGCCCAATATCATCTGACCCGGCTGACCATCGCCCGCGCCGATCCCGCCGCGACCCGGAGCCGGCTCGATTCGATCCTCGCCGATCCCCGGCTCACCCTCGGCGAGCGCAACCTCTTCGCCGGCGCCCGGGCGCAGGTGGCGTCGGACTTGGCCGAGCTGGCGCTCTTCTCGCTTCGCCAGGCCTCCTGCGGCGGGCCCGGCGAATATTGCGTCGGCGACGATTGGGCGCGGCATGACGACCATCTGGCGCCGCACAAGGGCGGCTGGGTCGGCCTCGGCGCCGATGCGCGGGCGATCGTCGACCGGCTTCCCCTGGACGAGCGGATCGCCCTGTCGAGGTCTCCGCACCTGCCGGCGCCGCTCCGGCTCGACGTCGCCCTCACCAGCTTCGCCCGGGCGGTCCAGCTCCGGGACGAGGCCGCCGTCGGCAAGGTCGCCCGCGATCTCGCTCTGCTGATGCCGCAGATGCGGGGCGACTGGCAGGCCATCGCCCGGGCCCGGCCCGGCCCCGACCGGCGCTTCGCCGAGGCTTTCGCCATGGCCAAGCTGCCGGGGCTGCGCGCCGACCTCATCGCCTTCAGCTACACGAGGCCGGTCGGGACGGTGCCGCAATTCCAGGGCCGCTGGGCCGACTGGATGATCGTCCCCCGCGGCCCGGGGGCGCCGCCGGGGAAGTTCCCGGAGCCCTCCGTCTATCAGTCCGGCTATTATTATGACGATACCGGCGGTCTGAGCGACCTCACTTGCCTCGGCAATTGCGGCCGCTCCGCCTTTCCGCTCCGCCTCCCCGCCTTCGTCGCCGCGGCCCAGGACGAGGCGGCGGCCGAGCGCTCGGCTTTCCGGACCTATGAGGAGGAAGGACCGGCCCCGGCCGGCGCCTCGTCGCTGTGGGAGGAGTCCCTCGCCTGGGTCCGCGCCCATCCCGGCGACCCGCGTTCGCCTCAGATGCTCTACCGCCTGATCCGGGTCGCCCGCTGGGGCGCGAACCACGACCATCTCGGCCGCCGCGCCTTCCAGCTCCTCCACGCCCGCCACGCCGCCACCGCCTGGGCGAAACGCTCGCCTTATTATTACGACGACTAAGCGTCGCCCCAGCGAAGGCTGGGGCCCCAGCGGGTGAAGACCACGGCGCTTTTCACCCCCTGGGGTCCCAGCCTTCGCTGGGACGACGTCAGCGGACCGGCGCCGGATATTGCGCCGGATCGGCGAGCTTGCGGCCGAGCGCGATCATCAGGTCCGTGTCTTCCGCGGCGCCGTCGAGGATGAGGCCGGGGCCGGGATTGTCCGCGGCCGAATGATAGGGTCCGGCGAGGAAGGCGCCGAGCTTCTTCATGTCGGCGAAGGAGCCGTTGACCATGATCGAGGGAATTCCGGCGCGGGTGAAGGCCCAGCCGTCCTGACGCTCGATGAAGGCGGCGGCCTCGTCGTCGCCGTCGAGGGCTCGGCCGGCCTCGGCGACGGTCCGGTCGATGAGCATATCGAGGGCGGAATGGCCGCGGCCCAGCACCGCCACTTTCTCCCCTTTGGGCGCGATGGCGAGCGTGTCCATGTTGATCGCGGCGACGATCGAGGCGAGCGGGACGGACGGACGGGAGGCGAAATATTCGGCGCCGAGCAGGCCCATCTCCTCGGCGGTGGTGGCGAGGAAGAGGATGTCGCGCTTCGGCCGTTTCCCGCGGCCGAGCGCCCGGGCGATCTCGAGCAAAGCGGCGATGCCGCTCGCATTGTCGACCGCGCCGTTGCAGATCCGGTCGGTGCCCTCCTGGTCGCACAGGCCGAGATGGTCCCAGTGGGAGAGGTAGAGCAGGCTCTCGCCGCCGCCGCCCGAGCCGCGCACCCGGCCGACCACATTGTTGGTCCGGACCGTCTCGATCGACGTGGCGATTTCGAAGCTGGCGCGAAGCTTGAGCGGCACCGGCGCGAACGACGGCCCCGGAACGGCGAGGAGGCTCGCGAGATCGGCGCCGGCGGAGCGGAGCAGGCTCTCGGCGGCGGGCTGCGACATGGCGCCGGCGATCGGCGCCGGATCGTGGATGGCGAGCCGGGTCTGGCCGCTGTCGTAGACCCGCTGGACGACCGGCCAGGGCAGCTCCTCGCCGATGATCCCGATCACCGCGGCGGCGCCGGCGGCGGCGACCGCGGCGACCCGCTCCGAATAGCTGGGCAGCCCGGCCCCTTCCGGGGCGTCGTAGAGGATGAGGACGACGGCGCCCTTCAGATCGGCGCCGGCGAGCTGGTCGACGCCCTTGGCGGGGATCACCGCGCCGTGGCCGGCGAAGACCACCGGCGCCTTGGCCAGGGTCTCGCGGGCGGAGCGGCCAATGAGGATGATCTCGTCGCGGCCGAGCTCGATCCGCTCGTTCCTGCCCCCCCTCACCTGCCAGACGCTGCCCTGGTCGCCGGGCCGGCGCTTCTTCACCTCGAGCGGCTGGTACCAGCTGTTCTTCGGCCCCGCCGGCTCCAGCCCGAAGGACCGCATCTGCCCGGCGATATAGGCGATCGACTTCTGCTCGCCCTCCGTCCCGGGCTCGCGGCCGGCGAAGGCGTCGCTGGCCAGGACGTCGATATGGCGGCGCAGGGCCCCCGGCGAGACCGGCTCGGCCGAGGCTGGAAAAGCGAGGAGGAGGAGGAGGAAAGCCAGAGCGGCGAAGGATCGAACGGCCATCCCACCGCTTATGGCGGCCGGAGCGGCGGTGGCAAGGGGGCGGGTCGTTCCCCTCTCTGGAAGGGAGGCAAGAGGAGCGTGGGGACACGTACTTTTCGGGCAAGAGGAGCGTGGGGACACGTACTTTTCGCCCGAAAGGTACGTGTCCCCTTTTACGCGAAAGGTACGTGTCCCCTTTTACGCCCGAAAGGTACGTGTCCCCTTTTACCTGGTGGGGACACGTACTTTTCGCCCGAAAGGTACGTGTCCCCTTTTACGCAGGGGAGTTACGCCCTCGCCTTGGCCAGCACCCGCCGCGCCTGCTCGACGTGCATCCGCTCGATCATCTCGCCTTCGAAGCGCTCGGCGCCGCCGGTCGCGGCGGCGAGCAGGCGGCGGGCCGCTTCCACCTCGTCGCCGGTCGGGCCGAACAGGCGGTTGGCGGGGTCGATCTGGCTGGGGTGGATGAGCGACTTGCCGTCGAAGCCGAAGCTCCTCCCTTCGGCGCATTGGGCGGCGAAGCCGTCCGGATCGTCGAGCCGGTTGTAGACTCCGTCGAAGGCGGCGACCCCGGCCGCCCGGGCGGCGAGGAGGAGGGTCTGGAGGGCGGTGGCGAGCGCGGCCCGGTCGCCGCCGGGGCGAAGGCCGAGGTCGGCGGCGAGGTCGTTGGTGCCGGCGATCAGTCCGGCCGTCGCCGGGGCGATGGCGGCGGCGGCGAGGATTCCGCGGGCGGTCTCGATCATCGCCAGGACCGGCTTGCCGGTGGCCCGGGCGGCCTCCAGCGGCGCCTCCGGCCCGGGAGTCATCGGGACGATTACATAATCGGCGCGGCTCGACGCGACCGCCGCCAGGTCCGCCTCATGCCAGGGCCCGTTCGAGTTGATCCGGATCGCGCACAGGCCGGGAAAACCGGCGGCGGCCGCCTCGACCGCCGCGACCCGGGCCTGGTCCTTGTCCTCGGGCTTCACCGCATCCTCGAGGTCGAGGACGACCATGTCCGCGGCCAGCCCCCTCGCCTTCTCGATCGCCCGCGGATTGGAGGCGGGGAGGAAGAGCAGGGAGCGGCAGAGCTTGAGGTCGGCTTTCATGTCCCGATTTCGCTTGGAAGCGGCTCCACTTGCCTACATTATGCGAGGGTCCGCAAGGGGAGCGCGTCCGTCATGACCATCTCGATCGTCTTTTTCTTCCTTCTCATTTTGGTCGTGCTGTTCCTGATGTCAGGCATCAAGATCGTCCGCCAAGGCTATCATTATACGATAGAATATTTTGGACGCTTCACCGCGGTCGCCCATCCGGGGTTCAATTTCTACATGCCCTTCTTCTATCGCGTCGGCCGCAAGGTGAACATGATGGAGCAGGTGCTCGACATTCCGGGGCAGGAGATCATCACCAAGGACAACGCCATGGTCTCGACCGACGGCGTCGTCTTCTTCCAGGTGCTCGACGCCGCCAAGGCCGCTTATGAGGTCTCCGACCTCTATGTCGCGATCATGCAGCTCACCACCACCAATTTGCGCACCGTGATGGGCTCGATGGACCTCGACGAGACCCTCTCCAAGCGCGACGAGATCAACGCCCGCTTGCTCTCCGTGGTCGACCAGGCGACCGAGAGCTGGGGGGTCAAGATCACCCGGGTCGAGATCAAGGACATCCGGCCGCCGGCCGACATCGTCAACGCCATGGGCCGGCAGATGAAGGCCGAGCGCGAGAAGCGCGCCGTCATCCTCGAGGCCGAGGGCAGCCGGGCCTCCGCCATCCTCAGGGCCGAGGGCGAGAAGCAGGGCCAGATCCTCGAGGCGGAAGGGCGCCGCGAGGCCGCCTTCCGCGACGCCGAGGCGAGGGAGCGTGCCGCCGAGGCCGAGGCCAAGGCGACCCAGGTCGTCTCCGACGCCATTGCCGGCGGCAACACCCAGGCGATCAACTATTTCATCGCCCAGCGCTACGTCGACGCGATCGGCATGTTCGCCACCTCGCCCAACGCCAAGACCATCCTCTTCCCGGTCGAGGCGACCGCCCTCATCGGCACCCTGGGCGGGATCGGCGAGCTCGCCAGGGACGCGCTCGGCGGAGCCTCGGGCGGCGGCGGCGAAAGCGGCGGCGGGGCGCCCGCCCGGCGCCGCGGTCCGTTCGAAGGCGGGGGCGGCAACGCGTGAACGGCTTCGACCTCGAGCCGCACTGGATCTGGATGCTGGGCGCGATCTTCCTCGGCATCGCCGAGCTGATCGTCCCGGGAGTCTTCCTGATCTGGCTGGCCGCGGCGGCGGCCGCGACCGGCCTGCTCACTTTGGCCTTCGGGTTCGGCCTCCCCTTCCAGTTCGCCCTCTTCGCCCTTCTCGCCATCGCCTCCGTCTATTTCGGCCGCCGCTGGTACATCGCCAACCCGATGCCGAGCGCCGACCCCCTGCTCAACGACCGCGCCGCCCGCCTGACCGGACGGACGGTGACGGTGGTCGGAGCGATCGAGAATGGCGAGGGCCGGGTGCGGGTCGGCGACAGCGTCTGGTCGTGCCGGGGGGCGGATTGCGCCGAAGGGTCGAAGGTCCGCATCGTCGGCGCCGACGGCTCCTGCCTCAAGGTCGAGCCGGTGCCGGCGATCGAGGGGCCGCAGGGCTGATCCCGAAGTTGCTATAGGCGTAGCGCCGGCAATCCGACCGGCCGGGAGGCCGCAAATTGTTGTTACGTGCCGTGGAGGCAAGGATGGCAGCCAATATCGGAATCGGCCCTTCAATGTCCCTCGCGCAGCTTGAGCGGACCTTGGCCGATCTGCCGCCCGAGTCGGATGCGCTAGCAAGCGTTAAACTCAGCATTGCCAGCGGTAGGGAAACCGACCTGCTCGCCGACATCTGGACGGCAATCCTTTGCGGCACGCTCTGCCGGCGAGCCGAAACCCAAGTGGTCTATTCCAGCCCGGACGAAGGCGATGGCGAAGACCTACGTTTCGCCCATTCGCCGGCCGGCCTTGCCTGCGCGTCGATCGCGGCGTCGATCCGATCGGTGGCCGGAACCCCGCTCGACGCCGCTGGACTGAGGCGAAGGCTGATGCTCGAAAATGACGGCCTGGTCAGTCCGTACAGCGACGTCGTTCAGACCCTGGTCGAATTCGACCCGGATTATCCGGTCTCGCCGCTGTTTCTGCGCAGCAGTGGCGCCGAGCCCGCCCCGCGACTGCGCCGTCGGCTATTTGAGACCCAAGTCTTGCGCTTCCGCCAGTTGCTCGACCTGGGCCGCTTGCGTCGCGGCTCCGGGCCAGTCAGGACGGGACCGGCCGGAGACGTAGGCCGCTTCCTCGCGGAGCTTCACGAAAACGGTCTTGAGCATGGTTCGAGAGGAGTCACCGGAACCCTATCCGGCACCCGCCTCCTTCGCATGCGCACCCACGCCGCGGGCCACCCCGAAGACCTGCTCGAACGGTGCGGTCCGTTCCGCCAGCTGCGCTATTATGTGGAGAGGACCTTCACCGGCAGCGACCCGGTCAACTTGATCGAAGCGTCGATTTCCGATTTCGGTATGGGGATCGTCGATACCTTCCAGGCCTCGCCGGCCGGCCTGGGACCGGACGTCGACAGGCGCGACGTCCTGGAGGGCCTCATCTACGATCGCCTCACCTCGAAGAGCAACGATCCGTCCGCCGGCCTTGGCATCCAGAAAGCGCTGGAGGCGGCCCGGAGCATGCAGGCATTCGTGTCCCTGCGAACGGCCGAATTCTGGATGGCCGCCTCGTTTCTTCCCGACAAGCCGAAAGCTCGACTGGTTCATCTCGGCACGCCCTCGCGCCCGCCGGTCGCTGGGACGCACTGGCAGATCTTCTGGCCGCAGCCCTGAAGCGACGCACACCGGATGCATCTCTTTTCCCTCATCCTGGATGGCAGGCGGCCCCCGATACAGGTGCTCGTCGCGCAATTTTCCAACGAGCAATCGATCCCGTCGATCTTCGACCTTATCTACACCGATCCCGCGAACAGCAGACGGCGCGCCAGCGCAATCGTCCTGAGGCCGTGCGTAACCGAGCATTTCACGCCCGCCAACTTGGAGGCGGCGACTCGAGGCGAGGCGCGCAAGCCGGGCGTTTTCCTCGACGCGGTCGCCAGCGCCTGCGCCATCGGGCCGCAGGCCTTCGCGCGTTTCGAGGACATTCCGGTCTTCGTGCTTCACTCGGACCTCTTCGAGCATCGACTGAGCGACAACATCAACGCCGGCGCGAGCGTCGCCGATCTGATCCGAGAGCATCTCGGTGATCCCGCGACGCTCGAAGCGATTCGGACGACGGAATTCAACTGCCTCGTCGCTCGATCGCGCGCTCTGCTGATGCCGGTAGAAGGCTCGTACTACGATCCGCCGTCGCACCGGCCGATGCGTTCCTTCTTGCGGATCGGTAACATCCAATATTCCCGCCACGCGGTCGACGCGATTGCCTTCTGGCTCCTCCCCCATGTCGCGAAAGCCCGCGGAATCCTCATCGACACTTGGTCGATCTCGTCGATTGCCTTTAACCTCAGCCGTATCCTGACCTTGTATGACGGGCGCCCTCCCATCCCGGTCGAAATGCTCAGTCGCTATCAGGACCGCAGCCCTGAGGCGCAAGCGATGCTGCTTGAGATCCTCGACCGCCTCTGGGACGAATCTGCCCAGGGCGAAGGCGACTCAACCCCCATTACCTGCATCGTCAGCGCCACCCAGTCCGGTTCGCTGGTCGACGTGCTCAAGGAGGAAATAGAGCTGTCCGGGCTGCCGATTGACATGACCTTCGTTGCCCTGTTCCAGCTCGGCAAGACCGAGGCGCTGCCATCGCTGTGCGACCGGTCCGACGATCCCCAATTCGCGCCGCTCCCTGCCGTCAGCGTTCGCGCCCGATCCGCGATCCTGATTGACCCACAGGTCTATTTCCCGCTCGCCTACCGGGACATGGAATACACCTTGCGTCAGAAGCACACGAAAAGCTTCGGGGCGTTCACGAAGCGCTTCGGCACCGAAGGCGTCTTTTCCGCTCATCGTGACCAAGCCTCCGACGGTGAGCTTCGTCATCATGCCGTTCATCTCGACATGGCAGCGCTGATCGCCAATCCGACGTTCGAAGCGGCGTTCGATGCCGAAATCCGGTCGCTCATGCCGCTGCCGTCGGTGATCCTGACCCCGAAGCATGACGTCGCGCTGGCGCTGGGCACCAGGGCCGTCGCGGTCGTCGCCTCGATGGGCACTGCGGCGGTCCATCTGAAGCATCCCTCCCTGCTCCTGCGGCATCACGGGCCGTCGCGCGCGGCAGAAGCCCGTATCCGGAGCACTCTGTCGAATTTGAGCGAGGCTGACGGCCTGCTAATCCTCGACGATTGCTTCATCACCGGTGATAGGCTCACGGGTTATCAGATGCGGCTTCGCCAGCTAAACGTCCGGGCGCGCCTGCATTATCGAGTCGGAGTGGCACGCCCCGAGGACATGGAGCATTGGTCGCAATGCCGCGCGATGCTCGCCTATAGGAACGAGGCGGACAAAGGCGTCTATCAAGACAATACGATCGACGCGATCCACGAGCTCTGCCTGCCAAACTGGCAGAAGGTCGAATGTCCATGGTGCGCCGAGGTGGCTCTTTACGGCCGAATGCAGAAAGAAGGCCATGAACTGCCCGGCCACGTTCAGCAACGGCTCGACCGGCTGAATGATCGCGACTCTGGATTGATCGACGATCTGTTTCTGGTCGCCCCAACGGATTCGCCGCTGAAATTGTATAGCGGGTCGATCTTCCTGCCGCCTGGGACTCCGCAGGCGACGGTCTTCGCCGCCGTCGCAAGCGCTCTGCAGCATCTTCGTACGACCCCATCCGAGCGACAGCCGCCCTTGGGTCCGCGCCGCTATCCGATTGCCACCGTGCTCAAGGCGCGGGAATATCTGAAGGACGTCTACAAGGATTCGATATTGCGGGCAGCCATATTGCGTGCCGGATGCACCGATGAACTCGTTTATATGAATGAGGCGGCCGAACGCCGGCGGACAGGCTTGGTGACGGCGCTCGTCAGGTCGGCCGCCGCGGACGAGCGCGACCTCGCCCAAGAGCTAATCATCGCGCATGCCGGCCGCAAATGCCGGATCGACCCCGATCTGGCCCTCGACGGGATCGAGCCGGCCGCGGCCAGGCTACTGAACATTGTGCGCGCGCTGGACTAACAGTTAGCGGGGCACGTTGCCGGGCACCAAGGAAGATTCTATCCGCTCAGTTACCACCGCGGGTTGAGAAGGTTGCTCTTTTGCTGCTGCGGAATTGGTGGCGTTAGCAACACAGAGAAGCGCAGTCGCGGAACTGTGGCAGTCGCGGTATAACGCGCTTCGAGACTCGGGGGGAGGCGCAGATGAAGAACGCCCTTTGGCTTGTCGGACTGATCCTGGCGGCACCGGCAGCGGCGCAGCCGCCGCCTCTGGAGCTCAACCTCTCCTGCCGCGGGGAGAGCACCGGTCTCACGACGGTGGAGACCGGGAGCGTGGCGACGCGCAACAATTGGGGCGGGGCCTCGAATTCCTACGGTAGCCGGCAGGGGCTGGTCACCATCGACACCCTGATCAGCTTCCGGATGAGCGGCGGCGAGGCCGCCCTGAGCGTTCCGGCGGCGCTTCTGCCGCCGATCCACGGCGGCAAGCGCGGCGAGTTCCGGGTGCGCGAGCTCCTGGTCACCGAACGGGACATCACCGGCAAGATCAAGATCAACATGCTGAACAACGCCAGCTTCCGGATCGACCGGATCAGCGGCCGGCTGACCAGCTCCGGCGGCTTCCAGGGCGATTGCGAACCGGAGGACGTGACCCGGCGCAAATTCTAGGCGGCAAAGTCTTTAATCTCCCTTCCCGACGCCTTGCCCTTCAGCTTTCAACGCAACGACGCAACGAGGCCGAGCGCGTCTCGCTTGCCGCCCATATATTCGCCTGCCCGGTTTCGTTGCGTCGTCGCGTTTCAAAAATAGCCTGCGGCCGGCCAGGGCCTGCACGCGCTGGCCCTTCCTCACTCGCCCCGCTGATAAAGCGCCCCCAGCTCCTCCAGATCAGTTTCGCGGTGACAGTCATGTGACTGTCATCAGGGAAATCCCGTACCAGGGAAATCCCGTGCCAGGGAAATCCCGTGCCAGGCACGTAGCTGGCACGTAGCTGGCACGTAGCTGGCACCGGAATCCCCCGCTGATAGAGCGCCCCCAGCTCCTCCAGGAAATTCCGTGCCAGGCACGTAGCTGGCACCGGAATTCCACGTATCTGGCACCGGAATTCCCAGCTTCCGACTGTGGCTGGCCTCGGCCCCATCGAACCGCTGGGCGCCTTTGGTACTTTGGTCCTTTGGGTGAAACAAATCGGGAAATCCCGTGCCAGGCACGTAGCTGGCACGTAGCTGGCACCGGAATCCCCCGCACAAAAACACGATCTTGCGGGCCGGCGGCATTGCCTCAGCCTATCAGCCTCGAAGGCCGGTTCAAGCGACGGTTCACCCAAAGCACCAAAGAGTCCGCGTGTGCCAAAGAGCCATGGTTTACCCGGCAGCCTTGGGGATATGAAAATGACGGGCGAAGCCCGTCCAGCCGGCGCGGCCGCAGATAGCCGCAGCCTCATCGAACGCGCGGCATCTTTGGTCCTTTGGTGCTTCGGGAGAAACTGCGTTGCCCGGTCACCAGATCCGAAAATTGGTGTCAAACACCGATTTATGGCGCGGCTAGCGTCTCCTCAGGTCCTTCCGGGTCGTGCAGCGGGTCACGAAATCCCGGTAGCCTTCCCGGCTCGCCTGCTCGCACGCCTCTTGCGTCTCGAATTTGTGCCAGACGATGGGACCGTGATGGGTGTCCGTGATCAGGAGGTGACGATTGCTGCCGTTCGACGCGCAGGCGACCAACAGCAGGGCAGAAGCGACGATCCTCATTCCGGATTCTCCCCCAGCCTAGTGACAGTCATTCTTATGATCGGTGACAGTCACCGGCGAGTGCCGCAACCGCCGAAGAGCGGCTCTCCTCACTCCCCCCGCTGATAAAGCGCCCCCAGCTCCTCAAGGTCGAGGTCGCGCTCGAGATCGTGGAGCACTTCGTCCTCGATCAGGCCCTGGCGGTGGAGGCGGATCAGCTCGGCCCGGCCGGCAGCGATGGCGGCGAGGATGACGTCGAAATGAGCGCGCAGGCCCGGGGTGAAGGAATCGGCGTCGCCGGCATAGCGTTCGACGTAGCGGGCGCGCTTGCGATATTGCTCGAGCAATTGGGGATGGACGACTTCGCCGTCCGCCCCGTAGGCACGGGTCTCCACCGACGCCGCCTTGGCCCGGGCCATGGCGGCCTCGGCTTCGGCCATGTCGATCTTCGCGGGCGGGTCCTCGTCCTGGGGCTCGACCAGGGCGATCAGCCGGCCGAGGCTCGACCCCTGGAGGATGACCGTGACCAGGATCACCGCGAAGGCGGCGACCAGCATCAGGTCGCGGCCCGGCATCTGCGCCGGCAGGGCCAGCGCCACCGCCAGGGTCACCACCCCGCGCATCCCCGCCCAGCCGAGCACTCCCGCCTGGCGCCAGCCGAGCGGGCGCGCCCGGGCCAGCCCGGCGCGGCGGAGCAGGGTCAGAAGGGCGTCGCTCGCGAACACCCAGGCGAAGCGGGCGAGGAGGACGGCGGCGACGACCCCGATCACCGGCGCGGCCATGCTGGTCAGGACCGCCTCGAGACCGCCGACCCGCTCGAGAACGCCGCGAAGCGAGAAGCCGATCAGGATGAACACCAAAGCTTCGAGGCTGAAGACCAGGGTCCGCCAGAAAGCGCTGCCCTGCATCCTGATCTTGGCGGCCAGGACGACATGCTGGTACCAGCCGAAGACGATCCCGGCCGCCACCGTGGCGATCACTCCCGAGACGTGGAGCGCTTCGCCGCCCAGATAGGCGGCCCAGCACAGCAAGGTGGCGGTGGCGACCACCAGGGTCTCGTCGGTCATCCGCCGCATCACCGCGATCCAGGCGGCGGCGAGGGCGATCCCGACCGCCGCTCCGCCCAGAGCGAGGAGCAGGAAGCTGCCCACCGCGGCGCCGGCGTCGAAGACTCCGCTCAGGGTCGCGGCGACGGCGAAGCGGAACAGGACCAGCCCGGTGGCGTCGTTGAGCAGGCTTTCGCCCTCGAGCAAAGCCTGGAGCCGCCGCGGCAGGGTGACCCGCTGGAGCACCGCGCGCGCGGCGACGGCGTCGGGCGGCGAGACGATCGCGCCCAGAGCGAAGCAGGCCGCCCAGGGCAGCCCCGGGACCAGCCAGCGCATCGTCGCCGCGACGACCAGGGTGGTGAACAGCACCGCTCCGACCGCGAGCGACAATATCCCGGGCAGATGGCGGCGGAACCGGCCGAAGGCGGTGTAATAAGCGCCGTCCATCAGCAAAGGCGGCAGGAACAGCACCAGCGCCAGCTCCGGATCGAGCGAAATCTCGGGAATTCCGGGCAGGAAGGCGAGCGCCCCGCCGCCGAGCAGCAGCGCCGCCGAGGGCGGGAAACCTATCCTGGAGGCGGCCCAGTGAAGGGCGACGGTCGCCGCCAGCAGGGCGAGGACGAGCTCGAACGTCTCGACAGGATGCATGGGCCCTCCCCCTCGGCGCCGCGAGGGTGGCGCCCCTGCCGTCTATGCACGCCCTGCCGGCCGCGCGAAATGGGGCTGGGTTTCCTCGCCGCGAAGCGGCAACCCGTTTTTTCTACGTTGTGCCTTCGTGCCTTCCCTCAAAAAAAGTCAGGCAGGTGGCCTCGATGAGACGCGCCGCAGGCATCGGCGCCGGCCCACGTCGTGCACCCGGTCTGGGGCTTTGCGTCCCCGTCGTCGGCCGCGGTTGCCGGTTTCGAGAGAAGGCACGAAGGTACAACGTAGGAAGGCCAGAGCGGACACGTACGTTTTCGCGAAAAGGTACGTGTCGCAACGACAGGCCTCAGTCCTCCTCGCCCCGGCGGCGCTGGTAGAAGATCGCGCCCGCCGCCGCGGCGACTCCCGCCGCGGCGGCGCCGAGGCCGATGTTGCGCCAGCTGAACAGGCTCTGCTCGCCGAGCGCGTTGCCGTCATATTCCTCCTCGAGCAGAGCGGCGTTGTCGGCATCGGCCGACAGGCGCACCGCATTGTCCTCGACGGTCGCGACGAGGCCGCCCGAGATGTAGTGATGATGGTGCTTGTGCGAGCCGCTGTCGGCCTTGGTCATCTTGATCCGGTCGCCCTCGACCTTGTCGACCGTGCCGAGGCGCACTCCGTCGGCTCCGAAAATCTCCATATGGGGCTGGATCTGGCTGAGATCGGCCATGGCGCTTGGTCTCCTGCTGCGGGGGTGAAGGTTCGAAAAGCTGTAACGAGGGGCGCGGGGATTGGATGCAAAGCCGAGGCCGCGGAGCCGGAACGGGCGGCGCACGTTGAGGCGCAAGAAGGAGAGACGAAATGCGTCTGATTTTCGCCTTGCCGCTGCTGGCGCTCGCCGGCTGCGACGTCGCCAGCGATTCGGCCAACGACCAGGTCCGGATCGGCTTCAACGAGCAACGGGTCGAGGATGCCGCCGCGGCCACCGCCCGGGCCGCCGAAGAGGTCGGCGCGAGCGTCGGCAACGTCGCCGTCGACACCGGCCGGGCGATCGAAAAGGAAGTGGGCGACATCGACGTCGACGTCGACGTGACCCGCAACCGCTCGAACGGCGCCACCGCCAACGACTCCGCCGGCAACTGACGCACTACAGGTTGAAAAAGCGGCCGCGCTCGGCAAGATGGACCGATGCGTGGACAGGTATTGGGAGTCGACACCCGCACCGGCGACGGGATCGTCACCGGCGAGGACGGTCGCCGTTACAGCTTCAAGCCTCTGGACTGGGCCGCCCGCGGCGAGCCGGCGATCGGGATGGAGGTGGATTTCGAGACCCATGAGAGCCGGGCGCTGAGCATCTTCCCGGTGCCCGGGACCTCGCCGCCGCCGGTCGTCTCCCCCTCCCCGCCGGCGCCGGACCTGGGCGACCGCAGCCCTTATCTCGCGGCCCTGCTCGCCCTCCTGCTCGGCCCGCTCGGCATCCACCGTTTCTATCTGTGCCGGGTCGGAGCCGGAATCGCGACCATTCTGCTCAGCTGCACCGGGATCGGGCTGTTCGTCACCGTTCCCTGGGCGCTGATCGACATGGTCCGCTACCTCGTCATGGACGACCGCGAGTTCGCCGACCGTTACGCCCGCAAGCGCTGAGGCTCAGCCCCGCCGCTTCGCCGTGAAGAAGCCGATCCCGGCCCCGACCACCGCCCCGAAGATCGGCCCGACGAACGGCACCGGAATCGCGATCACCGCCCCGACGGCCGCCGCCACCGCCGTCCGCTTCGCCACAGGATCCTCGAACATCGTCGCTACCTCCACTTGGGGAGGTGTGTTATTACTATAATACAGAAGGGCCGTCTACCCTCATCCGAACAGCCGGTTGAGATAGGCCGCGATCCTCACCCCGGCGCGGCTGAGCCGGCCGTCGAGCTCGGCGCCGTGCTGATAGGCATAGAAATAGGACAGCTTCGGGCTCGGCCCGGCCGGATAGACGGTCTCGCGCAGCGCCACGCTCTCGGCGATCCAGACCTCCGGATCGGCGCTCGACCAGGCCACCACCTGCTCGGGCGTGATCGCGCCGGCCAGCCATCCGGCGAGCTCGCTGTGCGACAGCTGGCGGGAATCGATCATCCCCGAATCCCAGACGCTGTGCAAATTGGTCGGGTCGCCGAACCAGCTGACCTTGACGTCGTTGCCGCCGCGGTCGCCCGGCCGGCCGGCGTGGAGCGGCTGGTGGAGGTCGCCGACGATGTGGATCGAGAAGCGCAAGGCGGTGCGCTTGTCGTCGAGGCTGGCATTGGGATCGCGGAGCACCGAAGCGAAGCGGGCGAGCGCGGTGACCGCATCGCCCTCGGGCGGAGCGCCGGTCGCGGCGTGGGTGCTGCCCGCGGGCACGGTGACGTAATGGAACGGGCTCGCCGTCTTCTGCCAGAATTGGGCCGGATCGGAGCGCATGTCGTCGGGCCAGGTCGCCGCCTGGGCGAGGCTCTCGGTGCCGAGCAGAAGCTGGACGTTGGCCCGGGCGAGACCGCTCAGATAATGGTCGGCGATCGCCCCGGTCACCCGATGCCCGGTCTGCCCCCAGGCGAAGGCCGGCGTTGCGGGCAAGGCGCAGGCCAGCAGGGCGAGAATGAATCGGCGCATAAAAATCCTCCCCTCGGATATTCGATACGAGGATGCGCCTTTGCCCTCTGGAAGGCAATCGGTCCGAAGCGGCGCAAATAGGATTTGTCCTACTTGTTCTTTCTATGTTCTATTGTGCTTATGGACAGGGACGATTCGGAGCGGCCCAGGCGGCGCCTGATCGGGGAGGACGACAAGGCGCGCGTCCTTCGCTCGCTGCGCGCCGGCGCAAGCCGCGAGGAAGCGGCGGCCGCCGCCGGCTTCGCGATGGGCAGCTTCTACGGCCTCCGCCTGCGCGACGAGGTCTTTCGGCTCGCCTGGGACTGGGCGATGGAGCTCGCCGCCGTCGAGGAGCGCGGCTTCCGGCTCTCGCCCGTGGTCGAGGAGGCCGGCGACGAGACGGGCGAGGTCCGGATCGTCCCGTGCAACGGCCGATTGCTCCAGCGCCGCCGGCTGCGCATCGTCAAGTTCAACGAGAAGCGCCAGCAGATCTTCCTCGATCATTTCGCCGGGACCGCCGACGCCAAGGCCGCCGCCGCCGCGGCGGGGGTCAGCTATCACGCGGTGCGGGCCCATTACCGCCGTAACCCCGAGTTCGCCGCGCTCTGGGACGAGACCCTTCGCTTCGCTTATGCGATGCTGGAGGCCGAGGCGGTCCGCCAGCGGCTCGAGGCCCAGCGCCGCCTTTCCGACAATCTCCAGCCGACCGGCGAGATGGCCCAGGAATTCGAACGCGTGATGAAGCTTCTCGCCCGCTACGACCGGCGCGGCGGCCGCGTCGGCACGGTCGAGCGTGTGCCGATGGCGCACCAGGCCTGGACTTGGGACGACGCCATCGCCGCCCTCGACAAGCGCCTTCGCGCCCTTGGTCTGCGCAGCGACGATCCCGAGGAGGATTCCGGCCCCGGAGAAGACGGGTGAGCCTCCCTTATTTCACCAAGTCCATGGCCGAGCTGCCTTATTTCACCAAGTCGATGGCGGGGCTTCCCATCTTCACCAAGTCGCTGATCGCGAGCGGCGCGAAGACGCTCAGCCGGGCCCAGGCCCGGGCGGTGATCCAGGATTTCGGCCGTCTGGCTCCGGAGCAGAGGCGGATGGTGCTTCGCGCTTTCCCGGCGGCAATGATCCGTGCGCTCGCCGAGGAATGGTGGTGGGGGGTCCATGGCGGCCAGGCCGAGCCGAAGGCGGCGCCGAACGGCGAGCCGTGGCGGGTCTGGGCGATCGTCGCCGGCCGCGGCTTCGGCAAGACCCGCGCCGGCGCCGAATGGGTGTGGGCCCGGGCGCGGGAGGACAAGACGGCGAGGATTGCGCTCGTCGGCGCCACCATCGACGAGGTGGAGCGGGTGATGATCCACGGCGAGAGCGGCCTCCTCGCCATCGCCCGCGGCCATGAGCGGCCGCGCTGGTACCGGAGCCATGGCATCCTCCTCTTCCCCACCGGCGCCCAGGCCCATGTTTTCTCCGCGGAACGTCCCGACAAGCTGCGCGGCCCACAGCACCATTACGCCTGGTGCGACGAGCTTGCGAAATGGCCGAATGCCGACTCGACCTGGAACAATCTCATGCTCGGCCTGAGGCTCGGCACCCGCCCCCGAACCATTGTCACCACCACGCCGAAGCCCGTCCCGCTCCTCAAGCGGATCCTCGCCCTCCCCCGCTGCGCCCTCACGCACGGCCGAACCGCCGAAAACCCCCACCTTCCCCGCGACTTCCGGCGGGCGGTCGAGGAAATGTACGGCAACACCCGCCTCGGCAGGCAGGAGCTCGAAGGCCTGTTGCTCGAAGAATTCGAAGGCGCCCTGTGGACAAGGGAGATGTTGGAGAAGGCCCGCGGGAATCCCCTCCCTGGAAGGGAGGGGCCAGGGGTGGGTAGGCGAGCGCAGCGAGACTTCCCTGCTGAGTCCGAGCCAGGCCCGCCTTCGGCGGACCCACCCCCCACCCCTCCCTTCCAGGGAGGGGAGTTCAGGCGCACCGTCATCGGCCTCGACCCGCCCGCCTCCACCCACGGCGACAGCTGCGGCATAATCGTCTGCGCCAAGGACCAGGAAGGCACCGCCTGGGTCCTCGCCGACCTCACCGCCCACGGCCTCACCCCCGAAGCCTGGGCCAGCCGAGTCGCCGAAACCGCCCATATCTACGGCGCCGGCAAAATCGTCGCCGAGAAGAACCAGGGCGGCGAAATGATCGCCGCCGTCCTCCGAGCCGCCGACTCCGCCCTCCCCGTCAAGCTCGTCCACGCCGGCCCGAGCAAGGCGGCGCGCGCGGAGCCTATAGCTCTCCGCTTCGAGACGGGGCGAGCGCGATTGGGCGGCCACTTCCCGGAGCTGGAAGACCAGCTCTGCGCCCTCACCTGGTCCGGCTACCAGGGCCCCGGCAGCCCCGACCGCGCGGACGCGATGGTCTGGGCGATGACGGAATTGTTCGAGAAGGAACGGGCGGAGCCGAGGGTGCGGAGGCTGTGATAGTCCTCCCGGACTTGGAACGGGGACACCTTGGAACGGGGACACGTACTTTTTCGCGAAAAAGTACGTGTCCCCCCCAGCTCTGAAAGACCGTGTTCCTCACGCTGAACGCTTCCACACCGGAATTCGATGAAGCGCGGTGGCATATGCGACGGTTTCATGCTAATCAAACGCCATGCCTCGCACCGCCCGCGTCGTCGTTCCCGGTATACCGCATCACGTCACCCAGCGTGGCAACCGCTGCCAGCAAACCTTTTTCGGCCCGGCCGATTATGCGCGCTACCTCAAGCTGCTGAGCTTCTCATGCAGGAAGGCGGGGACGCAGGTGTGGGCCTGGTGCCTGATGCCCAACCACGTCCACCTGATCCTGGTGCCGGAGCGGCCGGACGGACTGGCCGCCGCGCTGGCGCCCGTGCACCGACGCTACACCTGGACCGTGAACCAGCGTGAAGGCTGGCGCGGCTTCCTCTGGCAGAGCCGCTTCGGTTCGGCGCCGATGGACGAGGCCCATCTCCACGCCTGCTTTCGCTATGTCGAGCTCAATCCCTTGCGCGCGGGATTGGTCGAGCGGGCCGAGCGATGGCGGTGGTCCAGCGCCCGGGCCCATCTCGGCGCCGCAGCGGACAGCCTGACCGTCGTCGCGCCGGGTCACGAGCGGATCGCAGATTGGCGAGCGCTGCTGGACTCCGGCCTCACCGATGGAGAGCGTGCCGCGATCCGGGCCGGCGAACGGACCGGGCGTCCCCTTGGCGGACCGGCTTTCATCGACAGACTGTCCGCGGCGGTCGGACGTCGGCTGAAGCCGGCGCCCAGGAAATGAGCCCGGGCACGTACTTTTGAGTTTGGGGACACGTACTTTTTGAGTTTGGGGACACGTACTTTTTCGCGAAAAAGTACGTGTCCCCTTTCTCCCAAAAAGTACGTGTCCCCTTTCTCGGGGTCCATGTTCCTTCTTCGCGGCTTAGCGGCTTTGCGTGAGACCTCTCGCTGGGCCCGTGCGAGCGCTGTCGTGAAAGATTTGGTTCGCACAAAGATCACTAAGGCACGAAGGGCCCGCATCGCCGTCCACGCGGAGCGTGTTTCCTCATCCCGCAATGGCTTCGCCGGAAGGGCAATTCTTGCCGAGGCACCATCCCTGAGCCCGCCGGCCGTCGCCGCTTTGCCCCCTGAACACCGCGCCTTTGTGCCTTAGTGATCTTTGTGCGAACCCAAATGCAGCCTCCCCGCCCTCACCCGCGTCCGCCGACAAGCTCCGGCAGCCGCGCCAGATCCGGCTCCACCCACCCCAGCCGGGCCTCTCGGGAGAACAGGGTCTTCGGATCGTAGAAGCATAAGGGCCAATCGCGCCGCCCCTCCTCCGAGCACAACAATCCGTTGACCTTCTCGACCAGCGGCAGCGCCGGATCGACCCGCGCCAGGTACAGCCGCACCGCCCGGATGAAGCACTGGGTGATGGTCTCGTGATAGCCTTCCGAGTCGCTGTTGACGCCGCCGACGCTCTCGTTGAAGCGGCGGATGAGGTTCGGCAGGTCGCGCTCCGGCGCGATGTCGGGGCGCTCGGCGACCAGCCAGCAGCAGGCGGCGAGATGGGCTTCGTGGGTCCATTCCGCCTTGCGCAGGGCGCAGGCGAGGAGGCCCTCGCCGATGTGGCGCACCGACGCATCGTCGCGGAACAGGCGCGGCTCGTGTTTCGTCGTCATCGTCATTCCTCAGGCATAGAAAAAGGGCGCGCCGGCCGTCGCCGGTGCGCCCCTCGAATGGGGACACGTACTTTTTCGCGAAAAAGTACGTGTCCCCTTTGTTTAAGCGTCAGGCGGCCGTCGGGGTGGGCTCCACTTGCGCTTGTTGCTGGGCGCGCGGCGCGGCGTCGCGGACGCCCTTGTCGACATGGGCTTCGAACTTGGCGAAATTGTCGATGAAGAGCTTGACCAGCCTGGCCGCCGTCGAGTCGTACTCCGCCTTGTCGGCCCAGGTGTCGCGCGGGTTGAGGATCGCCGGGTCGACGCCCGGCACCGACACCGGGACCTCGAAGCCGAAATTCTCGTCGGTGCGGAAAGTCACGTCGTTGAGCGAACCGTCCAAAGCGGCGTTGAGCAGGGCCCTCGTCGCCTTGATCGGCATGCGCTTGCCGATGCCGTATTTGCCTCCGGTCCAGCCGGTGTTGACCAGCCAGCACGACACCCCGCCCTTGGCGATCCGCTCTTTGAGGAGGTTGCCGTAGACGCTCGGGTGGCGCGGCATGAAGGGGGCGCCGAAGCAGGTCGAGAAGGTCGCCTCGGGCTCGGTCACGCCGATCTCGGTGCCGGCGACCTTGGCGGTGTAGCCGCTGAGGAAATGGTACATGGCCTGGTCGGGGGTGAGCCGGGCGATCGGCGGAAGCACCCCGAAGGCGTCCGCGGTGAGCATGACGATATTCTTCGGGACCGGTCCCAGATTATCCGCCGAGGAATTGGGAATGAACTCGATCGGGTAGGCCCCACGCGTATTTTCGGCGTGCGTATTGTCGTCGAAGTCCAGCTCCCTCGTCTCCTCGTCGATGACGACATTCTCGAGCACGGTGCCGAAGCGTTTCGTCGTCGCGTAGATTTCCGGCTCGGCCTCGGGCGAGAGGCGGATCATCTTGGCGTAGCAGCCGCCCTCGAAGTTGAAGACGGCGGTGTCGGACCAGCCATGCTCGTCGTCGCCGATCAGGGTCCGGCTGGCGTCGGCGGAAAGGGTCGTCTTGCCGGTGCCCGACAGGCCGAAGAAGACGGCGGTGTCGCCCTCGGGGCCGATGTTGGCCGAGCAATGCATCGGCATCACGCCCTCGACGGGGAGCAGGTAGTTCAGGATCCCGAACACCGACTTCTTCATCTCGCCGGCATAAGCGGTCCCGCCGATCAGGATCGTCCGCTCGGTCAAATTGACGGCGATCACCGTCTCGGAGCGGGTGCCGTGGCGGGCCGGGTCGGCGCGGAAGCTCGGCAGGTCGATGATCGTGAATTCGGGCTCGAAGCCGGCCAGCTCGTCACTCTCGGGGCGCACCAGCAAAGTGCGGATGAAGAGGTTGTGCCAGGCGAGCTCGTTGATCACCCGCACCCGCACCCGGTGCTCGGGCTGCGAGCCGCCGAACAGGTCGGCGACGAACAGGGTCTCCTTCTCCGCGACGGCGGCGAGGAAGTCCGCCTTGAGGGCGGCGAAATGGTCGGAGGTCATCGACTTGTTGTTGTCCCACCAGATGGTGGCCTCGGTCTCGGCGTCGCGGACGATGAACTTGTCGTTGGCGGAGCGGCCGGTATGCTTGCCGGTGCGGACGACCAGAGGGCCGTCCTTGGCGAGCAGGCCCTCGCCGCGGCGGACCGACTGCTCGACCAGCTGCGGAGTCATCAAATTCCAGTGAAGCTCGGCTCCGGTGCTGATACCAAGCCCCTTTGCCGGCACGCGATTGGCCACGACTTTCTCCTGTCGAATTATATGACGAAACGGGCGGCCCAGCCGCCGCCCTCCATGTGCCGCGCCCCATATCGAAGCGGCCCGGTTTCGTCAAAGGGTGACAGCCCGAAGGCCGTCATTGCGAGCGCAGCGAAGCAATCCAGCGCGGCCTCGGAGGCCCGCTGGATGGCTTCGTCGCTGCGCTCCTCGCAATGACGGCACTCAGCCGCTAATGAGGCGCTTCAACCGCGGGGCGAAGGAACAGAATGCCGGTCACCATCGCCCTGGTCGACGACGACCGCAACATCCTCACCTCGGTGTCGATCGCGCTTCAGGCCGAAGGTTTCGCAACGCGGGTCTATTCGGACGGCGAGGCGGCTCTGAAGGCGCTGGTCGACAATCCGCCCGATCTCGCCGTGCTCGACGTCAAGATGCCGAAGATGGACGGGATGGAGCTGCTCCGCCGGCTGCGCGAGAAGAGCGAGCTTCCGGTCATCTTCCTGACCTCGAAGGACGAGGAGATAGACGAGGCGCTGGGCCTGGCGATGGGCGCCGACGATTATGTGGCAAAACCGTTTAGCCAGAGACTCTTAATCGCTAGAATCCGTGCAATTTTGCGGCGCGCGGAGGCTCGGGCGGCGCCGGTGGACGAGGCGCAGGCGGAGGCCGAAACGCCGCTCATCGTGCGCGGGCGGCTGCAGATGGATCCGGCCCGGCATCGGGTGACCTGGGACGGGCGCGACGTCACCCTCACCGTCACCGAATTCATGATCCTCGAGGCGCTGGCGCAGCGGCCCGGAGTGGTCAAGTCGCGCAACCAGCTGATGGACGTCGCCTATCAGGACGACATCTATGTCGACGACCGCACCATCGACAGCCACATCAAGCGGCTGAGGCGCAAGTTCCGGGTGGCCGATGCCGAGTTCAAGGCGATCGAGACCCTCTACGGCGTGGGCTACCGTTTTGCCGAGGAATGACGAGAAGGACCTCGACCTCAAATGGTCGGGACGCTGGATGCTCCTCCACCGCATCCTCGCCGTCAACGTCTTCGCCCTCGCCGTGCTCGCCGGGAGCATCTTCTACCTGGACAGCTTCCGCGGCCGGATGACCACCGGCGCGGTGACCGGCGCCGAGACCCAGGTCGGGATCATGGCGGATTCGCTGGCGCTGGCCGAGCCCGGCGAGAAGACCGCCCTGCTGCACCGGCTCGGCGCCCGCTCGCGCACCCGGCTGCGCGTGTTCGGCCCCGACGGAGCCCTGCGCATGGACAGCTGGAGCGGCGCTCCTCCGACCTACGAGCTTCGCGATCCGGCCAAGGAGCCCTGGCGCAAGAGCGCCGCCCGGCTGCTCGACAATCTGTTCGACGCGGTCGCCGGCAAGCCGCCCGCTTCGCCCCTGCCCTTGCCCGAGCCCGAGCGGCTCGAAGGCTGGAGCGAAGCGGTCGCGGCGCTGCGCGCGCCGCGCGCGACCAATATGCTCCGCCGGGCGCCGGAGGGAACCCTGTTCATCTCCGCCGCGTCGCGGATCCCGGCCTCGGACGACGTTCTCCTCCTCACCCGCAACGCCCGCGACATAAGGAGCATCGTCCGCGACGAGCGCGGAACCCTGCTGATCGTCGTCTTCGTCACCCTGATCGTCTCGGTGATGCTGTCGCTGTTCCTCGCGCGGACCATCGCTTTGCCGCTGCGCCGCCTCGCCCGCGCCGCCCACCAGGTCCGGCTCGGCCGCGCCCGCGAGGTCTCCGTCCCAACCCTCCCCGCCCGCCGCGACGAGATCGGGCTGCTGGCGCGGGCGCTGAGCGACATGACCCAGTCGCTGCGCTACCGGATCGACGCCACCGAGGCCTTCGCCGCCGACGTCACCCACGAATTGAAGAACCCCCTCGCCTCGCTCCGCTCCGCCGTCGACAGCCTCGACAAGGTCGAGGATCCGGCGCTCCGCCGGCAGCTGCTCGAGATCGTCCGGAGCGACGTCGTCAGGCTCGACCGGCTGATCGTCGACATCGCCGAAGCCTCCCGCCTCGACGCCGAATTGAGCCGCGCCCGGTTCGAGCCGGTCGATCTCGGCCACCTCGTCGAATCCCTGCTCGACCTGTGGCGGCCGCGGGCGGCGGAGCGGCAGGTACGGCTCGCCTTCGCCCGGCCGAGGGTCGGAAGCGCGGTCGTGCTCGGCGACGAATCGCGGCTTGCCCGGGCGATCGACAATATCGTCGACAACGCCATCTCCTTCTCGCCGCCGGGAAGCCTGGTCGAGATCGGCGCGGCCCGGTTCGGCGGCGAGGTGGTGCTCGCGGTCGAGGATCAGGGGCCGGGCGTACCCGAGGAGGCGCGGGCGTCGATCTTCCGCCGGTTCCACAGCGTCCGCCCCGAAGCGGACGGCTTCGGCCGCCATTCGGGCCTCGGCCTCGCCATCGCCAAGGCGACGGTCGACGGCCATGACGGACGGATCGACGTGGAGAGCCGCCACGACGGCCGGAGCGGCGCCCGCTTCGTGCTCCATTTTCCGGAAGCGCCGTCCGAATGAGCGCTCTGATCCATGCCACCTGCGTCGCGATACACGGACGCGCCGTGCTGCTTGCCGGTCCCTCAGGCGCCGGTAAATCAGATCTGGCGCTGCAACTCATCGACCGAGGCGCCTTTCTGGTCAGTGACGATTATACCGAGCTGCGTTGCGCAGATGGCCTCCTGCTGGCGCGCGCCCCAGCCACCATCGCCGGAAAGATAGAGGTACGCGGCGTAGGGCTAATCGAGCTGGAGTGGGCCGCCGACGTTCCAGTCTGCCTCCATGCCGATCTGGGCGGCCCACAGGAACGCCTTCCGGAAGCGACCACCATCCGGCTCGCCGGCGTCGACATCCCCACAGTCGCGCTCGCGGCGCTTGAGCCCTCGGCGCCGCTCAAGCTAGAATATGCGCTCGTGCATTTCGGATTGCCCCTTTGACCGCCGGCCCGGCCCCGCAGCGCATCCTGCTCGTCACCGGACTGTCCGGCGCCGGCAAGTCGACCGCGCTCCGCACGCTCGAGGATCTCGGCTGGGAGGTGGTCGACAATCTGCCTCTGTCGCTGCTCGAGGATCTGCTCGAGACCCCGCTCGGCAAGGGCGGCTCGAGGCGGCGCCGGCCGCTCGCCCTGGGCGTCGACAGCCGAACCCGCGATTTCGACGCCAACCGCATCGTCCATCAGATCAAGGCGCTCGCCAGCGAGCAGAAGGTCCCGGTCGAGACCCTCTATTTCGACTGCGCGGGATCGGAGCTGATCCGCCGCTATTCGGAGACGAGGCGCCGCCACCCGCTCGCTCCCGACAGGCCCGCCACCGACGGGATCGCCGCCGAGCGCGAGCTGATGGAGCCGCTCCGGCGCTGGGCCGAGCATGTCATCGACACCACCGACACCGCGCCCAACGCGCTCCAGCAGCAGCTCCGCCAGCGCTTCAGCTCCGGAAATGTCGCCCCCACTTTGTCGGTCATGTCGTTCGGCTTCGCCCGAGGCGTTCCACGCAACGCCGACAACGTCCTCGACCTGAGGTTCCTCCGGAACCCCTATTGGGTCGACTCGCTTCGCGACCTCACCGGGCTCGACCCGGCGGTGGGCGATTATGTCGCCGGCGACGAGGCCTATGACGAGGCGATGGCCCGGATCGAGGATCTGCTCCTCGCGCTCCTGCCGCGCTACGGAGCGGAAGGAAAATCCTATGTGACGATCGCCTTCGGTTGTACCGGGGGAAGACACCGAAGCGTCCACGTCGCCGAGCGCGTCGCTGCCCGGTTGCGCGAGGCGGGATTTTCGCCCACGGTCGAGCATCGCGACCTCGCCTCGCCGCCGCGCGAGGGGGTCGAAGGCGGCGGCGGGGGCAAGCCGCAGGATTGGGAAGTCTGATGATTGGTCTGGTTTTGGTGACCCACGGCCGGCTTGCGGCTGAGTTCGTTCGGGCGATGGAGCATGTGGTCGGGCCGCAGGAGCGGATCGAGGCGATCTGCATCGGCCCCGAGGACGACATGGAGGGCCGCCGCAACGACATCGCCGAGGCGATCGCCAAGGTCGACGACGGCAACGGGGTCATCATCCTCACCGACCTGTTCGGAGGCACCCCCTCCAACCTCGCCATCTCGCTGATGAAGTCGGAGAAGATCGAGGTCATCGCCGGGGTCAATCTGCCGATGCTGATCCGCCTTGAGGGCGCCCGCAAATTGCTCGACGTCAAGGCGGCGGTCGCCGCCGCCCGCGAGGCCGGGCGCAAATATATTTCGGTCGCCTCGGAGATCCTCGGGGAGACCGTCTGAGCGTGGCCAGCCGGACGGTCGAGATGCGGAACCGGCGGGGCCTCCACGCCCGCGCCAGCGCCCGCTTCGTCACCCTCGCCGCCGGCCTTCCCGCCTCGGTCGAGGTCGAGAAGGACGGCAGCCGGGTGTGCGGGACCTCGATCATGGGCCTGATGATGCTCGGCGCCGCGATGGGCGACAGCATCGTCATCCACGCCGAGGGCGAAGGGGCGGACGAGGCCCTGGAGGCGCTGGTCGCGCTGGTCGAGGACCGCTTCGGCGAGGAGTGACTCCCCTCCCTGCAAGGGAGGGGCCGGGGGTGGGTCCGCCGAAGGCGGCCGAAACTCCGACGCCGTAAAAGTCTCGCTACGCTCGCCTACCCACCCCTGACCCCTCCCTTCCAGGGAGGGGATTGTGCTAGCGCCGTGCCATGCCCCGCCAGATCACTGCTTTCTCCAACCCCCTCGTCAAGGACGTCCGCGCCCTTCGCGAGAAGAAGGGGCGCCGCCGGCAGGGCATGTTCCTGGCCGAGGGGCTTCGCATCCTGACCGAGGCGCGCGAGGCCGGAAGGCTGCCGGCCATCCTCTTCTATGCCGCGGGCACGGCCCATCCTTTGCTCGACACAATGATCGCCGAGGTCGAGGCGGCCCATGGCGACGTTATCGAGACCAACGCCGACATCCTCCACAAGCTCTCCGGCAAGGACAATCCGCAGGCGGTCGTCGCCGTCTACCGAAGCTTCGACACGAGCCTCTCACGCCTCGACCGCGGCGCCGCGCCCCTCTGGATCGTCGCCCAGGCGCTTCGCGACCCCGGCAATCTCGGCACCATCCTTCGCACCGGCGACGCGGTCGGCGCCGGCGGCCTGATCCTCGTCGACGAATGCGTCGACCCCTTCTCGGTCGAGGCGGTGCGCGCCTCGATGGGCGCTCTGTTCACCCAGAAGATCGCGGCCGCGTCCTGGCCCGAATTCCTCGCCTGGCTCCGCTCCGGCGAAGGCCAGCTGATCGGCACCAGCCTCAGGGCCGAGCTCGACTACCAGGCTCCGAGCTACGCCAGGCCCGCCTTCCTTCTCGTCGGCAACGAGGCCCAGGGCCTGCCCGAGGCCTACGAGGCGGAATGCGACCTGCTGGTGAAGATGCCGATGCACGGCAAGGCCGACAGCCTCAACGCCGCCGTGGCGACCGCGGTGATGGCCTATGAGGTGATCAACCAGTGGCGGCGCTAGCCCCACCGGAAGCCGGATGGGACTAGTCGTCGCGCGGCCTGCTCAGCCGCTGAACCGTGCCGAAGTCACTGGAGCGGCACCCAGTGCCCGTCTTCGCAGCCGATCCACTCGACGACATCGACGTCGCTTGTGCTGTAGCCCCACACGTACGTTCCCTTGATGACGACGCCGGAGCTCGTGCAAAGGTCCTTCTGTTCCCCGACCGGTTGCCCGTTATCGGAATAATAATAAACGTACATAGTTTGGTAGGGCGCCGCGTGGGCCGGGACAGCGCTCCCCATTACGCCGGCGACAAAGGCGGTATAGAGAAGTTTGCGCTTCATCATGAGGTTCCTTAAACTAACAGGCCACGTAGTATTACGAGCCGACTGTCTCGTTATTCAGAGCGCAAACGACTCGAGCCGTTTAGCGTAGAGATTACGAGCCCGCTGGCAACCAGCATTACATATTGAACTGGATGTTCTTTTGCACGGTGCGTCGCCCCGGGCGAGCTGATCAGCCAGTGGCGGCGCGGCCACGCCTGATGGTGTGACCGCGCCCGCCGCCGCTTCATCGCTATAGGGGCTGCATATCCCCGTCGACGCAATAGCCGGCCGGCTCATCCACCCCGTAGACGCTATAGGTGCCGAACAGCCGATAGGTTGGAAAGTTATTATGGTCGCAACCGGTCCAGATTATCGACCCGACCTGCGTCGTATGCGAGGCGTCGCTGTAGAGCGTGGTATTATAAGCCGGATTGACGCTCTGGGCGCTTGCCGGATTGGCGCTCAGCAACACGGCGGCGACGGCGATCGAGCTAAGTATGTTGAATGGCTTCCTCATGATATCCTCCACGGTACCTGTTCCGGCGTCCCATCGCCGAAACACGAGTTGAGTAGATCGCGGCTGACCGGCCAAATCCATTAGGGAATATTACTAGGAGCTTGATTCTGAACTTGTTTCAGCCTCCAGTCACCGCTCGCCCGCCGGGTTGAGCTGGACCCGGAAGACACGTTCAGGGTGACGGAGTGGGCGCTACTCCGCCGCTTCCGGAAGCTCGTTCGGATCGAGCTTGCTGAGCTGACGCGGGCTCGTGTCGATCATCGGCACCGGCTCGATCGTCCGGCCTCCGGTCTCCACCTTCAAAGTCTCGAACCTTTTCGCCTGGGTCAGCACCTGGCTCTCCAGGCTTCCGACGAAATCGTTATAGGCGCCGGTGGCGAGCCCCAGGTTGCGGCCGAGCTTGGCGACGTGCCCGCCCATCACGGTCAGCCGCTTGTACAATTCCTTGCCGGCCTCGGCGACCTCCTTGGCCTGGGCGGCCAGGGTCTCCTGGCGCCACATGCCGGCCATGATCTTGGCGAGCGCCAGCATGTTGATCGTCGAGGCGATGATGACCCCGTTACGGAACGCGGTCTCGATCAGGTCGGGCGCGCGCTCTGCCGCCGCCGAGAGGAAATGCTCGCCGGGGATGAACATGATGACGAAATCGGGCGACAGGTCGAACTGGCGCCAATAGCCCTTGCGGCCGAGCTCGCCGGCATAGCTGCGCATCGCCGCGGCATGCTGGAGCAGCAATTCGGTGCGCCGGACCTCGTCCTCCTCGTCATAGGCCTGCTCGAAGGCGACCAGCGGGCATTTGACGTCGACGACGATGCAGCGGTCGCCGGGCAGCTTGATGACGCAGTCGGGCCGAAGCTGGCGCTCGCCGTCGCTGACGCTCGCCTGGAGCGCGAAATCGACATTCTCGGCAAGACCCGCCGCCTCGAGGATGGTGCGGAGCTGCTCCTCGCCCCAGCGGCCCCGGGCCTTGGGGCTGGAGCGCATCACGTTGGCGAGCCGCTGGGTCTCGCGGCGGACATGCTCATTGCCCTGGGTCAGTTGCGCGACCGCTTCCTTGAGCTCGCCATAGCTCCCCTTGCGCTCCTTCTCGACGGTCGCGAGATTCTCCTCGTAGCGCCTGAGCGTGGTCTCGACCGGCTGGAGCAGGGCCTTCAATTTCTCCTCATTCTTCTCGCCCGCCTGGTTGAAGCGGGCATCGGCGCGTTCGAGGAAATTCTTTTGAGCCTCGGTGAGAAGCTTGCCGCCTATCTCGCTGAACTGGGCTGATAAAGCCTCGCGCGCGTCCTTGATTTCGGCGAGCCGCTCCTGGAAATTGCGCTCCTGCGCCTCCCGAGCGGCGGAGAGCCCGGCGCATTCGGCCCGGGCCAGGGCGCAGGCGTCGCGCGCCTCGTCGAGCTTGGCCTGCATCCCGGCGAGATCGGTGATCGCCTTGCGGAAGTCCTCGGTCCGATCGTCGCGCTCCCTGCGGTAGGAAGCGGCCTGACGGGCGCCGAGGAACCAGCCCGCGGCGGCCCCCGCCGCAAGGGCCAGGATGATGAAGAGGATGACCGGAGAATCCATGTTGCGTCCCTGGAACGAAGAGCGAACTTACGGCAGGTGCAGGGAATGGTAAAGAGCGGGATGGTCTAAGTTGTGGATATGTCCCCTCCCTGGAAGGGAGGGGCCGGGGGTGGGTAGGCGAGCGAAGCGAGACTATTGCGGCCTCGGAGTTTCGGCCGCCTTCGGCGGACCCACCCCTGACCCCTCCCTTCCAGGGAGGGGAAAGCTACGCCGCCAGTTTCCTCGCCTTGGCGAGCTTCCTCAGGATCATGTCGCGCTTGAGGCGGGAGAGATAGTCGATGAACAGCACGCCCTCGAGATGGTCCATCTCGTGCTGGAGGCAGGTGGCGAGCATTCCGTCCAGCTCCTCCTCATGGACCTTGCCGTCGCGGCCCAGCCAGCGGGCGCGGATCGTATCGGGGCGCTCGACCTCGGCATATTGGTCGGGGACCGACAGGCAGCCTTCGTTATAGGGCCGCTCGGTCTCGGATTTGCGCAGGATCTCGGGGTTGATGAAGACCAAAGGCCTGCGCACGACCTCGCCGCCTTCCTCCTCCGGGTCCTGGAGGTCGATGACCAGGATCCTCTTGGGCACCCCGACCTGGATCGCGGCGAGGCCGATTCCGGGGGCCGCGTACATGGTCTCGAACATGTCGTCGATCAGGGTCTGGATCTCGGGCGTGATCGCCTCGACGGGCGAGGAAATCTGACGCAGCAACGGGTCCGGAGCTTCGATGATGGGACGGATGGCCATAAAGATAATCTAGGTAGCACAGGTCTTTTCGTCAACGCGGCGGGTAGATCAGGAACGGCGCCCGCTCCTCCCGCCAGGCCTCCTCGTCGGGCCGGGTGAGCGCGTCGAGATCGCCCGGCGCCGCGGCCGCGTCGTCGACCCACTGGCGAAGGCCGGGGCCGCCGTTGATCACGTCGATGGCGAGCTTGCCGAACTCATATTCGTAGGCGAAGTCGCGCCAGAGGTCGTAATCGGGCCACAGGCGGCGGATCGCCTTGAAGGCCAGCGATTGGAGGCGCCAGGGACGGAAAGCCCCGTGGTCGTAGAAAGCGCCTTCCGGGTGGATATGGACTCCGTGGCAGGTCTTGCCGGCATGTTTGTGGAAGGTCGGCTCGAAAGCGACCGGTCGGAGCGCGCAGCCGGCCAGCCAGTCCGGCGCCAGCCGGTGCATCTCGGCGACGATAGCCGCGGAATCGAGATCGGGCGCTCCGAACAGCTCGAGCGGGCGGGTCGTCCCCCGCCCTTCCGACAGATTGGTGCCCTCGAGCATCACCGTCCCGGCATAAGCCCTCGCCATCCACAGATTGGCGGCATTGGGGCTTGGGTTGATCCAGATCCGCTCCTCCGGCCAGCCGAAGCCGGGCGCCGCATCGGGCTCGTAGCCCTCCATCTCGACGACCCGATAGTCGACGTCGAGCTTCATCGTCTCCACGAACCAGCGTCCGAGCTCGCCCAGGGTAAGCCCGTGGCGCATCGGCAGCGGCCCGGCGCCGACGAAGCTCTCCCAGCCCGGCCGGAGAATCAGCCCCTCGACCGGGCGTCCGGCCGGATTGGGGCGGTCGAGCACCCAGACTTGCTTGCCGTGCTTCGCCGCCGCCTCGAGCACGTAGAGCAAGGTGGTGATGAAGGTGTAGATCCGGCAGCCCAGGTCCTGGAGATCGACCAGGACGACGTCGAACGTGCCCATCGACTGGCCGGTCGGCCGGCGGACCTCGCCGTAGAGGCTGAAGACCGGGATGTTGTGGGCGGGATCGGTGAAATCGTCCGATTCCACCATATTGTCCTGCTTGTCGCCCCTGAGGCCATGCTGCGGGCCGAACGCCGCGGTGACGTTGAGGCCGCAGGCGATCAGGGCGTCGAGCGAATGGGTGAGGTCCTCGGTCACCGAGGCCGGGTGGGCGAGCAGGGCGACGCTTTTGCCTTCGAGCGGCGCGCGCAGAGCGGGGTCGGCAAGGAGGCGGTCGATACCGAATTTCATGCGGGCCTCGCTGCCGGGAGTTCGAGCGTGAAGCAAGACGGATGATGGAAGTCGGGCTCCCCGGGCGGGTGGGCCAGCGCCCAGTAGGATTTGCGCCCGCCTCGTTCCTCGATGACGGCGCACAATCCCAGACGCATGGGCACGTTCGGCAACCCCGACAGGTCGAGATCGACCTCCAGGAGAGGATCCGACGGCGCCTCCCCGCGCGTCGAGAATGGGTCGACGGGCCGGGGCAGGTTCGTCCTCCCTTCCCGGTGACGGTCGAACCGGTAAGCCGCCCAATCGGTCGACGGCGAGAAGTTGAATTCGAAATAGGCCTCGCCCCCCGCCGGTTTGAGGAAGGCTTCGAAGCAAGTGGTCTCCCACAGTCCGTCACGTCGATCCCCAGCCGCCCATTCCGGCACTATCAGATCTTCGGTGCCGGTGACGAAGTAGCTGATCAGGAGGTCGTCCCCCGGACAGGCGATCAATTCGACCTCCACTGCCGCGACCTTGGCGCTCGGAGCATCGGGGTGCGGAGTCAGGGCTAAGCGGATGGCCATGCCCTCCCCTACGTCATTCCCGCGAAAGCGGGAATCCAGCTCGGCCTTCGACCATTCTCCAACGCCGGGCTGGATTCCCGCTTACGCGGGAATGACGAGGCGGCTAAGCAGCGCGCCATGTCCGACTACAAATCCTCACTCCTCCGCTCGCTCGAAGAGCGCGGCTTCATCCACCAGCTGACCGACGCCGAGGGGCTCGACACCCTTGCGCTAAGCCAGGTCGTCCCCGGCTATATCGGCTTCGACGCGACCGCGCCGTCGCTCCACGTCGGCAGCCTGATCCAGATCATGATGCTCCGCCGGCTCCAGCAGGCCGGGCACAAGCCGATCGTGCTGATGGGCGGAGGCACGTCCAAGATCGGCGATCCGAGCTTCAAGGACGAGGCGCGCAAGCTTCTCGACGCCGAGACGATCAACGCCAACATCGCCTCGATCAAGCGGGTCTTCGAACGCTTCCTGACCTTCGGCGACGGGCCTTCGGACGCGATCCTGCTCGACAATGCCGAATGGCTCGACCGGCTCGAATATATTCCCTTCCTTCGCGAGATCGGCCAGCATTTCTCGGTCAACCGGATGCTCAGCTTCGACAGCGTCAAATTGCGGCTGGACCGCGAGCAGTCGCTCTCCTTCCTCGAGTTCAACTACATGATCCTCCAGGGCTATGATTTCCTCGAACTGTCCCGCCGCGCCGGCTGCCGGCTCCAGCTCGGCGGATCGGACCAATGGGGCAATATCGTCAACGGCATCGAGCTCTGCCGCCGGGTCGACGGCACCCAGGTCTTCGGCCTGACCACCCCGCTCATCACCACCGCCGACGGCGGCAAGATGGGCAAGACCGAGAAAGGCGCGATCTGGCTCAACGCTGACCAGCTCAGCCCGTACGATTACTGGCAATTCTGGAGGAACGCACAGGACGCCGACGTCGGCAAGTTCCTGAGGCGGTTCACGGATTTGCCGCTCGACGAGATCGAGCGGCTGGAGGCGCTGGGCGGAGCGGAGATCAACGAGGCGAAGAAGGTCCTGGCGGACGCGGCGACGGCGATGGCGCATGGCGAAGAGGCGGCGCGGGAAGCCGCGGAGACGGCGCGCAAGACGTTCGAGGAGGGCACGAGTGGCGAGTCGCTACCTACGCTGAAAAATTCATACGGAATCCCTCTATCGCAGGCCCTGGTAGACCTCGGACTCTGCGCGTCCAAAAAAGAGGCCCGCCGCTTGATCGAGCAAGGTGGTGCACGCGTGGATGGGGAAGTCGTCAAAGAAGATCTGCCGATCGAGGTTCGCGGCGACGTCCGCATCTCGGCGGGCAAGAAGAAACACGGACTGCTGACGCCTTGAAGCTCCCCTCCCTGAAAGGGAGGGGGTAGGGGTGGGTAGGCGAGCGCAGCGAGACTTCTTGCTGATTCGGAGTTTCGGCCGCCTTCGGCGGACCCACCCCCGGCCCCTCCCTTCCAGGGAGGGGAGTCATCCTCCCCTTAGCAACCCCACCGCCGCATCCCGCTCCATCAGATAGAGCAGAACCCGAGCCGCCTGCCCCCGCGGCCCTTCAAGCCCGCCGTCCCGGTCCACCAGCAAGCGCGCGTCGTCGCTGGCCGCCTGGGCCAGCTCCGCAATCTGCTCGGGCGACGCCAGGCGGAACTGCGCCTCCCCCGATTGCTTGGTCCCCAATATCTCCCCCGCCCCGCGCAACCGCAAATCCTCCTCGGCGATCCGGAAGCCGTCGTTGGTCTCGCGCATCAGGGCGAGCCGCGCCCGCCCGGTCTCGCTGAGCGCATTGCCGCGCAGGAGGAGGCAGATCGAGCGCCCTTCCCCTCGTCCCACCCTGCCCCGCAATTGGTGGAGCTGGGCGAGGCCGAAGCGGTCGGCGCCCTCGACGATCATCAAGGTGGCGTTGGGGACGTCGACTCCGACCTCGATGACGGTGGTCGCGACCAGGACGGAGAGCGCCCCCTGCTGGAACGCCGCCATCACCTCGTCCTTCTCCGGCCCCTTCATCCGGCCGTGGACGAGCCCGATCTTGTCGCCGAAGCGCAGCCGGAGGATTCGGGCGCGCTCCTCGGCGGCGGCCTGGTCGGAGACCTCGCTCTCCTCGACCAGGGGGCAGACCCAATAGGCCTGGCCGCCGCGGGCGATGTGGCGGGCAAGGGCGTCGACGACGTCCGGGAGCTTGTCGAGGCTCAGCACCCTCGTCTCGACCGGCTGGCGGCCGGGCGGCATCTCGTCGAGCCGGCTGACGTCCATCTCGCCATATTGGGTGAGGGTGAGGGTGCGCGGGATCGGAGTCGCGGTCATCACCAGCAGATGGGGCGGGCGCTCGGCCTTGGAGGCCAGCATCATCCGCTGGGCGACCCCGAAGCGGTGCTGCTCGTCGACCACGGCGAGGCCGAGGCGCTTGTAGGCGACCGCCTGCTGGAAGATGGCGTGGGTTCCGACGAGGATGTCGATCGACCCGTCGGCGAGGCCCATCAGGGTCGACTCGCGCGCCCTGCCCTTCTCCCGCCCGGTGAGGATGGCGACGTTGACCGGCAGGCCGGCGAGCTGCCGGGTGAGAGTGTCGAGATGCTGCCTGGCCAAAATCTCGGTCGGGGCGAGCAAGGCCGCCTGGGCGCCCGCCTCGACCGCCGTCAGCATCGCCATCAGGGCGACCAGGGTCTTGCCCGAGCCGACGTCGCCCTGGAGCAGGCGGAGCATCGGCGTCTCCTGCTGGAGATCGCCCTCGATCTCGGCGACGGCCCGGCGCTGGGCGCCGGTGGCGGAATAGGGAAGCTTCAAAGCATCGGTCAGCCGCCCGTCGCCCTTGAGCGGCACCCCGCGGCGGCGCCTCGACGAGGCCCGGACCAGCATCAGGGCGAGCTGGTTGGCGAACACCTCGTCATAAGCGAGCCGCTGGCGCGCCGGCGCCGGGTCGCGGCTGTGATGAACGCTGCCCAGCGCGTCCTGCCAATCCGGCCAGCCGCGGGCGGCGAGCAGGCTCGGCTCGATCCATTCCCCCAGCGACGGAGTCCGGGCCAGGGCCTGACCGGCAAGGTCGGCCATGCGGCGATTGGTGAGGCCCTCGGACAGCGGGTAGACCGGCTCGCGCTCGGGCAGGTCGAGCGCCTCGTTCGGCTCCAGAACATAGTCCGGATGGACCATCTGCAACTCCTGGCCGTACATCTCGAGCTTCCCGGAGACGACTTTGGGAACCCCGAGCGGGAATTGCTTCTTCGCCCAGCCCGGATTGTGGAAATAGGTGAGGCTGAGATAATTGCCCTCGCGGTCGGTCGCATAGACCCGGAACGGGCTGCGCGGACCGCCCTGGCGATAATCGACCGGAGTCACCACCAGGGTGACGACTCCGCCGGCGTCGGCCATGTCGAGCACATCGACCTTCTTGCGCTCGATCCAGCTCACCGGCAGGTGGAAGAGGATGTCGACGACCCGGTCGAGGCCGAGCCGCTTCAGCGGCCTGGCGAGCGCCGGCCCGATGCCCTTCAGCACCTCCACTTCGGCGAACAAAGGGTTGAGGATATCGGGGCGCATGATGGGTTCGTAAGGCGCGCGATTGCGACGGACAATGGCCCTCCCGTCACCCCAGCGAAGGCGGGGGTCCCGGCGGGCGACGGGCACCTGCGCCTTTCACCCGCTGGGATGCCAGCCTGCGCTGGCATGACGGCGAAAAAATTCCTACATCGCCCCCACGCCGAAGCCGCCCGGAATCTCCCGGCGGCCTTTTCCGCATGGAGTTTCCTTGGACCGCGCCGACCGCCTCAAGCGCCTTCGCTTCCGCGCCTGGCACCGCGGCGTGCGGGAGGCCGACTTCATGATCGGCGGCTTCTTCGACGCCCATGGCGCCAGCTGGGGCGAGGAGGAGATGGCCTGGTTCGAAGCCCTGCTCGAGGAGCAGGACGTCGACATCATGGCCTGGGCGATCGGAACCGCGGAGCCGCCCGAGCGCTACCGCGGGGCGGCGATGCGGCGGCTCCAGACACTCGATTATATCAAGCACCCCGGATAAGTGACCGACATCCACAAGATCCTTTCGGCGAAGCGGCCGATGACCCTGGCCGGCGCGCCCGCGGGCTTCCTGCCCTGGCTGGCCGCCGACCTCGCGCGCGCCTCCAAGGGTCGCGCCGTGTTTATCGCCCCGGATGAAGCGGCGATGCGCCACCTCCAGGACGCGGCGACCTATTTCGCGCCGGAGCTGGAAGTGCTCGGCTTCCCGGCCTGGGATTGCCTGCCCTACGACCGCGCCTCGCCCTCGCTTCGCGCCTCGTCCGAGCGGCTGGCGACCCTGCACGCGCTTCAGCGCAAGACGGACAAGCCGCAATTGCTCGTCACCACCGTCAATGCGGCGACCCAGCGCACCCTCACCCCCTTCCGGGTCCGCCAGCTGGTGGCCAGGCTCGCTCCGGGCGAGCGGATCGACATGGCGAAGCTCTCGGCGCTGCTCAGCGCCAACGGCTACCATCGCACCGATACCGTCCAGGACGCCGGCGAATATGCGGTCCGCGGCGGCATCGTCGACCTGTTCCCGGCCGGCGAGAGCGAGGGCCTCAGGCTCGATTTCTTCGGCGACGAGATCGAGAGCGTCCGCCGCTTCGACCCGGCGACCCAGCGCACCAGCGGCAACGAGGCCGGCGGCTTCACCCTTCTGCCGGCGTCGGAGACCCTGCTCGACGAGGACAGCGTCAAGCGCTTCCGCTCCCGCTACCGCGAGCGGTTCGGCGCCACCGCCACCGGCGATCCGATCTACCAGGCGGTGTCGGAAGGGCGCCGGCTGGCCGGGATCGACCATTGGCTGCCTTTGTTCGAGGAGCGGCTCGACACAATGTTCGAGCATCTCGGCGACGACGATCTCGTCGTCCGCGACGCCCATGACGCCGGCGCCGCCGACGCCCGTTTCGAGGCGATCGCCGATTATTACGAGAATAGGAGAAGGGCGCAGTCCTCGGATCCGGGCAGCTACCGGCCGCTCGAGCCCGAGACGCTCTATCTCGCCCGCGACGAATGGGAGCGGCTGATCGCCGGACGGCCCCTTCACCTCGCCACGCCGTTCCACGAGCCCGAGAGCGCGACCGTGCTCGACTTCGAGGTCGACCCGGCCCGCGACTTCGCTCCGGAGCGCTCGCAGAACGTCAATGTCTACGAAGCGGTGGTCGAGCATGTCGCCTCGCTTCGGCGGGCGAAGAAGAAGGTGGTTCTGGCCAGCTACTCGGCCGGCGCCCGCGAGCGGCTCAAGGGCCTGCTCGCCGATCACGGGCTGAAGAAAGCGGTCGAGGTCGACACCTGGCAGGAGGCGCTCGGCACTTCTTCTCCCCTCCCTGGAAGGGAGGGGCCGGGGGTGGGTCCGCCGAAGGCGGCCGAAACTCAGACCCCCGAAAAGTCTCGCTCCGCTCGCCTACCCACCCCCAGCCCCTCCCTTCCAGGGAGGGGAGGACAGATCGCCCTCGCCATCCTCCCGCTCGACCACGGCTTCACCACGGCCGACGTCGCCCTGCTGACCGAGCAGGACATGCTCGGCGACCGGCTGGTGCGGCGGCGCAAGCGGCGCAAGTCCGCCGACGCCTTCATGAGCGAGCTGGCGACGCTGTCGCCCGGCGATCTCGTCGTCCATGCCGATCACGGCATCGGCCGCTACGAGGGCCTGACCCGGATCCCGGTCGGCACCTCGCCGCACGATTGCGTCGCGCTCGAATATGCCGGCGGCGACAAGCTTTACGTTCCGGTCGAGAATATCGACATATTGTCGCGCTACGGAAGCGAGAGCGACGGAGTCGCGCTCGACCGCCTCGGCGGCGAGGCCTGGCAGCGGCGCAAGTCGCGGATGAAGGAGCGGATCCGCGAGATCGCCGGCGAGCTGATCCAGACCGCCGCCGAGCGCGCGCTCCGCCCGGGAGCGGTGGTCGAGCCGGACACCAGCTACGCCGCCTTCGCCGACCGCTTCCCCTACGAGGAGACCGAGGACCAGGACCGCGCCATTTCCGACGTCTTCGACGATCTCGCCGCCGGCCGGCCGATGGACCGGCTGGTCTGCGGCGACGTCGGCTTCGGCAAGACCGAGGTCGCGCTTCGCGCCGCCTTCACCGCGGCCATGGCAGGGCACCAGGTCGCTTTGGTCTGCCCGACCACCCTCCTCGCCCGCCAGCATTACCAGACCTTCTGCGAGCGTTTCCGCGGCTTCCCGATCGAGATCGGCCGCCTCTCCCGCCTCGTCCCCGCCAAAGAGGCGAAGGAGACCAAAGAGGGGCTGAAGGCCGGCAAGGTCGACATCGTCATCGGCACCCACGCCCTCCTCGCCAAGAGCGTCGAGTTCAGGAATCTGGGCCTCGTCATCGTCGACGAGGAGCAGCGCTTCGGGGTCACCCACAAGGAACGCTTGAAGGCGATGCGCGCCAACGTCCATGTGCTGACCCTGACCGCGACTCCGATCCCGCGCACCCTGCAGATGGCGATGTCGGGCCTTCGCGAGCTCTCCGTCATCCAGACGCCCCCGGTCGACCGCCTCGCGGTGCGCACCTACGTCATGCCCTGGGATCCGGTCGTCATCCGCGAGGCCCTGCTCCGCGAGCATTATCGCGGCGGCCAGACCTATTTCGTCGCCCCCCGGGTCGCCGACCTCGCCGACCTCGAGCAATATCTGCGCGACGAGGTGCCGGAGGTGAACAGCGTCACCGCCCACGGCCAGATGGCGCCGACCGAGGTCGAGGAAAGGATGAGCGCCTTTTACGACCGCAAATACGACGTCCTCCTGTCGACCACGATCGTCGAGAGCGGCCTCGACATCCCCTCGGCCAACACCCTCATCGTCCACCGCGCCGATCGTTTCGGCCTCGCCCAGCTTTACCAGCTTCGCGGCCGCGTCGGCCGCTCAAAGACCCGCGCTTATTCCTACATGACCACGCCGGCGACCCGGACCGTCACCGAGGCTGCCGACAAGCGCCTTCAGGTGCTCGCCAATCTCGACTCGCTGGGCGCGGGCTTCCAGCTCGCCAGCCACGACCTCGACATACGCGGCGCCGGCAATCTGCTCGGCGACGAGCAGTCGGGCCACATCAAGGAGGTCGGCTTCGAGCTCTACCAGTCGATGCTCGAGGAGGCGATCATGGCCGCCAAGAGCGGCGGCGACCTCGAAGCCTCGACCGACTTCTCGCCGCAGATCACCGTCGACGCCCCGATCATGATCCCGGAGGCCTACGTCCCCGACCTCGACCTCAGGATGGGCCTCTACCGGCGCATGAACGAGCTCGAGGCGAGCGCCGAGATCGAGGCTTTCGCCGCCGAGATGATCGACCGGTTCGGCAAGCTTCCCGACGAGACCGACAATCTGCTCAAGGTGATCGAGATCAAATTGAACTGCCGGGCGGCCCAGGTGGTGAAGCTCGACGTCGGCCCCAGGGGCGCCCTCGTCCACTTCCACAACGACACCTTCCCCGATCTGGAAGGCCTGATCGCCTACGTCCAGCGCCTGAAGGGCACGGCCAAGTTGAGGCCCGACAGCAAGCTGGTGATCTCGAGGAGCTGGCCCGACGCGCCGAGCCGGGTCAACGGCGCGCTTCAGCTGTCGAAGGGGCTGGCGCGGATCTTGAGCTGATCTCCCCTCCCTGGAAGGGAGGGGCCGGGGGTGGGTAGTCGAGCGCAGCGAGACTATTGCGGCCTCGGAGTTTCGGCCGCCTTCGGCGGACCCACCCCTAACCCCTCCCTTCCCGGGAGGGGATTCACCGCACTCCGACCGTGACTTTACCTATGTTAAGCTCGTCACCCCAGGTTTAGGGCGCTTCGTCCCGCCGGCCGCAACCTCCCCCGCCCCGCCCGGTTGACCTCTCACTACCGGAGGAAAATACCGCGATGTTCTTGATTTCATTGATGCTTGCCGCTGCCCCCACGTCGGCGGTCAAGCCTGACATGATTGCAAGGCGCGAAGCTTCCCGTGCTCGCCCGGCTTCCTCCGCAATAAGGTCGAGACGCCTGATCGAGCTCGAAGCGGCGGTTAGATCGCTTCCTCTCGCCGTCCCCGAGCAAGGTCACGGCCCCGGCCCCAAGGGCATGTAGCCCGGAAGGGGGACACCCGCTTTTCCCCAAGAGAGCAGGTGCCCCCCTTCACCCCCACTCGTCATTCCGGCGACAGCCGGAACCCATGAACACCGCCCTGCGTGTATAGCCACCGGCGGTGTTCATGGATTCCGGGTCAAGCCCGGGATGACGGCTGCACCGCGCCCGCGACGGCTCCGCAACATCCTGAGATATCGGTCGGATTCGGACCAAGTAGGAATCGCCAAGCAGAGTGTCTCATGGTCTCTTCTCGCCTCCATCGACGAGAGAGGGATGAACAATGCGCTTCACAATCAAGTCGATCGCGATCCTGTTGGGCAGCGCCGCGCTGGCGCTGGCGCCGTCGAGCGCGGTCAGCCAGTACAACAATCCCCCGGTGGCCAATCCGAACGGTCTCTCGATCTATGTGTGCCAGACCCTGGTGCTCAACCTCACCGGCAACGACACCGATCCGGAAGGCCATTACCCGCTGACCGTCACCGCGGTGGACTCGTCGCCCTACGCCAACATCTGGATCTCCAGCGCCAGCTCGGTCACCGTCGAGGGCCTTTACCCCGGCGGCCATAGCCTGTCCTACACCGTCCAGGACAGCCAGGGCGCAAGCTCGACCGGCCTGATCAGCCTGGGCGTCTTCCAGCGCTACGAAAATTGCGACTGAACGACGGGGACACGTACTTTTCCGCTGAACGACGGGGACACGTACTTTTCCGAACGACGGGGACACGTACTTTTCCGCAAAAAGGTACGTGTCCCCATTTATCGTGTCCCCATTTATCGTCGTCCCAGCGAAGGCCTCGAAAAAGGGGACACGTACTTTTTGGCAAAAAGGTGCGTGTCCCCATTTATCGTGTCCCCATTTATCGTCGTCCCAGCGAAGGCTGGGACCCCAAGGGGTGAAAAGCACCCACGCCTTTCACCCACCGGGACCCCTGTCTTCGCCGGGATGACGGACTAGGCCGTCATCAGCCCCGCCAGCGTCTCCACGTCCACCGGCGGCGAGCACAGGAAGCCCTGGTAGAGGTTGCAGCCTTCCCGAGCGAGCAGGGCGAGCTGCTCCTCGGTCTCCACCCCTTCCGCGATCACCTCGAGGCCGAGCGAGCGCGCCATGTCGATGACGCTCCGCACCACGACCTGGTCGCGCGGGCTGCCGCTGATGTCCTCGACCAGCCTCTTGTCGATCTTGAGATAGTCGAGCGGAAGCGCCTTCAGATAGGCGAGGCTCGAATAGCCGGTGCCGAAATCGTCGATGGCGACCCGAAGCCCGCCCTGCCGAAGCTGCGCCAGCAAATTGCCGGCGGCGCCCAGATCCTCGATCAGGCCGCTCTCGGTCACCTCGACCGTGAGCCGGCCGGGATCGAAGCCCTTATCGGCGACCAGGCTGATGAACTGCTCGGCGAAGCCGGGGCGGACGATGTCGGCGGCGGTGATGTTGACCGACAGGCGCAGGCCGGCAAGCGCCTCGGGCCAGTCGGCCGCGGCGGCGATCGCCTTCCTCTGGACATGGTCGGAGAGCTGGACGAGGTAATCGGAGCGCTCGGCGACGCTGAACAGGGTCATCGCCCCGAGCTCGCCGAAGCGCGGGTGGCGCCAGCGGGCGAGCGCCTCGGCGCCGACGATCCGCCGGGTCGCGACCGAGACCTGCGGCTGGAAGAGGATCTCGATCTCGTCCTGGTCGAGCGCCCGCCTCAGGTCGATCTCGAGCTGGTCGCCGAGCGCGCTGTCGCTGGCGGCGCCGGCATCGACCACCTTGACCGGCCCGGCCTCGCTCGACTTGGCCTCGGCCAGGGCCGCGCTGGCCCGGCGAAGCAGCCCCGCCCCATCCTCCCCGGCTTCGGAGGCGACCACGCCGACCCGGCTGCCCAAAGTGATGACATGGTCGCCCGACATGAACGGCCTTCCGATCGCCTCGACCAGCTGGCCGGCGAGGAAGCGGCCCTCGCCGAGGCTGGTCGGCGCGGCGAGCAGGATGGCGAATTCGGCCCCGGCGATCCGGGCGACGAGGCGGCGGCGGCCGGCCGCATCGGCGAGCCGCGCG